>NZ_CP065581.1:0-600000 GCF_018389705.1 Mycoplasma mycoides subsp. capri | reverse complement strand
TTAAAGATTGATTTGATTTAGAAAAGAAAATTAAAAAATGATTTGATGAGTCTGAATTAGATGACATAAAAAAAGAAATAACAATTTTATTTAGTGAAAGTCTTGATAATAATTCTAATAATCAAGAATCAAGAAAACTAAAGAATTTGTTAGACAAAGTAACAAAAGATAATAAGGAAGGTATTCTAGAAGAAGTTAAAAATTTATTTGGCCAAAAAATATCTAAAGAACTTGAAGAAAAATTAAAATCTGAAACAGATGAAATAAATAATTTATTGTCTAAAATGCAATATGAAACTATAAAAACTAAACTATTTGATATAGTTGATAAAACTGCTGAATTAGAGAAAAATATTAAACAATAGGTAAAAAAACATGAATAAGTTCTTAACAATAATAAGTTCTTTATTAGTTTTAACTACTGGAATTACAAGTGTTTCATGTAATAAACCTGTATCTAATACAAAAACTAATAATACAAATAAAACTGATAAAAATATTTCAAATAGTAATTCTTCTAGTTCAAAAGAACAACATAACCCTAAAATAAATATAGAGCCTAACGATAAAAATAAAATAGATAAAACATTAAGTGAATTTGAAAATAGGCTTGATCAGTTAATAAAAAATAAAGAATTTGGCCAAGTTAAAAGTCTTGCTTTTGAGCTTATTTTTAAAAATTATTTAAGTCCATTAGAAAGACAAACTGAAAAGAAAATACGCGAAATTAATGAAAAGATTTTAAAATTATTTAGTGAATCTAATTTTAATCAAATAAAAGCTGAAATAACTATTTTAATTAGCAATAGTTTTAATAACAACAAAGTCACAGACCAACAAAGAAAAGAAATAACAGAATTACTAGATCAAGTTTCTCTAGAAAATAAAGAAAAAATATTACTAAAAATCAATGAAGTATTTGCTAAAGTTACTAGAAGTGAAATCCAAGAATATCAAAATAAATTAATTAACGAAATAGAACAACTAATTGCAAACAAACAATATGAAAAACTAAAAGAAAAAACACTTTCTTTAGCTAATAAAAAAACTAATTAAATATAACTAAAATATACAAATTTTACAAAGGTATTAAAATGAAAAAAAGTTTATTTGTCCTAAGTTTTTTAACAATACTTAGTTCTTCAATATTAGTTGTTTCATGTAAAAATAATAAGATTCACAATAGTTCTGAACATAAAAAAAATAATGATATAAAAGATAATTCTGAATCTAAAAATAAGCATAATAATCAAAATAATACAAATTCTAAAAATGATATTTCTATAAAAAATCCAATTAATAAAGAAAATCAACCAAAGCATATAGATGATAATTCAAATAAAAATCCTGAGATTAAAAGAGAAAAAAATGATCAAATAGATGATTCTACAAATCAACAAAATGATCAACCTACTGAAAAAGAACCTATCTCTGATGGTTTAGAAAAAGAAAAAGAACGTGTCACAAGTTTATTAAAAGATTTAAGTAAAACTAGTGAAATCAAATATTTAGGCGAAGAACTAATTTTTACAAAACAAGATTTTTATAGTCAAAAAATAAGAAACGAAGAATGAATAAAATATAAACAAAGAATTTTAAAATTATTTGAAGAAAAGAAATTTAATGATGTTAAAGAAGAATTGTTAAAACTTTTAAAAGAACTTTTAGATATTGTTCAAAATAAAAGACCTTTTGAAGAAAAACAAAAAACTTATAAAGATATAACTATCAATGAATCTTTAAAAGATAGTATATTAGTTGAGCTAAGATTTTTCTTTGAGACTAAATTTTCTATAAATCAAAAAAAAGAAGCTGATCAAGTGATTAATCAATTTAATGAAGAAATAGAAAAATTAATTAATAATAAAAACGTTAAAGAACTTGAAAAGAAATTAATCGACTTAATAAAAGAAAACAAAAAATTAGAAATAGAATTAAAAGACATATCAAATTAAATACTTATTTAAACTCCTAAATATTTAGGAGCTTTTTTGTAAGTATAACATATAACATTTTTACTAATTTATAATTTATATGGATATTAATTTTGAAAGGATATATATGAAACAAAAAGTTGTAGTTGGATTATCTGGTGGAGTAGATTCTTCAGTTGCTTGCTATTTATTATTACAACAAGGTTATGAAGTTGAAGGATTATTTATGAGAAACTGAGATTCTGCAACTAATAATGATATTTTAGGTAATACAAATATTAATAATGATATATGTCCTCAAGAACAAGATTATTTAGATGCAAAAGCGGTTGCTGATAAATTAAATATTAAATTACATAGAGTTGATTTTATTAAAGAATATTGAGATTATGTTTTTTCATATTTTATAGAAGAATATAAAAAAGCAAGAACACCAAATCCAGATATTTTATGTAATAAATATATTAAATTTGATAAGTTTTTAAATTATGCAATTAATCAATTAAACGCTGATTATATTGCAATGGGTCATTATGCAAAAGTTGAATTTAATAAAACAACAAAACAATATGAATTAATTAAAGCAAGTGATACTAATAAAGATCAAACTTATTTTTTAAGTCAATTAAATCAAAATCAATTAAGTAAAACTTTATTTCCTTTAGCAAATCTAACAAAAGAACAAGTTAGAAAAATAGCTTTAGAACAAAATTTAATTACAGCTAATAAAAAAGATTCAACTGGAATTTGTTTTATTGGTGAACGTCATTTTACTGATTTTTTACAAAATTATATTCCAAGTCAAACTGGAGATATTGTTGATATTAAAACTAATAAAGTTTTAGGACAACATATAGGTATAATGTATTATACAATTGGTCAAAGAAAAGGTATTCATTTATCTGGAATGAGTGAACCTTATTATGTAGCTGATAAAGATGTTGAAAAAAAGATTTTATATGTATGTAGTACATCTGATCAAAGTTATTTATATTCAACAAGTTGTTTTGTAAATGATATTAATTGAATTTTAGATTTATCTAAATATGTAAGTGATGTAAATGAGTTTAAATGTCAAGCAAAATTTAGATATAGACAAAATGATAATAATGTAGTAGTTAAAAAAATAGATGATAATAATTATCAAGTAATTTTTGAAAAACCTTTAAAAGCAATTACAATAGGTCAACAAGCTGTCTTTTATTTAGATGATATTTGTCTAGGTGGAGCTGTTATTGATAAAGTAGTTAAATAAAAATAAAATACTTTATAATTATATTGTTATAGAAAGAAATGATTTTATGCAAACATCTACAATATTGATGATTGTGCTTTTAGTTTTTGTAGTTGGTTTTGTAATTTGAAGTACTATTACAGGTAAAAAAGCAAACAAAAAAGAAAAAGAAAAAAGATACAATCAAGTAAGAGAAAAAATTAAAGAGTACATTTTAAAAAATGAACATAAAAAAAATTTAAGAATCGAATTTGAAAAAGTGTATGCTAGAAAAGGTGCTGAATATAAGTATCGAGATGTTTTTGATGTTATTGTTCAATTAATTGAGCCAAAAACTCAAAAAGTAATTGAAATTAGAGCATATGAAGTTGAAGGTTTAACTACTAAAGTTAATAAATCACAATATAATACTGAATGAATAGTTAATAGTCAAATTGATTTAGAAGAAACCAAAAGAAGAATAGCAATTGGTGAAAAAACTATTAAATTAACTAAAGCTGAAAAACAAAAACTAAAAGAAGTTGAAAAAATGCAAGCTAAAAAATTAGCTCAACAAGAAAAAGAACAACTAAAAAAAGCAAAAGAAAAACAAAAATCTCAAAAAGGATCACTAGATATTTATCAAGAAAGAAAGTTAAATATTTCTAATAAAAAGTTTGTTCCTTCAAGAGCTAAAAGTAATTAAACTTAGGCACTAATGATGCCTTTTTTATTTTTAATAAAGTATAATTTTACTTAGCATATTAGAAAAGAATAATTTATGAATAGTATTTTTAAAATTAATATTTCTAAAGAAATTTTTAAAATCGCTAATTTAAAATGTATTAAAATCGCTTGAATATTGCAAAATATTAATAATTTTAAAAAGGCTGTTGAATGAAATAAAACTAAAAAATATTTTTTTAATATTGATCATGATTTAGAATCTGAAGATGATTTTTCAAGTGATTCTACTAGTATTAATTTATTTGAAGAATACACAAACACAGATTTAAAAACTGAACAAGAAAAAGATGAGTTTTTAAAAAAGTGAGAAAGTTTTTTTAATAGTGATGATGGGTTTAGACTTGATGAGTTTAAAGGTGATGCTATTGAAGATGGATTAGAATTTGGTAAAAAAGTAATTGAATATTTTGATTTAAAACAAATCAAAGAATATCCAAATAAATTAACTAAAGATTTTAATGACACAGCAAATATATATGATGCTGTTAATCAAACTAAAGAATTATTAAAAAATCACCAAGATCAATATGTTTATTTATATGAACCAGCTTTTGAGTTTGATAATTTTAATTTAAAAGTTAAATGTGATGTTTTGAAATTAAATGGTGATAATCATGTTGAAATAATTGAAGCAAAAGCAACTAGTAAAGTTAAAAAAGAACATTTTTGAGATTTAGTTTATCAAGTGTATGTTTTAGAAAGAAATGGTTATATTGTTGATAATATTGCGATTGCCAGATTAAATAAAAATTATTTAAGAGATTATGATAGTAATGTTGATTTTGATTTAAAAACAAGTATTGAAGAATTTGTATCACAATATAAAGATATTAGTTTTGATCAAGCTAAAAAAATTGTTGATAATATTGGTGATTTAGATTTAGGATTTAAAAATATAGATGAAATTGATGATTTAGATTTAAATAAATTAATTGAAATTGATTATTTTACTTATGGTCAAGCAAAAACTAGAAATACATTAATTGAAGATTATAAAAGTTTAATTAATGTTGTTGATATAGATGAATTATTTTTAAAAATAGCTTATATGTTAAGATTAGATGAAAATCAAATTATAGAAATTTTTAAAAATGATTCTTGTTATTTACATTATGATAAAAAAGGTAAAAATTGAATTAAGTGAACTAGAGAAATTTCAGATTATAAGGCTTGTCAACACGTATTAAATTGATTTGATGAAAAAACTCCTAATTTTTGACATTTTGGAGGAGCTAAACAAACGCAAAAAGCTTTTTTAATTAGACATTTACACTCACCATATTTTAAAGATTATAATTCATTATTAGATAGTGAAATTACTAATTTATTAAATGATCAATATGATAAATTTATTAATTATAAATATAATCGTATTTTTAAAATTAGTAAATTAGATGATCAAATTAAATCAGATCCATCATTAATGATTGATAATAATTATTTTTATATTTTAAAACAAGTAATGAATAAATATAAAACATTACCAATTTATATGTATGATTTTGAAACAGTTAAATTTGCTGTACCAAAATATAATAAAGTTAATCCTTATTATCAAATTCCTTTTCAATACTCAATTGATATAATTCATGATAAAAACTATGATTATAATAATCCAGATAGTATGATTCATTATGATTTTTTAGCAAATGATTATCAAGATCCAAGAAAAGAATTTATTATTAATTTTTTAAAAGATATTTTTAGTAATAAAAAAGGTGTTTATGTTGCTTATAATGATGCTTTTGAAAAATCTGTTTTAAAAAGAATTGCCTTTTTATTTCCAAAATTAGCAATACCGATTTTATATATTGTTAATAATACAATTGATTTAATGGACTTTTTTAAAGGTGTAAAACAAGATAGTAGTATTGATGCTAATTTTAGGCCTTGATTTTTAATTGCAAATAAAAATTTTTATGGTTCTTATTCTATTAAAAAAACTCAACCTGCTTTAGATTCAACTTTTACTTATAAAAATTTAACAATTAATAATGGAAGTAAAGCAAGCGAAACATTTAGAAGATTTTTAGAACAAAGAATTGAAAGAACAGTTTGAGATAATTTAATTAGAAAAGATATGATTAAGTATTGTAATAGAGATACTTTAGCTATGGTAGTAATATTAAAAAAAGTAGATGAAATAATAAAAATATGAGAGGCTAAACATGGAAAATAAAATTAAAGTTGTTTTTTGTGGCACTCCAAAAATTGGAGCTGATGTTTTAAAAGCTTTAATTGAAATGAATGAAGTTGAAGTTGTTTTAGTAATTAGTCAACCAGACAAGCCAATTGGTAGAAAAAAACAAATAGTTTATACACCAGTTAAAAAATTAGCTTTAGAAAATAATTTAAAAGTTGTTCAACCAAATAAAATTGGTGAAATTTATGATGAATTAGCTAAATTAGAGTTTGATTTTTTAATTACTTGTGCTTTTGGTCAGTTTATTCCAACTAAAATTTTAAAATTAGCAAAAATTGATTCAATTAATTTTCATGGTAGTTTATTACCAAAATTAAGAGGGGGAGCTCCTATTCAATATGCTATTAAAAATGGAGATAAAAAAACTGGGATTACAATTATGCAAATGGTTAAGCAAATGGATGCTGGTGATTATTATGTTCAAGAAAGTATTGATATTTTAGATAGTGATGATTCTGGTAGTTTGTTTGAAAAAATGGGTCAATTAGCTTATAGTATGTGTAAAAAATATTTAGTTGATATTTATAATCATAAGTTTGAGTTAATTAAACAAAATGAAAATGAAGTGACTTTTTGTAAAAATATTTCTAGTGAAGAAGAAAAAATCAATTGAAATAATACTAGTTTAGATATTTTTAATTTAATTAGATCACTATCACCAAGTCCTATTTCATATACAACTATTAATAATCAAAGATATAAAATTAAAAGTTCTAAAGTAATTGATTTAGATAATCAAAATGAAAATGTTATGCCTGGAACTATTATTGATATTAATAAGCAAGGAATAGTTATTAAAACTTTAGATAAAGCTTTATTAATTTTAGAAATTCAAAAAGAAGGTAAAAAAATGATTTTAGCTTCTAATTATTATTTAAATAAATTAAGTGATTTAAAAATAAACGATAAGTTTGACTAAGCATAAAATAACAAATAAGCAATTATAAATAAATGATATAATTATAAAGAATTTTGCTTTTTTAATTAGCTATAAAGGAGAATATAATGTCAGTTAACGATTTACGTCCAGGTACAACATTTCTATATGATGGAAATATTTATTTAGTATTAGAACAAGCATTTTCAAAAACAGGAAGACAACAAGGAAAAGTAACTGTTAAAGCAAAAAATATGAGAACTGGTGCTAGAGTTGAATTAACTTTTACAGGTGGTGAAAAAGTTGATAAAGCAATGATTGAAAGAAAAGAAATGCAGTACTTATATAATGATGGAAATGATGCTTATTTAATGAATACAGAAACTTATGAACAAGTTTCAATACCAATGACTAGATTAGAATGAGAAAAAAACTTTTTAGTTGATGGTTTAATGATTAATATGACTGAATTTGAAAATGAAGTTTTAGGTATTGATCTTCCTGTTAAAGTTGAACTAACTGTAGTTGAAGCTGAGGCTGCTGTTAAAGGTGATACTACAAGTGGGGCTCAAAAAAAAGCTATATTAGAAACTGGATTAGAAATAATGGTGCCTTTATTTGTAAATCAAGGAACTAAAATAATTGTTTCAAGTGCTGATGGAAAATATGTAGGAAGAGCCTAATTAATAGAGGTATTTATATGTATATAGATATTGAAAAAAATTCTAAAGGTAATTTAAAAATAGAAAGTAAAGTTATTAATAGATTAGTTGAAAATGTTATTTTATCAATGACTAAAATTTCTGATCCTAAAAATGTTTCATCTTCAATTTATGTACTTGATGAAAATCAATTACACATTTTAGCAACTATTAAAATTGGTGATGAAAAATTACAAGATTTAAATATTAATGAAGATAAAATTTTTAAAGCTATTGATAAAACAATTAATCAAACAATTTCTATGAAACCTAAAAACATCAATATATCATATATAAGATAGAAAAGGAAATATTAAAATGATTTTTGCACAAGAAAAATTTGTTGATCAAGGTCAAGGGAAATGAACTGTTACTATACAAGATGATCAATGAACAGAATTTTTAAAAAAAGCTAAAAATAGATTAAAAGCTAATTTAGTAGTTCCAGGATTTAGAAAAGGTAAAGCTCCTGAAAGTGAAACTGCTAAATATTTAACACCAATTAAAATTTATAATGAAGCTTTTAAAATTGTTGTTAAACCAGCATTTGATTTTGCTTTAAGCCAAGAAAATAAAATTCAAAATGATAATTCACCAACTCCTGTAATTGTTAAAGTATCAGATAAAGAAATTGTTATTGATTTTATTTTTGATTTAGTTTTAGAATTAAAAGTTGGAGAATATAAAAACATAACAACTGTTAAAAAACCAGTTCTTGAAGTAAATCAAGAAGATGTTGATAATGTTATTGATATGTATCGTTCAAGATTTGCTATGCAAAAAGAAAAACAAGCTGATGATCAAATTCAAAAAGGAGATATTGTAACTTTTGATTTTAAAGGTTATGTTGATGATCAAGCTTTTGAAGGTGGAGAAGCTAAAGACTTTGTTTTAGAAATTGGTTCAAATCAATTTGTTCCTGGTTTTGAAGATTCAATGATCGGATTAAAAGTTGGTGAAAATCAAGAAATTAATGTTAAATTCCCTGAAGAATACATCCCATCATTAGCTGGAAAAGATGCTAAATTTGTTTTAAATATTAAAAACATTAAAGAAAAAATTCTACCAGCAAAAGATGATGAATTAGTTAAAGACTTAAACTTACCAGACATTACTACTTATGAACAATTAGAACAAAAAGTTAAAGAAGATGTTTTAGAACAAAAAACTAAAATTAGTAAATCAGAATTTGTTGAAAGCATTATTGATGAAATTATTAAAAATTCAGAATTCCAAATTCCAAAAACAATTATTGAAAGACAAATAAAAGATGTTAAAAAAGAATTTGAAGATCAATTAGCTCAACAAAAAATTACACTAGATAAATATAAAGAAATTACAAAAATTACTCAAGAAGAAATTGATGAAGAACTAAAAAGTGATGCTACTCATAGAATTAAGTCATTTTTAGTTGCAAGTGAAATTAAAAATAAAGAAAATATTGTTGCAAGTGAAGAAGCTATTAATGCTAAATTTGAAGAATTTGCAAATCTTTATGGAATTGAAGCTGAAAAAATTAAATCATTAATTGATAATCAAGCTATTAAACACCAAGTTGAATCAGAATTATTAGAAACATTTATTTTTGAAAACAACGGAAATTAATAAACAATAAATTAAATTTAAACTATCCTTAGAGGATAGTTTTTATTAATTTAGCACTTTAGTATGTTAAGTGCTAAAAAAGTGTGTTACAATATTTAAAGAAAATAAAAGGAGTGAGTTTTATGAAGACTATAAAGCTACCTGTTGTTGTAACTAGAGGAATATTTATTTTACCAAGTACTTCTAAAACTATTGAGTTTGGAAGAGTTAAAAGTAAGAATGCTTTAGATGCTTCTGCTGATTTGTATAATAACCAAATTGTTGTAGTTTCTCAAGAAAGTCCTTTAGAAGAAGAACCAAATTTAGAGCATTTATTTTATTTAGGAACAGTTGCTGATTTATCAGTTAAAAAAGTTTGAAAAGATGGCACTATTTCAGTTGAATTAAACTATAATCAAAAGATTAAAATTGATGAATTTGTTGAAGAAGATAATATTATTTATGCTATTGGTTCTGTTTTTGAAGACAAATTACCAAAAACAGATGCTCAAAAAACTAAAATAAAAGAAGCTCTTGAAGAATTACAAGAAAAACATTCATTTAATACTTCTGAATTACTTTTAGCATTTAATGAAAATGACTTTAATAAATTAAACTCATTAATTTATCAAATAATTGACAAAATGCCTCTAGTTTCTTTAAACACTAAATTGCTTTTAATTCAATCTACTTCTATACTAGAAAAATTAGACTTATTAAAAGAACTAATTATTAACAGACCAAAATCAACTGTTAAACTAAATAATAATTTAAATAATAATTCTACTGTTGATTCTGAAATCAATAAAAAATTAAAAGATAAAATGGATAAACAACAAAAAGAATATTATTTAAGAGAAAAAATGAGAATCATTAAAGAAGAATTAGATGATGAAAATTCTGATGCTTCTCAATTAGATAAATATAAAAAACGTTTAGAAGAAGAACCATTTCCTGAAAGTGTAAAAGAAAAGATTTTATCATCAATTAAAAGAATAGAAACAATGCAACCGGGCAGTGCTGAAGTTAATGTTGAAAGAAACTATGTTGATTGAATGATGTCAATTCCTTGATGAGAACAATCAGAAGATATTGATGATTTAAAATATGCTCAAGAAATTTTAGAAAAACATCATTTTGGTTTAAAAAAAGTTAAAGAAAGAATTATTGAATATTTAGCTGTTAAACAAAAAACTAAATCATTAAAAGGTCCTATTATTACATTTGTAGGTCCTCCAGGAGTTGGAAAAACTAGTTTAGCTAGATCTATTGCTGAAGCTTTAGGTAAAAAGTTTGTTAAAGTTTCACTAGGTGGAGTTAAAGATGAATCTGAAATTAGAGGACATAGAAAAACTTATGTTGGTTCAATGCCTGGTAGAATTATTCAAGCATTAAAAAGAGCTAAAGTTAAAAATCCATTATTCTTACTAGATGAAATTGATAAAATGGCTAGTGATAATAGAGGAGATCCAGCTTCAGCAATGCTAGAAGTACTAGATCCAGAACAAAATAAAGAATTTTCAGATCATTATATTGAAGAACCTTATGATTTAAGTACTGTTATGTTCATAGCAACTGCTAATTATATTGAAAATATTCCAGAAGCATTATATGACAGAATGGAAATTATTAATTTATCTAGTTATACAGAAATTGAAAAAATGCATATTGCAAAAGATTATTTAACTAAAAAAATACTTGAAGAAGATCAATTAACTGAAGATGAATTAAGATTTACTGATGAAGCTTATGATGAAATTATTAAATACTATACAAGAGAAGCTGGAGTAAGACAATTAGAAAGACATTTAGCAACAATTGCTAGAAAATTTATTGTTAAACTTCTAAATGGAGAAATTACTAACTTAGTAGTTACTAGAGAAGTTGTAGTTCAATATTTAGGAAAACATATTTTTGAACACACTTCAAAAGAAGAAGAATCACAAGTTGGTGTTGTTACAGGTTTAGCTTATACTCAATTTGGTGGAGATATTTTACCAATAGAAGTAAGTACTTATAATGGAAAAGGAAATCTAACTTTAACTGGTAAACTTGGTGAAGTAATGAAAGAATCTGCAACCATTGCCTTAACTTATGTAAAAGCAAATCATGAAAAATTTGGAATTTCAAAAGACAAATTTGATGATATTGACATTCATATTCACGTTCCAGAAGGAGCTGTTCCAAAAGATGGACCAAGTGCTGGTATTACTTTAACAACAGCTTTAATCTCAGCTTTATCTAAACAACCTGTTTCAAAAGATTTTGGAATGACTGGAGAAATAACTTTAAGAGGTAATGTTTTACCAATTGGTGGGTTAAGAGAAAAATCTATTTCAGCAGCTAGAAGTGGTTTAAAACATATTTTAATTCCTTCAAAAAATGTTAAAGACATTGAAGATGTTCCTCAAGAAGTTCAAGATGTTTTAAAAATCACTCCTGTTTCAAAATATGAAGATGTTTATGAAATAATTTTTAAAAATAATAATCAACAAACAATCTAATTTATAGATAAGTGACTCACAATTAAATTGTGAGTTTTTATTTTTAACTATAAGATTTGAGTAATTAAAAAATAATAAAATAGAAATGAGGTGTTAATATGAATCAACCACTATCTTTTTTATTAAGACCAAAAACTACTAAAGATATAATCGGGCAAACTGAAATATTAAAGTCTAATGGATTAATAAATAAAATGATTTTAAATGATTATTGTACTTCATTAATTTTTTATGGTCCATCTGGAGTTGGAAAAACTAGTTTTGCAATTAGTTTAGCAAATGATCTAAAAATTGATTATGAAATTTTTAATGCAAGTTATGATAAAAAAGAAAAACTTACTAGTATTATTCAAAAAGCTTTATTACAAGATAGATTTATTTTAATAATTGATGAAATACATAGATTAAATAAAGATAAACAAGATATTTTATTAGAATATATGGAAAAAGGAAATATCTTTGTTTTTTCAACAACTACTGAAAACCCATTTTTTGTAATTAATCCCGCTTTAAGAAGTAGAAGCTTATTAATAGAATTAAAATCAGTTAATAAAAATGAATTGATTAGTTATGCTAAAAAAGTTATTAATCAATATCAATTAAAAATTAATATCTCAGATGAAGCTTTAGATTTTTTAGCTCAACTAAGTGTTGGTGATGTTAGAACTTTTTTAAATTATTTAGAATTAATCCATAGACTTTATAGTGATGAATTTATAGATATAAAAAAAATTAAAACTATTATAACAGTTTCAAAAAATCCAACAGCTCAAGATAGTGATGATTTTCATGATCTAAAATCAGCATTACAAAAATCAATTAGAGGTAGTGATGTTGATGCTGCTTTATATTATTTTAGTAGGTTAATTGAAACAGGTGATTATGAAAGCTTAATGAGAAGAATGATAATAATTGGTTATGAAGATATTGGTTTAGCTAATCCAACAATTCCAAGTAGAGTAGTTCAAGCATGTAATGCTTTTAGACAAATTGGTTTTCCAGAAGGAATTATACCACTAGGTTTAGCAATTGTTGAAATGAGTTTAAGTTTAAAATCTAATTCAGCTTATTTAGCTACAAATTCTGCTTTAGACTTTGTTAAGAATGGAAACATTTATAATGTACCAAAACATCTAAAAGATAATCATTATAAATCTGCTATTAAGCTTGGTATAGGAATTGATTATAAATACCCACACGATTATGAAAATGATTGAGTAGAACAACAATATTTACCAGATGAAATTAAAAACAAAAAGTTTTATAATCACAAAAATAATCAGTATGAATCTAAAGTTTATGAATTATATAATAGAATGAAAAATAAAAAATAGTTAGTAATAGTGACAATTACTAACTATTTTTACTTTATTTCTACTTTTGAAATGTCTGAAGCTAAAGTTGAATTAGAAGCTTTTGTTCTAATTCAATAAGTTCCACTAGTTAAATTTAATCTTTGAGTTGTAGCATTTGTTCATGAAGTATCTGCTTCTTTTTTATATTCTATAGTGTTATCAAGACCAATAAGCATATTGTCTACTAGCTTAACCTTATTAACAACATCATTAGCTCTTTGCACGTCAAATAGTTGAATGTCTGAAGCAAATTTATTATCATAATCTTTTCACCTAATAGATAGTTTTCCTACTTTAGGGTTATTGATTACAAAATCATCTTTTGTTATATCTGTTCACCCATCCATATTACTTCTATATTGCATTCCTTTTTTTGAACCAATAAGAGCAATTTTGTTATTTTTGTCTATTTTTAAATTAACATTTGGTTTTTCATGTTTTTTAACATCAAATTGAAATTTAGTTTGATCTAAATTAAACTTAAATCCTTGTCTTTTAATTGATTGAAGTTCGACTTCTACATTACCAAATTTACTAAAGTTATCTAAGAATAATATATAACCATCTTTAACTTTTTTAACTTCTTTAACCATTGCATTTTTCACATTAAAATTTCCTGGTTTAAGATCTTGAATATTTGTATCTAAAGTTAATGTTACTTTTAAAGCATACATACCTAAAGGATTGTTTTTTATTTCTTCTTTTTTAATTTTTGCTTCTAATGTTTTGATTTCAGTGGTATTTTTATTTTTAAGTGTATATTTTATTCTTTTAAAAGGTAATTTGGTTTCTAATTTAGTATGTTTTTCTACTTCTAATTGTCTTTCATCAAATGCTTTATTAACATTTATAAAATTATCAGAAGTTAATTCTAAAGATAAAGTTTGATCTTTTTTATCTGAAATTTGATTATCAATTAATGCTAATGTATCTTCTTTTGAGTGAACAAAATTATTATTTTTATAATTTCTATATCTAGAACCATAAACTCCTAAATTGCGCTGAAAACTATCACTTTTATTAAAATCATCGTTACTATTAAAGAAAAAGTTAAATGTTTGTTCATTATTGGTTCTGTCTGAAGTTGCATCAACATGATATCATTCACCATCAACTTCAATTAAATTTCAAGCATGTCTTGCAGCTCAAAAATCACGTGTGCTTTGACCTTCCATAACTATACAAGGAATAGATAACTCATCCATAATCATCTTAAATCCTTTAGCATACCCAGTACATACAGTACATTTTTCAACAAGTGCTGAATATGCAGTTTGATCTTTATAAATACTATTTGTTTGATACCCAGGATCATATTTTACTTCTTTAGTCATTCACTCATAAGCTTTTGTTATTTTTTCTAGTGTAGGCAAGTCTTTTCATTGTTGAGCTAATTCTTGAGCAACTTTTTTAGCTTTTTGTTTATCTGATTCACCATTGTAGTGGTGTTGTGAAGAAACTTCAACAAAAAAAGGATATAAATAACCTTTATATCCAGCTCATATTAAAGTTGTTGGATCATTTTCTTTTGTATGTGTTTTTCCAATAACTGTTCCATCAGTTGATAATGTTAACTTATCATTTTTATCTTCTCCAGCTTTTAAAATTTGATTTTCTGGATATCTTAATCGTTGATATCATTTAACATCATCTTTAACTTCAGTATTATTTTTGCTATCAACTAATTTAAGTTTAATTTTTTCATTAGGATTTATAAAAATATTTTGCTTTTCTGGTTTGTATTTAGGATGAGAATAAAAATTTAAAGGTAATTTATCATTTAAAAGAATTTCTTTAATTTTTGCTTCTTCAACATTAATCGGCTGAAAATCCTTTTCTTGATATTCTAAATAATTGTTATCTAAACTACTTAGTGAGTAATTTAGATTTGATATAGTAGAAAAATGATTTATGTTGTTGTTAAAGTCGTTATTATCAATGTGGTCTATATTTTCTGGATAAGAATTATTATTATCTATATTTGAATTGTTATTGTTTGAACTTGAATCTTCATTACTTGATGGTTCGATATTTTGGTTTTCAGGAGTTCTATTATTTTGAGAAGTTTGACTATTTCCTGGTTTTAAATTATTATTAGGATTTTTATTTGTAGTTGGTATAACAAGATTATTTCTAGTATTTGAGTTATTAATATTACAACTTATAGTAGTCATAGCTACAACTACAACAGAACCTAATGATAATAATTTAAGATAATTTTGTAATTTTTTCATAATCTTTTCCTTAGATCTTTAATTAAAGTTAATAAATTAAATACCAGTGAATGTCTTTATTTTATTTCTACTTTTGAAATATCTGAAGCTAGAGTTGAACTAGAAGCTTTTGTTCTAATTCAATAAGTTCCTTTATTTAAATCTTTTAGCATTGTTTTTGAAATTGAAGTTCATTTTTCCTCGTTTTCTTTTTTATATTCCATACTATTATCTAGGCCAACTAACATATTATTGTTTATTAATTTAACTAGATTATCAACTTCACTTGCTTTTTGAATTTCAAAAACTACAATATCTGAACTTGGACTATTTTCATTTTCTTTATATCTAACATATAGTTTGCCTATAGTAGCATCTTTTATTATTCCGTTAGTAGGGACATCTTTTCAACTATTATAATTAAAACTATATTCCAAGTTATTAGTTTCATTGATAATTTTAATTTTATTATTATCTATTGATTGAATTTTTATATTAGGTTGTTCTTGTTTTTTAATGTTAAATTTTATTTTATATTCTTTATCTATTTCAAATTTGTAATCTTTTCTTTTAATAGATTCTAGTTTCACTTCTATTTGTCCAAAATTAGAAAAGTGTTCTAAATATAAAATATATGTTTTTCCATTTTGTAATTGTTCAATTCTTCTAATTAGAGCATTAGTTATATTGAAGTTGCCGGCTTTTAAATCTTTAACTCCCTTGTCAAATTCTATTTTAATTGCATTTTTGTTATTATACTGTGTGACATTTTCAATTTTTATGTCTTCTATGTTTTGTTTAAAATTATTATTAAATGTATAGATAATTGACTTATTAGGGCTTGCAGATGTGTTAGTACCATAATTTCAGTTGTGTACATCTAAATTTCTTTCTTTAAGAGCTTTATTTACAATGCTAAAATTACCTCTATCAACCACCATGTTAATTCTATTAACTAGATTATTGGTTGGGTTAAAATTATTATCAATTAATACTAGAACATCTTCTTCAGTTTCAACAAAATTTTTAAATTTTAGGTTTCTTAGTCGTGATCCTTGATCTTTGAATTTATTATCAAAAATATCTGATTCTAAGAAATCATCATTTGTATTTAAAAAGAAATTAAATTTAGTTATATTATCAGTTCTATCTGATGTTGTATCAATGTGATATCACTCGTTATCTAATTGCACTAAGTTTCAAGCATGTTTAGCATGAGAAGTTTCTCTTTTGCTTTGACCTTCCATAAATTTACAAGGAATTCCTAATTCTTCTAATATTAGCTTAAGCCCTTTAGCATAACCAGTACATACAGTTTTTAGATTTACTAAAGCTGAGTGTGCGTTTTGATTTTTTAAAATTGGTCCTGTTGTTAAATCATAATCATATTTAACATTCTTGGTCATTCATTCATAGGCTTTTGTTAATTTTTCTAAAACTGGTAAATTTTTTCAACCATTTTCATCAACAATTTTTTTAGCCATTTTTACAGCTTCATCTTCATCTTTTAATATTTTACTTTTTTCTGCTGAATAAACCTTTACTATTGCTGAATATAAATAACCTTTGTAATTTGCCCACAGTCTAGCAAATTTTTCTTCAACTTCTCTTCCACTCTCTTCTGTAGTATCTTTTCATTTTATAGTACCATCACTAGATAATAAGAAAGTTGCTTTATTTTGATCTTCATTTGGTGTAATAATTTTATCTTCAGGATAGGAAATTCGTTGGTATCATTTAATTTGATCATTTGGAACTTCTCTATTAGTGTCTCTATCAATAAGTTTTAATTTTGCTTGGCTATTTGCAAATTTATCTAATGTTACGCTTTGATTTTCTAGTTTGTATTTAGGATGAGAATAGAAATTTATTGGCATTTTATTTTTTAAAATAATATTTTTGACATCATTTTCATTAATATTTATTTCATTAAAATCCTTGTTAACTTTTTCTAAATAGTTATTTTCTAAGCTAGTTAAATCATGGTTTAGATTAGAAATTGTTGAGAAGTAAGTTTGTTTGTTCAATGTATCACTACCACTGTTATCAATAGGAGCTATAGTTTCACTGTTGGAATAATTGTTATTAATTTGATTATCACTGTTAGCTGAATTACGATTTGATCCTTGATTACTATCATTATTTGATGGTTTAAACTCTTCATTTTTAGGAGTTGAGTTATTATCTTGGTTTTTATCACTTTTAGAATTTGTATCTAAACTATTATTAGGTTTTTTATTTGTAGTTGGTATAACAAGATTATTTTTAGTATTTGAGTTATTAACACTACAACTTATAGTAGTTGTAGTTAAACTTATAATTGAACTTAATGATAGTAATTTTAATAACTTTTTCATAACATCTCCTAAACTTATACTTTACAACTTAACAAAATTTTAATTATTAGTCAATTTAGTTATTTCACTTATTTTTCAAGGTTGTTCAAAATCTGAAGTTCTTGTTATTGAAACTTTAAATTTTCAATTTTGATTATCATCTTTTGGGTTTTTATATTTTAACATATAATTTATTATTAATGGTTCGCTTAGATTTTCTATATTACCCTTTTTATCTATAAGTTCAGTTGATCAGTTGTTTTGATCTAAATAAGTAGAAAAATTATCTTTGGCATATTTTTTTAAAGAGACATTTTGAAATCAATTAATTAATTCTAAATAAGATTTTATTAAAATGTTTATAGCATTTTTAGAAGCTTCTTTATTTATATCTTTATCATTATGACCAAATAAATTAGCTATATTATCTAAAATAGAATCTTTATAAAATTGTTTTTTATCAGCATCAAATCCTAATAGAATAACTGAAATTAATCCATATTGTTTTTGCTCAATTAGTTGTTTTATTTTTTCAGAAATTTTATTTGTATCATCTTTGATTTCAATTTTTAGATCTTTTGTATAATTTGAATTTAAACCTAATATTGTTAAAATAGTTGATAAACTATTTTGAGTTTTTAATTCTTGTTCTTGATTTTTATATTTAAAACTCATAGTTATATTTTTATTAAAAATTGCTTCTGATAAGTTTTTAAAATTATTTAAATTAAAAATATAATTTAGGTTTTCTTTATTATAAAAAGTTGATAAATTGTTAATAATTTGACTGATTGATAGATCTTTTAAACCATATAAAAATTGAAATTCATCTAAACTAGTTTTACTTGGTGATGGTTTTTTAATTAATTCTAATAAGTAGTTAAGTAGTTTATCTAATTTTAAAGTAGTTAAATTATAAACATTTGAAATATTATCAATAATTTGATTATTAATAATTTCTTTATTTGATAATTGATTAATTAATTCAAAAACTTCTTTTAAAAAATTCTGTTTATATAAAGCTAAAAACGGATTATTTAAAAAGTCCTTTAAACTTTTTGAATCTAAAAAATCAATCACTTTTTTATCTACTTTAAGAGCTGGTAAAAGTGTTTTTGCTAAACTTAAATAACTACTTAATTCTGAACTTAGTTTTTTATTTAAACCTTGTTCAATTAAATCTTGATGAAAAGCTTTAATCACTTTAAATAAAATAGGAGTTATATTAGAAACAAAACTTGCATAAGGTTTTATGCTTTCTATCTTTTCTAATTTATTTGTAATAATTTTTTTAACAAGTTCTTGGTTTTGTTCATATCAATTATAAAAGGGTTTTAGTAAAAAATTATTAGTAATATCATTTTGTGATTCTTTTTGACTAGCACTACTCAATAACATAACAACAAATTTTTGAAATTTATAACCGTGTTTATCATTATTATCAAAAACTAAAGTGTTTTTTAAAAAGCTAATTAATTTTTTTAAATTAATTGAATTAATTTCTTGTTTAATTTGATCTTCACTTTTATTTTTATAAATAGTTTGTAAATTAGTATTTAAAACTTCATATAAAAACTCACTATTTGTTTTTTCTTTACTAAATAAATGTAAAGGATCCATAGTTTGATAAGTTAAATTTTTATCTGATCTTTGTTCTATTTGTTCATAATAAATACTAAAAGCCTTTAATAAATCAATTAAAGGTTTAAATACTTTTGATCAATCTATTTTAAAATCTTGTTTTTCAGCTTTTGGTAGTATTTGATCTCATAGTTTTTTTGATGAAGATTCTAAAATTTCTTTTAATGTTTGTTTTAAAAATTCATTATTATTTTTATTAAGTCACTCTGGTTGAGTAAATAAACTATTAGTAAGATTATAAAATTGATTATTATCAATATTATTAAGTTGATCTATTAAATTAGTAAATTGATTATCTTTAAAAACAGTTGATTCTAATAAACCAAATTGATTAGATAAAAAATTATTAATTAAATCACCTTGTTGGTTTGGTGTAAAATCACCAGAAAATAAAAAATTAAACCCAGCTGAAGCTAAACTTAGAGTTTTAAAAATATTATTATCAGTTGTTTTTGTATTTTGATCATTTCAAGCTAAATCTAAATTAGTAGTTTGATTATTTTTATCAATAGTAGTTATTTTTTTTAATGTTTCAGTTCATTTTTGATTTTCAAGTGATAAAAACATTGATTTAAATTGATATTCATAAGTAGCTTTTTTATCAATTACATATTTATTAGCTAATTTTTTTTCTTCATTTTTATACAAATCACTAATTTTAGTTTGACTAAAAGTTTTTAATGAATAATCAGTACTAATATTTGTAGTATTTTTATCACTTAAAATAATTGATTGAGCAGCTATTGATGAAGTGTTTAAGATCATTTTTAATTGATCTAAATAGTTATTTTTAAATTGGTAAGTTATTGTACAAGAAACTATACTAGATGAACTAACTAATAAAGAAAATGTACTTAAACCTATTAATATTTTTTTCATCTATTCTCCTTGTAAATATTAAATTTTATCAATTAAATATTAACATACACCTATATTGATTTATTTTAAAAAACCCTTTAAAAGTGTAGATTAGATAAAAAAATGATAGTATTAAAAAGACAAATGATTTGCTTTTATGGAGAAAGATAATGAAAAGAATAACTAGCTTTTTATTGTTATTAAAACAAGGTCTAAAAGGTGTTTTTAAATTTAAAATCCAATTTATTATCATTCTTTTATTATCTTTTTTAGCGTCATTTATTTTAAGTACTTCTTTAACATTAACTTCAAGAATTAATAAAACTTATAATAACATAGTTAATAATGTTAATAAATTTGATTATAGTAGTACTAATGAAATCAGAACTTATAGAATTGATAGAAATAATTCAACAACAGATAGATCAGTTATTGCTTTATTAGATTTAGTTAATAATTCAAATTCTTATTATAATCAAAGCTCTAATAATAAAAATACTTCATATTTAAACTTTATATTAAATAAAAAAAATCTAACTAGTAATTTTGATAATAAAACTATATTAACTGAATTATTTGAAAATAAAGAATTTATTGAACTTTTTACAACAATCAATGGTAAAGATACTAATTGAATTTGAGAAAATATTTGATTATGACAACTTTCTTTACATTTTAATAAGTTTGTTTATCACTCTTATGATCAATTTTTAAAAAATGATAAAGATTATTCTTATTTAAAAAATACTGTAATTGGAAAATATTTATCTAATAGTTTTAAAGATAAAAACGAGTTTTTAAATGATGCTAAAGTATTAGAAAATTTAAAATTTGAAAATATTAAAAATAATTTTAATGTTAAAGAGTTTAAAAATACTTTTAATAAACAAATTCAAAATAAAGAACTATTTTCATATATTTATATAAGTGGAATGTCTTTATTTCAACATATTTATAGAAACATTTATTTACCTTATTTTAGTAATTTTAAAATTGAAAATAATAATAAATTAGGTAATCATTTTTATGTTTTTTTAACAGGAAATAAAATTGATAATATTGATGAAAATAAAACTAAAAATTGAATAATTTCTCAAACTAATAAATCTTATCTAATTGAATTTGAACTAAATAAAACAACTATTAATAAAAATGATAATAGTGTTTTAATAAAAGCAGACTCTAAAGATGATATTAAAAAACTAGTTTTAGAAAAAGGGTTTAAAGGTAATACTGATTTAGTTTTATCAACAATTGATTCAAATAATAAAGTGCAATCAATTAGTCCAATAATTAATGATAGTTCATTTTTTAAATTATTATTTTTTAATGGTAATGGTACTTCTTTAACTAATGTTGTTACTGTTTTATCAGATACTAACTTTATTAAAAAAGATCAAATAATTGGTGAAAATCCATTTGATAATATTAATTTATTTCACAATATTTGATTAGCACATTTAAAATATACTGCTATAGCTAGTGGGTATGATATTAATTTTAGAACTGAAGTTTTTAATTATGATAGTGTTACTCAAATTAGATATCGTTTAGTTATCTTAAATGATGATCACACAACAAATCTAACTATTTTAAATAAAAATCAAGGTGCAAGATCACCAAGTAAAGGTGAGGCTTTAATTTCAGAACAATTTGCAAGAGCTCACAAGTTAAAATTAGGTCAACAAATAATAGTTGATGGAGCATTATTAACAATTACTGGTTTTGCTACTGATACTTATTCATTTTTCCAAACAACAGATCCAGATTTTCCAATTCCTCAATCTGAACTAGGTGCTATTTTATATGTAACTAGAAGTACTATTAATGATATTTTAGGAGCAACTTCTCAATCAAATACTAATAGAGTATCAAAAGGATATTTATCATTTTTTTTAAGAAAAAAACAAAATAATGCTTCAATTGATTTGTTTAATTCTTATCAAATGAATGATATTTCTAAATTATATGATTCTATTAAATATCAAAAAGATCAAAAAAATAAAGTTACAACTTGATTAAATATTAAAGATTTTGATCATTCTATTTTTAGATTTAACTGAACAATAGCTCCACTTGCTATTAATAGTTATAAAGGAGCTACTTTAATAGCAGCTTTAGTTGTTTCTTTAATTGCAATTATTGCTTTAGTAATTTGTATTAGAAAAACAATTTATTTTAATGCTAAACAAATTGGAATTTTAAAAGCATTAGGAAGTTCACCTATTCAAATTTCAATTAGTTATTTAGCTTATGTGATAGTGATTATTTTAACTTCAGTTCCACTAGGTTGAATAATTGGTTTATCTACTCAATCAGTATTTGTTAAATTGTTTGTAAATTATTTTAGTATTCCTTTATACTCATTTACTATTGAACCATTTTCGTTATTAATTAGTTTATTAATTTTTGGATTATTTGGTGTTATTGTCTCATTATTAAGTGCAATTATTATTACTAAAAAACAATTAGCTGATATTTTAGCTGTAAAGCAAAATTGATCTAGTTCTAAATTTATTAATAGATTAAAAAGAACTTGATTTAAAAAAGCTAAGTTTACTACTAAATTTAGTTTAACTTTAGCTTCTTCTGGTAAAAAAAATATCTTTTTATTAGTAACTGTTGTTGGAATTTCAACTATGTTTATTTCAGCAGGTTTAGCAATTCCATCAATTGCTTTTACTATTAAAAATACTTATTATAAAAGTATTAAATATGCAAATGAATATAATTATTCAAAAGGTGTTTCAAATTCTCCTTTAACAAAACCAACAATTAATTATTGATCTGGTCAAGATAGTTTAGATAAAAATATACTATCAACTAATTTGAATAATGAAGAATTATTTTATTATAAAGATCCAACTGCTTATGCATCTAGTTCTTATGATGTCAATCCATTTCCAAAATATTTATACAAAGTTGAAAAATTTAATAATAATAATAATGAACAAATTAATAAAAAAATAGCTTGAACCTTATTAGAACTAATACAAAATAAAGACCAAACTAGTGCAAATCATACTAATGGATTAGATCTATTATTTACTGAAATGTTTGGTAATAATTTATATAATGTTGTTGGTAATCAATTTTCAATTGGAGTTATTGATCAAATATTAGGTTTGATTTTAAATTCAAAAAATAATGTTGTTAATCCAAAAGATACAACTACTAAATGAACTGATGAACAAAAAGATTTAATTTTTAAAGAATTAACTAATAACTTTACAAAAACTGGAACTACAGCAATTTCAATTTTAGTAGGTGATTTATCAACAAGTAGTAGTGATGATTGAAAAACAAAAATCTTTGATGCTATTTTAAAAGCAGTGCCACCTTATGTTAGTGCTTATATTCAAAAACCATCAAGAAAAGAACAATTTTCAATTGGTTATAATGTTCAACACTATATTCCAGATCATGAAACTTTAACTACAATTGCTGATATTAAAACAGCAATTAATCAAAAAAAGACTGATCTAAGTTTAACTGGTATTGCAAATAACCAATCAGCTTTTATCATTAATCAAAAAAATGCTAACAATTTATTTATTGATTATAAAAAACTATTAGCTTTACAAGAAGTATTTTTAGAAAAGAAAAATACTGATATTAAATTAAATGATCAATTTGTTTTATATGATAGTAAAACAAATACAATTAATGTCCCTGTTTTACCAAATAAACAAGCAAACGCTTTTTATAAATTAAATAAAAATCCTGATATTTCTAATATTTCAACTTCATCTAAACAGTTTTTTATAAATACTAAAAACGGATATGTAAATATTCCAAAACATGCTTGAATTTATGATGATTTAAACTTTATTAAATCAAAATATTATAATTCATTAACTTCTGAACAAAAAAATCTAATTAGTAAAAATAGAACTGGTAGAAATAGTAAAGCAGTTAGTGATCAAGATATAAGATGATTAGATCCATATAATTTAGATAATAATAAATTCACTTTAAAACTATTATATGATAATGATAAATTTGATAATGATTCATCTTATGATAATAAAGAGTGAAGTTTATTAAATAATAGTTATATGTTTGATGATTTTATTTATAATAATCAATTTGATGATTTATTAAGTTCATATATTAGACCTTATTATCAATATAAAAACATTCAATTATATATTCCTCAAAGTTTAATAAATCCTGATCATATAATTCATTTTATTAGTTCTAAAAAAACAAATAAAGAATTAGAAAATTCTTTTGAACACTGATATAAAAAAGATATTGATTATAATAATGTTCCAAAATCAGTAATTAAAGCTTGAGATATTAAAAATACTAGTGAAAAGTTTTTAATGATTAGACCATATGATTTAAGATATAGTTTATTAGTTGATAATGTTTATAAATCTGGTTTAAGTAATTTAACAGCTAAACCTGAATATTGAATGTATCAAGCAACAAAAACTAAAAATATATCAGGAATAACTACACCAATTATTCAAAAAGATGCAAAAACCAATTATCAAAATAAAGATTTAAAAATTACTATAAAACCAGTTGGTACACTAGATTCATATAATCAGAAATTAATTTTAGCTGATCAAGGGTTAATTAATTTAGTATTAAATCTTTCAATTGGTAAAAAAATTGGAATTAAAGATAATTTTTATAATAAACAAACTGTAATTAAAGCTGGTGAAAGTTATAATAATATAATTTCAAGATTTGATAGATATGATTATAATCAAATCATAAATTATATAGATAAAACTAAAAACACTAAAGAATTTAATGACTTGTTATTTAGTTCAAATAAAGCTTTTGATAAAGCTCAGTTTTTATGACATAATGCTAAATATTCAAATATTGAAGAAGCATTAGATTTAACTAGTGGAATTAGTTTTATTCCAGATACTGCATATAATGGATTTTATATTTTAAATGGTCATGGAGCTTCATCTGCTTCTGGTGATGATGATATGATCAGTAATATTAAAAATCAAAACTTATTAGCTACATCAAAAACTTTAATTAATCAAATTACTTTTATAGCTATTTCTATTGGAATGTTATTAATAATTACAGTAATTATTACTTCAGCTTTACTAGTAATGTTAATTTCAGATATTTATGTAACTCAGTATCAACAGTTTATGATTTTAATGAAAGCTTTAGGATATTCAAATTATAAAATTAGTAAATATGCTTTTGGAACTGCAATTGTGTTTAGTTTAGTTATGTGAGCAATTTCAACTTTAGCTACTTGAATTTTAATCACATTAATTATTCAAATTATTACAAGTTTAGGTTTTGCAATACCTTATGGATTTGCTTTTTGAACTTTAATAGTAAGCTTTTTAATTATTGGTATTTCATTTATTGGTTCATTAATTGTTTCATCAAATAAAATTAGAACACAAAAACCTGCTAGTTTACTAACAGTTTCAAACGAATAGAGTCTTGACAAAAGACTCTTTTTTGTATAATTAAATAAAGGAGAAATATGAAAAAAATCGCATTGTACTTAAATCCTGGTTTTGAAGAAATAGAAGCAGTTACAGCTTGTGATGTTTTAAAAAGAGCTGGTATTTTAGTTGATATGGTTTCAACAATTGATTCACTAGAAGTAAAAGGTGCTCATAATATCGTAATTAAAGCAAATAAATTATGAAAAGAGTTAAATATTAATTATTATGATGGTATGGTTTTACCTGGTGGAAGTGGAGTTACTAGTTTATTTGATAATCAAACTTTAATTGATAATATTTTAGAATTTAATAAACAAAATAAATTAATTGCTTCAATTTGTGCAGCTCCTCAAGTAATTGGACAAACTAAACTATTAGATAATAAAACAATTACTCATTATCCAAATTGTAATTTTTATTTAGATAAAGCTAATGTAGTTTTAGATAAACCATTTGTTGTTGATAATAATTTTATAACTGGATCTAG
The DNA here is from genome assembly GCF_018389705.1 of Mycoplasma mycoides subsp. capri. Classification (NCBI taxonomy): domain Bacteria; kingdom Bacillati; phylum Mycoplasmatota; class Mollicutes; order Mycoplasmatales; family Mycoplasmataceae; genus Mycoplasma; species Mycoplasma mycoides. Next base: position 573,903 of record NZ_CP065581.1, on the reverse strand, counting down.
TGCTGGAAGTAGTATGTTATTTAGTTTAGCAATTGTTGAATATCTACTAGGAAAAGAAAAAAAAGAAGAAATTTATAAAAATTTAGTAATTTTTGGTTAATTTTAAAAAATCACCTCTAATACATATATGAGAGGTGATTTTTATTAAACTGATTAAACAAGCACAATATAATGATTGTTCTATAGCTTGCTTAGCTATGATAATTAATTATTATTATAATCAAAACTATGATTTAGATAGATTAAAACTAGAAATCAATTATGTTGAAGAAATGTTAAGTTTTTATGATATTTCAAATATTTGCTCAAAATATTTTTTAACTTGTAAAGCTTTACAAATCGAAAATGACTTAGAACAAATAAATAAAAAAGTTTATTTAGCTCAAGTTATTAATCAAACTGGTTTATTACATTTTGTTGTAGTTGAAAAACAAAATAATCATTTAATAATTTATGACCCTTTAAAAACAAAAAAACAAAAATTCACTTATAAAGATTTTTATCAAATCTTTACAGGTTATATATTAATTTTTAATTCTAATTATAAAAAATTTAAAGCTAATTATAATAATTTATTTACTTTGTTTGATAGTTTTTATTTAGCTTATTTGTTTTATATTATTTTAAATATTTTTAGTATTTTATTAACTATTTTAGAAATGCGGTTTTTATATGTTTATTCATTATCTATAACAAATTTAAATAATTCTTATTTTTTGTATTTATATTTTTTAGCAATTTTTATAATTAATATTTTTTTAAATGAAATTTCTAAGTTTTTATTAAATAAGTATTATCAAAAAAACAAAAGTAAAAAACTAGAAACTTTTTATTATTATTTAGTTGAAAAAAATATCAAACTAGATATTATAAATACTTATAGCGAAATTGAGTTTATAAGTAGTTATCAAACTTATGTTTTATTAAATACAATTAGTGCACTAATTAATAGTTTAGTTATTTTATTTGTAATTTTTTATATTAACAAAACTATTTTTTTAGTTTTATTTGTTTTTGATCTTTTTTGATTAGTTATTAGTTTTATTTATAACTTTTTTACAAATCAAAATAAAACTAATAATCAAAATCTCAATTTAATTACACATTTATTAAATAAAACAAAATTAATTGATAAAAAAACTAGTTTAGAACTAATTAATAAAGATTTAAATAAAAATCAAACTGATTATTTACATATTTTATTTAACTTTTTTGAAAAGATTAGTTTATTAGTGATTTATTATATAAGTTGAGATTTATTAAAGTTTAATTATATTGAATTTAGTATTTTATTAATTATTGTTTTATTTAAAGCAATTCATACAAATGATTTAAAAAAACTAGTTTATTTTTTACAAAACTTTAATAAATACAAACAACTTTTAATTAAATTTAATAATTTTAAATTAGCAAATAACTATATAGAACTAGAACAAATTAATAATATTCAAATTAGAAATCTTTTAACTAATTTAAATATTAATTTAGATCAAAAAATTAATTACTTATCAAATGAATATGATTTAAAAACTTTTATAAAAACTAAAAATTCTAAAGATCATATTTTAATTTTAATTAATAAAATAAATCTTAAAGATATTTCAACATTTAGTTTAAATAAACATTTTATTTATTTAGATAATCTTGAAATTAAATATTCAACTGTTTTACAAAACATTATTGTTAATCAATCAGATTTAAATATTTTTACTCATAAAATCATTAAAGATCTTATAAATAAGTACCAAATTAATTTGACAAAAATTATTAATTTAGAAACTATAACAAAACTAGAAACTGAATTTATTAAACTATTAAGAATTTTTTATTTAGATCATCGCTATTTATTATTTAATGATAACTTTGAAATTATTAATAAAACTGATATAAGTTTAGTTTTAAAATTATTTACAAGTTATTCAAATAGTTCATTAATAATAACAAGTAATGATATCAAGTATAATTTAATTAGTAAGGATTAAAAAAATGATAAGAATCAACTATTTTAATGAAACTAATATTAATATGGACTTTTGAAAAAAGTTTTGTAATAAAATTTTAAAAACTGCTTATAATTATTTTAATTTTAACTATGATATTGAGTTAAGCATTACATTTGTAAATGATTTAAAAGCTCAACAAATTAATCAACAATATCGCAATCATTCTTATATTGCTGATGTAACTTCTTTTCCAGTAGAAATGACTGAAAATGAAATTAAAGCAATTGGTTTTAGAGAATTAGGTGATATGTTTATTAATTTAAGTGAAGCTAAAAGAAAAGCAATTAAATATAATCACGATTTAAATTCAGAAATGGGTTTTTTATTTGTTCATGGGTTTTTACACTTATTAGGTTATGATCATGAAGATTTAAATGATGAAAAAATTATGTTTGACTTACAAGATCAAATCTTAAAGCTAAATAACTTAGAATATATAATTAAATTTAATGAAGATGATTATTTAGAAAGTAATTAAAAAATGAGTAATTTTAAATCTGGATTTGTAAGTATTATTGGAAGACCAAATGTTGGAAAATCAACTTTATTAAACAAACTTATTGGAGAAAAAATTTCAATAGTGACAAACAAACCACAAACTACAAGAAATAATATTAGAGGAATTTTAACTAAAAAAGATCAATATCAAATTGTTTTTATTGATACTCCAGGAGTGCATACTTCAAAAAAACAATTAGATAAATTTTTAAATACAAGTGCTTTAAAATCTACAAAAGATGTTGATGTAATTTTGTTTTTAGCTCCAAGTGATGAAGCTATTGGAAAAAATGATTTATTTTTATTAAAACAAATTAAAAACTTGGATGTTTTTAAAATTTTAGTAATAACTAAAGCTGATAATGTTACAAAAGAACAATTGATTTTAAAAGCAAATGAATGAAGTAATTATCAAGATCAATTTGATGAAATTATTATTACAAGCTCAATTACTAATTTAAATATTGAAAAATTATTAGAATTAATTGTAAGTAATTTATCAGATAATGATTATCAATTTTATGATGATGATATTTTAACTGATCAATCAGATCGTTTTATGATAAAAGAAATTATTAGAGAAAATATTTTATTAAAAACTGGTCAAGAAGTACCTCATAGTGTTGCAGTTTTAGTTGAGCATTTAGAACAAAATGAAAATGAAATTAATATTAGTTGTGCAATTATAGTTGAAAGACAATCTCAAAAATCAATAATAATTGGTAAAAATGGAGTAAAAATTTCAGATATTAGATATAAATCTAAAAAACAAATTCAAGCATTATTTAAAAAGCATATTAATTTAGAACTATTTGTAAAAGTTCAAGAAAATTGAAGAAACTCACCTAGTTTAATTAAAAAAATGGGTTATAACAAGGATCAATATTAATGGAAAAAACCTTAAAGGGAATAGTTTTAAATAGTTTTGATTTTCAAGATTATGATAAAATTATTACAATTTATTCTAATTTGTATGGAAAAATTAGTCTAGTTTGTTTAGGTGTTAATAAAATAAAAAGTAAAAATAAATATGGTATTAACTACTTATCATATTCAAATTTTGAGATTTTTAAATCAAAAAATAAATTTAATTTATCTAAATTAAAAAGATCAGAATTGATTAATAGTTTTAATCATATTTCAACTGATTTTAATTTGTATTTATATGCAAATATTATTACTTCATTAGTATTAAGTTTAGATGAACAAATTAAAAATTATAACTTGTATAAAACATTAAAATTAAGTATTTCAATTATTAATAATAAACCTGATTTAGGATTAAAGGTTTGTGTTTTATTTATGTTTTATTTTTTAAAAATAATTGGAAATCAAATCGATTTATCTAAATGTGGGTTTTGTAATTCTAAAATAAATCCGATTATAGCAATTAGTTTTACTAATTATTGTTCAAGTTGTAAATTTTGTTATTTTGATGACTGTATATTAATAGATAATCAATTATCAAATTTTATAAATTCAATTTTTAAAAATGATTTTATAACTAACTTAAGTCAAGAAATTTCAACTAACAATTTAAACATTTTAACTAGATTTATCTTAAATTATTACCAAGATATTGTAGGAACATATACAACAAGTATGTACTTATTATCTACACTAATTCGATTTAATTAGTTTTAAACATAACATTTATAAAAATGTTATAATTTATTAGTTACTTACTTTTAGGAGAAAAATATGTCTAAATCAATAGAAAAAATGATTAGTCACTTGAAAAATCAGGGGTTTGTTTTTCAAGGATCAGAAATTTATGGAGGTTTAGCAAATAGTTGAGATTATGGTCCTTTAGGATGTGAAGTTAAAAACAAGTTAAAAAAAGTTTGATGAGATTTTTTTGTTAAAAAAAATCCTTTAAATGTGGGATTAGATAGCTCAATTATTTTAAATTCTAAAGTTTGAAAAGCTTCTGGTCATATTGACGGATTTAATGATCCATTAATTGATTGTAAAAATTGTAAGAGCAGATGAAGAGCTGATAAATTAATTGAAGAATTTGATTCATCAATTAATACTGGAATTATGACAAGTGCTCAATTAGAAGACTATATAAAACAAAATAATATTTTATGTAAAAAATGCCAAAAAAAAGATTTTACTCAAATAAGAAAATTTGCTTTAATGTTTAAAACTAATCAAGGTGTTTTAGAAGATGATTCATCAATTGTATACTTAAGACCTGAAACAGCTCAAGGAATTTTTATAAATTTTAAAAACGTTCAAAGAAGTATGAGAAAAAAACTTCCATTTGGAATTGGACAAATTGGAAAATCTTTTAGAAATGAAATTACACCAGGTAACTTTATTTTTAGAACTAGAGAATTTGAACAAATGGAATTAGAATTCTTTTTTGATCCAAACGATCAAAAAGATTGATTTAAATATTGATTAGACCAAATAGAGTTATTTTTAACTAAAAAAATTTGTCTTGATAAATCTAATTACAAAATTAGAGAAAATTTAAAAGATGAATTAGCTCACTATGCTTTAAAAACTAGTGATATTGAATTTAATTTTCCTTTTGGTTGAGGAGAATTGTGAGGAATTAGTCACCGTTCTGATTTTGATTTAAAAGTTCATCAAAATTTAAGTAAAGAAGATCTAACTGTTTTAAAAGAAGAAACTAATCAAAAAGTTTTAGCTAATGTTATTGAACCAAGTGTTGGAGTTGAAAGATTGATGTTAGCAATTTTTTGACAAGCATACACTGAAGAACAATTAGAAGAAAATAATTCAAGAACAGTTTTAAAACTACCTTATAATTTAGCACCATACCAAGTAGCAATAACCCCTTTATCAAAACAATTAAACCAAAATGCTAATCAATTATTTTTAGACTTACTAAATGATTTTGATGCTGTTTATGATGAAACAGGAAATATTGGAAAACGTTATAGAAGACAAGATGCAATTGGTACTCCTTTTGTTATAACTTATGATTTTCAAACTTTAGAAGATCAAAAAGTAACTATTAGATACAGAGATACAATGAAGCAAGAAAGAATTTTGATTTCTCAATTAAAAGACTTTTTAAACTCACAATTTAATTAATCAAATATATTTAAAAGATTAATGAGGTGACTGCATGGTATATATCTCAAATGAGAAAATTAATGAAATTATTTCACAAGTTAGTATTGTTGATGTAATTTCTTCTTATTTGCATTTAATTAAAAAGGGAAGAAACTATTTAGCTGTTTGTCCTTTTCATAATGATTCAAATCCTTCTTTAACAATTTCACCAGAAAAAAGAATTTATACATGTTTTAGTTGTAAAGCATCTGGGAATGTAATTAATTTTGTTAAAGACTTTGAACATGTTGATTTTTTAACTGCTTTAAAAACTGTTTGTGATAAAGCAAATATTTCATTAGATGAGTTCAAAAATTATAATCAGCCAATAAAAGATTTAGAAGCAGAAACAATTTTTAAACTAAACTCAGAAGCTAATAATATTTTTAAAACTAAACTATTTTCAAATTTAGGAATTCAGGCTTTAGAATATTTAAAATCAAGAAATATTAGTATTGAACAAATTAAAAAATTTGAAATTGGGTTTGCTAGTGATAAAACAAACTTAGTACAAAAACTTTTAAATAAAAATTACAATAGTTTAGATATTGAAAAAGCCAATTTAGGAATTATTACAAATAGTTATACAAAAGATTATTTTATAAATAGAATTATTTTTCCTATAAAAGATGAAAATAATCAAGTTATTGGGTTTAGTGGTAGAAGTTTTACAAAAGATAATGAACCAAAATACTTAAATACTAAAGAAAATAAAATTTTTAAAAAATCACATTTAGCTTATAATATAGCTAGTGCTTTAAAAATTAGTAAATCTTTAAAAAAAATTATTGTTTTAGAAGGATTTATGGATGTTATTAGTTTAAGTAAAATTGATATTAATAACACAATTGCTTTAATGGGAACTAGCTTGTCTAATTATCATTTAAATCTTTTTAAAAGACACAATTTAGATGTGTTATTATTTTTAGATGGTGATGATCCTGGAGTTCAAGCAAATATTAAAATTAGTCACCAATTATTAAAAGAAAAAATTAATGTTTTAGTAATTGATAATCAAACTAATAATGATCCTGATGAATTAGTAAATAATAATGTAAAATATTTAAAACAAATTATTAATCAACCAATTCACCCTGTTAATTATTTAATAGACAAATTATGAAATAAAGTTGATATTAATGACCCTAACCAAATTGAAAATTTCATTAAAAAAGTTTTAAATTTTATTTTTGATCTTAATAATGAAATCTTAGTTGAAACTACTATTAATAAACTTGTTGAACTAACTAAAATTTCAGAACAAACTATTAAAAATAACTTAATAGAATTAAAAAAACAATCAAAACCAAATAATAGTTTTAATAAAAATTCAACAACACAAGTATTTAAAACAAATACTCAAACTAATAAAGTTAATAAACAACAATCTAAATCAAAACCAAATGATTTTATAAAAAAAGAATATATTAATGCTGAAAGAAGAATTTTTATCTCACTTTTAATTAGTGATCAATTTTTAGATAAAATAGCTGCTAATGTTGATAAAATGATTCATCCAGATATAAAACACGCAACAATTAACTTAATTAATCTTTATAATAAAAAAATTTATCAAGGAAATGATATTAATAAAGCATTTGACTTACTTAAAGAGTATAATCTTACAGGCTTTGATAAAAAACAAGAAGAAATTATTAATAATTCTTTACTTACAAGTATAAAAATTCGAGAATCTGAAATTGATGATGCTTTTAGTAAACTAGATTCATATCACAATGATACAGAAATTTCAAATTTAAAAAAACTGCTTGTTGAAAGCAAAAATAAAACAGAGAGATTTCAAATTTGAAATGGAATTGATACTCTGAAAAACAAAAAGAAAAAGAGGTAATTATGGCTAAATTTAATAACAAATCAGAATTAAAAAAGATTGCTTCATTTAATGATTTTTTAGATTATACAGTTTCATTTGCTAGTAAAAATAATAATGAAATTTCATCTGAAGATGTATTAGAAGTTTTTGCAAACATTTTTCCAAATGCATCAGATAATGAATCAGAAAAAATATTAGATGTTTTACAACAAAAAGGAATAGTTTTTTCAGATTTAATAGATGATGATATTGAACAAGAAGAACTAGAAGAAGTAGAAGAAGAAATTGAAGATGTTAATTTAGAAGAACTAGAAGAATTAGAAAATTTAGAAGATCTTGATGATTTAGATTTTGATTTAGATAGTACTTCAAATAATTTAGATGATTATGATGAAAATGTTAATGATGATTTAGATGAATTTAAAGAAGCAAAAAGTGCAGCTATAAAAGGTAGAAAATCAGCTAAGTCATCAAATCATATGAAATATCGCGTTGGTGGTATTAGTAATGAAACTAAAATCCAAGACATTATTAAAACTTATTTTTATAAAATAGGTCAAGCACCAATTTTAACAAAAGAACAAGAAATAATATATGCTAAAATGGCAGTTAGTGATGATCCTGAAGATGTACAAGAAGGTAGAAACAAATTAATTGAATCTAACTTAAAACTAGTTATTTCTGTTGCTAGAAAACATTTAAACCGTGGATTAGATTTTGCAGATTTAATTGAAGAAGGAAACATTGGTTTAATGAAAGCTGTTGATAAATTTGAATATGAAAAAGGATTTAAATTTTCAACTTATGCTACTTGATGAATTCGTCAAGCAATAACAAGAGCTATTGCTGATCAAGCAAGAACTATTAGAATTCCAGTTCACATGGTTGAAACAATTAATAAATTAGCAAGAGTTGAACGTCAATTAACTCAAGAATTAGGAAGAGAACCTAATGCTGATGAAATTGCTAATAGAGTTGGTGAAGGAATTACTGGTGATAAAGTTATTGAAATTAAAAAACTTTCAATTGAACCAGTAAGTTTAGAAAAACCTTTTGGTGATGAAGATGATACTCATTTTGGAGATTTTGTTGAAGATAAAGACATGGTTTCTCCAAATGAATATACTGAAAAAGAAATTTTAAAAGAAGTAATGGATAAAGTTTTTGAAGATATGCCACCAAGAGAAGAAAAAGTGATTAGAATGAGATATGGAATTGTTCCAACAAGACTAAGAACTTTATTAAGACTTGCTCAAGAATGTAATGATTCAAATGCTAAAGAATTAAAACAAGCAATTGAAGAATTAGATATTCATTTAGATACACCAATTGAAAAAGTTAGAAAATTTAATAATCAAATCATTAATAATAATTTAGCAAAATATGATTCAGCTAGAACTTTAGAAGAAGTTGGAAAAGAATTAAATGTTACTAGAGAAAGAATCAGACAAATTGAAGCAAAAACTATTAGAAAATTAAAACAACCATCACCAAATAATAAATCTGGAAAAACATTAAAAGAATTTTATAAAGGATATTAATGTTATCTTTTAGATTACACCAAGTTGCAAAACTAATTAATAACTCAACAACAATAGCTGATATTGGTACTGATCATGCTTATTTACCAATATATTTAGTTCAAAACAATAAAACTAAAATTGCTTATGCTTGTGATATTAATCAAAAACCTTTAAAAATAGCTTTAAAAAACGTTGAAAAATTTGGTTTAACAGACCAAATTTTTACCATTTTATCTAATGGTTTAGAGTTTGTTAAAAATAAAGAAATTCTAAATATTGATTATGTAACAATTTGTGGGTTAGGTAGTCAAACTATTTTAGAAATTTTAAAAAATGATCATCAAAAAATTAGTAATTATATAATTTGTTCAAATACTAGTGTTAAAAATTTAAGACTATGAGCTGTTAGTCATAATTATTTAATTAAATATGAATCATTTATTTATGAAGATGATCATTATTATTGATTAATTGAAATTAATAAAAATAAATTTTCTGATCATTTAGAAGAATTAGAAATAGAATTTGGTTCAAAACAGTTTTTTAATAAAAATAGTTTATATATTAGTTATTTAGAAAATGAAATTAGTAATTTAACTAGAATTTTGAATCAAATTAATCCAAACAACATTAAATATTTAGAAATCCAAAATAGAATTAATAAAATTAGAAAGTATATAGATGTTATTAGATAATATAATTAGTTATTTAAATCAATTATTTAACCCTAAAAAAGCAAGTAATTGAGATCATGTTGGTTTTCAATTTGATTATAAAAAATTAAATAATATAAATATTTCTAAAGTTTTAGTTTGTTTAGATCTAACTAATGATTGTTTAGAATTTGCTATTAGTAATCAAATTCAATTAATTATTACAAGACATCCTTTTATTTTTAATGAATTAAAACTAGAAAAGAAAAATCCTAATAAAAAACAAATAATTAAAAAATTAAATAAACATAAAATATTAGTTTTTTCAATTCATACAAATTATGATTCTAGTATTAAACAAAATCTATTAGAAATTTTGAATAAGAAATTAAAAATTAATTCTTTTAAAAAATATGGTAAAGACAAAGAATCAAATTTATTTTATTTAGATCAAAAAATCAGTGTAAATGATTTAATAAATGATCTTAAAGAAATTTTTAATTTAAATCAAATTAGGTTAAATTCAAATATTAGCTTAGATACTAAAATTAAAGATTTTTATTTAACTAGTGGTTCTGGAGCTAGTACAATGATTGAAAATATGTTAAAAGATTGTACTTTTATAACTGGTGAAGTTAAATGAGATCAATGAATTTATGCAAATAGTAATAATGTTAATTTAATAGAAATTGGACATTATGCTGAAAATCATTTTATAGATGATCTTAAAAATAAATTAGAAATTAAATTTAAAGATATAAAAATATTTAGTTATGATATTAAAAATCAATTTATAGAAAAATAGGTGAGAAAATGAAATTTACTGATTTTGGTTTTAAAAAGTATATTAATGATACTTTAGATCAAATTGAATTTATAGCTCCTACTTCAATTCAACAAAAAGTAATTCCTTTATTAAAAAAATACCAAAATGTTATTGCTTTAGCACATACTGGAACAGGTAAAACTCACAGTTTTTTATTACCTATTTTAAATAACTTAAAATTAGAAGAAAATAATAATTACGTTCAAGCAGTAATTATTAGTCCAACTAGAGAGTTAAGTTTACAAATTTATCAAAACACTAAACTATTTTTAAAAAATAATCCTTTAATTAATTGTAATTTATTTATTGGTGGAGAAGATATTAGTAAAAATATTGAGCAACTAGAAAAAAAACAACCACATATTGTAATTGGAACACCAACTAGATTAAAAGAACTTTATGATTTAAATAAACTAAGACTAACAACTACAAGTTATTTTATTATTGATGAATGTGATATGATTTTTGATCTAGGTTTTATTGAAGATGTTGATTATTTAATTTCTAAAATTAATCAAGATGTTACAATTGGAATATTTAGTGCAACTATTTCTCAACAACTTAGTGTATTTTGTAAAAAATATATTAAAAATGCTCATTTTATTGATGATAGTCAAAATAAAATTTCAACAAGTAATGTTAAACATATTTTAATTGATACTAAAAACAAAGAACTAGAGCAAAGTTTAATACAAATTATTAATTCAATTAATCCTTTTTTATGTATTATTTTTGTTAACCAAAAAGATGAAATTAGTAAAATAGTTGAAATTTTACATAAAAATAATATTAAACAAGTTGCTGAATTACATGGTAATCTACAACCAAGATTAAGATTATCGATGTTAAAAAAAATTCAAAATAATGAATTTAAATATTTAGTTGCAACCGATGTTGCTTCTAGAGGTGTTGATATTAAAGGTGTAAGTCATATTATTTCAATTAATTTACCAAGTGATTTAACTTATTATATACATAGATCTGGAAGAACTGGAAGAAATAATTCAACTGGATATAGTTATATAATTTATAATTTAAAAAATAAAACTCAAATTGAAGAACTAATTAAAAAAGGGATTGAATTTGAAACTAAAAAACTTATTGATAACCAATTAGTTGACATAAAAACTAATTATAAAAAAGTTAAAGTTTTTAAAGAATTAGATGCTGAATCAAAACAAGTTATAAATAAATATAAAAATAAAAAAGTAAAACCAAATTATAAGAAAAAAAGAAAACAAGAACTAGATAAAATCAAACAAAAAATAAGAAGAAAACACATTAAAGAAAATATTGAAAAAATTAAAAAAGCAAAATATCAAAAAAGAAGAGCAGAACTATTTGATTAACTAATTTATGTAATAATATTATTTTATAAGGAATAGATCATGCAAATACCAATCATTAAACCTAAAAAAGCCCCCCCATTAACTATTGAAGAAATTAATGAAATAAAACAACACTCATCTTATGAAAAAAGTTATCTAAAAACTTTTAATAAATATAAAAAGAAAGTCGAGCATCGAATCTATTTTAAAACTAGTTTTTGATGAGATATTTTTATTATTGCTTTAGCTGCTTTAGCAAATACTATTACAACTGATTATTTTATTTTAGTAACTGGAGATACTGGATTATTTCCTGGTGGAACTGCTACAATTGCTAGATTTTTAAGTATTGTTTTAAATAAACATATTACAAGTATTTCTACTTCTTCTTCATTTTTTATTTTCTTATTTATAGTTAATTTGCCGTTTTTTGTTTTTGGGTTTATAAAGGTTGGTATTAAATTTACTTTAACATCGTTATTATATATTTTATTAAGTATTGGATGAAATCAAATTATTACAAGACTTCCAATAATCAATCCAAATGAATGATCATTAATTATTAATTATAAGTTAATATCATCACTTCCAACAGAATGATCATCTAAATTATGGTTATTTGTTTTTTCAATTTTTGGTGGATTTTTTTTAGGAATAACTTATTCATTAACTTATAGAGTAGGTTCTTCAACAGCTGGAACTGATTTTATTAGTGCATATGTTTCAAAAAAATACAATAAGCAAATTGGTTCAATTAATATGAAAATTAATTTTACTTTATTATTAATTTTTGTTGTTTTAAATACTGTAATTATGCCAATTTATAAAATTGATTCAACTGCAAAACTAAGTGTTTTAAATACACTTACTGATGAACAATTTACTGAAATTTATAATAAAGCAAAAGATTCAGGTAAATTTATTTTAGATTTTAATTCTCATCATCATTTTTATTTACCATCAAACTGATCTGTTTCTGATCAACAAATATGAACAAGACAACAAATTGCTCAAATTATTGCTTCAAATACTAATTTTACAAATTATGATAATTTAACAACTATTATTAAATTGAAATTTGTTTTTGGTCCAAGTTTATTTGCTTCATTTATTTGTTTTGTGATTCAAGGTGTTGTTATTGATAGAATTTATCCAAAAAATAAATTATTTACAGTTTTAATTTCAACAACAAAACCAAGAGAAGTAAAAAATTATTTATTTGAATCTGGATATAGAAATAATATTCATTTTTTAGAAAATCAAACAGCTAAAAAAGAAAATGGTTATATTGCTCAAAGTGTAATTATGATTCATATCGGATTAATGGATTGAAAACCATTACAAGCTGGAGCTAATAATATTGACCCAGATATGATGATTTCATTTATTAGAACAAAACAAGTTAAAGGACCTTGAAGTTATTCATTAGATACTCAAAAAAGAGAATTATCATTGTATAAAAAAGTGATTACTGATAGAAGATTAATGGCTAGAATTGAAAAAGAATCTATTTTATTAACTAAACAAAAAATCACTAATGATAAAAAATTAAAAAGCAAAAGCAAAACATTTTAGTTTTAGGTGTAAAATTTTATAGTGTTATAATTATTTTACTAAGCTTAATTTTTGTTTATAAATTATTAAATAATAGGTTTTTTTAAATTTTAAAAATTAAAAGGAGAAGTAGATAATGAAAAATAGATTAGCTAGCTTTAAAAAAGTTCTACGTTTTATTATTGTGCTAATCCTAATTTTAGCTTTACTAACTGGAATTGGTTTTTCTAGTTATAAAATCTCTAATAATATTTCATATGGAGCAAAATTTGTTGGTGGTTATCAAGCTTTAGTTGGAGTTTATGATAAAACTAAAAATCAAGAAGAAGAAATCCCTAATGGTGATGCTTTTAAAGGTGCTCAATCATTAGAAAAAAAACTATCACCATTTTCAGATAATACTATTGAAACTCAACAATCTGGTCTTTATCGTGTATTTATTAAAGCATCAAAAAAAGCTTATGCTAATAATCAAGATGACTTTAAAAATGCCATTGAAAGAACTGGTGGATTATTTATTTTAGATAAAAATTATCAAGATATTTTCTTTAATGAAAATTTAATGAAAATTATTGGTATTGATAAAGTTTATGATAGTTCATCAGATAAAAGAGTTGCTAAAAAACTTACTTTAGAAGAATTTTTAGGTGAAGCTAAAGCTGAATCATTACAACCAGCTAACTTTTCAAATAAAAACTCTCCTTTTGTTAGTTTTAATTTAAAAAATGATTATTTAAAAAATTTAATTGATCCTAAAAAAAATAAAGATAATAATGCTTTAACTATGATCACATCAGTTGGTCATATTATTGAAAATTTAAGAACTTATTATAAAAAAGCAAATTCAACTAATAATCAAGTAGTTGAACAATATTTAAATACTTACTTTAATCAAATTATTAAACCAATTCAAGATTATATTAGTAGTAAAGCTTCATCAGATCAATTAGGTGTTAAGATTTTAAAAGATCTATTTACTATTGAATATAGTGTTCCTACTACTGAAGGAAGTCATAAAAATCTAAATATTCAAAGAAATAGTTTAGTTGATAGTGATATTGTTAAATGATGAAATAGTAATACAAAAGGTAAAATTGATAATACAAAAGATTTAAAATATGTTTTATTTGGAACTGATAATTTAAATAATAAAAAATCAGATCATATTTTTAGATTTACAAATTCAGCTAATAAATATATTTATGATGCTAATGCTAGTGAAAAAGACTTTATCAAAGATGATAAAGGTAATGTTGGTAAGTACTATAATAAATTAAAAATTAGTAGTGATAATTCTACTTCTCAAGATATAGAATTAGATTATATTGATAAAGTTTCAAATTCTTTAATAAAAATATTAATGACTGAAATTTTATTTAAAAAAGATACTACTGATAAAAATCATATTGTTAATAAAAATTTAGATCAAAATTTATTTAGAAATAATATCTTATTACATAATAATCAAATATCACCAGAAAATATTAGAATAGTTACAACTAATCCTGCTATTGTTACAGATAGAAAAACTCAAACAACCAAACTTTATATTCCTGTATGAAGTAATACAATGGCAAAACAAGTTGAATCTGATATTTTACAAACTTCATTAGGATTCACATTTAAAGTTCTATCAATTAAAGAATTTAGTGCTGATATTACTAATATAATGTTAATTATTACTTTAGCTTGTTTAGTGATTTTAGCTTTAGCAGTTCTAGTATTTATGTTATTTTCATACAGATTATTAGGATTGTTTGCAATAATTCTTGCTGCAATTTCAGCATCACTTACAATGTTTGTTCCAATTATTTTTAACATGGCAATTGGTCCTGAAATCTTTATGATAATGTTTGTTGGTATTGGTTTAATATTAGATGCAAGTATTATTTATTTTGAAAATTTAAAAACTCATATTTATAAAGAAAAATTATCACCAGAATCATCATTTAAAATTAGTAATAAAGATACTTTACCTATTTCTTTAGATACTTCATTTATTATTTTAATTCCTAGTGTGTTGTTATTTATCTTTGGGTCTGGGGCTTTAAAAAATCTAGCAACAATTAGTGTTATTAATATATTAATAATTATTTTATTTGTAATTTTAGGTTTACGTTTATTAACTTGACTAGTTTTAAAAGCTAAATTATTTACAAAATATCCTTGATTATTACCTTTAAATACTATTAAAAATAGTCAATCAACTTGATTTAATGATTTAATGTTAAGTTTTTATTTATCAAGAATTGAAAATTTAAACACTAAAACTAAATTAACTACAAAAGATTTAGCTAAACTAAAAAAATTCAAAGATAAATATGATTTTTACTTAAATAAACAAGAACAAATTATTACTAATAAAAAGTTAAAACAGCTTAAAAAAGATCAACACAATTTAGAACTAGTAAATAAACGTTTATTAAAACTTGAAAATAAATATGAAATTTATTTAAACAAACAAGAACAAATCAATAATGCTAAAAAAGCAAAAATCTTAAAAAAGAAAAAATCTGAAGAAATAAAAAACAAGTATTTATTAAAACTTGAAAATAAAAAACAAAAAATAATTAATAAAAATTCATTTACTAAATCATCAATTAAAAATAGTTTAATAAAACAAGAATTTTTACAAGCAAGAATTAATTCAAATACTTCAAGTCAGGTTCTAGAAACTTTAGAAAATAAAAATAAACAAAGAAGAATTTTTAAAATTAATAAAATTTTTACAATTATTTTTATTATTTGTACTTTTTTAGGAGCTATTATTGGAATTACAATTGGTCCAAATTATAACTCAAGTTTTGGAAAAAGTTATTCAGTAATTGCTTATGGACAAAAAATTAATGATATTTATGATAATTTAGATGAAGCAATCAGAAACTACAAACAATTTGATCCATCTACAAAAAGAGGAAAAGATATCATTAGTATGGGTGAACATCTTGAAAAAGTTAAAAATAGTCAAGATGCTTACATGAAATCTAAGTTTAAAGTTGATTATTCTAATTTAACTAAACCTAGTGATAAAAACCAATGAGCTAGTTATGTTGTTGGTAATATATATAAAGAAATTGTTAAGAAAAACTATGTAAGTTTATGAAAAAATCCAGTTTCTTATAATAAGTATTTTAGAGCTAGTGTTGATGTTGATTATGGTTATGATTTTATTGATACTAATAGTTTAAATCTTGATCATAAACAATTAGCTTATGTTGGATTTAATATTATTAATGCCCAAGATAATAAAATAATTAGTATTTTTGAAAAATTACTTGTTAAAGATAATTTACAAAATCCTGATTTATCTATTAAATATGATCATGATGATAATAGTTCAGCTAATGGAATAATTAATTTAATAAATGTTCCATACACTGCTTATGGTGAAATTAAAAATATAGCAATTATATTTGCAATTACATTATTAGCTTTATTAGTTTATATTTTAATTAGATTTAAATGAACTTATTTTGTTGCTTTAGCTTTAACACTAGTCTTAGTAATAGTTTTAGTAAGTTCACTAGTAGTTATTTTTAGAGTACCAGTTGGAATTGAAATTTTAAGTGCTATTTTAGCTGTATTAAGCTTTACTATTATAACTTGTGTATTATTTTTAGGAAAAGGTAAATCTATTATTAAATCTAAAGATAATAAAACATTTACTGAAATGTTTGAAAAAGAAATTATGGCCTTTTCAAACAAAAAAGCTACTAGACATCAAGTACATGAAAAAAATCATCAATTAAGAGTTGAATATAAAACTAATAAAAAGAATTTAATTAAACAACAAATAGAACAAAACAATATTAAATCTTGATGATCTAAAATCTTTTTTAAATTAAAACAAAATATCAAATTGCGTTTTAATAAAAAAGATAATAGTATGTATAAAGATTTCAAATTAAAAATTAAAGAAAATAAAAACATCTTAAAACACCATAAAAAACATACAAAAATTGAAATTGATTTAATTGCTAATAATAATGCCTTTTTAAAAGAAACTTTTATTAATGTCTTTAAATTTGGTATAACTAGAACAGTTTTAATAACAGTAATTTATTTAGCATATGCGATCATTTTATCATTTGGGTTGTATGCAATAATTGGAATGGGATTAACTATTATTATTGGAATCTTAATAGCTAGTTTAGTTTCACTACTTATAGCTTTACCAATTTGAATTTGATTAGAAAAAAAACGTATGATATATGTTTTAGGATATAGATACTATGTTCAAAACTTTAAAATAAATCAAGAAGAACAAATCATTAATGGAATTAATGACTAGAAAGGCAGAATATGAATTTAAAAGAGTTTGTAGTTGATGTTAAAGATTTTCCAAAACAAGGAATTGTTTTTAAAGATATAACCCCATTATTAAACAATAAGGATGCATTTAAATATACAGTTGATCAAATGGCTGATTTTGTAAAAAAATTAGATGTTGATGTAGTTGTAGCTCCTGAAGCTAGAGGATTTTTATTAGCATCAGCTGTAGCTTATGCTGCTAATAAAAGATTTGTTCTAGTTAGAAAACCAAATAAACTACCAAGAGAAGTTTATGATGTTGAATATAGTTTAGAATATGGTACAAATCATCAACAAATTCATGTTGGAGATTTAAAACCAAATGATAAAGTAGTTGTTATTGATGATGTTTTAGCTACTGGTGGAACTATGCAAGCGATTATTGATTTAGTTAAATTAAGTAAAGCAGAAGTAATTGGAATGTCATTTTTAATTGATTTAACATTCTTACATGATGCAAATTTATTTGATCAATACAAAGTACAAAAATTAATTAAATACTAAAATTAGTGATGATAAAACATTAAAAATAAAGACTTTTTGTCTTTATTTTTTTATAATTATTCTAATATAAGGATGTGATAGGATGCATAATAAATATAATTATATATCTTTTGATTATCGTGAAATCAAAGATTTTAAAGATTTATTAAATGAATTAAAAAAATATATTAAAAATAAAAGTGAATTAGAACGTATTGAACAAGCTTATAAATATGCGTTTAAATGTCATTTTAATCAAACTAGAAAAAATGGCGATCCTTATATTTATCATCCACTATCTGCTGCTTATTATTTAGCTCAGTGAAGAATGGGTCCTAACACTATTATTGCTGGATTATTACACGATATTTTAGAAGATACTCCTATTCAAAAAGAAGAACTTGTAGAACTTTTTAATGAAGAAGTTGCTAATTTAGTTGAATCAGTTACTAAAGTAAGTTTTTTTGCAAAAGAAAATCGTCAGCAAATTAAATCTAAATACTTAAGAAAACTTTATTTATCAATGTCAAAAGATATTAGAGTAATTATTATTAAAATTGCTGATAGATTGCACAATATTTATACTATTAAAAATTTACGTCCTGAAAAACAAAAAATTATTGCTCAAGAAACATTAGAAATTTATTCAGCAATTGCTCATAGAATTGGAATGAAAAGTGCTAAGTCACTATTAGAAGATAGATCATTTGAAATTTTAAATCCACAAGAATTTAAAAAAATCACTGATTTATTTAATAGTGATATGCAAAATCGTCAACAAATTATTAATGAAATCATTATTAATTTAGAACAATATTTAAAAAAAGAAAAAAATATTAAAATAATTAGTATTTTTGGAAGACCTAAAACTATTTATTCTATTTATAGAAAAATGAATGTAATTGGTAAGAATTTTGAAGAGATTTCAGATCTTTTAGCAATTAGAATTATTGCAAAATCTATTGATGATTGTTATAAAATCCTAGGTTTTATTCATCAAAAATACATTCCTTTAGCTGGAAAATTTAAAGACTATATAGCAACACCTAAAAATAATGTTTATCAATCACTTCACACTACTTTATCTGATGCAAATGGAAATATTTTTGAAGTTCAAATAAGAACTGAAGAAATGAATCAAGTTGCTGAAACTGGAGCTGCTGCTCATTGAAGATATAAAGAAGGAGAAATTATTGATATTGCTAAAAAGCAAAAAGAAATTGATGAAAAAATTGATATTTTTAGTCGTATTTTAGATTTAGATAAATCTGAAGATCAACAATCATCAATTGAACAATCAATTAAAGATGATTTATTTACCGCTTCTATTTATGTTTTAACTCCAAATGGAGCTGTAATTACTTTACCTTATGGATCAACTGTTTTAGATTTTGCTTATAGAATTCATACTGAAATTGGTGAAAAGACAATTGGTGCAAGAGTTGATGGAGTATTTTTACCAATCAATACTGTTTTAAAATCTGGAGAAGTTGTTGAAGTCAAAACTTCACCAAAACAAGAACCAACTCATGAGTGATTAAAAATCGTTGTTACTTCAAATGCTAGAAATAGAATTAAAAAATATTTACAAAAGAAAATTAATGAAGAAACATTAGATAAAAAAGACCAACAAAAAGAATTAATTAGAAAAACTGAAGCTAATATTAATGCTTATATTAATCAAAAAGATTGAAAATGAAAGAAAAAAACAGCTGATGAAATATTAGAAACAGTTAAAACAATGGACTATAATTCACTAAATGATTTTTTATTAGATGTAGCTAAAGGTGAATTTACAATTAATGAAGCTGCTGAAAAAGTTTTTATTAAACAAAACTATTCAAAAGATGATGAAGCTTATGCAAGTATTAAATCAAAAATCATTTATGATACTACTATTAAAAATGATATTTTAGTTGATGGTATTAAAAATATTAAAACTACTTTAGCTAGTTGTTGTATGCCAATTCCTTATGAAGAGGTTGTTGGATTTGTTACTAAAAATAATGGAATTAAAGTACATTTAAAAGAATGTATAAATATTGATTGAACTAATATGAAATCAAGATTAGTAGTTGTACAATGAAATGAAGCTGTTGCTGAAAAAAATACATATACTACTAAATTAAAATATTTTGGTATTGATAGAAACAAACTACTTTATGATATAAGTAAAATTATTTCTGGATTAAAAGTATCAATTATTAATGCAAATATTTTTACAGATGAAAAATCTTTATTATCAAGTGGAGTAATTACTATTAAAATTAAAAACAGCAATCAGTTAACACAAACAATTTCAGCTTTAAGATCAATTCCTGGTATTAATGGAGTTGAAAGAGGAATTTCAAACCAAAAAATTAAATAATAAAAAATCCGGGACCTCCGGATTTTATTTTATAAATTAGTGTAAGTTTTTAGCTTCAACTAATTTAACGTTAATGATTTTAGTAATACCTTTAGTTTGCATTGTTACACCAAATAATGAATCACATTGAGTCATTGTTCCTTCTCTATGAGTAACAATAATAAATTGAGTGTTATGTGAAAATTGTCTTACATATCTTGCAAATCTTTCAACATTAACTGGATCTAAAGGAGCTTCAGCTTCATCTAAAATTACTAATGGTAAAGGTCTTGCTTTTAAAATTGCAAATAATACTGATAAAGCAACTAAAGACTTTTCTCCTCCAGATAATAAATTTAAGTTTGTAATTTTTTTACCTGGTGGAAAAATTTTAATATCAATTCCAGTTTCTAAAATATTGTCTGGATCTGTATAAATTAATTCTGCATAACCTCCACCAAACATTTTTGAAAAAACATCTGGTAAAGCTTTATTAACATCTTCAATAATTTGTTTAAATTGAGACTCCATTGCAATATCAATATCTAAAATAATGCTTTCTAGTTTTTCTTTAGCATCATAAATATCTTTTATTTGTTGATCATAATAATCAAAACGCTCTTTTTCATTTTTATATTCTTCAATAGCGTCCATATTAACATTACCAATATTTTGAATATAAGTTGTTAGTTCGATTATTCTTTCTCTTGCAACTTCTTCATCTTCAATATTTTCAACTTCCATTGTTAATGCAGTTTCTTCAGTAATTTGATATCCATTAGATAAACGATCAATTATAGTAATTCTTCTTTGTAATAAAACATTATATTCAGTATTGATTGATCCAGCATGAGTTTTTAGTTCATCCAATTCATCTCTTTTTTTACTGTTTTTAGAATTCATTTCTTTTTGTTTTTCCATACTTTGAGTACGTTTAAAAGAAATTGAATTAATTTCAATTTGAATTTCATCTCTTTGAATTTCAAGTTCTGAAATTTGTTTTGCTAAAATTATTGATTCAGATTCATCTGACTTGCTATATACACCAGTAAATAAATCTCTTCCTGTTAAACTTTTATGTTCATCTGAAAACTCTTTTAAATTTTCAGTTCAATTAAATAAGTTATTTTTAGCGTTTCTAATAGTTCCATTTAAATCGTTAATTTGATCTCTTAAACTATCATTTGCTGTTTTATATTCAGTTATTTCTTTAGTTTTACTAATTTCTTTTTGTTCTAATAATTCAATTTTATTTTTTAATTCTTCTAAATTATTATCTTGATTTTGTGTATTTTGTTTTGTAAAAATATTAGCATTTCTAGTTGAACCACCAACAATAGCTCCATGTGGTAAAATTCTTTGTCCATCAAGTGAAACTATATTAAATCTAAAATTAGTATTTTTTGCTAAGTTAATAGCATCATCATAACTTTGAACAACAATAATACTTGCTAAAGCATATTCAACTGCTTTTGAAATAGTTTCTGAATATTCTACTAGTTCATTTGCAAATCCAACAAATCCTTCACTTTTTTCTAGTATTTGTCTTTGTACTGGATTGATTAAATTAGGAGTTAAAGTATTTAGTGGTAAAAATGTTACTCTACCTAAATTATTGTTTTTCTTTAAAAATTCAATTGCTTTTTTAACATCTTGATCAGTTTTCATAACTAATGAATTCATATGACCACTAGCAGTTACTGAAATAGCAATTTGATATTCTTCTTTTACATTAATAAGTGATTTTAAAACACCAACAACTCCACCAATTTGTTTTTGATTATTTAAAATAGCGCTTACTCCATCTTGATATGATTGTAACGCTGCTTTTTTATTATGTTCTATTGCTTCAATTTGAATACTAATTCTTGAAATTGTTGTTCTTATAGTTTCAATTTCTCTATAAATTTCATTATATTTATTTGAATAATAGTCGTATTTATCTTTTAATTCTAATAATGAATTTTCTGCTTTAGTTAACTTATCTTTTTCTGATTTTATACTAATTTGTTTTTCATCAAATTGTTTTTTTATTAAAGCAGCTTTATATTCATCTTGGTCTTTTGTGTTAAGATTTTCTTGTTCTTTAAATTCTGCTTTTTGTTTTCTTACTTTTAAATTAGCAATTTTTTCAACTATTGAATTAAATTTAGAATTAAGTTCACCTAATTTTTGATTATCTTCTGAATCTTTATCAATAATTAAATTAACTTCTTCTTGACTCATATTAATTTCGTTTGTTAATTTTTTAATTTGAGTTTCATATTCAATCTTTTCTACTCTTAATTCTTCAATTCTGTTAACTAAAACCTTTAGATCTTTTGTTAAGATATATAGTTCTATATTTTTTAGTTCATTTACTTTTTGTTGATATTCTAAAGCCTTTTTAGATTGACGTTCTAAATTTGGTAATCTTCTTGAAATTTCTTTTGCAATATCTTCTAGTCTTGTTAAGTTTTCAGTTGCTTTTTCTAGTTTTGATAATGTTTCTTTTTTTCTTTTTTTATACTTGCTTACCCCAGCTGCATCATCAAAAATTTCTCTTTTAGTTTCAGGTTTTGATTCAGTAAAATTAGCAACAGTTCCTTGAGAAATAATAGCAATACTTGATCTAGTCAATCCAGCTTCTAAAGCAATAGATTGAACATCTTTTAATTTACATTTAGTAGAATTAATATAAAATTCACTTTCTCTAGTATTTTTGTCAAATTTACGAGTAATTTCAACAACATCACTTTTGATTGATGAAAAGTTTTCATGAGTATTATTAAAAACTAATGTTACTTCAGCAACATCAGCTGCCTTTTTTTCATTGTTTCCACTAAAAACAATATCATCCATTTTACTTCCACGTAAAGTTTTAGTTGATTGTTCTCCTAAAGTTCATCTAATTGCATCAGTAATATTTGACTTTCCAGATCCATTTGGACCAACTACCCCAGTCATGTCATAATTAAAATCCATTACTGTAAGATCGGCAAATGATTTGAACCCACTGGCTCTAATTTGCTTTAAAAATAACATTAATTAATAACTCCTTTATATAACACATTTATATTATATTATTTTAAAAAATAACAAAATAAACTAGTGTATAAAAACTCTATGGTTTTTGATAAAAATTCTAAAAAATAAACTTTTAAATGAGATAATTTTATTTGATATTTTTAAACAACTTATACTTGCTTAAAAACACATTATATTAGATATTAAACAAAATAAAAATAGTGTTAATAGAATTAAATCTAAATAACACTATTTTTTCTATTGATTACTAGTTTTTTTAATATTTATTAGTAAAAATTTTGATATAAAATTTATTTTATAAATTATTCATGAAAAAGATGATTAGGATCTATTTTAGTTAATACAAAATAATTATCATCATTAAAATAACCAAATAATCTAAAAGGTTGTCTATTTTTTCCTAAATGGATTTCACGAATTTCAATTTGCTGATCTACAGTTCTATTATTAAATGGATTTGAAGTCTTTCTCATATATAAATTTTCTACTTGAGAAATGGTCATCTTTTTATTTAAAATTTCATTTATAAAATTATGAAATTCTTTTATACCTTCAATTGTTAATGATTTAAAATCAAACCCATTATCCAATTTATGTACAATTGCAATTTTGAAAAAAATATCTTTTTTGAAAAGCTTGGGGCTTGTACTTATTTTTGAATTATTAGATAATATTTTCTTATTTTTATTCAATCTTAATCACCATTATAAATGCTAGTGTAATAAATTTTCATATCTTCTGAATTAATTACATTATTAGATGGTTGAAACTCAAGTAACCCATTTCTTGCCTTTTTTCAAGGATCTTCAGAATGTGATAAGCATTCTAATTCATATCCTGATTTTTGACCATAAGTAGTTCAAACCGCATCTAATACATCTAATGTTTTTTCATCAAATAAATAATCATTTCTAAGATCTTTTTTAGGAATATCATTTCAGCCATAGTTTTTATAAACTTCTCATAATTCTGGTGAAACAGGACCATGAATTCATGCTTGAAAGGCAGTGTCATTTAAAATACCATGTTTAAGTAATGCTCAAGATCAAGCCTCAGCATAATAAGTTAATTTTTGTAATTTTTTATGAGTCATACTTTCTTTTGCTAAGAATCAATCTGAGATATCTTTATAACTATATTTTTTATACATTATTATCACTTCCTTTAATAGATTACTTGTTTATGTTTGTATAATTATTTTACTATGGTATTTTAAAACTTACTGTTTTATCTTTAAATAAGAAAACATTTACAAAAAACAAAAAAAGAACTTATGTTCTTTTAATTGCTTGTTGGTTTTTTTAGTTTTGATAAACAATCACTAGCAGCATTTTGTTCTGCTTCTTGTTTTGAAAAACCTTTACCTACTCCAAATTTTTGACCATTTAAATTAACACTAACTGTATATAAGATTTTGTTTTCATTAGCAAAAAAATCTTCTTTTTCAATAATGTATTTTAAATCACTTCTTTTTTCTGATTGTAATAATTCTTGTAATTCAGATTTAAAATCTTTTGTATCATTAATAAAATTAGAATCTTTAATATATTTAAACAAAGTCTGATCTAATCAAGTTACTAATCCATCTTCTTTTTGATCTAAATAAATAGCAGCAGTTAAAGCTTCAAACACATCAGCTAAAATTGATGGTTTTTCATAACCTTTAGTAATATATTCACCATGCCCTAACTTTACTAATGCACCTAAATTAATATCTTTTGCAACTCTAAATAAAGTTTCTTCTCTTACTGTACTTGCTCTTAGTCTAGTTAATTCACCTTCACTTAATTTAGAATAATTAAAAAATAAAAATCTTGATACATACATTTGTAAAATTGCATCACCTAAAAATTCCAATCTTTGATAAGAATATTTTAATTTATGTTCATTAGCATAAGAATTATGAGTTAAAGCTTCATTAAAGAGTTTTTCATTATTAATCTTTATGTTATATTTTTCAAAAAAGTTTTTAATATTCATTTTCTATTAATCCTTTTTCTATTTTTTTAACAATGTCATTTTTGATTGCATCAAGTGTCATTCTTAATGTTGCTTTAAATGATCTAACATCACTTGAACCATGAGATTTAAAACAAATTCCTTTAACACCTAATAAAATAGCTCCAGCGTGATTTCTATAATCAAATTTAGCAGCAACATTTTTAAATGATTTTTTTAAAACTAAACTAGCTAGTTTTTTAATAAATGATGAAGTAATCTCTTTTTTAATTTCAGTTAATAAAACTTTAGCAGCACCTTCACAAGCCTTTAAACAAATATTTCCGCTATAACCATCAGTTACAATAATATCAACATTACCAGTTAATACATCTCTAGATTCAACATTTCCAATAAAATTAATATTTTTTAATTCTTCTAATTGTTTAAAAGTTTGTTTTTGTAATTCTAGACCTTTTGATTTTTCAGTTCCAATATTTAATAACCCAATAGAAGCATTTGGATTTTTTAATACTTCTTTATAATAAATATTTGCCATTTTTGCATAATTTACTAGATCTTCAGGTGTATTTTCACTATTTGCACCAACATCTAATAGTAAAGTTAATTTATTTTTAGCATTAGGCATTGTTGGCATAAATCCAGCACGAACGATGTTATTTAGTTCACCTAAAATAAAATGTGCAGCACCTATAAAAGCAGCTGAATTTCCACCTGTTAACATTCCATCAACTTTTTGATCTCTTACAAGTTCTAAAGTTCTAATAATAGATGCATCTTTTTTTCTTCTAATATCTAAAATTGATCCATTCATATCAATTACTTGAGTTGTTGGAAAAATTTCATATTTTGTTTTATCTATTGGAGTTTGTTGTAAAGCTTGATTAATTTCAGTTTCATCTCCAACTAAAACTAAATATAAATCATCATGTTCTTTTATAAATTCACTAGCTGCTTTTATAGCTGTTAAACTTCCTAAATCAGAACCCATTACATCAAAAGCTATTTTATACATAATTACTCCTTTTAAAAAATCCCTATAAGGGATTATTCTATTGCTATTAATAAATTATAAGTTTCTTGACCACCATCAACAATTTCATATTCAACATCATAACCTTCATCTAAGAATTTTCTTAGTTGAACTAAATCTTGTTCATTAGTTTCTCCACCAACAAAAATTGTAATAATTTCAGTTTTACTTTTAATATATTTTGATAGCTGTTTATCAAAAATTGCTTCTAATGTTTGTTCAGCTCCAATAATATTATTATCAACAATTGCTAATAAATTATCTTTTTGAATTTCAATTCCATTATAAGTTGTATTTTTTTCAGCTTTAGTAATATTAAATGAAACTACATTTCTAAATGATTTAGATAGATATGAGTAATTTTTTGAAGCTGTTAATGAAGGATCAAAACTTAAAGCAGCAACCATTCCTTGTTGAATAGTTTTAGTTTGAATTACATAAATTTTTGATTTATTTTCTATTTTTTCAGCTTGTTTTGCAGTTAAATAAACATTACTACTATTTGGTAGTAAAAATACTGTTTTAGCATCAACTGTTTCTATTGCTTGTAAAAAGTCTTCAGTTGAAGGATTCATTTTTGCTCCTGCATTAATTGCAAAAGCAATTCCTAATTCATCTTCAAAATAACGTTTTTGTTTTTCACTAGAAACTACTGAAATAATTGCAGTTTCATTAATAAGTTTTCTTTCAGTTTTAATATCTGAGTTTTCTTTTCATTTTTGATCTTTATTTTTTACTTGCTTATTAGCTTGTAAGTTCATGTTTTCAATTTTTAGAGTTTGAAAATCTCCATATTGTTGTAAAAATTGTAAAACTTGACCTGGTGAAAGCGAGTGAGTATGTACTTTTAAAATATCATTATCAACAACTACAACTATAGAAGTATTTCCAAAAATTTGTAATTGATCTCTAATGACTGAGTTTTGTAATTTATTAATTCAATCATCATTTAACATAACAATAGCTTCAGTACAATATCCAAATTCTTCTTCAATTTGCATATCAATATTTCCACCGTTATTAACTTCTAATTTATCTAGTTTGTTAACAATTTGATCATTTAAAACGTAGTATTCAATACCTTCTAAAAACTTAACTAATCCATAACCACCAGAATCAACAACCCCAACTTCTTTTAATAATGGTAATAAGTTTGGTGTATTTTCTAAAGATTGATTAGCGTTTTTAACTACTTGTTTTCAAAAATCTTTAATATCAGTATCATCAGCAAGTTGGCTAACTTTTTCACTAGTTTCTCTGATAACTGTTAAAATTGTTCCTTCAACTGGTTTCATAACAGCTTTATAAGCAATTTCACTAGCTTTACTAAATCCAGATTTTCATTCACTTACAGATAATTCTTTAGCATTATTCATTCCAAGTGATAAACCTTTAATAATTTGACTAAAAATAACTCCAGAATTACCTCTAGCTCCCATTATTAGTCCTCTAGAAAAAGCTGATAAGAATTTGCCAATGCTTTCATATTCAACATCAATGACTTCATTATAACCATTTGTAGCAGTAAGATTCATATTAGTTCCAGTATCTCCATCAGGAACTGGAAAGACATTTAATTTATCTATTTGTGGATAATGATTGTATAGATTATTAACTCCACTTGTGATCATGTTTTTTAATAATTCTAATTTTTTCATTTTACTCAGATCTTTCTTATTTTTTTAGATTAAATCTTCAACAATTACATCAACTTTATGTTCAATATTATTTTTAAAATTCTTTTCTAATTCATATTTAATGCGAATCTGAATTTCTTTTAAAATATCTAAAATATTAACTCCATAAAGTAAAATAACATGAATTTTAAAGTGCTGTATATTTTTATCTATTACAAATTCAATAGCTTTGTGAATGTCGTTTGTAGACAGGTCTTTTTTATTGTTTGCTGAAAAGTTAGCAAGCCCTACTACACCAGGTACTGTAATAACGGCTTCTCTTATTGTTTGAACAACAAATTCATCAATTGTACTCACAAAAAACACCTATCTTTCATCTTAATTATTTTAACATAAAAAAATATAATTATTTGTTAACAAAATTAGCAAATATTATTTTATAAATAGATAATTTATTGAATTTTAAAATAAATATAGTACTATTTAATAGTATGGTTAATTTTTAGAATTAAGAGGTGAAGTTTATGGCAAGAAGAGATGCATTAACTGGTAAAAGTGCTTTATCAGGTCAATCAAGATCACACGCATTAAATGCAACTAAAAGAAAATGAAACTTAAATCTACAAAAGGTTAGAGTAATGGATGAAAATGGTAGTGTATTTAATATCAAAGTATCTGCTAGAACATTAAGAACTCTAAAAAAACAAGAAAAAATCGTTTAATAAGTAAAATAATAATAGTATGACATTTGTCATATTTTTTTTATATAATAAATTTATTATTAAGCCCTTTTGGCGGAATTGGCAGACGCATTAGACTCAAAATCTAACGAAGAAATTCGTATCGGTTCGACCCCGATAAAGGGCACCAATCGATTAATAAACTTGGATTATTCCAAGTTTTTTTATTTTATATTAATTAATATAAAATAATAATATGAATTGGTGTTATTATGAACTGAAGCATAAAAAAAGTTAGTGATAAAAAACTTGCTGTTAAAAAAGATGAAAATGGCTCTTTTTTAAATTATAGTAAAGCAGTCAATCTAGCTATTAGAATGGCAAAAAAACAAAAAGCTATTCTAGAAATTTTTAATGAAAAAGATCGTTTAATAAAAACTTATAACTTTGATCAAGTACTAACTCAATCTGAACTAGTTGAAAAAATTAGAACTGAATTAAAACTAGCTTATGCTAAAAAAACCGTAGCAAAAATTGAACTTGAAAAACATCATAAAAAGTATAAAAAAGCTTTAAGATCAAAAAATAATTTAGAAAAAGAACAACTAAAACAAATTTTTAAATTGGCCAAATTAAATTATAAAAATAAAAAAAGGCAAATTAAATATATAAAATTTAGATATAAAATTGCAAAAAGAAATCTTAAAGATTGATAATTAAACTTGTAAAATTAACTAAATATTAATAATAGTTCAATTTGTTATAATTACTAAAATAGTTAATCTTTATTATTAGGAGTTTTTAATGCAAAAAATTAAAAAATCAGACAATAAAACCAAAAAGCAATTTAAGCATTTTTTTACAAATAAAAAGTCTTTATTATTTTTAAATCTTTGTGTGCTTTTTATTGTTTCAATCTGAATATGAACTTTTGTTTCAATTAAATCTAATTTAATTAATATTGGTGGTAGTGCTAGTGCTGATTTAGTACTACAAAAATTAATTAAAGAATATCAAAAACAAACTAATAAGAAGTTTAATTATTCTTCAACTGGTTCTGGAGCTGGTGCTAGAAATGTAATTAATCAAACTTATAGTATTGGATTTGTTTCAAAATCTCAAAATGATCTTTCAATTCCAAAAGAAATTAGAAATAATTTATATGATGATCTAACTGAGTTTAAAAAAATTAATGATGAATTATCAAAAAAACAAGTTTTTAATCATTTAAAAACTCTTAAAGATAAATACCATTACATTGATTTTGTAAAAGATTCAATTGTGTTTGTTTATAATATTAAAAATACAGGTTTAACAAATCAACAAATTGATCAAATTAAGTTCAATGTTTTAAATAATAAAATTAGTAGTGATTCTCAAAAAGCATTACATAAAATTTATACAAATAATAAACAATCTGATTTAATTAGTTGAAAAGAATTTTATAAACTACTAACTAATAAAGATGAAAATAATATTAGTAGTTTAATTAAAGTCAGACCATATTCAACAAATAGTGGATCTGGAACTAGAAGTTCATTTGAACAAATCTCAGGACTAAAAGACAATAATAAAAAAATTGGTCAGGCAGTTAATGAATATAATTCAAATGGAGCTATTTTTACACAACTAGATGCTTCTGATGGTTCATTTGGGTTTGTTTCTATGCAATATGCTCAAGATTTAAAAAAATATCCTAATTTAAGATCAGTAATTATTAAACAAAATAATCAAGAATGAAATTTAAATAAAAGAAGTGACAATCTGTTAACTTATCCATTAAGTAGACCTTTTGTTGCTTTATATAAATTTACAGATAATCAAAAATTAAATGATGATATTTTAGATTTTGTTTATTGATTTAGTTATTCAAATGATCAAAAGGTTAAAAAAATATATGATCATTTAGGTTTAATTAGAAAAATATCTAATTAGTAATAAAAAATTAATATGAATAGTATTATTAGAAAAAAGTAGGTTAATATATGTTATTTAAAAAAATAACAAATAATGTTCAGTTTCGAATGATAAAACAAAAAAAAGAAACTAGTTTTGTTTGTTTAAAATCTATTATTATTACATTAACTATTTTTGTTTTACTAGCATTAGTTATTTTATTAGGTTTTGTAATGATTAAAACTAATGTTTTATTTAATAAACAATCTTTTTTTGAATTTGTATTTGGTAAAAATTGAAGTCCAGATTCTAAAGAATTTGGAATACTAACTATAACATTAATGACATTGATTTTAATTTTTATTTCAATGTTAATTGCTGTACCTTTAACAATTTTTACAAGTTTTTTTATTTCAGAATATTTAACATTAAAATCTCAAAAAGTTACAATAACAATTATTAAATTACTAGCTGGTATTCCTAGTGTTGTTTTTGGGTTGTTTGCAAGAGAACAAATTGGGGCTTTATTTAAACTAATGGGAGCTTCAAGTAATGATAATTTAATGGTAGCTTCTTTAACTATGGCTTTTATGGCAATACCAATTATGATTAGTTTAAGTTATGATGCTATTAAATCTGTTCCTTTTATTTATAGAGATGCTTCACTTGCTTTAGGAATTTCAAAAGAAAAAACAACATTTAATATTATTAGAAAATCAGCAACACCAAAAATTATTTCAGCTGTTATTTTAGGAATGGCTAGAGTAATTGGTGAAACTATGGCTATAATGATGATTGCTGGTAATTCAACTGCTTGATTTGATACAAACAATGGAGTTTCTGGATTTTTATTTTCATCAATTAGAACATTATCTTCAACTATTGGATTAGAAATGTTAGAAAATAGTAGTAGTTTACATGAATCTGCATTATATGCTATTGGAATGTTTTTATTTATTTTAGTATTTATTATTAATCTTTTGATTTTATTTGTTTCAAATAAAAATTCAATTTCAAAAAAAATTCATTTAGTTTTATTTAAAAATAAAAAAACTCATAAAATAAAGCATATTAAACTTTATCAAAAACAAACACTAAATCAAATTATTACTAATAGAGCTGAAAACAAATTATTTAAAAAGATTTATTCAACTATTATGTTAGTTTTAATGTGACTATCAATTAGTTTTGTAATTATGTTTACTTTTTGAATAGTATTTACAACTATATTTAATGGGCTATCAAGTTTAAAATATAGTGAAGCATTTTTAACTATTGAAGGTGAAGATGGAATATTTGCAGCCATTCTAACTACATTATTATTAATATTATGTACGTTATTATTTGCTATACCTTTAGCTTTAGCTTGTGCTATTTATCTTAGTGAGTTTGCTAATAAAAATTCTTATTTTGCTAAGTTTTTTAGATTTTTATTAAATCTAGCAGCTTCAACTCCATCAATTATTTTTGGAATTTTTGGATTATCTGTATTTATTATTTATTTAAAATTACCTTTTTCAATTTTTTCAGCATCAATTACAATGACAATTGTTGTTTTACCAATGTTGATTAAAAATTTTGAAGATGCTTTAACTTCAGTTCCACTTTCATATAGAGAAGCCGCTATTGCTTTAGGGTTAAGTAAAACTAAAACTTTATTTAAAATAGTTTTACCAAATGCCTTACAAGCAATTATTACTGGAACTATTTTAGCTATGGCTAGAATTATTGGTGAATCAGCTCCTATTTATTTAACTTTAGGTACAGCTATTAAATATCCAGATAGAGGATTTTTATCTTCAGGATCAACTTTAACTACAGGAATTTATAAAATAGCTAGTGAATCAGCTCCTGGTCAAGGTAATGATATTGCTTGATTAATGTCATTAATTACAATTATTTTTGTTTTAACTTTAAATTTATCAAGTTCTAAACTTTCATTATTACTAGTTAAAACTAATAAAAAAGTAAAATTTGAATTTAAACAAATTTATAAAAACTTTATCAATAAACAATTTTATAAAACACAACTTAATTTATTTAAAAACAGTTTAAAGCAGTTTATTAAAAGTTTAAAAAAATATCTTAACATCACTAATTTATTTAAAGAAATTAAAAAAACTATTAAATATAAAAAAGAATATAAAAAACTTAAAAAAAGAGATAACAATTATGAATAATGAACAATTAATAACTAATACAAAACCAAAAAAAGAACCTTTAAAAACTGCTATTGAAATTAAAGATTTTAACTTTTTTTATAACAAAGGAAAAACCCAATCTTTATTTAATATAAATATGGAAATTAAAGAAAAATCAATTACTACATTTATAGGACCTTCAGGTTGTGGTAAAACCACATTATTAAAATCTATTAATCGATTAAATGATTTGATTGATGGAGTAAAAATGTCTGGAGTTATTAAAATTTTTGATAAAGATATTTTTGATAAAGATATTGATATTACAAAATTAAGAACTGAAGTTGGAATGGTATTTCAAAAACCTAATCCATTTCCAATTTCTATTTATGATAATGTTGTTTATGGATTACGTTCTTTAGGAATTAAAGATAAAAAAATCTTAGATCAAATTTGTGAAGAATCATTAGTTAAAGCTGCTTTATGAGATGAAGTTAAAGATATTTTAACTTCACCAGCTTTAGGATTATCTGGTGGACAGCAACAAAGATTATGTATAGCTAGAGCAATAGCTATGAAACCAAAAATTTTATTAATGGATGAACCAACAAGTGCACTAGATCCTATTGCTACTTTAAAAGTAGAAGAATTAGTTTTAGATCTAAAAAAAGATTATACAATTGTTATGGTAACTCACTCTTTACAACAAGCTACAAGAATAAGTGATTATACAGGATACTTTTTAAAAGGTGAATTAGTTGAATTTAATAAAACTAAAAAAATCTTTACAAACCCAAAAGATAGAAGAACTGAAAATTATATATCAGGTAGATATGAATAGGAAATAATATGTCAAGTAATAAAATATTAGATCGCGATCTTGACCAATTAAGATCACTTATTGAAAATATGATAGAAGAAACTAAAATTCAATATGCAAATAGTTATCTTGTAATTAAAGAAGAAAACAAATTAATTGATGCTCAAAAAGTAATTGAACATGACAAAATCATTAATGATATGCAAAATGAGTTTACTTCAATTGCTTTATGAAAAATTTCAAAACAAAAATTAGTAGCAAAAGATTTAAGATTAGCAATTGGTGGAATTTTAATTACTAGAGAAATTGAAAGAATTGCTGATTATTCAAAAGGAATTTCTAAATTTTTTATTTATTATAAACCAAATGAAAAACATCTTTTAATGATTAGTGAATTATATGAATTAGTTGTTGAAATGTTAGATATTTTTTCAGATATTTTTGAAAATTTAAAAGTTGATAAAGAACAACAAGTTTTAAGTTTAGAAGAAAAAATTAATACAAAATTTAGATCATTTTATGATCAATTAATAGATGATATTAGACAAAAAACAACAAAAGCAGAAGCTGAAGAAATAGCAGCTGTTTTAAAACAAATGTTTAATTTAGAAAGAGCTGGAGATCATTTATTAAATGTTCAAGAAATCATTAATTTCATAAAAACAAGTAAGTTTATAGAAAAAACTGAAAAAATAAATAAATAGAGTAATTAGAATTAATTAATAATAGATTATAAAATTAAGTTAACTAGTTTTTAAAAGGAGAATATTATGGGTTTTTGAGCTAAATTAAAAGAAAAACTAACTAAAAAAACTAATCAAGTTGAACAAGATGAACCTATTTTAGATCAACAAGAACAACAAGATCAACAAGAAGAACAAGAACAAATTATTGAAAAAGAAATTGAACAAGAACCTGTTGTTAATCAAGATAAACAAGTTGAAATAATAAAAGAAAATAAAATTAAAAAAACAAAAACTAGTGAAACTAAAAAACAAGAAAAGCAAACTGAAACTCTAAAAGAAAAAAAGAAAAGAGAAAAACAAAAAGAAAAAGATAAAAAAGTTGAAAAAGCAATGCTTAAATCAGCTTTTAACTTTTCTAAAGATATTAAAAAACTTTCTAAAAAATATAAACAAGCAGATGATGAGTTTTTTGAAGAACTAGAAGATGTTTTAATCCAAACTGATATGGGTATGAAAATGGTTTTAAAAGTTTCTAATTTAGTTAGAAAAAAAACTAAAAGAGATACTTCTTTTGAAAACATTAAAGATGCTTTAGTTGAATCTTTATACCAAGCTTATACAGATAATGATTGAACTAATAAAAAATATCGTATAGATTTTAAAGAAAATAGATTAAACATTTTTATGCTAGTTGGAGTTAATGGAACAGGAAAAACTACTTCTTTAGCTAAAATGGCTAATTATTATGCTGAATTAGGATATAAAGTCTTAATAGCTGCTGCTGATACTTTTAGAGCTGGAGCTACTCAACAATTAGAAGAGTGAATCAAAACTAGATTAAATAATAAAGTAGATTTAGTTAAAGCAAATAAATTAAATGCTGACCCTGCAAGTGTTGTTTTTGATGCTATTAAAAAAGCAAAAGAACAAAATTATGATCTATTATTAATTGATACTGCTGGTAGATTACAAAACAAAACTAATTTAATGGCTGAATTAGAAAAAATGAATAAAATTATTCAACAAGTAGAAAAATCAGCTCCACATGAAGTTTTATTAGTAATTGATGCAACAACAGGACAAAACGGAGTAATTCAAGCAGAAGAATTTTCAAAAGTTGCTGATGTTAGTGGAATTATTTTAACTAAAATGGATTCAACAAGTAAAGGTGGAATTGGTCTAGCTATTAAAGAATTATTAAATATTCCTATTAAAATGATAGGAGTTGGTGAAAAAGTAGATGATCTTTTAGCTTTTGATATTGATCAATATATTGT
The DNA here is from genome assembly GCF_018389705.1 of Mycoplasma mycoides subsp. capri. Lineage (NCBI taxonomy): Bacteria > Bacillati > Mycoplasmatota > Mollicutes > Mycoplasmatales > Mycoplasmataceae > Mycoplasma > Mycoplasma mycoides. The sequence continues at coordinate 538,294 of NZ_CP065581.1, read as the reverse complement.
TCATTTATCTTCTGGATTTATGCAAGGTGATGAAGTTGAAAAATAATTTATTAGAAAAAACATTAGAATTATCTGAGTTATTTAAAATTTATAAAGAACTATTAACTGATAAACAAAAACAATATTTTGAATTATATATTGATGAAGATTTATCATTATCTGAAATTGCTGATGAATTTAATATTTCAAAAACAGCAGTTTATGATTCTATTTCTAAAACTAGTAAATTATTATTTAGTTTAGAAACAAAATTACATTTAAAACAAAAACAAGATTTACTAATTTCTCTAATTAATAAAATTGAAACAAATCAAATAGATGAAAAACAATTTATAAAAAGTTTAAAAGAGGTGATTTGATGAAAGTATTAATGATCGGAGATGTTTATGCAAAACCGGGAAGAGAAATGTTAGAAAAACATTTAAAAAATATTGTTGATCAAAATCAAATAGATTTTATTGTTGTTAATGGAGAAAACACAACTCATGGAAAATCTATTTGTAAAAAGCATTATGATTTTTATAAATCATTAAATGTTGATGTTATTACTAGTGGTAATCATATTTTTAAAAATGCTGAAGTTTTAGAATATATTAAAACAACTAATGATTTATTAAAACCTTTAAATATGAGTAAACATACTCCAGGTAATGGATATGTTATAGTTAATAAAAATAAAAAAAAGATAGCTGTTGTTAGTTTAATGGGACAAAGCTTTATGGATACAGTTAATAATCCATATGATGCACTAGATGAGTTTTTAAAAACTAATACTGATTTTGATATTTTATTAGTAGATTTTCATGCTGAAAGTACAGCTGAAAAAATTGCTTTTGCTTTTAATTATGATGGAATAATAACAGCATTTGTTGGAACTCATACTCATGTGATGACTGCTGATGAAAGATTATTACCAAATAAAACTGCTTTTATTTCAGATATTGGAATGACTGGTGTGATTGATTCAATAATTGGTGTTGAAGTTAATGATGTAATTAAAAGGGCAAAAACTGGTTTACCTGTTAAATTTAATATAGCAACTGGTAAGTGTTGATTAAATGCTGTAGTTATTGAAATTGATGATAAAACAAATAAAGCAACAAGTATTAAAAGATTAACTATTAAAGATTAATAGTTGTGTTAAAATAATAAAGATTAGAAAACCAAATAATATCTTATTAAGAACCATGGAGAGATAAAACTTAGTGAAGTGGTAGCAACCTATTAGATTAGGTGCTTAAATAAGGGCTTTAAGCTAACAATGAGATTGTCTTAAACCATGACAATTTTATTGTTATGGTTTTTTAATTTTCATTAATTCAAAATAAAAGGAAAATAAAAATGAATCAAAATATAGAAAAAAGATTATTTACTAGTGAAAGCGTTAGTGAAGGACACCCTGATAAAATTTGTGATCAAATTTCAGATGCTATTTTAGATGAAGTACTAAAACAAGATAAAAATGCTAAAGTAGCTTGTGAAGTATTTGCAACAACTAATTATTTATTAATTGGTGGTCAAATTAGTTCAACTGCAATTGTTGATTATGAACAAGTTGCAAGAGATGTATTAAAAAAAATTGGTTATGTTGATGATGCTTATGGTATTAATGCTAATACTTGTAAAATTGATATAAAAATTGAATCACAATCACCAGATATTGCCCAAGGTGTTGAATTAAGTAATGATCAAATTGGAGCTGGTGATCAAGGAATTATGTTTGGTTATGCTACAAATGAATCAAAAACATATTTACCACTAGCAATTACTATTGCTCATGAATTAGTTTATAATGCTACATCTCAAAGAAAAAAAGGTCTTTTTAAATGAGCAAGACCTGATATGAAATCTCAAGTTACAATTGATTATACAAATATTAATAATCCTAAAATCGATACTATTTTAATGTCTATTCAACATGATCCAAATTATAATGAAATTGAATTTAAAAAATATATTAAAGAAAATATAATGGATCTAGTTGCTAAAGAATTTAATTTAAATACTGATTTTAAAGTTTTAATTAATCCAACAGGTAGATTTGTAATTGGAGGACCACAAGGAGATACTGGTTTAACTGGAAGAAAAATTATAGCAGATACTTATGGTGGTTATTCAAGACATGGTGGTGGAGCTTTTAGTGGTAAGGATTCAACTAAAGTAGATCGTTCTGCTGCTTATATGTGTAGGTATGTTGCAAAAAACTTAGTAGCTGCTGGTTTAGCTGATAAAATAGAAATTCAAGTAAGTTATGCTATTGGAATTAGTCAACCAATTTCAATTTTTATAGAAACTTTTAATACACATAAAGTAGATCTAAATACTATTTATAAAGCAGTTTATGAAAATTTTGATTTTAGTGTAAGTAGTATGATCAAAACTTTAGATTTAAAAAAACCAATCTTTTTTAAAACTTCTAAATATGGTCATTTTGGTAAAAAAGATTTACCATGAGAAAAATTAGATAAAATAGAAGTACTAAAGGAGTATAAAAAATGTTCTTAGAAGTGATTGCAAAAGATCTTAGTGATATTAGAGTAATTAATAATTCTAAAGCTGATCGTATTGAATTTTGTAAAAACTTAGAAGTTGGCGGTTTAACTCCAAGTCTAGATGAAATTATTTTAGCTAATCAAATTACTTTAAAACCTTTACATATAATGATTAGAAATAATTCTAAAGACTTCTTTTTTGATGATTATGAATTAATTAAACAATTAGAAATGATTTCAGTTATTCAAAAACTTCCAAATGTTCATGGAATTGTAATTGGAGCTTTAAACAATGACTATACAATTAATGAAGATTTTTTACAAAGAGTAAATAAAATCAAAGGAAGCTTAAAAATTACTTTTAATAGAGCTTTTGATTTAGTTGATGATCCAATTAATGCCTTAAATGTTTTAGTTAAACATAAAATTGATGCTGTTTTAACTAGTGGAGGAACAAATCTAAACACTGGTTTAGAAGTGATTAGACAACTAGTTGATCAAAACTTAGATATTCAAATTTTAATTGGTGGTGGAGTTGATAAAAACAATATTAAACAATGTTTAACAGTTAATAATCAAATCCATTTAGGTCGCGCAGCTAGAATGAATTCATCTTGAAACTCTGATATTTCAGTTGATGAAATTAATTTATTTAAAGATTTAGATAGAGAACAAAATAATGAATAAAAAAGTAAAAATCATTGGTGCTGGTTTAGCTGGTTGTGAAGCTGCATATTTTTTAGCAAATAATAATATACAAGTTGAATTATATTAAGTTAAAACTCTGATTAAAAATGAAGTGCAAAAAACAAATAACTTTGCTGAATTAGTATGTTCTAATACTTTTAGAAGTCAATCATTATTAAATGCTGCTGGTATTTTAAAAGCAGAAATGAGACGTTTAAACTCTTTAGTTATGAAAATAGCTGATAGTTGTAAAATTGATGGAGATGATGCACTAGCTGTTGATAGAGAAGATTTTTCAAAAAAACTAACTGAAGTTATTAAAAATCATCCAAACATTACAATTATTGAACAAAATGTAAGTCATATTGATGATGAAAATGATTTAACATTAATAGCAACTGGACCTTTAACTACAAATGAGTTAAAAGAAGATATTCAAAGATTAATTGGAAAACAAAAATTATTTTTTATGGATGCTTCAGCTCCAATTATTACAAAAGATTCAATTGATTTTAATAAAGTTTATTATTCAGGAAGACATAAACTTGGTAAATATATTTGTTGTCCATTAAATGAACAAGAGTTTAATGAATTTGCAGATAATTTAATTAACGCTGAACAAGTACAACTAAAAGAATTTGAAAAATCAATCTTTTTTAAAGGTTGTCAACCAATTGAACAACTTGCAAAAACTAGTAAAAAACTTCTTTTAAAAGGACCAATGTCACCTAATAATTTATTAGATCAAAATAATCATCAACCTTATGCAGTTGTGCAATTGCGTCAAGATGATGCAAAAGATAGTTTATATAATATGGTTGGATTTCAAACTAATTTAAAATGACCAGAACAAAAAAGAGTCTTTCAAACAATCCCAGGATTACAAAAAGCAAAAATAGTTAGATATGGAGTAATGCATAAAAACTATTATATTAATTCTCCAAAAATTTTAAACTTTAAACTACAAGTTATGAGAAAGAAAAATGTCTTTTTTGCAGGACAAATTACTGGAGTTGAAGGATATATTGAATCAGCTAGTTCTGGTATATGAGCTGCTATTAACATTCTAGCTTTTATTAATAATAAAAAAATAAAACCTTTACCAAACACAACAATTTTAGGTGCACTAACTAACTATATAACTAATTCTAAAATCTATAGTTTAAAACCCATGAAATGTAATTTAGGTATTTTAGAACAAGAAAATAAATATCAAAGTGATGATAAATTTTATTCTTTTAATAATTCTAAAAATTCTTTAGAAGAATATATAAAACAATTAAATCAAATTTTAAGTACTAATATTTAATAAAGTTTAATTATAGAAAGTAAGTATGAAAATTTTAAAACTTAAACCTTATTTTTCAAAAAAAATTTGAGGTGGAAATAGATTAAAAGAATTTGGCTTTGATATAAAAGATAATCAAAACATTGGTGAAGCTTGAGTAATTTCAGCTCATCAAAACGGAATGAGTTATGTAATTAGTGATGATCAATATAATAATTTAAGTTTAAAAGAGTTATTTGAAAATCACAAACACCTTTTTAATAACTATAAAGGTTGTTATCCTTTGTTAGTAAAAATTATCACAGCTAGTGATTATTTATCAGTTCAAGTACATCCTGATGATAATTATGCTTTATCTCATCACAACCAATTAGGTAAACCTGAAAGTTGATATGTAATTGATGCTAATAAAGATTCTGAATTAATTTATGGACATACAGCTAAAAATAAAAATCAATTAATTGATTTAGTTAATCAAAATAAATGAGATCAATTATTAAAAAAAGTTAAAGTTAAACCAAATGATTTTTTATATGTAGCTCCTGGTAAAGTTCATGCAATCTCACCTAATTTAGTAATTTATGAACTACAAAGATCTAGTGATATTACTTATAGATTTTATGATTATAACAGAATTGATAAAACTACAAACAAACCTAGACCATTAGATATTTTTAATTCAATAGAGTCTACAATAACTCCAGATATAAAAGATCACATTATTCATAATGCTAATAATAAAGTATTTTCTTCAGATTATTTTTCATTATATGTTTTAGAATGTGATGATTTAAAAGAATTTGAAGTAGATGAAAAATGTGATTGATTACAATTAACAATTATTAGTGGATCTGGTTATATTAATGATATGTATTTTACAAAAGGTGAATCAGCAATTACTATTAATGGAATTGACAAACTAATAGTTAAAGGAAAAATTAAGATTATAATATCTTGAATTAAAACTAATGACTAATTTACATCCTAGTTGAAATAAACTATTTACTGATTTAAATTTATTTAATCAAATTAATAATTTAATTAATAAAGCTTATAGTAGTGATGATATAGTTTTTCCAAAACAAAAAGATGTTTTAAACTTATTTAAATTAAGTGATTTAAATAATATTAAAGTAGTAATTATAGGTCAAGATCCATATCATGATTTTAATCAAGCTAACGGAATTGCTTTTAGTAGTAATGCTTTAAAAACTCCACCTAGTTTAAAAAACATTTTTAATGAACTTTACTCTGATTTAAATATTGATCATTTTAATAATAATGATTTAACAAATTGAGTAAAACAAGGAGTGTTTTTAATAAATACTTGTTGAACTGTAATTGCTCATAAACCAAATTCTCATACTAATTTAGGATGACAAAAAATTACTAAAAAAATTTTAGAACAAATTATATTACATAATCAAAATGTAATTTTTTGTTTGTGAGGTAATTTTGCTATTAAAATGTATGATTCTTTATTAGTTAAGTCTAATTTTGTTATTAAATCAGCTCATCCTTCACCACTAAGTTATAAAGGTTTTAAAAATACTAAACCTTTTAGTCAAATTAATAATTTATTAATTAACCTAAATTTAGATCCTATTAACTGAAGTCTTTAAAAAGTTGCAATATTAGTTTATATCTAATTAATCATATAAAATAATATAGATAGATTAGAAAGAAGACAACTAATGAAAAAAGTTAAAGATATTAATATAGAAGATCATTTAATCGATACTATTTTAAGAATTGAAAGAGTTATAGTTTCAACAGGAAGTAGTGGAAATAATTATTTAATATTACATTTAGCTGATAGTACAGGTAGAATTGAAGCTAGAAAATGAGTAGTTAATGAAAAAGACAAACAGTTATTAAAACCAAATACTATTGTTTTATTAAAAGATACTATTGTTCATGAATATAGAAACATATTACAATTAAAAGTTGAAGATTATCAAGTAATTGATGAAAAAGATTTATTAAAGTATCATTTAAATAAAACTGATTTATATATAACTGCTCCTTTAGATATTAAAACTAGTTATTTAGAATTAATTAGTCTTTTAAATAGTATTAATAATCAGACTTATAAAACTATTACACTTAATTTAATAGAAAAATATAAAAAAGAGTTTTTAACTTTTCCTGCAGCTATGAGTATTCATCACAATGTTACTAGTGGGTTGTTTTGACATAGCTATACTCTTGTAAAAAACGTTTTGAGTTTAAAAGAAAACTATCTTTATGCAAATATTGATTGAGATTTATTAATATGTGGAGCAATTCTGCATGATATTGGTAAAGTAATTGAAATTAGTGATGTTAATGGTAGTGATTATAGTTTAGAAGGAAAGCTATTAGGTCATATTTCAATAGGAAATGCTGAAATCAATAAACTAGCAGATAAACTAAATTTATATAAAGATCAAAATAATAAAATTAATAAAGAAATTACTTTACTACAACATATGATTTTAGCTAGTCATGGTAAAAAAGAGTTTGGTTCCCCGATCGAACCAGTATTAATTGAAGCAGTGATTTTATCAGCTTTAGATGATTTAGATGCTAAAGTTTATAAAATTAATGATGAATTATCAAAAATAGAAGTAGATAATTGAACTCAAAAAATAATCAGTATTGATAATAAAATGTTTTATAAACATAAAAAATAGAAGCCAAGGCTTCTATTTTTTTGTAATTTATTATTTAACTATTTTATTAAAAGTGTTTTCTAGTTCATCAATATCAACAATTTCAGCTTTTAATAAAAACCCTTTATCTTTTTCATATTTTGGCATTATATGTTCATGATAATGTAAAACAGTTTGTCCTGAAATAGCTTGTTCATTTGATAAATAATTAAATCCAGCTGGATTTAATTTTTCTTTTAATAAATTAACTAAATGTTTTTTAGCTAAAATTACTTCTTGTAAATATTTATCATCACAAGCACTAAAGTTTTCAAAATGTTTTTTTGGAATGACTAGTAAATGACCATTACTTACAGGTCTTACATCTAAAAAACTATATACATATTCATTTTCATAAATTTTATAAGATGGAATTTCTTGATTAATAATTTTACAAAATAAACAGTCCATAATTAGTCTAATGTAGGTTTTTCACTTTCTATATATTTTGAAATCTCATCAAATAGAGATTTGTAATAAATTCCATCAGTGTATAAATAAGCACTATACAGTTCAGTTTTAGCAGCATTTTGTACATCAGGATTTTTAGCTGTAATTGCTTCTAGTTGATCTAATAACACTTGTTTTTTAGCTGCTGATAAATCTTGAATATCATTTGATTTTTTAGGATCATTGTTTCAAATATAAGCATCATTTTGTTTATCTTTGATATTATCGTAATTTTTTAGATTGATATCATAAGTGATGTTTGCATCCATATTTTTATTAAATAGTAATTTATTAAAATCAGAAGTTTTTGATAATTTATAGGTAAAATCTAATGATTTTTTATTTTTTTCTTCAAGTTTTTTTAATGTAATAGTTTTAGTTGTTCTATCTGAATAAGTTACTTGAATATTTGCAGTTTCTTTGTTACTTTTTAATAAAACATATCATGTATCATTTTTATTAGCTAATAACACATCATCACCACTTTTTGAATCAACCTTTTTAATACTCATATTATTAAAGTAACGTTCATTAATTGAATATTTTTCATTTAGATTCATTCATGTATTTTGAATAATAGGTAATTCATAATTATTATTTTGAGATGTTCCTGAGCCACCATTTCCATTTGTTGATGTTTTTTTTATTTGAACATCATTTGTTGAAAACAAGTCATTTAAATAAATAGGTAATACAAATACATAATCTACATTTCCACTTATTTCTGAATTAAATCCTCTATTATTATTAGTTAATAATGATGGTACATTTACTTTTGCCACAGCTTTCTTAGCATCTTCAGTTATTTTTAAATCACCACTCAGGCTTTCAATGCTATTATCTTTATTTTTTACAAATCCATTAAATCCACTTATTGAAAATAATGAATCTGTTCCCTGTTTGCTTTCGTTATTTATTTTTGTTGATTTTATTTGATCAAAAACTTTTTTTAGTGTCTTATTATCTTTATCTTTTAAAGAACCATCAGAATAAACATATTCTTGAATTTTATCGTTTACTTGTGATATTTTTTGTTGATCTAGTGAAAAAGCTCATACCATTTTAAGGTTTGAAGTAGTTCTTTCTACTTGTGAATAATTGGATTGAACATCACTAACTAATTTACTTACATTATTTAAAATTATTTTTTTATTTGAAGCTGATCTATTATCTTGTTTATCTATATATAGATTTGAATCGATATAGGCATGCCCCAATAAATCGCTGAACGATTTAGATTCTAATTTAGTTTTAAAATGATACATAAATCTATATTGCATAATTCCTTGACCATCAGTCTCAAATTTACTATTAGAATTTTTATATCATTCTATTTTCTTATCACTACCACCGTTTGTACCTTTACCTTCATCATCAACGGTTGCAGTCTTATTAATATAATCTTGATCTTTAGGTGAACTTAACTTAGCGATTCTAAAATTGTTCTTATCAGATTCGGTTAATAGACTAATACTTGGAAGTTGAGGAACACCGGGTACTTTACTTTCTAGAGTGTCAAATTCACCTGTTGTTTGTCATCTTAATCAGTTTGAAGTAGAACCCCCGTTTGATCCACCACCAGTGCTTGTGTTATTAGATTTATAGTAAATTGCATATGTGGTAGTATCTTTTTTACCATTTTTTGGATCTAGATTATATGGATTTAATGGGTAATTAGCACTATACTCTAGATCAACATTATCCGAATGTTCTTCGGAAGCTCTTTTTGAAGTATATTCAGTAAATAATTTAATGGTTGATAGATTTTTTAAGACTTCTTGAGATTTTTTTTCACCTAGCTCTTTTGTTTTTGATATTTCTAACCCAAATTTTCTAGATAAATTATGTAAATTATCTGAATATTTGTTTTTTGAAATAGTTTCATTAATCATATCTAAAACTAATGATTTGTAATCTAATTTAGAAAATTGTTCACCAGTTGTAAAGTTAAAGTCATTAGTCAATTTTAATCCGCTAACTATCTTTTGAGCTAATTCATCAGTAATAGAAGGTTTATCAAATTTTTCATTTTTAGTACTACATGCTATTGCTGTAACCATTGTTCCAGCAGATAAACAAATAGAACCTAATATTGTTAATAATTTTTTCATTATGCATCACCTCTAGCTCCAGAATCACCGGTAGATGATGATCCATTACTATTTTTCTGTGCTTTTACTTCCGGATTAAAAATTTCTGATTGTAAAAGATTGTCATATCTTTTTTTCTTGCTTTCATTCATAGAATTTAGATCTATAGTTTGATCTGGAATAAATCTCTTATCTAGTGAAGCGTCTTTTGAATATTTCTTATAATTTTCTTTAACTTTATTTACTCACTTTTGATTTGATTGTTGCAATTTTCTAATAGCTGATACTTTCAAGTTTTTTGCTTGATGTGAAAATATTTTTTCAATTTCATCATTATCAGCTTTATTATCAGTTGTTACTATCACACTTAATAAACTACCTGACAAAGCCTTACCTTTATCTTTTAATATTTTTGTAAATAATTCAACTAATCAATTAGATTGTAGTGAAGCATTATTACCAGACTGAATAGATTTTGATACTTCACTTAGAATATCGATATTATAAAATGACTTAGTTTTAGAAGCATCAATTAATGAAGTATTTATTAGAAATCTTTCATAATCATTTTTGATATTCTTGTTTAATAAACTAATATCTACACCAAGATTTTTAACAGAATTTGCATAATCTAAATCTTTTTTTGTTCAATCTCATTTTGAGCCATTAGATTGTCCAGATGATGAACTAGACATACTTGTTGAGGTTGTATTAATTTGAAGAGTTGAATTTATTAGATATGGAACTAAAACACTAGCATTAGGTGAAGAATATAAAGATCTGATTTGTTTTAGAACAGCAGTCTGTTTAATAGAGTCATTAAGACTTTGTTGTTGATCAATTGATGATGACAGAGATTCATTGTTGTTTTTATTATTAATTAGTTTATACCCATCAATTTTAGTGATGTGTAATCCATCTCCATCAATGAATGCTATTATCCCTTCGTCTTTGTTTAATATAGTGTAAATATTCGAATTTTTATTTTCTCCATTTTCGCTAGTTGAAGCTGTGCTAGATGATGATGAACCAGAACCAGAAGATGTTCCAGAACTACTATTTTTTTGATTAATCTTTTTAAATAGCTCTGCTAGATTATAAATAGTTAATCTTGCAGCATCTTTTGATTGTTTTTTGTCTTTGGTTTGCTCTATAGCGCTATCTATTTTACTTGCCTCATCATTTGACAAACCACCATCTATTAGTGCTTGTTTAAATTTTTGTGATTCTAAATTTCCATTAATTGATGATTCTTCTTTTCAGCTTCAAGTATTTTCTTTTTTATCATTACTTGTCAGAAAATCATAAATAGAAAATTTAACTGTATCCGAGTAAGTGGTGTCGCTAAGTGTAAGTAATTTACCACTTGCATTGATTTTATGGTGATCGTTTTTAATATCTCACTCAGTTCAATTTTTATAATCAGTTGAGCTATTAGTGCTTGTGTTTGCTTTTATTTTGGCTTCTTCTCCCCTAAAGATTGTGTCAAATTTAGAAAGACCAGCTGTATATGTTTCTTTTTCTTTATCATCATTAGATAAATAGGTTTGTAAAACTGATTGAATTCCTTGAAATCTTTCGATTAATTTAGTGGTCAAATCTTGTCCTGAAGATTCGGTTGGTATTAATGCTTTTAATGATAAATTTTTTTCAATATCTGTTGCTGTTTTATTGTTTGCAAATTTAAAAATTAAATCAGAAAAAATAACAGGTTTTTCAGAATTAAAGTAATTATTTATAGCATATTTTTGTGAGTTAGAAATAGCACCATATTCACCCTTAATGGGGTCCGCCTTTAAGTCACCATTTTCTAAAAGAGGAATTTCTTTTACTATTTCTGTTCAAGATGAAGGCTTTTGATTATTATAGTTTATAAAGTTTTTTGGTCCATTTTGCGAATTATAATTGTAGGAAACATTTCATTCACTAAAGGCAACAGAACCTCTCTGTGCATTAGATGAAACTCTATTTAAAATTTCCTTAATTCATTCTTCACCTTTTTTGCCATTCCCGTTATTAGTACCAGAAATTTTGTTTTTAACATCTTTTGAAGAGCTATAAGTAATTATTAAATTATCATTCTGTTGACTTCCGGCCCCTCCGTTTGAACCACTAGTTGTACTTTGATTATTAATTCCACCTAGACCGTTAACCATATTAGTAAAAGTAACTATTTTAGCATCATTTCAGTTACTGTTAGCTTTATCAAATGCTTCTTTAATAGCTTTAGCTAGTTGATCTAGATCCTTTTTTCCAGGATATGCATTAGCAAAATTATTAGTTAAAGTTTTTCAGTCTAAATTAGTTGTTTGAATTCCTTTTTGTCACATAGAATCAGCAACTGTTGAATTAAACATTAAAAGATTTTTTAATTTAATAAAAGCACTATTTGAACTATCATTTAAAATAAAGTTTGACTTATAAGCATTTTCTAAATCAGCTAAATTCTTTTTAACACCAGGAAACATTTCTTCTAAATGTTTTTGTCAACCTTTTGGATCATTTTTATATTTATTATCTTTTAAATCATTTAAACTTTTATTAGCTAAACCATATAAAGTAGCTGTATCAGTACTATTTTTATCTCCTAATAAATTTTTAATTTGAGGATTAACACTAGAATCTCATCCATTTTCATTTTTTTCAGGTAGTTGTAATTTATTATCTCTAATTGCTAATAAAATTCCAGCAGCTAATAAATTATTAGTTTTATTAATAAGTTCTTGGTTATTTGAACTAATTCCGTTTCATTTTTGATTTCATTCTAATAAGCTTTTTGAATCAATCTTAATGTCTCCAAAATTAGTTAAAAAAAGTGAATTTTCATTTTTTACTTGTTCAGTTTTACAACTAATAGCTAAAACACTTGATGATGCAACTAAGGTTATAGCACTAAGTCAAGTTAAAAGCTTTTTCACTAATATCATCCTTTCTGTTGATTTTAAAATGTATTAAAAAACACTTTTTTAAAATCACATATACCAATTAATTATAACTTAATTTAAAATAATTATTTATAATTATCGTTTACTTGTAATACTAATAAAATTTGACTATCTACTCACTAATAAATATTTTGTAAAACTATATAATTATTAATAAATAAAAGGAGTTGAGATAGTGAATGGTCAATTTGAAAAAATTAAAAAACAATTTCCTTTATTAAAAAAACATCCTAATTTAATTTATTTTGATAATGGAGCTACAACTTTAAAACCAAATTCTGTAATAAATGCTCAAACTAATTATTTAAAAAATATTTCAACAAACCCACATTCAGGTGATTATAAAATTGGATATCAAAGTTTAGAAATTTTAAACAACACTAGAGAACTTGTAAAAAACTTTATTAATGCAAATCACACAAGTGAAATTATTTTTACTTCAGGAACTACTCAATCTATTAATATGATTGCAAAAGGTTTAATTAACTTAGTTAATCAAGATGATGAAATTCTAATTACTAGTTTAGAACATTCATCAAACTTAGTTCCTTGAATTTGATTAAAACAAAAAACTAATTCTGTTATTAAAAATTTAGAATTAACAAATGATTTTGGAATTGATATTAATAAATTAGATCAATTAATTACACCTAAAACTAAAATAGTTAGTTTTGCTCATATTTCAAATACAACAGGATATATTAATGATGTTAAAAAAATTATTAAAAAAATTAGATCAATTAATCAAAATGTAATAATTGTTGTTGATGTTGCTCAATCAATTGCTCATTTTAAAGTTGATGTTAAAGATTGAGATGTAGATTTTATTGCCTTTTCAGCTCATAAAATGTATGGACCATTTGGAGTTGGTATTTTATATGGTAAATATCAATTATTAGATGAATTAGAACCTTTAAATTTAGGTGGTGGTTCTAGTTTAACTATTAGTAAAGATTTTACCAGTTATACTTTAAAAACTTTACCAGAAAAACTAGAAGCTGGTACTTTAAATATTTCAAATATTTATGGTTTTAAAAAAGCAATTGAATTTATTTTAAAAATAGGAATTAATAATATACATTTATATGAAACTAAATTAAAACAATATACTAGACAACAAATTAAAGCTAATCATTTAGAAAATAAAATTACTTTTTATAATTTAAATAATGATTCTCCTTTATTATTATTTAATGTTAATCAAATTAATGCTCAAGACATTTCTAGTTTTTTAGATGTTAAATATAATATAACTAGTAGATCTGGAGCACATTGTGTTAGAAGATTAGAAGATGTAATTCATATAAAAAGTGCATTAAGAATTAGTTTTGCAATTTATAATACAACTGATGAAATTGATAAATTAATTGATGCATTAAAAAACACAGATAAATTTTTAGATATATACTTTTAAATATGATAGATATAAATAACGATTCTTTATTAAGAGAAATAATAATCAAACACTTTTTAAATCCAGAAAATAAAACTTTAACAAATAATAAAAATGCAATTATAAAAGAATTAAAATCTCAAACTTGTGCTGATCAATTAATTATTGAAATCTTAATAGAAAATAAAATTATTAAATCAATGAAATTTGATGGCTCAGCTTGTGCAATAGCTACAAGTTCAATTGATTTATTAATTAATAATTTATTAAATTTAGATATTAAAAAAGCAATAGAACTTATAAAAAACTATCAAGACTTTTTATTAACTGGATCATTAATAAATATTGATCAATTAAATGAATTAGTTGTAATGAAAAACATACATAAACAAAAAAATAGAATTTTATGTGCTAGTTTAGCTTTAAATGATTTATTAGAAATCTTAAATTCATATGAATAAAACTTTATTAAGAAAACAATTACTAGAAAAAAGAAAAAACTTTGACTTAGAGTATAAAAATACTAGTAATTTAATAATTACAAATAAAGTAATTGATTTTATTAAACAACATCAATTTAAACAAATTTGTATCTTTTTATCAACTAAATATGAAATTGAAACTAGAAATATTATTAATTGGTGTTTAAATCATCATATTTTAGTATTTGTACCAAAAATTACAACTGATAATAATATGGATATGGTGTTATTAGATAATAGTTATTTAACTAATTTTAATAAGTTTAATATTCAAGAACCAACTAGTAATATATTAGCTAATTTAAAAGAAATTGATTGTGTTTTTACTCCAGTTGTTGGATTTGATAACAAGTTAAATAGAATTGGTATGGGTAAAGGATTTTATGATAAATTCTTTAGTTTAAATTCATTTAGTTATTTAAAAGTTGGTTTATGTTTTGATAAACAAAAAGTTGATCAAATTATAATTGAATCTAATGATATTAGATTAGATTACATTATTACAGAAAATCAAAATATTTATAAATTAAATTAATAGTTTTAATAGGAGAAAATATGAAATATCAAATAAAAGATAACCTTTTTAAAGCAGTAAATCAAGATTGATTAGAAAAAACTGAAATTCCAAATGATCGTTCTTCAATTGGAGAATTTGTTGAACTTGATATTAAAAATGAACTAATTATTAAAAAAATAGCAAAAGATTTATTAAAAAAACAAGCTAATAATTTATTAGATGACCCTAATTTAATTAACTTTGCTAAATTTTATAGTTTAACTAGTAATTTTGAATTAAGAAATAAAAATCATATAGAACCATTAAAAAAATATGTTGATGAAATATTAGAAATTAAAGATTTAGATCAATTAAATCAAATGTATACTACATTTGTTTATAGAAATTATTCTTTACCAATTAATTTTGATATTTCTAATGATTATATTGATTCAAGTATTAAAACTCTTTATTTAACAATTGCTTCTCACATATTACCAGATAAAAGTCATTATCAAAATAAAGAAGTAAAAAACAAGTTTTATAAAGAATTTAAATCAATGACTAAAAAGTTATTATCAGCTTATTTTAATGATTTAAAAAAGATAAATTTAATTATTAAAAATACTTTAGAATTTGATGAAATTATAGCTAATTATTCTTTAAGTTCACTAGAAAAAGTTAGATATAATGAGTTATATAAACCTTATAAATATGAAGATGTAATTAAAAATACTAAATATTTAGATTTAAATAATATTATTAAAACTTTAATTAATAAAGATGTTGATCAAATCATATTTACAGATGATCATTTTGCAACTAATTTAGATCAAATTTATAATAATAAAAACTTAGAATTAATTAAATCTTGACTAGTTGTAATGTTAGTTGTACGTTTTTCTAAATATTTAGATGAAAAAACAAGAACAATAGCAAGTAAATATTCTTTATTTATTAGTGGTCAAACTAAAGTAAAAAATAAAGAAAAACACGCTTTAAACTTAGCTTTAGATTATTTTTCAACTCCAATTGGTTTATATTATGGTCAAAAATATTTAGGATCTAAAGCTAAAAAAGATGTTGAAAATATGGTTAGTCATATGATTAATATTTATAAACAAAGACTTGAAAATAACACTTGATTAACAAGCCAAACTATTAATAAAGCGTTATTAAAATTAGATAAGTTAGGTGTACATATTGGATATCCAAGTGAAATTGAACCTTTTTATACAAATCTAATTACAAATTCAACTAATTTAATTGATACAGTTTTTAGTTTTAATCAAGTGATTAATCAATATCTTTTTAGTGAATATAAAAAACCAATTAATAAAAATTATTGAAGTATGGCTGCATATCAAGTAAATGCTTATTATCATCCAATGTATAATCACATTGTTTTTCCAGCTGGAATTTTACAAGGTTCATTTTATTCAATAAATCATTCAACTTCACAAAATTATGGGGGAATTGGAGCTGTTATTGCTCATGAAATTTCTCATGCTTTTGACAATAATGGAGCTAATTTTGATGAAAATGGGAATTTAAAAATGTGATGAACAGATGAAGATTTTGACAAATTTAAACAAAAAACTCAAAAGATGATTGATTTATTTGATAATAAAGAAATTGAATTTGGAAAATGTAATGGAGCTTTAACAGTTAGTGAAAATATTGCTGATGCTGGTGGAATTAGTTGTGCATTACAAGCAGCTCAATTAGAAAAAGATTATAATGCTCAAGAATTTTTTATAAATTGAGCAAAAATTTGAAAATCTAAATATAAACAACAAACTGCTTTAAGATTATTAGAAACAGATCCTCATGCTCCAACTGAACTAAGAGCAAACATCCAAGCTGCTAATTTAGAAGAATTTATTGATGCTTTTAATATTAATCCAGAAGATAAAATGTATATAGAACCACAAAAAAGAGTAAAAATTTGATAATAAATAATTAAATTTTATTAGCAAATTTATTAACTTATTACTTTAAAAACTATACTTTATAACATATGTTAAATAGCTAAATTTCTTTAAATTATTAGTGCTTTTATTATTTAAAACCTTATTTAAGTACTTATTTTACTAATATGATTTGATGAAATTAGAATGTATTATTACTGAAAAACAAATTTATTAGTAAAATATTAAAGTAAAAGGAGTAATATGATTAAAGTAAATTTAGATCATACAAATATTGATATTAATAAAGTTGTAGATCTTAATAAAGTTAAACAAATTCATCAAATGATCATTAATAAAACTGGTAAAGGTAATGATTATTTAGGGTGATTAAACTGACCAAATGATTATAATAAAACTGAATATGAGCAAATGAAACAAGTTGCAAATAAATTAAGAAGTGAAATTGAAGCTTTAGTTGTAATTGGAATTGGTGGTTCATATTTAGGTTGTAGAGCAGCTGATGAAATGATCCGTGGATTATATCATCAAGATAAAGTAGAATTAATATATGTTGGAAACACAATGTCTTCAACTTATATTTACCAATTAGTTGAATATTTAAAAAATAAAAACTTTGGAATTTGTGTAATTTCAAAATCAGGAACAACTACTGAACCTGGAATTAGTTTTAGAGTTTTTGAAAAACTATTAGTAGATAAAGTTGGACTAAATAAAGCAAAAGATTTAATTGTTGCTATTACTGATAAAAATAAAGGTGCTTTAAAACAATTAGCTGATAAAAAAGGATATCAAACTTTTGTAATTCCAAACGATATTGGTGGTAGATTTTCAGTTCTAACTCCAGTTGGGATATTTCCTTTATTAGTTAGTGGAATTAATACTGATAATATTTTTAATGGTGCTTTAAAAGCAAAAAATGAATTAATTAATGATGATTTATCAAATCAAGCTTATAAATATGCTGTAATTAGAAATTATTTATACAATCAAGGATATAAAACTGAAGCTTTGATTAGTTATGAATTACAATTACAAATGTTAACTGAATGATGAAAACAATTATTTGGTGAATCTGAAGGAAAAGATAATAAAGGATTACTACCAAGTAGTATGATTTTTTCAACAGATCTACATTCTTTAGGTCAATGAGTTCAAGAAGGACCTAGAAATGTGATGTTTGAAACAATTATTAAAATTACAAAACCAAATTATGATTTAAATGTGCCAATTGATAATGATAATTATGATGGATTGAATTATTTAACAAATAAATCATTTCACCAAATTAATCAAACTGCTTTAAAAGGAGTAATTCAAGCACATTCAATTACTGGAAATATGCCAAACATTGTTTTAGAATTTGAAAAAATGGATGATGAACAATTTGGTTATTTAGTTTACTTTTTTGAATTAGCTTTAGCTATGAGTGCTTATTTATTAGATGTTAATCCTTTTAACCAACCTGGAGTTGAAGTTTATAAATACAATATGTTTAAACTATTAGAAAAACCCGGAATTAAATAGGAGGTGATTTAATGAATTCAACAATAACAAAGCAAAATAAAAGATTAGATGATTTATATAAAGCAGGATTAATTTTAATTATTATTGGATGTAGTTTTACATTACTATGAGCAGTAATTAGTTTTTTTGGTTTAATTGTTGGTGGTATTGCTATAAGTTCCACTAGTAATTATTATCCAAATTATGATGATCATGTATCTAGAGCTGGTATTGCTGCAACTTTAACTGGAATTAATATTATAATTATTATAGCTTCACTACCTGCACTAATTACCTTATTATTTGCTATTAAATCATTAAAATATCAAACATATAAATACAAAGTAATTTGCGGAATTATGGGAATTGTTTTTGGTTTATTATTTGGTATTATTGGTGGAATATTTTTATTAGTATCAAATAAAAAAGATGAAGATGATCCTTACATTATTATTAAAGATAAAATGAATAATAAAGATAACATCACTTCAAAATAAAAAAGAAAAGAGTAGGTTAAAATGATAGATAATAAAACATTAAAATGATTAAGTGAAAAACAAACAATATTAGATCAATTTATTCAAAATAAATGAAACTTTAAAAATGATAAAACTTTATTAGATAAAAAACTAACAGCTTTTTTAGTTGAACTTGGTGAGTATGCTAATGAAGAAAGAAGTTTTAAATATTGATCTAATAAAAAACCATCTGATTTAGAAATTCAATTAGATGAATATATTGATGGGATTCATTTTATTATTAGTGTTGGAAATCAAATCAATTATAATTTTTTAGAATTTAACTATAATTTTTTAAATAAAGAATCTATTATTGAGATTTATTTTGAAATTATTAGTTGTTTAAATAGTTTTATTAAAGAAAATAATAATACAAACTACTCTAACTTATTAAATGCATTTTTAAATATTTGTGAAATTAAAAACTATACTCAAGAACAAATTATTAATGCATATAATATTAAAAATGAAATTAATTTTCAAAGACAAAATAACAATTATTAATAAATAGGAAGAATTTATGGAAGTCATTAGCTCGGTCTCTAATCCAAAAATAAAAGAGATATTAAAATTAAAAGATAGAAAGCATAGAAACAAACAAAAACTTTTTATAGTTGAAGGTTTTCATATGATTATGGAAGCTTATAATGATCAAATTATAAAAACATTACTAGGTACTAGTAAAGCTTTAGAAGTTTTAAAAGATGAAATCCCAAACATAGAACAAGTAATTGAGATTTCAGAAAATGTTGCTAAAAAAATTAGTGATACAGTAACAAGTCAGCAAATTTTTGCAATTTGTAGTATGCCTGAAAACACTAAAATTGATTTTGAAAACAATATTTTATTATTAGATCAAATTCAAGATCCAGGCAATTTAGGAACACTAATTAGAAGTGCTGCTAGCTTTAATTTTAAAACAGTGATTGCTTCACCAAATAGTGTGAATTTTCATAACCAAAAAGTTTTAAGATCAACTCAAGGTAATTTATTTCAAGTTAATTTAGTTAATGAATATTTAGTTACAGTAATTAATCAATTACATGATAATAACTACATTATTATTGGAACTTCACTTCATGATGATAGTAAACCTTTAAGTAAAGTGAAATTTGATTCAGATGATAAATATGCATTAATTATTGGAAATGAAGGTAAAGGAATTTCACCAGAATTACTAGATTTAATAGATTTAAATATTAATATTGAAATGGCTGAAGATGTTGATAGTATTAATGCAGCTGTTGCTGGATCTATTATTATGTATCAAATTAATAATGCTAAATAGTTTATTAATAATTAGATAAAGTTCGATAATTATCGAACTTTTTTATTATTCTATTTTTTATATTTAAATAAAATTCTTTTTAAAAGTTAAAAAAATATTGCTTATTAAAATCAAGTTAAAAATTATTATTTTTATATAATAGAATATAAGCAAAGGAGAAAAAATATGTACAAATTCAAAGCACTTTTAGATGGTAAACTATTTGATAATAATAGAATTTTAGAAATTATTAATCCTGTTGATTTTAGTGTTGCTGGACAAGTTGTTAGTTTAACTAAACAAGATATTAATGATGCATTTATAGCAGCAAAATCTAGTCAAAAAGCTTGAGAAAACACTGATTTAGAAAAAAGAATTTCTATTTTAGATAAATGAAAACAATTAATTGATCAAAACAAAGAAGAATTAGCTCAAATTATTATGAGTGAAACAGCTAAACCTTACAAAGATTGTTTAACTGAAGTGATTAGAAGTGTTGAATATATTGATCAAACTTTTTATGAAGTTAGAAATTTAAAAACTTTAATTATTGATGGAACTAAATATGGAGCTAAAAATAAAATTGGAACTTTTATGAGAGTTGCAAAAGGAGTAGGAGTTGCAATTAGTCCATTTAACTATCCAATTAATTTAGCTGTTTCAAAAATCTTTCCTTGTTTAGTAACTGGAAATACCATTGTTTTTAAACCAGCTACTCAAGGAAGTTTAATTGGTGCAAAACTAGGTGAATTAGCATTCAAAGCAAATTTACCAAAAGGAATTTTTAATGTTGTTACTGGTAGAGGAAGAGAAATTGGTGATGATATTATTACAAATAAATTAGCTGATTTTATTTCATTTACTGGAAGTGTTGAAGTTGGAAAACGTCTTTTAGAAATCTCATCAACAAAAGATGTAGTTTTAGAATTAGGTGGAAAAGATCCTGCTATTGTTTTAGATGATTTGGATTTAGAAAAATATGCAAAAGAAATTATTAGTGGTGCTTTTAGTTATTCAGGTCAAAGATGTACAGCTATTAAAAGAGTAATTACAACTGATAAAATAGCAGATCAACTAGTTCCACTTTTAAAAGAAAAAATTAATAAACTAACTGTTGGTTTACCAAAAGATAATTGTGATATTACTCCTTTAATTGATCAAAAAACTGCTGATTTTGTATATGGTTTAATTGATGATGCTAAAAATAAAGGTGCAAAAATAATAATTGGTGATAAACGAGAAAAAAATCTAATTTATCCAACTTTAGTTGATCATGTTACAAGTGATATGAGATTAGCTTGAGAAGAACCATTTGGACCAGTTCTACCAATTATAAGAACAAATAGTGTTGATCAAATGATTGAATTAGCAAATAAATCTAATTTTGGATTACAAGCTAGTGTTTATACTAAAAATCTAGATCAAGCTTTAACTGTTGCTCAAAAATTAGAAGTTGGAACAGTAAATATTAATGGAAAATCTCAACGTGGACCGGATGTCTTTCCATTTTTAGGAGTTAAAGATTCTGGATTTGGAGTACAAGGAATTGTTGATACTTTATTATTTTCAACTAGATATAAAGGAATAGTAATTAATAATTAATATAATAATTAAAAAATCCAAGCAAAATCAGCTTGGATTTTCTTTTATTTAAAATCTTATATAAAAATCTAGTTTTAAAAATATTATTTTATTTGTAAAATTGATATGATAATTTTTTAAGTATTTAATTTTAATCACTTTAGAATAAATATAATTAATATAGTAGATGTTCTTAAAAGGAGATATATGGCTGAAAATAAAAAATATGATGAATCAGCGATTCAAGTTTTAGAAGGATTAGATGCTGTTAGAAAAAGACCAGGAATGTATATTGGTTCAACTGATAATAGAGGATTGCATCACTTAGTATGAGAAATAGTAGATAATGCTATTGATGAAGCTTTAGCTGGATATTGTACTCAAATTGATGTTATTTTAGAAAAAGATAACTCTATTACAGTTATTGATAATGGAAGAGGAATTCCAACTGGTATGCATAAAACTGGTAAATCAACTCCTGAAGTTATTTTTTCAGTTTTACATGCTGGAGGTAAATTTGATAGTACTGCTTATAAGTCAAGTGGTGGATTACATGGAGTTGGATCAAGTGTAACTAATGCTTTATCAAAAAGGTTTAAAGCAACTATTTATAGAGATAAAAAAATTCATGAAATTGAATTTAAAAATGGTGGTAAATTAGAAAAACCACTAACTTTTATAGCAAATACTTATAAAACTGGAACAACTATTAATTTTTTACCAGATGATAGTATTTTTAGTAATACTAAATTTAATTTTTCATTAATTAGTGAAAGATTAAAAGAATCAGCCTTATTAAACTCAGGATTAAAAATTACTTTATCAGATCTTATTTCAAATAGATATGTTGAGTATCAATTTCAAGATGGATTAGTTGAATTTATAAAAGAACTAGTTGATGATAAAACACCAGTTACAGATATTATTACTATTAATAATGAAAGTAAAAATATTATTGCTGAAATCGCTTTACAATATACTGAAGATGATAATGAAATTATTTTAGGTTTTGCAAATAATGTTAAAACTAGTGATGGTGGAACTCATTTAGTTGGGTTTAAATCAGGTTTAATTAGAGCAATTAATGATTATGCAAAAGATCAAAAAATTTTAAAAGATAAAACTAAATTAGATTCAAATGATTTAAGAGAAGGTTTAGTTGCTATTGTAACAGTTAAAATTCCTGAAAATCTAATTGAATATGAAGGACAAACAAAATCAAAACTTGGAACTTCTGATGCAAAAACTGTTGTTGAACAAATTGTTTATGAGTTTATGAGTTATTGATTAATTGAAAATAAGGTCTTAGCAAATAAAGTTATTGAAAATGCATTAAATGCTCAAAAAGCAAGAATAGCAGCAAAACAAGCAAGACAAGCAATTAAAAGTGTTAAAGGTAAAAAAAATGTTAACAAATTAATGTTAGGAAAACTAACACCAGCTCAAGGTAAAAAAAGAGAATTAAATGAATTATATTTAGTAGAAGGTGATTCTGCTGGTGGTAGTGCTAAATCTGGAAGAGATCGTAACTTTCAAGCAATTTTGCCTTTAAGAGGTAAAGTAATTAATTCAGAAAAAGCTAAATTAGTTGATTTATTAAAAAATGAAGAAATTCAATCAATAATTAATGCAATTGGAGCTGGTGTTGGAAAAGATTTTGATATTTCAGATATTAATTATGGAAAAATCATTATTATGACTGATGCTGATACTGATGGAGCACATATTCAAACTTTATTATTAACTTTTTTTTACAGACATATGAAAGATTTGATTACTCATAAAAAAGTTTATATTGCTTTACCACCTTTATATAAAATTACTTTTAATGATAAAAGTTTTATTTATTTATGAGATGAAGAAGAATTAAATGAATTTAATAAAACTAATACTAAAAAATATGAGATCCAACGTTATAAAGGATTAGGAGAAATGAATGCTGATCAATTATGACAAACAACAATGGATCCTAGAAATAGAAAAATTATTCAAGTAAGTATTTCAGATGGTCTATTAGCTGAAAGAATGTTTAAAACTTTAATGGGTGATGATGTTGAAAAACGTAAATTATGAATTCAAGAAAATGTT
The DNA here is from genome assembly GCF_018389705.1 of Mycoplasma mycoides subsp. capri. Classification (NCBI taxonomy): domain Bacteria; kingdom Bacillati; phylum Mycoplasmatota; class Mollicutes; order Mycoplasmatales; family Mycoplasmataceae; genus Mycoplasma; species Mycoplasma mycoides. The sequence continues at coordinate 514,387 of NZ_CP065581.1, read as the reverse complement.
AAATTCACTTTAGAAGATGATCAAATACAAATTATAGAAATGGAAAAATAAAATGTCAGATAAATCAGAAATTATTTTATATCCATTAGAAGAATTACTAGGTAATAGATTTAGTAGATATGCAAAATATATTATTCAAGAAAGAGCTTTACCTGATGTTAGAGATGGATTAAAACCAGTTCAACGCCGTATTTTATATGCAATGAACCAATTGAATTTAACATTTGATAAACCTTATAAAAAATCAGCAAGAGTTGTTGGAGAAGTTATTGGTAAGTATCACCCACATGGAGATAGTTCTATATATGATGCAATGGTAAGAATGTCTCAGTGATGAAAAGTTAATATTCCACTAGTTGATATGCAAGGAAATAACGGATCAATTGATGGAGATAGCGCTGCTGCTATGCGTTATACTGAAGCAAGACTTACTAAAATTTCAAATCTTTTATTAGAAGATTTAGAAAAAAACACAGTTATATTTTCACCAAACTTTGATGATAGTGAAACTGAACCAACAGTTTTACCTAGTTATTTTCCAAATATTTTAGTTAATGGAGCTACTGGAATTGCTGCAGGTTATGCAACAAATATGCCTCCACACAATTTAAGTGAAATTATTGATGCAACTATTAATATAATTAAAAATCCAAATATTACTATTGATCAAATTTTAAAAATAGTTAAAGGACCTGATTTTCCAACTGGAGCTATTATTCAAAATAAACAAGGAATAAGAGAAGCTTTTTTAACAGGTAAAGGAAAAGTAATTATTAGTAGTAAATGACATCAAGAAAAAAATAATATTGTAATTGATGAAATTCCATACGAAGTAGTTAAACAAGATCTTGTTAAAAAAATTGGTGATGTTATTGATAATAATCCTAATTTAGGAATTAAAGAAATTAGAGATGAAACTGATAGAAAAGGTTTAAGAATAGTTATTGAATTAAATGAAAAAGCTAACTTAGAAACTGTTAGAAAGTTTTTATTTAAATCAACTTGATTAAGTGTTTCATATAACTATAACAATATTATTATTGTTGATAAACAACCAAAACAACTAGGTTTAATTGATATTATTAAAGCTTATATTTCTCATTATAAAGAAGTATTTATTAAAAGAACTGAATTTAATTTAAACAAAGCAAATCTAAGATTAGAAATTGTTAATGGTTTAATTAAAGCTTTATCAATTTTAGATGAAGTTATTAAAGTAATTAGAAAATCAGAAAATAGAATTGATGCAATTAATAACTTAGTTAAAACTTTTAATTTTACAACAAATCAATCAACAGCTATTGTTGATATGAGATTATATCGATTAACTTCAACTGATGTTAATAAATTATTATTAGAAAAAACTGAACTAATTGATAAAATTAAAAAATATCAAGAAATTTTAAATAATAATTTAGTTTTAGATAATGAGATCATTTCAAGATTAGAAGAAGTTAAAAAGCAATTTGGTATAAAAAGAAAATCTCAAGTTGAAGATTTAGTTGAAGATTTAGATGTTGATCAAAAAGAAGTAATCATTGAAAAAGAAATTAATTTATGAATTTCAAAAGATGGTTATATTAAAGTTATTGATAATAATATTTTAAATAAAAATGAATTAAGTTCTTTTGGTAAAAAACCAAATGATATGTGAATTAGTCAAGGAGCTTGTTCAAATTTAGATCACTTGATTTTAGTTTCAGATCAAGCAAATTATTATTCAATTCCTTTATATAAAATAGCAAATAGTAAATGAAAAGATCAAGGTGTTCATATAAACAGTGTTGCAACTACTCAACCAAATGAAACTATTATTAATGCTTTTATAATTAAAGAATTCACAAACTCTACTCAACACTTATTATTAGTTAGCAAAAATGGATTAATTAAAAGAACTCAAATTAGTGATTTAGAAACTAAAATTTTTAACAAATCATTTAAAATAATGAAAATTAGTGATAATGATAGTTTAGTTTATGCTGATTTGATAAGTTCTAAAACTTCATATTGTTGTATTATTACAAAAAATGGATATGCTGTTAGATACAATATTGAAGATATTCCAGTTCAATCAACAATCTCAAAAGGAGTTAAAGCAGCTAATTTAAAAGATGATTATATAATTAGTGCTTTAAGCTTAGATAATAATAAAGATGTTTTAATTTTTACAAATAAAAATAATTACAAAAGATTAGATCAAAATTTAATTCCGATCTATATTAGACCAAAAAAAGGAATTAGAATTTTAGTTGAAAAAAAGAAAAACAAAGAACAAGTAATATTTGGTTTTGCAATTAATGATCAAATGAGTATTAGTATTTTAGATACAAATGATCAAATCACTGATATTAATGTAAGTGATTTAAAACATACTAATTTAGAACAAAACAGTATTTCTACAAATATTGATGAAATTTCATATATTTCTATTAAACAATTAATAAGATCAATTGCTTTTGATCAACCTGCTTTAGCAAATAATTTTAATGATCAAGATACAAATGATCAAATAGAAACTAAACCAAAGTTTAATAAATTAGTAAGTGAGCGTATTGTTGTTTCAAAAGATACTAAAAACAAAGCTATAAATAACGCAAACCAAGTTCACGGATCTGATTTAAGTTCTTATTTAGATGATATTTCTTCACTTCTATCTAAAGTTAGTCAAAATAAAAAAGATAAAAAAACTAAACAATTAGATTTTGAAGATTATTTTAGTGATGATGATCAAAATCAAGATGATAATTAAAGTTCAAATTATTTGAACTTTTTTATTTAATTAGTTTTATTTTATTAAATTTCAATTTAATAATGTTTTGATATTATTAAAATAGATTTTAAGATTGGAACATATTATGGAAGAACAAATAAAAATCAGAGGTTATTTATCTAAGTTTTTATACAAATCAGATTCTTGAGCTTTAGCTATTTTTACAAGTGAAAATAATCCTAATAAAACTATAAAAATTAAAGGTGAAATTAGTGATTTAAAACCAAAAATTTTATATGAATTAGTAGGAAAACAAACAAGTCATATTAAATATGGAACAAGTTTTGAAGTAAGTAGTTTTACTTTAGCAAGTATTAATACAGAACAACAAATTATTAACTTTTTAAAATCTGATGTTTTTCCAGGAATTGGTAATTTAACAGCTAGTAAAATAGCTAAACTTTATTCAAAAAACTTTATACAAGAAATTTTAAATAATAAAGAGCAGTTTTTTCAAATCAAAGATATTAGTAAAGATAAATTAGAATTAATTTATAATAAAATCAAACAAATTAATGAACAAAACTTTTTAAGAATTGAATTTATTAATCATAATTTGAACTTAAAAATACTAGATAAACTAAAAAAGTTTACTGATGATGAAAATGAAATAAAACAAATTCTAACTAATAATTGGTTTGAATTTAGTTTTAAACATGAACTTGGTTTAATGCAAGATATTGATAAGATATTTTTATATTTTAATAATAATGATATTAATAATTTAACTAGAATTAGTTATTGACATTTATATGCTTGTAATGAAATTTTATTTAATTTAGGAGATAGTTATACTTATAAAAACTACTTATTTAAAAAAGTTTCTGATTTAATAAAAATTAATGATTTAGATTTATTAAATAATGGTTTAGATTATGCTATTAAAAATGAATTATTAGTTTTAAAAAATGAAAAGATTTATACTTATGAATCATTTAATGATGAATTAATAATTAGTGAAGTTTTAGTTAATAATCATTTAAAGACTAATGATATTGATGATGATTTATTAACTAGTTATATTAATCAAATTCAACTAAATACACAAATTAAAGATTTTAAATATGACCAAGATCAAGTTTTAGCTTTAAAAAACTTTATTAAACATAAAATCAGTATTATAACTGGAGGACCTGGAACTGGTAAAACAACAATTATTAAAGCAATAGTTGAATTGTTTAAAAAAGTTTATCATTCTAGTAATTATGCAATTTGTACACCAACTGGAAGAGCAGCTGCAAAAATTAGAGAAAACTTTACAGAAAGTCATGCAACAACTATTCATAAACTTTTAGGTTATGAAAAAGACAATAAATTTAGTGTTAATAAATATCATCCACTAGATTATGATTTATTAATACTTGATGAGTGTTCAATGATCGATGCTCGCTTATTTTCTCAGTTTTTATCTTCAATAAATAATGCTAAAAAAATTGTTTTGATTGGTGATGTTGATCAGTTAGCAAGTGTTGGGTATGGAAATGTTTTTTATGATATTATTAATTCTAAAATTATTTGTACTACTAATTTAATAAACATTCATCGTCAAAGTTTTAATAATGGAATTATTGATCTAGCTTATATGATAAAAAATGATAATTTAGATCTAAACAAATTACAAAACTTAGATAATGTAGAGTTTTTCTTTAATAAAGATAAACAAGCTTGTTTAGAGTATTTAAAAACAGTTTATAGTAAAACTATTAATCAAACAAAAAATATTCAAGTGATTTCTCCAGTTTATGCTGATATTTTAGGAATTGAAAATTTAAATAATTTTATTCAATATAACTTTAATCAAAATATTTTAGATACTAATAATGTTTATGATAGATTAAGATTTAGATATGCTGTTAATGATAAAGTTATGTATTTAAAAAATGATAGTGAATTAAATTTATCAAATGGTGATATTGGATATATTTGTCAAATTAATAAAAATAATAATAAATTTAATTCAGCTATTATTAACTTTAATAACAACTTGTTTGAATTTACAAGTGAACAATTTGATGAAATTAATTTAAGTTATTGTTGTAGTGTACATAAAACTCAAGGTAGTGAATATGATCAAGTAATTTTAGTTTTACAAGATACTTTATTTAGTAGTTTTTTAAATAAAAAACTTTTATATACAGCTATTACTAGAGCAAAAAAACAACTAGTAGTGATTGGTGATTTTGACTTATTTATAAAAGCAAGTAAAAAAAATGCAAGAATTAGAAAAACTACTTTAGTTGAACATATTTTAAATAAATTAAATAATTAGTGTAAATAAAAAAGTCATAAGTTAGACCTTATGACTTTTTATTAGTTCTTAATTTTGCTTTCAATAACTTGTAGTCTTGATTCTAAAGCTTCTCATTTATTTCTTGATTGTAAAACAAAATGCAGGATAATTCCAGAAACTAAACCAAGTAAACCAAATCCTAAAACTACTAATAAAATTAATTGGTTACCAAGTCTATCAGCAACAATACTTTGTCTTCCATCAATAATAATAGTCATTTCGTGTTTTGCTTCAATTGCTGATCTAATTTGTTTAAAGAATGCATCTGGAGTAAAGGCAATAACACTAACAACATTAACTGCTGCTGCATATTTTTCATTTGCAATTCTTAAATCAGTTCCAATTGGAGATCATCTAATTGTAACAACAGCTCAAGTAACAGCTCCCATTACAACTAAATTTAATCCAGCTGCAACTTGTAATATAATAGTTGAAGCTTTTTTTAGATTTGGATCTGTATCATTTGTAATATTATCTAATCCAAATCCAGGTAAAATTATTCCAACTCCAACTAATAACATACCAAGTAATAAACCTATACAAATTAGTGGAATATAAGAATTTTTCTTATCAGCATATTTACCAAATCATCCTGAAATCATAAATCTCATAGCATATGTTCTCATTAACCCAATTAACATAACAGCTAATCCAGGAACTCAGAACACGTTTTTTAAATAGTTTACATATGAAGATAGCCCCATTTGTAACATGTAAACTCCTAAAACTAAAATAGCTAATAAGATTACAGTTTTATCTTTAACAACACTTATCAAAGCTTTAACTGAAAAGCTTGGTGGTTCTTGTAATTTAGGTTCTTTAATTAAAAATAAAGCTAATAGTGCTGAAAGAATAATAAATCCAGCATATAAAGAAATTAAAATTAAAAATCCTATTGAAACTCCGTTTTCTCCACCAACTTTACCTAAAATCTCATGGTTTTGTAATTCTAAAAGTAATGTACCAAATAAAGCAATTGCTAAACCAATTAACCCATTTAACATTCCTTGAATACCATTGTTTTTTCCAACTTGTTTTTCTTGTAATTCTTTTGGTAAATGTTCAGTGTTAACGTTTTTTACAAGTTTTCATAATGGTGCTCAAAATAATGCACAAGTTGCAAAAGCAAATCCTGCAAAAATTATACATAATTGAACAACCATTAAATTTCTAAAAGTACCTTGTAAAACATGTTCTGTATTACCAGCTAATAAAGGAACAAATGGTAAAATAACATACCAAACTCCTAAAACTCCAGTAATAACAATACCTAATACAACCATTGATTTGGCTCTAAATTTATCTCCTAATCAAGCTCCAAGTATATAACATGGAAGTGAAACATAACCATAAATAGCTCCAGCTTGTGAATAATCTGATTGAGCTAATCTAAAGTTAGCATTCATATTAGGAATAAAATTATCCATATAAAATGGAATAGCCATAATAGCAACATCGGCTAAAGCTAAAATCAAAAGAACATAATTACGTTTAAAAAATTCAGGAATACTTCCAAAAAATTTAGTAACCTTGTCCATATTAATCCATTCTATCAATTTTTATTTTTATTTAATCTTAAATAATTAGTTATTAAATTAATAATTAAACTAATTTAATAACTAATTAGCAGTTTATATAGAACAATAACTAGTCTATACACTTTTATATTACAACATTAAATCTAGTTAAAAAATAATAATATTAAAACTAACTAATAATTCATTCTTATTTTTGTTAAAATTTTTAAAAAAGTAAATTTTAAAAGAAAGGAGTATTTTAAAATTCTGACTGTTTTAAAAACTTATAGATCTTATATAGACTTACTAAATATAATTTAATAATATTTAACAAAATAAAATTGAAATTAGTTCTTATTAACTAATTAATATAAATGAAAGAATTAAATTAAAATCTTATGAAAAAACCAAAACCAAATAATGATAATGTTTTAATTGAAATTAATGACTTAAGATTTAAATATCATAAAAAACAATCAAATTATGATTTATTAATAGATCACTTACAAATACAAAAAAACCAAATTATTTCTTTACTAGGACCTTCTGGGAGTGGAAAAACAACTTTATTAAACCTTTTATTAGGATATATTAAACCAGATAAAGGAAGTATTCACATTTTAAATAATCCTAAAATTCACGAAGTTGCTTATATTATGCAAGAAAACTCAGTGTATGAAAATACAACTGTTTTTAATAATGTTTTTTTAAGTGCTAAAAATTATTCAAAATGAGTTGAACAAACATATTTGAATTATTTTGAAAAATTTTTAAATAATAAAGAGTTATTTTCAAAAAAATTAATAGACCAATTTGAAACTTATAAAGATCTTATAAATGATTTAAACTCAAAAACTAAAACAAAAAAACAAGCTTTTTTAAAACTTGTATTTTTATGTTTATTTGAAAAACAAGTAAAACACAAATTTAAGTTTTTAAAAGAAATTAAATTAAAAAATTTATTTAAAAATGAAATAGAATTAATTTCTAAAAAATTAGGTATTGATCAATTATTATATAAAAATGTTAACCAGTTATCTGGTGGTCAAAAACAAAGAGTAGCTTTTGCAAAAGGGATTATTAAAAAAACTAATTTAGTTTTATTAGATGAACCATTTTCAGCACTTGATGCCAAAATTAAAGAATCAACTATTGATTGATTAATAAAGATTAAAAAAGAATTTAATTTAAGTATGATAATTGTTACTCATGACCAACAAGATGCTTTAAAGATTAGTGATCAAATTATTTTACTAGATAAAGGTAAAATCCAACAATTTAGTTCTGGAGAACAAATGTATAATGATCCAAACAACTTGTTTGTTGCAAAATTTATAGGAAGTCCTGAAATTAATTTTATTAAAACACAAGATGATAAAAGTTATTATATAAGACATAATAAAATCAAAGTTAAACCTAATTTAAATGGTAAATATCAAATTATTGATAAAAAAAGTTTTGGAGATAAAGTACATTATTTAATTAACTTTGATAAAGATATTAAATGAACTTTAGTTTTAAATGATAATTCACTACAAGTTAATGATCTAATTGATCTTAAATACAATCAATCTGATGTATTAGTTTTTAATAAGAATGGAAATCGTATTTATGAATAAGTTCTTATTAAAATTTAAACAAAAAGATAGTTTTAATTTAAAACTAAAATTAAAAAACTCACTACCTGTTTTAAAAATAGTTTTATTAATGTTACCTTTATTACTTTTAATTTTATTATTTACAATTATTCCTATTTTTCATACTTTTATAAAATCTTTAAGATTTACACCAAATGAAGCAAATAGAACTATTTATGAATATAATTTTAAAAACTATAATAACATTTTATCTGATCCAAATTTTCAACATGCTATTTTAAATTCAACGTTTGTATTATTATTTGGTACTGGAATTTCAATAATTCTAGCATTAATTTTTAGTTTTATTATTAATTCTTTAATTAGTAGAACTACAAAAAGTATTTTACTATCAGTAATTTATTCTCAATTTTTTATATCAGGATTTGCTATTGGTATTGCTTTTACTAACTTTTTTGGAGCTAAAAACTTATTTTTTTATATATTAGGTTTAAATCAATATAGTTTTACTAGTGGAAATAAGCGTTTACCAATTTGAATTTATTATGCTATTTATCAAATCTGAAGATCATTACCATTTAATTTAATTTTATTTGCAGCAGCTTTATCAAGAAGTGATTATAAATATAAAAAATTAATGTTAAATGATAAATTAACATTACTACAATCATTTAGATATGTTTATTTAAATGAATTATCTAAAGTATTATTTTCAATTTTATTTACTAATTTTATTTTTGCTTGTTTATTATTACCTTCAGCTTTATTAGAAGATAATTTTAATGTAGATTTAAATTATGCTCACACTCTAACAAGTTATACAATTAAGTATTTTGGGTGAGGTTCATCAAGTCTATGATATGAAAGAGGTTATTCAGCGGCATTTTTTAGTTTTTCTTATTTAGTTTTATTATTATGTTTAATTTTATTATTAAGACCAAAAACAATTAAAAGTATTTATAAATTAATTAAAAAAGTTATTTTAAAAAATAGAGGTAAGTATGAAAACAAAAATAATAATTAAAGAGATTATTAAATACTTATTAATCGCATTGTTGTGTTTGTTGTTATTATTTCCTTTATATTACTTGTTATTACAAGCTTTGCTTTCCAATTTATCAATTCTAGATAAAAAAACTTATCTAGTAATTAAGGAGTGAAATTGGTCTAACTTTTTAAAGGCTTTTCAAAGTAATTTCTTAAAAGCCTTTGGTTGAACTATATTATTTTCAACAATTTTAATTAGTATAAGAATAATTGTATATTCTCTAGCGATTATTGGCTTATTAAAAATGAAACCTGTATATCAAAAAGCTTTTTTATACTTTTTTATAATAATTAGTTTAATTCCTGAGTTTTCTATATTTTTAAGTTTAAAGTTTGTTTTATTACAAATTAATTTATATACAACTCCAATTGCTTATGTTACAAATGCTATTTTTTCATTTTTTAACTTTACATATATTTTTAACTTAGCAAAAAGTATTGAAACTGAAAAATCAAAAGTAATGATAAATGATAATTTAAAATGATATGATAAATTATTTTATGTTTATTTACCTAAAATGAAATTGGGTTATTTCTTATTAATTATTTTTTCATTTATTTCAGTTTGAAATGATTATTTATGACCACAATTTATACTTTCAGAAAAATTTACTAATATTTCTATTTGATATTTAACATTAGGTAGAGAACAAGAAGCAAGTTTAAAAAACGTTCAAGCAGCTGGAGCTATGATTTCAATATTAGTACCATTAATTATTTATATGAGTTTTTCTAAAAAGATTGGTAGATTTAATTAGTAGAATTTTACTAAATAAAACTGCCTTTCTTTTTTTAATTCATTTTTTAGTTTTTAAAAGTTTTAAAAAATTCGTAATATAAAATATAAATTGGAAAAAAAGAAAAAAAATAAAACAAGGAAAATAAAGAAATGAAAAGAAAATTACTTGGATTATCAGCTATGGCTTTAACTATGACAACTCCATTTATTGCAATTGCATGTACAACTACTAAATCAGACAGAGTTTTATTTTCATTAGCACAAGGTTCTGGATGACCATTAGCTCTATCTTTAAAACCTTTAGTAAACTATTATAATACAACTTTCAAAGACGAAAAAGGTTTTGTTCCTGTTAAATTTAAGTTTGCTGACATTCGTAAAGATGATACAAACGCTGAAGAAGGTCATAAAATTTATGGTGAATTTAAATTAATTAAAAAAGTTAAAGAAGATATGGAAACTGGCAATACAAAAGCATTACCAAACATTATTTTAGGGGCTCAATCTGGAGCTTATGTTATTAACCAAGGACAAAAATTACTAGACGTTTCTGATCAAGGTATCAATAAAGAATTATTTAGTAAAGAAATTGGTAACTTACACTCAATTTTAGCAGGTCAATCTGATACAAATAAACTTTATAATATTCCTTTTGATAATGCAGATATTGATGGAGTTCAATATAATTTAAAATTAATGAAAAAAATGTTTGATTTAATTAAAGAAGGTGGGGGAAAGGTTGAAGAAAATATTGAAATTTATAAAAAGGCTAAAGAATCAGAATCTGGAAAAGGTAACCCTATACCAGAAAAAAGTATATGACATGCATTAAAAGTTAAAACTAAAGGAAATCAAAATAGTGGAAATGGTTCTACATCAAATAATGGTTCATTAAAAGATATTCATGTTACTGATAAGACATTTCAATCTATTAAAGAACTTAGAGACTTAGCAGCTAAGTTTGTCGATGGTGTAGAAATCGATGAAAGTAAGGTCACAAAAGATACTATTTCAGGTGAAGTTTTTTCAATTGATTATCAAGAAGACGTTTTTAATAAGGAATTACATTCTAGAATTGATAAAAATAAATCCATTTTTGAATTAGAAACTAATAAAAATGGACAACCACCTAAAGTTAAATATAACTTAGTTACTGACACTACAATAAAAGATGAATTTAAAAAGTTGTGAAAAGAATGAAGTGATACTGTAAAAAGACAAGAAAAAACAAAGGAAGGATCACTTGATAAAAAAGTATTTCAATCAGTAAAATTCATGGCAAATGAAGACAAAGAATGAGGTTCATGAAATATTTTTAGATTCCAAAGTGCATTTAGTTTAGCAGCATCTGTTGGGGCGCATCAAAATAAAGTTAGTCAATTAACTAGAAATCATCCTTATTTTGGAGATGATATTAAAGAAGATCCTAAATTTGACTTAGTTAACGCTAAAGAAGATGATGTATTTATGGATTCACAAATAACACCTTTAATAACAAAATCTAATACTTCCTCAAATTCTACTACTACAAATAATAATCCAGGTATTTTTCACGAAGGTGGTTCAAGTATTATTCCGATTAATGTTGGTAATGAAAAATTAAACACAGGAACAAAAAAATTCTTAAAATGACTATATATGGGAGAAAATCAAATAAATACAGTTAAAGAAAAAAACTGATTAACTCTTGCAAAAACTTCAGGATATATAATGCCATTAAGAAGTGTTGTTAATAAAAATACTTATGATGATCTTAAGAAAAGAGTTGAACAATTAGAAAAAAAACTAAAGGCTACTCAAGACATTTCTAAAGAACCTGAATACTTCAATCTTAATATGTTAAGATCTTCACTTCTTTCATTAAATTCATTACTAAAATTAGAGGATGGTAAAATTATTTCTAAAGCTGTTGTTACTGATGATAAAACTGCGCAAATAATAGGACACATTTCTAAAGCCTTAATAAATCAAACTGAACGTCAAGGCTATTCAACAACTAACGCTGAAGATCTAGTAAAACAATTTGAACAAATAGTAAATTAATAGCTCATTAATTCTTTTAAAAAGTTAGCTTAAGCTAACTTTTTCATTTTTTAATTAATAAAAAACCGTTTAAAGATTAACTTTTTTTAGTATATACAACATTTTTTTAAATTACATATTGACAATATTTTACTAATATGCTCTTTTCATAAAATTACTTTAGATATGTATTAATTTATAATGGGGTTTTATATGAAAAAGTTGTTAGCTTTATTAACTGTATCAACTTTATTAGTTGTACCAACTAGTAGTAGTTTTTTAATAAATAAAGTTTCAAATATTAGTGCTAATTATTATGCTGAAAATAATGATCAAATAGAAACTAAAATAAATGAAATTTGAAATAGGGATTTTAAAAATAGAATAGATAGTGCTCAAAAATTTTTATGAATTCTAGAAGATCTTAAAGAAAAACTTAGAAGAGAAGGTTTAGATTCAATTGATATTAAATTAAAAGATCAATCTGAAAAAGGAAAAACAAGTAGATTTAAACTTAATGCAAAAGACCAAAAATTAGAAATTATAGTAAATAGTAAAGCGATTTCTCTAGAAACTGGAAATGTTAAAAAAGCCTGAAAACCAATGAAATTTAGAGGTAAAAATAATAATAACGAAGATGCTTATTCAAAAGATAATGAATTTGATGCTTCAGGATGAGATGATCAAAATTTCACAGTTTATGAACTAGGTTACTATGACGATGGTAAAGGACAGATTCAAGCAATTAAACTACCAAAAGGTGTAGCTTCAGTTCCTAAAGATTTACCAAGAGAAATTACTTCATTAAAAGAATTATTTAAAGATGCAAAAGAATTTAATGACCAAAGCGTTAAAAATTGAGATACATCAAATGTAGAAATTATGGAATCTATGTTCGAGGGTGCAAAAAAATTTAACCAAGATTTAGAACAATGAAATACTAAAAATGTAACTGATATGAGTTTTATGTTTTTAGATGCAACTAAATTTAATGGAAAAATCTCAACTTGAAACACTTCAAAAGTTACAACAATGAGTCAAATGTTTAAAGATGCAAAAAACTTTAATCAGAACATTAATACAAAATACTCAAAAAATAATAATAAATATAGTGTATTTTGAGATGTATCAAATGTTAAAAACATGCAAAGTATGTTTGAAGGAGCTACTAGTTTTAATAGTGATCTTTATAATTGAAATACAAGAAAAGTTTCAGCTATGAGAGACATGTTTAATGGAGCTACTAGCTTTAATAAAGATATCAGTAACTTTGATGTTAAAGGAGTAGTTGATTTTACTGATATGTTTAAAAATGCTACTTCATTTAATAAAAACTTATCTAATTGAGCACTTTATAATAGCGAACCTGCGGATTTAGATAGTGGAGCTACTTCTTGAATTAGCTATTATAAACCACGTAGTACAAGAGATACTTCAAATATTATTAAAAAATCAGATGAGGGTTATTTAAAAACTACTAATTCTTTATATGATGAAGAAATTACTAAATTAATTGATAAACACAAAATAGAAATTGAAAAACAAAAAGCAGAAGCAGAAGCTAGAAAACAAAAAGAAATCCCAAATAAAATTAAAGATATTTGAAATAAAGATTTTAAAGATAAACTAGATAGTGCTAAAAAGTTTAAATGAATTTTAGAAGAACTAAAAGATAAATTTAAAAATGAAGATTTATTAAAGAATATCCAAATTAATTTATTAGATCAAAAACAACAAGAAAATAGATTTAAGTTTGATTCTGATGATTTAAAAACTAAACAAGTATTTCAAATTAAATTTAATGATAAACAGTTAGATTTAGAAGTAGGTAAAGTTAAAAGAGCTTGAAAAGCAGTTGAATTTAAAGGAAAAACTAATGGTGAGCATGCTTCTTCTAAAGAAAATGAATGAGATATTTCATATTGAGATGATAAAGATTTTGAAGTTTATGAATTAGGTTATTATGATGATGGAGAACAAATTCAAGCAATTAAGCTACCAAAAGATGTAAAAATTGTTCCAAATCATTTACCAAAAGAAATCACTTCAACAAAAGAATTGTTTGCATTTTCAAATCAATTTAATAATGAAAATATTAAAAAATGAGATATGTCAAATATTGAAGATACATCAGGAATGTTTTTAGGAGCAACTAAATTTAATCAAGATCTATCAGGTTGAGATACTTCTAATGTAAAAAACATGAGTAAAATGTTTTTAAATGCTAAAGAATTTAACTCAAAAATCTTTAATAAAGTTGATAATGTTACTGATATGAGTTCGATGTTTTTAAACGCTATAGCATTTGATCAAGATTTAAGTAGTTGAAAAACTGATAAAGTAAAAAACATGAACTCAATGTTTTTAGGAGCAACTAATTTTAATCAAAACTTAAATGGATGAAACGTTGAAAATGTTACTGATATGAGTGCAATGTTTAAAAATGCAACTTCATTTAATAATGAATTATCAAAATGAAAACCTAAAAAAGTAATTGATATGTCTCATATGTTTGAAGGAGCAATAAAATTTGATCAAGACATTTCAAGTTGAAATGTATCTAGTGTTAAAAATATGCAAGACATGTTTAAAAACGCTTCAACATTTAATAAAGATCTAAAAGATTGAAATATAACTAGTGTTTCAAATATGGAAGGTATGTTTGAATTAGCAACTAAATTTAATGGTGATATTTCAAACTGAGATACTAGAAATGTTGAGTCAATGAGTAGTATGTTTAAAGGTGCTACTTCATTTAATAAAGATATTTCAAACTGAGATACTTCTAAAGTTAAAGATATGTCATATATGTTTAGTGATGCTATAAACTTTAATCAAAATATCAATACTAAAGATATGTCAAATAAAAAAGCTTGAGATGTATCTAAAGTAACTGATATGGAAGGTATGTTTAGTGGAGCTGCCAAATTTAATGGTGAATTATCTAAATGAAACACTTCAAATGTAAATAACATGAGTAAAATGTTTAAAAATGCTAAAGTATTTAATAATAACATTAGTAATTTTGATATTAAAAACGTTAAATACTTTAATAATATGTTTGAAAATGCTTCAGCATTTAACCAAGACTTATCTAAATGAACTTTTAAACACTTAAAAAATAAAGACATAGCTACTGAATCTTATGATTTAAATGCTACTTCTTGAAAAGCAGAATGAAAACCAGATAGCTCTTCAAATACTCCAGTTGAACCAGCTCCAGTTCCTCAACCTCAACCAAAACCAGCTCCAGTTGAACCAATTCCTACTCCTAATCCAGTTGAACCAGCTCCAGCTCCAACTCCAATTCCTCAACCTCAACCAGTTCCAACTCCACCTGTTAAACCTATTCATCCTATAACTACAAATAAAACTTCTTTATTAAAAGTAATTAAAAAAGATCAATTAGGTGAAATTAGTTATAGATCTGCTAATGAAATACTTAAAAAACTTGTTAGTTTAAATAAAGATGTTGAAATTAAATATTTATATGTAAGAAACATAGAAAAAAAATCAGCTATTATTAGTGCTAAAAAGAGTGGTAAATATTTAGGAGATGTTTTAGTATCATTTAATATTAAAAAACCAGATCGTATAATTTGAGAAAACTCTATATTTGATGATAATGATTATTGATTCTTTAGAAATGATCAACCAAAAACACCACATACACCTATTAAACCAAATAATGCTGTAGAACGATCAACATTTAACAATGAAGATGATTGATTCTTATACCCAGTAATAACTCCACACAATTCAACTCCAAACAAACCAGTTGATCCAATAAAACCAAATAAACCTGACCAACCTATAAAACCTGATGAATCATTAAAACCAACTGATTCAAAACCAACTGACTCAACTAAACCAATAACTCCAACAAAACCTGATAAACCAACTGACAATAAAAAACCTGAATCAAAACCAGATCAACCAACTAATACTGATAAAAAACCTGATAATCAAGTAAAACCAGATAATAAACCACAAACTAAAAATGTAAATAATAAAACTGCTTTTGTAGCTGTTAGTGCTGTTTCTATATTAGCGATTCTAGCAATAAGTTCAGTTGTTATATTAATTAAAAAGAAAAAGAATAAATAATAAAAAAGAAAACCTCTACTTTTTAAAAAGTAGAGGTTTTTATTATCTGTTTATTCTTTTGAATTATTTTCAAATGTTTTAATAGTTTCACTTGGAATAGTTTCACAAAAACTAAACATATTAACTACATCTTGAAATGAAGATTCAGGAATTTTTAAATCTTTTAATTGATCATGTTTAACTGATAAATTAACTTGATCAATTTGGTCATTCTTAATTTTTAAAACAAATTCAGGATCAGCTACAAATACTGAACTTAATCCAACTAAATCAGAATATTTTAAGGCTTCTAAACATTTATCTGGTGTATTAATTCCACCAGATGAAATAACAGGTAATTTATTTTTATAAACATCATAAATTACTTTATTAACTAGTTGATTTTTATATTTAGTATTTGATCTTACTTTATTTAAATAAATATCATGACCTCAACTAGCAATCGCTAAATATGAGATTTTTCCAATCTCAATAATTTTATCTACAAGCTGAATAAAATCTTCAATTGTATATCCTAAAATATCTCCATAAGTTTCTTCAGGAGTTGCTCTAAATCCAAAAATAAAGTTTTTTGGAGCATGTTTATCAATTACTTCTCTTATAGCTTTAACTACTTCTAAACAAAATCTAGATCTATTTTCAAATGTTGTTGTTGAGTATTCATCAGTTCTTTTATTTATTATTTGACTAAAAAAAGTTTGCATTAATAAACGTTGAGCCATTGAAATTTCAACACCATTAAATCCTGCTTTAATTACTCTTAAAGTAGCATCTTTATAGTCTTTTATAATTTGTTTAATTCTCTCTTTTGATAATTCTAAAACTTCATGTTCAATTGGAGTATGATTTTTTTCATAAGATGGACCATATAAATAACCATATTTTTTTAATGAGGTTTTTGAAAATTTTCCAGCATGAGCTAATTGTAAAATAACACAATTAGAATCAGTTTTCATTGCTTGATATAAACTACTTAAACTAGGTATATCATCATCACTTTTTGCACTAATTCCATATTCAAATAATTGTCCAAATTCATCAAAATAAACTCCTCCAGTTATTTGAAGTGGTGCTGAATGAGCTCTTCTTTTAACATAATCAGCTTCTTGAGTTGTTATTTTTCCATCTAAAGTAGCTAAACTTAAAGTCATTGGTGAAAGTACAAAACGATTTTCTAATTTAAATCCATTTATTTCAAATGGTTCAAATAATTTTTGATATTTATTCATTATTCTTCATCTAAAATGATTTTTACTACTTCTTCTGGTTTAATTTCATTAAAGAAGTAACTTTGAAGATCAGCATCATTAAATGCTTTTAATAAATCTTCATGAGTCATTTTAGTTCCTATTAAAGCTTTTTCTAATTCTAATAAATCTTTTTTAGCAAAAAAATCACCACTAATTTTAATTTTTTCAATTCTTTGATTTTCAATAGCTAATGAAAAGTTAATAGTACCAATTGCTAATCTAGCATCACGGTTATATT
Organism: Mycoplasma mycoides subsp. capri; assembly: GCF_018389705.1. Lineage (NCBI taxonomy): Bacteria > Bacillati > Mycoplasmatota > Mollicutes > Mycoplasmatales > Mycoplasmataceae > Mycoplasma > Mycoplasma mycoides. Next base: position 496,809 of record NZ_CP065581.1, on the reverse strand, counting down.
CATATCTAGGACTTAAACCATAAGTTCATTCTCAGTTTTTATATCTAGTTTTAATTAATTCATCAACTTGTTCTCAATCTTTATCAGTCATTATATAGCGATTAACATCTTTTAAATCATCAACATTAAAGATTTTTTTAATCATTAAGTCTTTAAATTCAAATATATCTAAATTTCTATAAGGTTCATCTAAATATTGACTTAAAGCTGCTACTCTTTGAGAAACTGATTTAACACCTTTAGCTTCAATTTTTTTACGGTTTGGATTTAATACTTGGCTCATTGCATCATAATCAACATTATAAAGTAATGAATTTCCACCATAAATAACATCATCTAATAGCATCATAGCAGCTCCAGAAACTTTTTTACCATCAATAGTTAAATCGTTTTTACCAGATTGAGTAATATTTTTAGCTCCTAGTTCTTTTAAAATTCTAATAGTTGGTTCATAAAACTTAGCATAATTTCCTAAAATTTCAGTACCTTTTTTATATGGAATTAAATAACAAATATTAACTGAATTTGAATCAATATAAATTGTTCCTCCACCAGTAGCTCTTCTAACTATTTCTAAGTTTTTTTCTTTTAAATATTTAAAGTTTACTTCAACTTCTGGGTTTTGAAAATATCCCATTTGAATATGAGGATCTGCAATACTTGGAAAAACAATAATATCATCTATTTTTAAATTACTAGCTGCTCAAATTTGAATTGCTAATCAATAAGCACCATCTTTTATATACTTACCATTTCTAATTGGTTCTATTAGTACCATTTTTTACCTCTTCTAAGTTTTTAATTGCTAAATTAAGATCATTTGTATATGTAATTGATTTAGATCTAATTTCTAAAGGAATGCGATAAATCTTTTTATTCATAGCTAAATAAGTTGCTTTATTAAATTGTTCAACCATTTGTCAAAAAGGTTTTTTAACAGTTAATTGGTTATTAAAATTAATACCAATTTCTCAAAATAACATTTTTTTATCTTTATTTTGATTAATAAATTTTTGATAGTTATTTTGAGTTTGTAAAAATTCATCATCTTTAATAAACACTTGACATCAAAAACGCTGATGTACTTTTAAATAACTATTACATTTTTTACAAATTGGAATTTGTTCTAATTCTACTTTTAGATTTTTTTGATTATTTGCCATATTTAAAATAGCATCATCATTAATATAAAGTTCATCACTACATTTTTTAGAACATTCTAATAAGTTTAATTTACTATCTAAATAAAAAATCTTATTTAAATCAAATCCAGCTAACTCTAAACTATTATCACGATTAGTTGTAATAATAAAATAATTTTTATTATTTAAATAGTTTTTTAAATCAATAAAGCTATTATCTAGTTTTTGATCAAAATAATTTAACTTAATATATCTTGAAAAAAATGCTCAATAGTTTTTAATATCTAAAAATGGATAAACACTAGCTTGTTTAAAATCTATAAAGCAAAACTCTTTTATAAAATCACTAAAGTTATTTTCAAATTCAAGTTGTTTATTAGTTTGATAAATTTCAGATCCAATTGCAATTATTAAACTATCATTTTGATTAATTAAATCATCAAGTTTTTTTATACTAAGATTTGTATTCATTTTAAAAGTCTTCTAAACTCATAAATTTATTTTCATCAATATCACTTAAAACCATAATTCAGTTTTCATTATCATCATGAGAACTAATTAATTTAGGATTTTCTAATGCTTTTTGATTTCATTTAACTACAGTTGCATCAAGTGGCATTTTTAAATTTAAAATAGCTTTTGAAGCTTCTAAAGCTAAAAAGATATCATCTTCTTTTAAGTGTTTTTTATCTGTGTTTTTAAATTGTAAATAAGAAACTGTACCAATGTCATCTTGCATTTCTGAAGTCATTCTTAAATAGTATTCATTTTTATCATCTATTTTTTCAATAACTAGAAATTTAATAACTTTTTTCATATTAACCTTTCTTAACAAGTTTAATTTATATTTTATATAAATCATCACCTTAATTGTAAACTTATTTTTATATACAAATATCAAACTATTTTTAAAATATGAAAATAAAAACATATGTTTTTAGAATTAACAAAAAACTAATATGATGTAATAAAATGTTTTTAGAATTACATTAGGAGAATGATATGAATCTAATTTATGATTATAATTACGTATTTAAAAACAATAATAATGATGATGAAAGTATTATTTTTGTTCATGGGTATAATTCTTCACCAAGAACTTTTGAAATATTTGAAAAATATTGAACAAGATCAAATTATTATGCACTACAATTTCCAGGATCAAATCTAGTAAAAACAGTTAAAGATCATAAAGTAAGTGTTGAAGGTTTTGCTCAATTATTAATTGATTTTATAGAACAAAATCAAATTAAAAATGTTGTTGCTATTGGACATTCTATGGGTGGAGGAGTTATTAGTATTGCTTATAAAATGCGTCCTGATTTATTTAAAAAACTAATTTTTATAACTCCGATGAATAAACCACAACGTGCTTTATATGAACAATATAAAATTGATTATTTTCCAAAAACATTTGATGAATATATAAATAATACACTTTCATCTTTATACTATGATCCATCAATTCTAACTTCAAATCAAGAATGAATGAAACAAGCAAAACAAGAATTTGATCCTTATGTTTATAATAATGATGTTATTGTTGAACTAGGTGAACCAAAAGATCATACTTTTGAATTAATAGAACAAGGACTAGATGCTATTAAAATACCAAGTTTATTAATTCTTGGTGAAAAAGATGGTGTGATTTTAAGAGATGAGTGTTTAGATTATTTTAAACAGCACGTAAAAAGTGTTGAAATGCATTGAATGAAAAAAACAGGTCATATGGTCTTTCAAGAAAACTTTGAAGAGTTTATTAAAATAGTTGAAAACTTTTTAAATAAAACTAATTAGTATGAAAAAACTAATATATGATTATGACTATGTTTTTAAAGACAATAATAATTCTGATCTAAACATTATTTATGTACATGGGTTTAACTCATCATATAAAGCTTTTGAAATCTTTGAAAAATATTGAACTAAAACAAATTATTATTCAATTCAATTTCCAGGATCTCAATTAGTAAAACCAGTTAAAGATCATAAAGTTACAGTTGAAGGTTTTGCTCAATTATTAATTGATTTTATAGAACAAAACCAAATTAAAAATGTAGTTGCTGTTGGTAAATCTATGGGTGGAGGAACATTAGCTATTGCTTATAAAATGCGTCCTGATTTATTTAAAAAACTAATTTTTATAACACCAATGAATAAAACTCAACTTCCATTATATCCAAGATATAAAATTGATTATTTTCCAAAAACATTTGATGATTATATAAATAACACACTAACTTCTTTATATTATGATCCATCATTTTTAACTTCAAATAAAGAATGAATGAAAAAAGCAAAGCAAAATTTTAATCCAGAAATGTATGATAATGATTTAATCATTAAATTAGGTACACCTAAAGCTAAAACTTTTGAACTAATTGAAAAAGGTTTAGATTCAATTACTATTCCAACATTATTAATTCTTGGTGAAAAAGATGGTGTGATTTTAAGAGATGAGTGTTTAGATTATTTTAAAAAACATGTAAAAAATGTTGAATCACATTGAATTAGAAAAACAGGCCATAGAGTATTTGAAGAAAACTTTGATGAGTTTATTAAAATAGTAGAAAACTTTTTAAAAATAGGTTAGATATGAAAAAAATAATTTATGATTATGACTATATATTTAAAGATAATAATAATGAAACAGAAAATATTATCTTTTGTCATGGTTTTAATGCTTCAATAAATGTTTTTAATATTTTTAAAAATTATTGAACTAAATCAAATTATTATGCACTACAATTTCCAGGAAATAATAATGTAAAACCAATTAAAGATCATGAAATTTCAGTATTACAATTTGCAAAACTAGTAGTTGAATTTGTTAAAAATAATAATTTAAAAAACGTTACTTTAATTGGTCATTCTATGGGTGGTGGAACTATTTCATTAGCTTATCAACTAGCTCCTGAATTATTTAACAAATTAGTATACGTATGTCCTATGAATAAAGCTAGTGAAGATGTTAATAATAATTTTTTACATGATTATTTTCCAAAAACATTTGAAGAATTTACAACTGATTTTTTAGGTTCACTATATTATGATCCTTCATTTTTAACTAAAGATCCTAAATGAATGCGATTAGCTAAATGACATTTTTCAGGTAATGATTATAATACTAAAGAATTAACTGATCTAGGAAAAACTTTAGTTTCAAAAGAACTACATGAACAAATTTATCAAGCAATTAAAACTATTAAAATACCTACCTTATTAATTCTTGGTGAAAAAGATGGTGTTGTAAATAGAAAAGCTTGTTTAAAATACTATCAAGATGAAGTTAAAAATGTAATTACTACTTGAATTCCAAAAACTGGTCATATGGTATTTGAAGAAGACTGAGATTCATTTATAAAAATATTAGAACCATTCTTATTAAATAAATAAAAAAGATGATTTCTAACTTAGTTAGATTTAAATCATCTTTTTTTTAGTTTTAAAAATAAATCTTTTAAATTCTTGCGATAATAATAACTAAAACCAGCTACTGATGTAGTTGTTATAACTGCTGTTGATCCTACAACACCACTAACAATAGCTTTTGTTTTTTGATTAGAAACATTTTTTAAACTAGATTTAGCATGAGGAATTATTAGATTTTTTTCATTATTTGATTTTGAAGATATATTATCTTTTAAATCAGTTGATTCTTCTATAGTTTCATTTTCTATAATTGATTCAGGTTTTATAAGTGGTTCAGTTTGATTTGATTGATCAGAATTCATATTAGTTGATTCTTCTAGTTTTGGTTCATCTTCTTTAGTAGGTGTATTTTCTAAAATTTTTTCATTTTCTAATTCTATTGTTGAATTAGATAAATCAAATATTGTTATTAGTAATATCAGAAGTATCTGGAGTTTTAGGTGACGTTTGTTTTGGTGAAGAATTTAAATTTGTTGTTGTTTCATTATTTTTAACAGCCAATGTTTCTTCTAGCTTCTTTCATTTTGGTTGTTTTTCTTCATTTAAACCAAAATTATCTTTTTTTACATTATTAGATAATTCTCAACTTGATAAATCATAAGTAAAAGAAATAGCACCATTAAACATCTTACTCATATCTTTTACTTTAGAAACATTTCATTTTGATAAATCTTGATTAAACTCAGTTGCTCCTGCAAACATTTCACTCATATCTGTAACATTTGAAGTATCTCAATCTAATATGTCTGAACTATTAAACTGATCACGTCCATAAAATAGACTATTCATATCAGTAACATTTGAAGTATCTCATTTTACTTCTCATGTTACATTATGTCTAGCTCCTGCAAATGCATATCTTAAACTAGTTATTTCTTTTGGTAGTTGAGCTGCTATTACATTTATTGTAGTAGGTATTTGTTCAATTCTTTTATGTTTTCCTCACTGATAGTATCCAATTTTAACTAATTTACCATCTTTTATCTCATTTCTTTGATAATAAGTAATATTGTAATTTATCCTCAGATTGTCTTCTTTATTAACTAAAACTATTCCTGCTGTTATTAAAAATATAGCACTAGTACTAGTTAAAATTGTTAATAGTTTTTTCATTAAATCTTTTCCATTCTTATAAAAATATATAAAGTAAACAAAAGTATATCAAAAACACTTTTATAGTTCAATATTAAAAAGTACGATGTGCACTAGTTTATTTGTAAAAAAGTGATTAATTATATAACAGTAAATAAAATTTTGCAATGCTTTTTTTTTTTTTTTTTTTGCTAAAAAGCCTATGTAAAGCCTTTAAAATAGTAGAATTACTTAAGATATATGCGTTGCATATACAAATGAGAACAAAATTGTAGGTGGGCAAAATGAAAAAATTATTGACAATATTAGGTTCTTTAACTCTTATTGCAAGTGGGGGAGCTCTAGTTGTTGCATGTAATAGATCTCAACCAAATAATAATGAGAAAAAACCTGACTCAGTAAATCCTCCAGCAAATGATCCATCTAAAGAGCCAAAAGATGGAAATAAACCTGGAGATAAAGACGGAAAAACACCTGAAGAAAATACAGAACCAAAAACTCCAGAAAAAGATCCAACTAAAAAACCAAAAGATGACGATAAATCTAAGGATAAGGATGAAAAAACACCTGGAGAAAATACAACTCCAAAAAAACCAGAGACTCCAAAAACTCCAGAAAAAAAACCAGTTAAAAAACCTGTGCGAAATGCTGCACTTGCTTCAGCAAACGATACTCAATTATTATTTGATGAAACAATAAGTGAAGCGACAAGATCTTGAAATAGAGCTCATATTGAAAAAGTTTCAAAAGCTGAAATGGATAAAATAACTGCTAAAATTCTTTATGAAAAAACAATGGCTTCTTTTGTAGATAATGCAGGAAGATTTCTTGATGATGAATATAAAATTCAACTAGAAAAACATAATCTTGAATATGATGAAATTAGTAGAAGAGCAAATGAAGATTGAGAAGTTTTTGATGTTTTAGATGCTATTGAAGCTTCTTCTGATATTACTAAAGATTTATTTGATGAAACAATAAGTAAAGCTAAAGTAGATTGAGCTAAAAAATATGAAAAAATTAAATTCTTTAAACAACTAGGAGAAAAATTTGAAAATACTGCTAGTTCAACTGCTGAAGAATACTTTAAAATTTTAGATACAACTAAGGAACAAAAAACTTGAGCTAAAAATAAAGCTGAAAAAGAAAGAATTTATAAAGAATTCGCAACTAATTCAAGTAATACAACTGAAGAATACTTTAAAGTTCTAGATACTACTAAAGAAACAAAAGAATGAAAAGCAAGAAAAGAACTTGAAGAATATATAAGAAGACAAAAAGATAATGGAGATTCTGCAGTTTCTAGAAAACCTAGAGTTAAACCAACTGCTGAAGGTTCAGATAGAACAAACAGCTGATTAGATGGATTAAATGGTGGTAAGCCAAAAAATCAATAAATAACATAATTACAACTTGCACTTAGTGCAAGTTTTTTTATTAAAGTAAGCAAATTTAAATTCTTTAAAAATCAAAGTACTAGAATAAAACATTAGATGGGGGTTTTATGAGCCTAATAGAAGTTAAAAATGTTAGTAAAAAATATAATAAAAAGACAGTTCTAGGACCTATTAATTTAAAAATCAACAAAGGTGAAAGTGTTGCTATATTTGGAGCTAATGGAGCTGGTAAAACTACATTATGTGAAATTATAGCAAATACTAAATCTCAAAGTAGTGGTGAAGTTTTATATGATTTTAAAAAAGAAGAAATTGCTTTTAAAATTGGAATAAACTTCCAATCTCAAACTTATCCAAACTTTATTAATGTAAAAGAACTTTTAGATTTTTATAAAACTTTATATAAAAACATTATTGATAAAACTTACTTTGATCAAATGATTAATAAGTTTAAATTAAAAGAATTATTTAAACAAAAAATCAGTTCTTTATCTGGTGGTCAACGTCAAAGAGTTAATTTATTTGTTTCATTATTTAATAAACCTGAAATTTATATAGGTGATGAAATCACAACTGGATTAGATATAAAAGCTCAATTAGAAATTATTGATTTATTAAAAAAAGAAATTAAGGATAAAGAAATGACTTTAATACTAGTTAGTCATAATTTAGATGAAATAAAGCAACTATGTGATCGTATAGTATTTCTAGATAAAGGAAAAATTATTGATGATGCTCCAATTGAAAAAATCTTAAATCAATATGGTACTTTATTAGAATATTACTTATCAAAAACAAATGACTTAAATAAAGGAGAAATGCAATAATGTTACAACAATTTAAAGCAATGTATAACTTGCTATTTAATTATTGAAAAAAATCCTTTCATAACATTTTCTTTTCATTTGTTTTTCCTTGTATGTTTTTAGCAATTTTATCAAAAGTACCAAGTTTTAATATTGATGATTTAATTCCAGGAATTATAGCTTCAGCTTGTCCTGTTGTTGGAATTATTTCTTTATCAATTTCTTTTAGTGACTTAAAACAAACTATAATTTATAAAAGAATAACAGTTTTACCTTTAAAACCTTGAATATTTATTATTAGTATTATTTCATTTTTTACAATTTTAACTTGATTAAGTGCAATTTGAATTTTTATTTTTGCATTAATTTTTTGACACTCACAAATAAATTTAGTTAATATACATGCTGGTTTTATAATACTTGGAGTGATTTTTTTATCAATTATATGTTCTTCAATTGGAGTAATAATTGGAAGTTTAGCAAAAGATTATAAAATAGCTAATGCATTTTCTATGTTGTTTTACTTACCACCTGCTTTTTTAAGTGGTATGTATTTACCAATAAAAGTTATAATTGGATCAAATGTTTTAAAAATAATTTCTTTATTTTTACCTTATACTTATCCAGTAACAATTATTAATTATGGATGAAATAAAACTAAATCAAGTTTTATATTTAATTCAGAATTATGAGTATTTATTCTAATTTCATTACTATTAGTAATTGGTTTTATAACAAGTGCTATATTAATATATAAACTAAAAAAGAAAAAATAATTAAATAAAAAATGCAGGTATAGAGGAGGAAAACCTGCATTTTTTTATTATTGTTATTATCTTTTATATTATTTTGGTATTATTTTGTCAAATTTTTATTTAAAAACAACTCACATTTTAAACTATTATTCAAATAAATGTTTAACTGAGTCAATTGTTTTGTGTAAAGTTTCACAAGATTTGTCAAATTTTTCTTGTTCTTCTTTAGTTAAATCTCATTCAATAATTCTTTCTCAACCATTTGCACCAATTATAGCTGGAACTCCTGTATATAGGTCTTTGTTTTTGTATTCACCATTTAATTGTGCTCCAACCATTAATGTTGATTTTTCATCTCTTAAAACTGCATTAACTATCTTTGTTAAGCAAGCTCCAATTCCATAGAATGTAGCTCTTTTTAAATTGATGATCTTGTAAGCCATATCAACTGTATCTTTTTGGATTTGATCTAAATCTTCTAAAGTTAAACAACCACATTTTACATAATCTAAAATAGGTCTTCCCATGATATTTGCTTGAGATCAAATTGCAACTGAAGAATCACCATGTTCTCCAGCAACATAAGCTTGAACTGATTCTGGTTTAATATTTAATTTTTGACCAACTAATCTTCTTAGTCTTGCTGAATCTAAAGTAGTTCCAGATCCAATAACTTTATGTGGATCAAAACCAGTTACTTTTTGATATACATGAGTTATTACATCAACTGGGTTAGAAGCAATTACAGTAATTCCATCAAATCCTGATTTTTTAACTTCAGTTGCAATATTTTTCATAATTTCAGCATTTCCAGCAACCATTTCTAATCTAGTTTCACCTGGTTTTTGTGGTCTTCCTGCTGTAATTACAACAACATCAGCATCTTTACAATCTTCATAAGTTCCTGCTTTAATTGAAGTAAATGAGTGAGGAATAACTGCTAATGTATCTGAAAGATCTAAAGCGTTTCCTTCAGCTGGTTGTGGGAATGCATCAATTAATACGTAGTGTTCAGCAATTCCTTGGTTAATTGCTGCATATAAAAATGATGTTCCAACAGCTCCTGCTCCAATAAGAACAACTTTATTTGCGGTTTTCTTCATTTTGTTTTTTCTCCTATCTTCTAGTTTTATTATATAACATCTAAAAAACTTTTATATTTTTTTATTTTTACTATTTTTAAAAACTATTTTACCTTCAACTAGTACTTTATTAACATATAAATCATCATCTAAAACTACTAAATCAGCTAATTTATTAACTTCTATACTTCCTACAGTATCAAAAATATTTAATTGTTTAGCTATATTAATAGAAGTCATTTTAATTAAATCAGTCATTTTAACATCACAAACTTGTTTTATAACTCTTATATTATGATCATAAGTTGCTCCAGCTCCAGCTAAAGCATTATTATTAGTTAATCTAATTTCTATACCTTTTTTATAAACTTCTAAATCACCTAATTTATATATACCATCATCTAAACCTTTAGCATTCATAGCATCAGTTATAATACATAAATTATCTGCAGTTTTAAAATTATAAATCATTTTTAAAATCTCTTTATCTAAATGAATTCCATCACTTATAATTTCACATAAAACATCTTTATGATTAAAACTAGCTACAACTAAACCAGGATTATGTTGATCAACTCCACTCATTGCATTAAATAAATGAGTAATATGTCTAACACCTAATAAATAGACTTGTTCAAATTGATTTGCTTTTAAATTAGAATGACCAATACTTGGAATAATTTGATTATTAATCAAAAACTGAAGATAAGAACCATTATCTAATTCACTAGCATAAGTCACTATTTTTAAACTATTATTAGATAATTTATTTCATTTTTCAGTTAATTTAATATCTGGAGTTAATAATAAATTTTCTTGATGAGCACCTTTTTTAAATTTAGAAATAAAAGGTCCTTCTAAATGAGCTCCCAGACATTTGGCTTTACCATTATTTAATTTTATAAACTCTCCAAATTCTTTATATATTTGATTGTTTTTTTTAACACTATTAGTTACACTTGTTTGAATATATCTAGTAACTCCTTCTTTTATTATGTTATCTGCAAAATGTTTAAATCTATTCTTATTTCCAGTTTCAAAATCAACTCCATAACCACCATGAACATGACAATCAATAAATCCTGGTAATAATCACTGATTATTTAAATCAATTCCATTCTTTTTTTTATAATCAGATCCAATTTCAACTATTTTTTTATCTTTAATAATTAAATAACCATTATTAATGATTTTATCTTCTAAAACAATTTTGGCATTTTTTAATATCATAACTACCTCTATAACTTTATAATATTACTTTTTAAAGCCATTTAAATAATTTGTTAATTTATCATCTTAATAAAGTGTTAATATATATTTGTCATGAAATTTGATTGAAAAACTAAATTAAAAAACAGTAGATTTGTAAATTGAAAATGATATTTTCAGTTATTTGTAATGTTATTGTCTGGTATTACTTTAATTAATGCTTTTTTTAATGGTATTTTAAAAGAACAATGGTATTTTGAATCAAATAATTTATACCAACCTACAAGACTAATTAATTATGATATTTTATTAAGCTTTTTTTCAGTACAAGTAAGTATTATAACTACAATTTATTTACTAATTGTTGTAATTAATTATAAAAATCCAAATTCAAATATTAATACTCAAAGAACTAGAAATATTATTTTGAATTGAAATTTATTAGATTTTATGATTTTTTGAATTGGTATTATTGGGTTTAAAAATACAATTGCAGGACAATTACCATATCTTACAAAAACGCAAATCTTTTCAACAGTTATTACTCATTTTATAATTCCATTATTGTTATTATTTATTTACTTATTTGAATCAGGTAATAATAAGTATGAAATTAAAAAGTTTTATAAAAATATAAAAGAGTTATTTTGAGTTTATTCTTATCCATTTTTTTACACACTTTTTGTTTTAATGAGAGCTCAAATTTATTTAAAAGATAAAAATATTGATAATTTTATTTATCCTTATGAATTTTTAGATTTTACAACACCATATATAGGTAATTCAAAAATTGGTTATTTAATATTAATTTGAATAATATTTGTTATTTGATTAACATTAAATCATTTAATTATTTTATTAATTAATAACTTGATATTTAAAATTAAAAATAAGAAAAAAGAAAAAATCGTAACTTTAAATTAGTTACGATTTTTTTAATCTTCTATAAAAGGATTTTTAGATTGATTATTGTTATTATTAATTACTTCTTTATTAATCTGTTCTTTATTATCAGTTTCTTTATTTAGTTTTAATTCTTGTTGAAATTGATATTGTTGTTTGTATAATAAAATTTGTTCTTTTAATCTTGATAAAGTTTCAAAAACACTACTTAGTATAATACATATAAAAAAGATACTTATAACTACATAAAACATTATTCTAATAGATTCACTATTTTTAATTAATAAAGCAATTATTAAATAAATTACAGTTAATATAAAACTAAATATATATAAACTAAAACTAGTATATAGATAAATAATTTCTTTTTTTATATATTTATAATTACTAGTTTTTAAGATTTTCATTCGATAAATTATATAAACTAGTAAACAAGTAAAACTTAGTATTAATAAAATCACTAATAAACTAATAAAAGGAGTTAAGCTAATAAAAAGAGGTTTAGCTTTTGTAAATTGAACAAAAACTAATAACAAACAAATTGCTAAAATAACACTACTAATTGTTAGTAAATATTTTAATGACTTATAAGTTTTATGATTTATTTTATTTTCCATAAGATTATTTTATTACAATAGTTTTTTTATTTTTTGGTTTAAAGATTTTATCATATCCAATATATAAAATAAGTAGAACTAAATTAATTCCAATAACTCCAATAATAAAAATACTATATAAACTTCAATTTCTATTTTTACTAATAACTATATTTCCATGATATAGATTTGCTTGTTGATGATCTGCTCAAAAGCTTAAACTAGAAAATGTATTTTTATTAAGTTGGGTTTGATAAGAATTTAAAGCTAAAAAACTATCTAAAACATGACCAAATTCATGATTTAAAGTTTGAAATTGATTATTTGAAGCAAATCAAGATCTATCATATTGTTCTTGGTTTTCAGCTTTATTAAAACTATCAGCTTTAATTAATACATAACTATATGAAGAAGACAAAGTATTTTTTGAAAAACTAGTACTAGTTATTCCTTTAATTTTTGGATCTAAAAGATTATTATTAACTTTAAATCTATCATCATTAGTTAAAATTAAGTTAATAAAAATATTATCTAAATTATTATGAGTAACTTTTTGTAAAGTATTAAATAAATGAACTGTATTAGTTTTTAATTTATCTAAATCAAAATAATCTTTATTTAAAGTTTTTGGTTTAGGAATAGCATTTCAAATATTTTCAAGATTTTCTTTAATTTGAATAGCACTACTTTTACCAAAATTAAATTTTGATTTTTCTTTTCAATAAGCATCTAATTGATCAAAATCTTTAAAAAACTGATCATTAGAATTTGTAGTAATAATATTTTTTGGTTTATATAAATTTAGTTTCATATAATCTGAAAAAATATCATAATTATCTCTATAATAATGAGCAAATCTATCTCCATTTAAAACACTTCTATCAAGATTTAAAAAATCTAAATTACTAATTTGAGGTGCAAAAGTGTTTTTATAAATATAATTAATAGTTTCAAAAATATATAAACCATTATTATATCCATATTGATTAGTATGATAACCTAAATCAAAATAATTTAATCGATCATATTCAGAATTTAAAGTGTGATTTTCTGGTTCTAATTCATATTTATATTTAACATCATTTTCACTATCAATAACATTTTTGATTTTTTTTCAATTTATCTCTTTATCATTTGATGGTAAAATACCAATATTTTGTTGTTTTAACTTATAAAAAGTTTTAGTAAAAAAGTGTTCTAATAAATATCAAGTAAGATTTTTTTGTTTTTCATTAGCTGAAACATACCTACTAAATGATTCAGCAAAAAATTCTTCTGGTGAAGTTGAACCATATGCTGAAGTTACTAAAATACTTGATAAAATGGCATGTTTAAATTCTTCTGATTGTAATTCAGTAATATATTGTTGTTTATAAAAATTTCTCTTTGTTCTTTTTTCAAAAACTCTTTCAAAATTAGCTAATAAATTATCTGTAAATTGATTAAAACTTTTATTAGTTTGAGCTGTTGAGTTTTTGTATAAAAAATATCTTAACGCTTTTCCTCCCCATAAAAATTCTTTAATAGAGTTTTTATTAGTCTCATTATTGTCATCATCATTAAATTGAGTATTATAAGTTAAATTAACTTGGTTTTGATTTTTATTATTAATAAAAAATAAGCTAGTAAAAAATATTAGAATTATTAAAAAATAACTAAAAACTTTTTTCATAAAACCAGACTTTCTATAACTTAAAAATTATAGCAAAAATTGCTTATATAGATAATTTAATAATAAATATTGATTTTTTACTAACTTTATACATGTATATTTTATATAAACTATAATATAGAAAGAATAGAAGAAAATTAGGATTAAAGCTATGGCAAAAAAAGAAGTCAAACAATATTTAACTGATGTTTTAATTAATAAAATTGATTATTATGTTTCTATTAAAAAATTTGATTTTGATACTATTAAAGAAATGTTAGCAATTGATTTAATAGATTATGAACCTTATATGATTCAAACTATTGATAAATATATTAAATATATTATTTGATTAGATCAAAAAAATAAAAACAAATCTGAAGCATTTTTAAAGTTTTTAGATAAATACCAACAAGATCTTGATGATAATTCTTCTTTAGTAGAAACAAATAGTATACAAACTAATTCTGATAATTTAAGTGATTATCAACAAAGAAAAAAACACCAAACTTGATTAGATCAATATTTTAGAAAACAAAAAGCTAAATATCATGTTTATGAAGAATCACCTTTAGATAGTCAAACTAAAATAAATAACTTTGAAGAATTTTTACAAGATCAAACTAATGAAGAACAAGTTGAAGAAATTCTAGATAAAGATTTAGATTTAGTTAACTTAATTACTAGTGATAATACTTTTTATCAAAATTCAACTATTAATTTAGATGATTTAAAAACTAATAGTGATGAAAGTTTAAAAGATGATCTTGATGATATATTATTAGCTAATCAAAAACTAGAAGAACTAGAAGAAATTGAACTAGATCCAGAAGAATTTGGTACAGCTACTGTTAATATTGATAAATGAGAAATTCAAAATGGTAGTAAAAACAACCAAGAAATAAAACAAGAAATTGAACCAACTTTAGATGAACAAGATTTAACTAAAGATTCATGAATTGAAGAAAAAGATTTAACTAGTGATTTAATCAAAAAAATAGATATAACAAAAGATAGTTGAATTGAAAATGATCAACAAACTAATACTAGTTTAGATCAAAAATTAATTAGCGAACCAATAGTTCAAAATCCAGAAGAACTAGTTGATAATAATCAAGTTGAAGAATTAAGTAAAGAACACTGAGTTGAAGAAAACGCGCATATAAATGAAGAAGATTTTAATAAAGAACATGAACTAAGCACAGAACATTGAGTTGAAGAAAAACAAGAAGATAAATGTGAATGTGATAAAACTTGTGAAGAAAAAGTAGAAGAATGCTCTGATGATTCTTGTGATCAAAAAGCTTGTTGTGAAGTTGAAAATACTTGTCAAGATGAACAAGATTGTGAATGTGAAAAACAAGATAAATGTTCTGATAATTTATGTTGTGAAGAAAATAAATGTAGTGAAAATAATTCTTGTGAAAATAAAAACTGTGTTCAAGACAAATGCTGTGAAGAATCTAATAACAACAATTCTTGTGAAAATAAAAAATGTGATGAAAATAATTCTTGTTCTATTAAAGAATGCAAAACTGATAAGTGTTGTACAGAAAATAAATGTTGTGTAGATAATTCAAACTGTCAAGAAGAATGTAATAAAAAAGATGGTTGTGAATGTAGTATAACTAATTGTGATTGTCAAAGTTCTTGTGATCAAAACCAAGAAGAATTAACTGAACAATTAGATAATAATATTTCAAATCAAACTGAAATAAATAAATTATGAATTAATCAACCAGAAACTGATCTAAAACAAACTAATAATCAAGAACCATTAATTAAAACTAATCAAACTATAAATAATAAAATTTGAACTATTAGTCCTGAAACTGATTTAAAAGAATATAGTAATGATAAAGACTTTTTAGATTCAAAAACAGATCAAGAAATTAGAAATAAAACTATTAAAACAAATGATTCAGTTGATCAAGAAACTAATAATTTAGATATAACTTCATCTCAAGCTGATCAAACTTCAAATAATGAAGTTATTACAAATCAACAAGTAGCTTTAAATCCTAATAAAAATAATGAAACTCCAAAAGTTATAGAATTAAATAAACCAGTTAAACTATATCAACAAGTTAAATGAAATGATAAAACTTACTATGTAGTTGGAATCAAAATTAAAAAAGATGTATTTGGTCATGAAATACCTGTTTTAAGATTAGAATCTCAAGACAAACCTTATGAAATTACAGAAGTTAAGTTCATTAAAAAATACTAGAAAAAAATTAATATAATAAAAGGCTTGGAAATTATCCAAGCCTTTGTTTTTAATTAGAAAAAATAGATTAAGTTTAGTTGTTTTTTCCTTCTAAGGTTTTTAATTTAGATTCTAGTTGTTGTTTAATTTCTTTTATTTTTTTAAGTGCATTTTCAACTTCTAATTTTTGTGCATTTAATTTTTCTACATCGTTTTTAATTTTTTCTTTTTCAGATGTTTCATTTGCTTTCTTATTACCTTCATCAATTTGTCCTAATATTTTTTTAGCTTTTTGTTCAGCATCTTCTAATTGCGCTAGTTGAGCTCTAACTTTTGTTAATTCTTCTTCTTTATTTTGAATTGAATCTGTATTTTCTAATCCGTTATTTTCTGGAGTAGAAGTTAAACTTGTATTTTGATCTTCTGTTGTAGGTTTCAAACTACTTGGTTGATTATTCTTACAAGCAACTGCAGTTGTACCAGTTGTAATAACTAATCCAAATGAACTTAAAATTGTAATTAACTTTTTCATTTTACACACCCCTTATTAAAAAATAAAATACTTGTTACATACGATTCAAAACATATATAACAGAGTGCATTATATATAGAATGTTTGTAATGTCAATATACAAATTTAAATATGATAAGATTAGCGTTTTTCTTTCATATTTTGAAAGAAATATTTATAAAAATAGCTTGTTTTATTACTTATTAATTAGTAAGAAATCATAATAAAAAGCTCGGAAATTATCCAAGCCTTTGTTTCATTATTAATTTATTATTTATATAAAATTTCATACGAATTTTATATAAATATTACTGTTTTTAAGATTTTTATTTTTAATAAGATGGTATGTAAATATATAAATGTTTGTGATATTAAAACCAATACCCATTATATTTGTAAAAAACAAAACCTATTAAACTTCTATTTAATTAAATTTAATTAACTAGTTGAAACATCGCTTTCTAAAGCTCTTAATCTTGTTTCTAATTCGTTTTTAGTTACCTTAGCTGTTTCTAATTGTTTTTCAATTTCAGGTTTTAGTGCCTTTAGCTTTTCTAAGTTTTCCTTAAATTTTTCTGGTTCTTTTTGTTTTTCTACTGTTTGAATGCCTTGTTCAATATCTTTCAATAATTTTTCAGCTCTCTTAACTTCACCCTCTAAAACTGTTATTTGAGATTTAAGTTTAGCTTTTTCAGCTTCTTTTTCTTTTTCTTTGTTTGAATTAGTATTTTCTTCTCCACTAGAAGTTAAACCTTCGTTTTCTTCTTCTTTAGGTTGTAAAGAATTCGGTTGATCATTTTTACAAGCTACTACACTAGCACCAGTTGTAGCAATTAAACCAAATGAACTTAAAATAGTTAATAGTTTTTTCAATTTAATATCTCCTTATAAAAACTTTAAAAATACTTGTTATATACAAATCCAAACATATATAACATACATTCATTATATATATATATATATATATATAATGCAATATGTAAATGAAAATATGGTATAATAGCAACCGTTTATAAAGTAGAAAAAATAGTAAATATACTACTTATTTACTAATAAAATCTATTTTTATTTAAAAAAGTAATTTGAAAAATTATTAAAAATTAAAAAAAGCTATTTACATACAAAAAATAAATAGATCTATATTTTTATAAAGTTTTTTATTAAATAAATTAGATTATGAATTATTACTCTCTAACTTGTTTAATTTCAATTCTAAATCTTTTTTAGTTACCTTTATTGTTTCTAATTGTTTCTCAACTTCACGTTTTTGTGTATTTAATGTTTCTAAATTATGTTTTTGCTTTTCTTTATCTTCATTAGATAAATTATTTACTTTTTCAACACCTTTTTTAATAGTTTCTAATAAATTTTCTGCTTGTTTTTCTTTTTCAGTTAATACTGCTATTTGATTTTTGAATTTTTCTTTTTCTTTGTTTATATCAGTATTTTCTTCTTTCTTCTCTTCTATTGGAGCAGAACCTAAATTTTTATTTTCTTCTTCACTAGATGATAAAGAATTTGATTGATCATTTTTACAAGCTACTACACTAGCACCAGTTGTAGCAATTAAACCAAATGAACTTAAAATAGTTAATAATTTTTTCAATTTAATATCTCCTTATAAAAACTTTAAAAATACTTGTTATATACAAATCCAAACATATATAACATACATTCATTATATATATATATATATAATGCAATATGTTAATGAAAATATGGTATAATAGTGACCGTTTATAAAGTAGAAAAATAGTAAATATACTACTTATTTACTAATAAAATCTATTTTTATTTAAAAAAGTAATTTGAAAAATTATTAAAAATTCCAACACAAAAACATTAAAAGTCTTTATTTTTTTAACAACTTAAGATATAATTATTTTTGTATTGAATTGGAGTTGAAAAAGTTAATGGCAAGTGTTATTGTTCATGATGGAGAAACAATTGAAAAAGCATTAAAACGCTTTCAAAAAGTTGCTTCATCAAATAAAGCAGAAGCTAGAAAACGTGAATACCACTTAAGCAAAAAAGAAAAACGTATTTACAAACAAAAACAAAACCGTAAATACAAATAGTGGTTAATAATTTATAATTAAGAGTCTTTAATGACTCTTTTTTTATACTTTTTTAAATATTTAGTTACTTTTAAATATTTTTTTCTAATACTTATATGAGGTGAGATTATGAACGATTATATCAATGGTTTATTACATAAAATTGATGATAAGTATTTATATATTGAATCAAATAATTCTGGGTATAGATTTTTATATTTAAAAAGTGATCTTAAAGATCTTAAACTAAATCAAAATAATCAAGTATATGTTGCAATTAATGTAATTGATAATGTTTTTAAATATTATGGGTTTAAAAATCAATTAATAAGAGATCTTTTTGAACTTTTAATAAATATTAATACAATTGGAGAAAAAACTGCTTTTTTGATTTTAGAAAATTATAACTATAATGAACTAATTGATATTTTTAAAAATGGAAGAACTGATAAAATACTACAACTAAAAGGAATTGGAAGTTATACAGCAAGACTAATAATTAATAGTGTACAAAAGGAATTATTTAATAACAAAATTAGTGATAAGAAAAACAAAGTGATTACAAGTTTAGAAAAACTAGGTTATAAAACTAAAGACATTTATAAAATCATTATTAGTATAGATGAAAATATGAGTATTGAAGATTTAACTAAATATGTATTAGAACAATTAAGTTATTTATATAACTAATAGAAAGAAGTTTTTTATGTTTAGACCTGAAAAATGAGAAGAATATATTGGTCAGACTAATATTTTAGATAATTTAAAAGTCTTTATTAAATCTGCAAAAAAACAAAATAAAGTTGTTGATCATATTTTTATTTATGGACCAAGTGGGTATGGAAAAACTAGTTTAGCTTATTTATTAGCAAAACAATTAAAAACAAACATTAGAATTTTAAATGGTCCTAATTTACAAAAAGCTAGTGATATTATTTCAATTCTAACTAGTATTAAAGAAAAAGATGTTTTATTTATTGATGAAATTCATGCAGTTAATAAAGAAGTTTTAGAAATTATTTATCCAGTATTAGAAGAAAATAAACTAAATATTATTATTGGTAAAGACTATAATTCTAAAGTTGTAAATATTGATTTACCTAAATTTACAATTATTTGTGCTACTACTGAGATTAATAAAATTCCTTTACCTTTGTTAAATAGATTTCCAATTAATTTCACAATGCAAGAATATAATTTAGAAGATATGAGTAAAATTGTTGAATTATATTGTAATAAATTTCAAATTAAACTTGATCAAGATATTTATTTATATTTAGCTAGTTTTTGTAGAAAAACTCCAAGAATTGCTATTAATTTAATTAAAAGAATTAAAGATCACATCATTTGTGATAATCCTAAAATAATTGATATTAATTACATTAAAAAAGTATTAGAGAAACTAGAAATTTATGAACTAGGTTTAACAATAACTGAAATTAATTATTTAAAAATGATTGCTAAAAATAAAAGAATTGGATTAGATAACATAGCACATTTATTAAATACAACTCCTTTAATTATTGCAAATAATATAGAACCTTTTTTAATAAGAGAAAGTTTAATTATTAGAACAATTAAAGGAAGAGAAATTACTTATAAAGGTTTAAAATATATACAAAACTTTTAATTTAAACATTTAAAAATCCTAATATTTTTATATTTAAATTAAGATATTAAATAAGATAAACATTAAAGGAGTAGTTATGCAAAAATTTGATGTAGTAGTTTTAGGTGCAGGACCTGGTGGTTATAGTTTAGCAAATATTTTAAGTTTAAATAATAAAAAAGTTGCTTTGATTGAAAAAGAAGATTTAGGTGGAACTTGTATAAATAAAGGATGTGTTCCTACTAAAACTTTAATTAAATCAGCTAAAGTTTTTGAACTAGTTAAAAATAGTGAAAAATTTGGAATTAATGCAGATAATATTTCATTTGATTTTAAAAAAATGCAACAAAGAAGACTTGATAATAAAAAGTTTTTTAACAATTCTATAAAAAACCAAATTGAGTTAAATCAGATTAGTTTTTTTAAAGGTGTTGGCGAAGTTCTAGATAAAAATTCTATTAAAATAAATGATCAAATTATTAGTTTTGATAAATTAGTACTAGCAACAGGAACTAGAGCAAAAATTATTAATTTAGAAGGACTAGAACAATCACAAAAAAATGGATATTTATTAGATTCAGATCAAGCCTTATTTTTAGAAAATGTCCCAAGCTCACTAACAATTATTGGAGATGGACCTATTTCGTTAGAATTTGCATATTTATATAATACTTTAGGATCAAAAGTTACTATTTTAACTAATACCAATTTTTTATTAAGATTTGATATTGATATTCAAAAAGGTGTAAAACAATACTTTAATGAAAAACAAATTAAAGTTATTGAAAATGCAAATATTAAAAAAATTGATAATAATAAAGTATTTTATAATGATAGTTTTATTGAAAGTGAAAAAATTCTATTAGCTGTAGGTAGAGTTCCAAATAACGAATCATTTATTAATCTTGATATTAAAAAAGATAAAAATGGTTTTGTAATAGTTGATGAATTTATGAAAACTAATTTTGATAATATTTATGCAATTGGTGATATTACTGGCTTAACTTTATTATCATCTGTTGCTTATAAAACAGGAGATATTGTAGCTAGAAATATTTTAAAAACTAATCATGAAAAATTTGATAAAAATTTAGTAACTTGAGCAATTTATTTAAATCCTGAAATTGCTGGAATTGGTTTAACTGAACAACAACTAAAAGAACAAAATATTGAATTTGAATCAATTATGATTAATTCAAAAGCTCTTCCTAGAGCTCATGCTGATGGAATTGTTAATGAATATTCGTTTATTAAATTTCTAGTCTCAAAACAAACTGAAAAAATTTTAGGATGTTTTATGATGATAGAAAATGCTAATATTTTAATTAACCAAATTGGATTATTTATGCAACAAAAATTAAGTTTTTCTACACTACAAAAAACTGTTTATACTCATCCAACTATTGGAGGAGCTTTATATTATGCTTCAAGAGTTAAAGGAATAAAAACAAACTAAATTAATTTAAAAATTTTATTTTTTAATAATTTCAGCCATATAAAGAAGAATAAAATCAGATAAACTAATTAAAAAATCAATTCTAATTAGATTTCTTACAATTCTATATCCAGCAATTAATTTTTCAGGATTTCCGTATAAAAAATCAGACATAAAACTATCAGAAAATTCTATTTTTTTATTTTCAAAATATTTAAAAAGTTTATCTAATAGTGTTTTTTTAACAAGTGATATGTTAGTTGATTTTATACTATCAAATAACAATAAAATATCTTGTTGGTCTTCATCAAAATATTTTAAATATTCTTCTTTTACACTTTCAATTAATTTATTTAAAAGATTATCAAATAAATAAGAAATATCTTCAGTATTAACGTTTTTTATTAATTCATTTTCACCTAATTTAGGAAATAAATATTCAATGTCATCTAAAGATTCATAAGTAAGTGATAAAAGATTAATGCTTGTCATTAAATTTACTAGTTCTTTTAATTGTTCAACAATTTCTAAATTTTCAGGATTATTTTGTGAAGTTATTAAAGATGGTGGTGTCATTTCATTTTTAATTTCTTCATTTCTAAAATTTAAAAATTCTTTTAATTCACTTCAATTATTTATATCAAAAAGATCATAGATCATTTCTTGAAATCTAAGTGGGTATTTATCAATTAAAGAAGTTATATTTGTTTTAGTATAAACTTTGATTTTTGATTTTGTTGTTTTATTTTTAGATGATTTCTTTTTATTTTCTTCTAATAAGTTATTAATTAAATGTTGTTGAACTGTCACTAAAAAAAATTGACTAACTGTAAGTTCTTTTGACATATTTACCTTTTCTTATTTTAACAATATATTAAATATCATATTTTGATATTATTATAAATAGAAAAGATGATAAAGATGAATTTTAATAAAATTATCGTTGAAAATGAAAAATACTATTTAAACAAATATCAATACTTTTATATTAACAAAAAAGAAATTACTAAAATACTAAACCAAATTAATTGACCAGCAATAATTGTTGATACTGAGTTTTTTAACAAAAGTCATAATAAAGAAGAAATTCAACCAACTTTATATAATGATACTCAAAAAGATTTAGTTTATATTTTACAATACTCATTTGCAAAAAACTTAGAAGAAATTTATAACAGAATTAATCGCAAAGCAATTAAATCATTAGCTATAAAAAGAAATTATAATGATAAAACTTATGACTTTTTTAAACAATATAATTTGTTAAAAAAGAGCTTTATTAATATGTGTATTAATAAAAAAATTAAAACCATTATTTTTGCTGGACAAAGTAATGATAAAAAGATTATTGAATCTTGAGTAAATGAAAATAAGAATTTATTAAAAAATAAAAAATCCGATTTATTTATATTAGATAAAACTACTAATGAATATAGAATTAATAGTTTAGATATTTATCAAGTGTTAAATCATTTGTCATTTGTTAATTTAGATAATCAAAATCAACAATTTTATAATCCTAAAAACATTCAAAAAGGCTGAATAGGAGAAAATACAATTACAATTCCTAGTTTAAGAAAATTCATTGATTATGCTAAAGATATTTTTAATGATAATAATTTAAATGATACTGAAGATATTTATTTAAGTTGTTGTAATGCTTTAAAATTATTTTCACTAGATAAAATAAGTATAGATGAATTTAAAGTTTTAAATAAAAGTGTGAAATTAGCAAAAACTCATTGTTTTAATGATGTTTTAAAGATTTTATATTTAATAGATTTTATTTATGCTTTTTCTAAATTTAAGAACACTAATAATAAATATATTAAAAAAGATTAGGAGTTTTTATGAAATCATGTTTAGGTTGTGGGAGTTTATTACAAACAATAAATAAATTTGAACAAGGTTATGTAAATGATACTGAACACGCTTATTGTTTAAGATGTTTTAAAATTAAAAACTACAATCAATTAGTAGATAGTGAAATTAATGATCAACAATTTATTAATAAAATTTCAACATTAGTTAATGAAAATAAAAATAATGATTTAGTTTTTTATTATGTTTTAGATGTTTTCGATTTATTTGGATCAAGAATATTAGAAATAGAAAACTTAATTAAAGATTTTAAAGTTATTTTAGTAGTTAATAAAATAGATTTACTACCAAAATCTATTAAACTTGAAAAAATTAGAAATTATATTAATAATGTCTTTAAAACTAGTTGTTTAAAAAATTTAGAAATCTTTTTAACTAGTGCTAATAAGATTAACTTAGTTGAACCTTTATTAAACAAAGTAATTAAAAATAATAAAAACCAACAATACTTTATTGGAGCAAGTAATGTTGGTAAATCTAGTTTGATTAATAAAATGCTAGAAATAAATCAATTAATTCCAAGTATAGTTGTTTCAAAATATTTTAATACTACTTTAGATTTTATTGAAATTCAATTAGATACAAATACAACTATTTTTGATAGTGCTGGAGTTAGTAGAAAAAACAGTATTGCTAATTTAATGAATAAAAGATTTCAAAGTTATTGTTATTTTAAAAAAGAAATTCAGCAATTTACTTATCAATTAACACCTAATAATTCAATATTTTTTTCAGGAGTTTGTTGATTTGATTATTTAAGTTCATCTAATCAAAAAACTAATTTTCATATTTATACAAATAAAGAAATTAACTTACATAGAACTAATACTAAAAATGTTATAAGGTATTGAAATAATAATAGAAAAAACTTAATTCCATATATAAACAATAGTGAAAAAATTCAAGTTTATGAATTTAAATTTACAAAAGAACATTTAAACAATTGATATGATATTTCAATATCTGGATTAGGGTGAATTAATTTTAAAGTTGAAACTGAAATGATTATTAGAATTAATATTCCATCAGATCAAAAAACTGTACTAGTTAGCTTAAACGAACCTTTAATTTAAACCAGTTATTAGCTAGATTTTTTTAAATCTTTAGCTTTTAAAATAACTGGTTTTTTAAATTTTTTATTAATATCAAAAATCATATTTTCTATTTTTAAAGCATTATCTATTTGATTTTTATCAACTTTGGTTTGATTTTCAATATCAAGTTGTACTCAATTTTGATTTTTATGAATTAGTTTGCTAACACCTACTCCAATTAATAAAATTCCTTTATTTTGATCATATAAACTATAAAAACAGTCTAATGCACTATTATAGATTTTTTCAAAATCATTAGTGTGGTTTTTTAAAGTAATTTGTTTGTGTCTACTTGTTAAGTTTTTTTGTTTATCAAAAAGTTTTTCATCAATTTTATATCTAATTTTAATTTCAATAGTTTTACATAATAATTGATTTTTGTGTAATTTATATGAAATAAATTTAGATAAATTCAAAATAATAGTTTCTATTTCATCATATTGATAAATTGGTGTATTTAAAGTTGTTTCTTTTGAAATACTTTTATAATCATTTGATAAATAATTAATATAATCACTTCCTAAACCTAAAGCTTCACTTTTTAAAGCTAGACCTTTTTTATTTAATAATTGATAAACTTCAACATCACTTAATAAAGCTAAATCTTTAATAGTTTTAATTTTTGTATTATTTAAAAGTTTAGCTGCTGATTGACCAAAACCATACATTTTATTAATTGAAATAGGTCAAATGTTATCTTTAAAATTACTAGTTGTTGTTAAAGTAATTCCGTTTGGTTTATGTAAACTAGTTGACATTTTAGCACTAAATCTATTAAACCCAATTCCAATTGAACAAGTTAGATTAAATTGATCATAAATATCTTTTTGAATATTTTTAGCTAGTATAAGTACATTTGTATTTTTAACCAAATCACTTACATCTAAATAAGCTTCATCAATTGAAGCAACTTCAATTTTATTAGTATAATTATTTTTTATAAATTCTCAAATTTGATGTGAAATATTATTAATAAAAATCATATCTGGTTTAACACTTATAATTTGAGGATAAAGTTTTTTTGCTTTAAATAAAGGCATAGCTGCTTTTATATTATATTTTCTAGCTTCATAACTAGCTGTTGAAATAATAGATTTATCAAAACTATTAGAAATTACTATAGGTTTATTTTTTAATTCAGGGTGTTTTAATTGCATACAACTTGCAAAAAAAGCATCCATATCTATATGAATAATAGTTTTGTTAAACATCTTTCTCCTATGTTTTATAATTAATATTGAAGTAGATATATAAATTATAAATTTTAAAATATAATAAATATTAAAACTATTATTTAAATAAAAAAACTGTAATTATAAAATTAATTTACAGTTTTAATTTTAATTACTAATAAGATTATGAAAAAAACTAATAAAAAAATTATTTTATTATTACAATCAATAATAATATTTGTTGTTATTTTTTTTATATTTTTAAAAACAAATCAAAATATTAACATAACTTATGTTAATAAAATGATTACTAATACTTCAAATAATACTAATTTATCAAAAGAAAATAGATCATATTATTCTTTAAGAGATGATTATATTTTATTTAATCAATATCAATATAATACTGGGTTGTGTTGAGATTTTAGTGCTACAAAATCATTAGAAACCTCATTAATGATTAATAATAATGAAATGTATGATTTATCAGAAGCAAGCATTTCAATCAATCAAAAAGATCTAATTGCTGGTGGTGCTTGATTTTTTGATTATGATCAACTAATTAAAGAAAATGGAATCAGTTTTGAATCTGATTTTAAGCTTGGTGATTTATATTATGTACCAAATAAAGGTCAATATAAAACTTGATTACAAAAAATATACAATTCTAAAAACATTAAATCATTTAGAGATCAAGTAAAAGATGTTAGTTTTAATAGATACGATCTTTTAAATATAAAAAAACATATAGTA
Source organism: Mycoplasma mycoides subsp. capri (assembly GCF_018389705.1). Classification (NCBI taxonomy): domain Bacteria; kingdom Bacillati; phylum Mycoplasmatota; class Mollicutes; order Mycoplasmatales; family Mycoplasmataceae; genus Mycoplasma; species Mycoplasma mycoides. Next base: position 470,023 of record NZ_CP065581.1, on the reverse strand, counting down.
AATAATGGTTCATTATTTGTTCCAATTAAAAACTATGCTACTAAAGAAAATCAAAACTACAAACATATTAGTATAAAAACTAATAATAAAACTAAAGTTCATGAACTAATTTATACTAGTAAAATAAATGCACATGCTGTAAGTATTATTGGATGAGATGATCAATATTTAGCTAGTGATAATTCTAAAGGTGCTTTTATTGTTTTAAATAGTGATGGTTATTATAGTAATAATGATGGAATAAATTTTTTACCTTATAACTCAAAAGCAATTATTAATGATTTAAATGGGTATGAATATATTGCTGATAAATTATTAATTTCAAAAAGTAATAATAATTTTAATAACGAATTTTCTAATTATTACAATACAAAAAATTATGGTCAAAAAAACTATAGTTCAAAAGCAAAAAACACAAATATTTTTAATACAACTCAAGATGTAAAAATAGAATATCACATTAATAATAATCTTGCTAAACTCTATAATATTAATGCTTATATTTATTTAAATGATCTTGATGTTTCTGATTTATTTAAAATAAATGCTGATCAAAATAAAATAATAATAAAAAGTAAAGATAAATTAAAATCTGGTAGTTATACAGTTAAACTAATCTATCAATATAGTTTATTAAAAGATAAAACAAATACAATAAAAGTTAAACATGAACATAGACAAATTTATCTTTTAGATCAAACAAATACAATTTCAGCTAACTCATATTGAGATTATAATAATAAACAACATTTAGTTTTTCATAACTATAATAGTTTTGTTGCAAATGACAATTTACCTGTAATTCTTATAGATAAAAACAATAATCTTAATTTTGAATACAAACCTCTTTATCTTTATAGTGATAAAAAAGATAAAATAAACTATAAAATAAATCAAAAAGATATCTTAAAACCTGAAACTATCTTAAATAAGGATCAAAATGAATTTCAATTAGATATAGATAAATATGTAGATAATAAAAAAATAGCTTCAAATAAGTATCAATTTTATAGACTAGATAATAATATTAATTATTATTTTGTAAAAATTTATTTAACAAATAATACTAAAATTAAAAACTTAACTAATGAAATTCCTTTTTTTAAAAATAGTTATTTTGATAAAAAGTATTTAGAAACACCTACAAATAATAATTTGAAGTTTTTAAAATATGTATATATAAATAAAAACGGAGAAGAAGAAGATTTATTATTTGATCAATCTAAAAATAAGTACTATATATCATATGAAATTATAAATAGTTTAAAAACTAATGTATTAGATTTAAATTATATAGGTAATAAACATAAAACTAATAATCAAACATATAATACACCAATTATTATTAAACCTGTATTTGAAGAAAAAGAACCCACTTTAATAATAAATAATATTAAAAAATACTATTTAATAAATCAAAAAATTAATGATGAATTTGATATTAAAATAATAGATAATAACCAAATAAAACATATAAAACCAAATGTAAAAATTAAAAATATTAATAATCAATACATTGATACAATAAAATATAATGACAATAAAATTATTTTAGAATTTAAATATAATAACAAAACATATAATCTTGATTTTAATATCAATCCTGTAAAAAGAATAATAAATATCAAACCTAAACTAGAAAATACATTTATATATGATACAAACTATCATAAACTAGAATTTGATACACCAATTGATAAAAACATTATAAAAATAACTAATAATGAACATATTAATTCAGGAAACTATATAACAACATTAGAGATTATTGATAATAATTATGTATTTAATAACAATAAAAACAAATTAGAATTTAAATGATCAATAAAACCAAAACAGATTTCAAAATCATCAATTATAAATAAAGATAAATTAATATTTGATAATAAAGTTTTATATTCATATGATAATAAAGTGTTTAAAGAATATCATTCACTTGATAAGTTAGAAATTCCTTTTAATAAAATAGTTTATTTTAAATATAAAGATGATCTTAATCATGATTCTTCATCAACAATAAAGGTTAATCTTGAAAAATATAACTTACAAAACAATAAAAACAAAAATATTTCAATTATAGTTTTATCAATAATTTTACCTATTAGTTTAATAACTATAATTGCAATAATCATAATTATAATTAAAAACAAAAATAAAAAACATATCAAATAAATACTTAGATATAAAAAAGCGTTACTTTTTTTAGTAACGCTTTTTAAATAATACTTATTTTGTTTTTTATTAAGTAATTTTAATTTAATAAGTCTTTAATTTTTGAAGCAACTATATCAATAGCTACATCATTTCCTTTTTTAAATGGTATTACAATATCTGCATAATCAATAGTTTGTTCTATAAAAAGATCATGCATAGGTTTAACATCAGTTAAGTATTGATCAATAACACTTTCAATAGTTCTATTACGTTCTTTTATATCTCTGACTAATCTTCTAATAAATCTTAAATCATCAGGAGTTTTTACAAATATTTTAATATCTCCAAGTTCGCGTAATTTTTCAAAATGTAATGAAAAGATACCATCAACTATAATAACATCACTAGCTTTAATTAGTTTTTCTTTATTTGTTCTAATATGTTTTTTATAATCATAAGTTGGAACAAAAATATCATGTCTTTTTAAAAGTTGTTTTAAATCTTTAATTAAAAGATCAATATCAATTGAATTTGGGTGATCAAAATTAATATGGTTTCTTTGCTCTAAAGATAAGTTAGTAAAATCTTTATAGTAATTATCCATTGAAATATGTTCTACAGATTTATCTTTTAAAATCTCATTAGCTATTTTACTAGCAATAGTTGTTTTTCCACTAGCACTACCACCAGCTATTAAAATAATGCTAACTTTTTTACTCATATTTCTCCTTAATAATCATTATTTTATTTATCTGTATTTAGTTTATTCTTTTTATTTAGTTTAATTTTAAAAATATTAGAATAATTTTGACAAACTATACCAACTACAGTTAAATATAAAACAATAATTCCAATATGTGATCCAATAGTGCCTATTTTATTAACCATAAAAAATATGCTTGCTAAAAATAATAAAACTATAGTAATAACAAAAATTACAAAATTAGTTATAAATAAAATTTTTTCTACTTTTCTAGTTTGTTTAACAAAAGTTAGTAAAAAAGGAATAACTAATAATAATGAACTTAAAACAATTCCACTTACAGCTAAACCATAAGCAGGATTAATTCTACCTAGTAAGTGTAATTGAGCATTATGACCATAACCAAATGATTCATTTGCAATTATAACGATCATAAACATATAAATTATAGTTAATAAGTTAAATAAATATTTTTTCATCATATCTCTTCCTTTTTATATCTATGTTACTAACTTTTTTATAACATAAAACATATAAAAATATTAGACAAAAAATTATTCAGTTAATAAAACAATGGCTTTAGTATAAATTTCTAGCATCTTTTTTAGATCATCAATTTTAACATACTCATTATAAGCATGCATTGTTGAGTTCTCAATATCAAATTCTGCACCGAAAGCTACAACATTAGGCATAGCTTTAGCATAAGTTCCTCCACCAATAGCAATTGGTTTTGCTTTATAGTCTTGAGTTACTTCTTGATAAACTCTCATAATTTTTTTAATTAAATCTGATTCTTGATGAACATATAAACTATTATCGATTTTTTTAACTTCTAATGATAAGTTAATTTTTTCTAAATATTTAGTTAATGTTGGGATAAATATTTGAGTTGGGTTAGTAAATACAGGAATTCTAAAGTTTAATCCAATTCTAGAATTTTTATTTTTAATTTCAATAAGTCCTACGTTTTGAGTTAATTCACCAGTTTCATCTGAAATATCACCAAAGACATTTTTTAAATTAAAGTCTAAATGCACATTAGTTGCTAAATAATCTGTAATTTTATGATGAACATTATTTTCATACATACTTTTAGCTAATCAAGTTGCTGCATTAACTCCATATCAAGGTAAACTTCCGTGTCCTGCTTTTCCTTGAACAATTAATTTATCATCTTCAATTTTAGTAGTTATGTTGTTTTTTATTAGATAGTCTTGGATTTCTTTTATTTTTGGTCCTTTATATGAAACTGTATCACAAATTACATTATAAGCAGCTCCACCACTAATTTGAATATCAGTTGGTTCATCTGAAATAATATCTAAATTTGTAATTCATTTTTCAGCATAAACTACAGGAAATTCACCATCTGGAGTATAACCTAAATCAGCAACTCCATGATCATTAACATAAGTTTTAATTGAATCTCAAGTAGTTTCTTCAGTTAATCCAAAAATTAATCTAATTTTATATTTTGAAGATACATAATTATGGTCTTTTAAATATTTTAAAGCAAATAAGTTCATCATAGCTGGACCTTTATCATCAAAAGTTCCTCTTCCGATTAATTTATTATCTTTAATGATTGGAGTAAAAGGATCAGTAACTCATTGTTCAATATTTCCTGGAGGAACTACATCTAAATGAGCTAAAATGACAAATAATTTTTCACCAGTTCCATAATCAACAAACCCATATTTATTATTTTTATCTTTATAAGTTTGAAAACCTAAATTATTAGCAAGATCAATTACATAGTCTAATACTTCTTTACAAGCTTTTCCATAAGGAGCATCAGCTGTTGGTTCAGTTAAAAAAGAAGGAATTGAGACAACTTTTTTTGTTTCATTTAAAGCTTGATCGAAATATTTAGATATTAATTCTTTTTCATCAATTTTCATAATAAACACTCCCAATATAATAATATAACAAATCAACTTTAATAATTATTTATCAACTTAGACATAAAATCACTAAAAACTACTGATTTTAAAAATCATTATCCACTATAGTTCTATTAAAAATAAGCATTAAAAAATATTTGTTTATACAATCTTTATTTTAAATTATCATTTCAATATTTAACTATTAAATGTAATCTAGTTATAGCAGAACCAACAACAACAGAATGAATTCCTAGATTTAAAATCTCTTTTGCTTGTTGTGGAGTTCATATTCCACCTTCAGCAATAATTGGTTTTGTAATTACTTTTTTTAAATCTTTTAAAAATTGATAATCATTTTCTATATTATTATGATTCAAAGTATCTTTAGTATAACCTCTTAAAGTTGTACTTATTAAATCAAATCCTAAATTTTGAGCATTAATAGCATCATTTATATTAGAACAATCAGCCATTAATAATTGATTAGGATATTTTGTTTTAATTGTTTTAATTAAATTTGTTAAATCTTGATCTGGTCTTTTTCTTAAAGTAGCATCAAGTGCAATAATATCTACTTTTAAATCAACTAGTTGATCTACTTCTTTAATTGTTGGAGTAATAAACACTTCACTATTATCATAATGTTTTTTAATCAATCCAATAATTGGAACATTTACAACTTCTTTAATTTTTTTAATATGTTCAACTTGACTTAATCTAAGTACTTTAGCACCACCTAAAACTAATGCATAACACATTTTACTTAATACATAACTATCATTTAATGGTTCATCATCAACTGCTTGACAAGAAATAATTAATGTATTTTTTATTTGATCTATTAAATTCATAATACCTTTCTAAATTAGTTCTAACATTATAAAACAACCTATTAAAGGTTGTTTTAATCTAATTTTTAAAATGTTTATCAACTAATAAATGTAAAACTCCTAAAAGTCCAGAATCATTTTTATTTGAAGTGTATTTTATATTAATTGGATTAATATCATAAAATACAAACTCTTTTTTAAATTTATTATTAATTAGTTCTAAAATTTGCTCACTACAATAACTAAACCCACCACCTAAATAAATAATTTGTGGAGATAAAATATATGATATTGTACATAACAAATTAACTAATTTATCTAAATAGTTTTCAATTTCAGTTTTATAAAAATCATTTTTATTATATAAAGTTCAAATATCATTTGAATTATAATGATATTTATTTTGATTAAGTTTTTTTATAAACTTTGATCAAGATAAATCAGTATCAATATATTGATCAAAGTTTTTAATAGCTCCAATTTCTCCAGCTATACCATTATTTGCTAAAAATAATTCACCATTTAAAATAATTCCCATTCCAACTCCAGTTCCTAAAGTTAGTGTGACACTATTTTTAATAGTTTTATTATTGACATATTCAATATAACTAGCACTATTAGCATCATTAATAATTTCAATTGGTACTGAATTTTTATAAGTAATTAAAAAATCTTTTATATAAGTTTTTAAATCAAAATTAGAATAATCTTTTATATTTTGATTTGCAAATTTAATTACTCCATTTTTATCAACAACTCCAGCAGTTGCTATACTTATTCCATCAAGTGGTAAACTAGAAATAATAATATCTATTATTTGTTTTAATAACTCATCTTTTATTGGAATAGTTGTAATACTATTAGTAAATAAAGGATTTAAATTTTCATTAAAGATCCCATATTTTATAGAAGTTCCACCAATATCAATAGATAAATATTTTTTTATATTAGTCATATAAAATCTTAAAAACTACTTTATTAATTTGATCTGAGTTAGCTTTGATTTTTGGTGAATGGGCATCTGTTGGAAAAAATAATGCAAATGATTGGTTATTTTGATAGATAGTTTTTTTAGTTTTTGTTTTATATAAATATACATCATCTTTTAAATTATACTCAACTTGTTCATTTAAGTCATCTACAAATTCATGACCAATAAATTCATCTCCACTAATTAAAATATGTAAATCTAAATATTTTTTATGTGATTCAAAAACTGCATTATTTATATCTATTGTATTTGTTATAAACTTGTTATAAAACAAAGTATCACTAATAACATTAATTCCATCTTTAAGTTCTTTTAAATTATTATTTAAAATAAAATTAATAGCAAAATCAATGTTTTTATGAAGGTTTAAATATCTATTTAAATTAGAAATCTTATCATAAATCATAATTTCTCCTAATTTTTAGCTACCTTTTTATTTTTAATTTTATTAATTAAATCTTTTTTAAATTGAGATTCACTAGCTTTAATTTCTTGTCATTCTTTTTCACCATCTTCAACCATTTTATTAAAGTCTTGTTTTGAAAAAGTATGTACAGTTAAACCTTCAAGTTGATTTAATTTTTTGTTTTTAAAAATAAAACTTGATAAATATCCAACTAATAATCCAATAATAAAAGCTAAAATAATTCCATAAAAATCTGAAATCGCTATTTTAGTAGTTTTATTTATTATAAAAATAACAAAAACTATAATAAATGAACTAATTGCTCCTAAAATAGCTCCAGTATTTGAAGTTCTTTTTGTAAAAATACCTAATAAATAAATTACAGTTACTGAAGTTCCAAACAATCCAATAATTGCAGCAAATAGATCTAATAAGTTATCAGCTTTAGTAACAATTAAAACTAAAGCAGCAATTATTCCTAATAATCCAATTCCTAATATTAAACCTTTTGCTCAATACATTTTTTGTTTATCTTTTAAATTTGGTTTTATTCTTATTAAAATATCTTCAACAATACAAGTTGCAGCTGAGTGTAGTGATGAAGAAATAGTACTCATTGATGCTGAATAAATTCCAGCAATAATTAATCCACTAATACCAACTGGTAAAACTGTTACTATAAAATAAGGTAAAATTTGGTTATTTGCATTAATTCCAATATTTTTCATTATTTCATCTATACTAGTTAAACCTGTTTTTTGAACATAAAATGCATATAATAATGTACCCATTCCATAAAATAATAAAATAGTAATTAAAGATAGAATTGCATTAGTTCATAACCCTTTTTTAACTTGTTTAAAGCTTTGGTTTGACTGATATCTTTGAACTACATCTTGAGATCCTATGTATTGATAAAATGTATTAATCAATTGACCAAAAAATAAAATTAATATTCAAGGTTTAGCTCAAGATTGAGGAATAATTGATTCTTTTGCTAATAGTTTATGATTATTTATAACAATACTATTAACTTCGTTTAAATTTGGCATTTTTATTAAAGCAAAAATAATTGCTAATAAAATCCCACCTATTAAAACAACAGCTTGAATAAAATCAGATCAGATAACTCCATTTAATCCACCTAAAACAGTTGAAATTACACAAAATATTCCGATTATAACAGCTATTAAATAAGGATTAATATTTGTAACTGCAGTTAAAGCAATAGTTGGTAAATAAATAATTAAACCAACTCTAATAACATGAAATAAAATAAACATTAAACTAGCAGCTACTCTTAAAAAATAACTAAAACGTTTTTCTAAAAAACCATACCCAGAAACATCATTTAATTTTTTAAAAAATGGAATGATAAATCTAATTAATAAAGGAGTTGCTATAAAAATTGTTAAGTTTCCAAATGCAAATAATCAGTCTGTTGAAAAGGCTTTAGCTGGTGTAGCCATATAAGTAATAGCTGACAGTGTTGTTGCATAAATTGAAAAACCAGCTACTCAACCAGGAGTTTTTCCTCCAGCTTTAAAATATTCATCTGTATTTTCAGCTTTTTGTAATTTTGATTTAAATTGAAAGTATAAACCAATTCCTAGTGTAAATAATAAATAAATTACTAATACTAAATAATCAGCTCAGTGAAATGATTTAGATGTAGATTGAGATGTACTTTGTAAAAATATTAAATTATTCATACTAAATATCAGTTAAATATTTATCTTTAATTTCTTTTGCTTTTAGTGCATATTGAGAAATTACTTGAGTCATTGGTAATCTACAAAATACTTCATTTAAATCATAATGTTGTCTAATAATTTCTTTTAAAATAGCATATAACCCATTAGCTAAAACTATTTCAATAAAATCATTAATTTCTTTTTGTAATTCTAAAGCTTGTTGGTTTTGTCCATTTTTAATTAATTCAAATAACTTTTTAGCTTTTTTAGCATTAACATTAAAAGTTGAGCCAATTACACCATCAATATTATAAATTGAAGCAGATAATTGTTGTTCATCAAATCCATAAAATACTAATTTATCAGGAAATTTTGCTTTAATTCTTTCTAGAGTGTATAAATCAGTTGCTGTGAATTTTACACCAATTATTCCATTAATAGCAAATAATTTTTCAAATGCTTCAAGTGAAAAATTAACACCAGATAATATTGGAATATAATATGCAATTAAAGGTAAACTAGTTGATTTTTTAATTTCTTTATAATAATTTAGAATTTGATCTAAATTAAATTTGTAATAAAATGGAGTAACTGCACTAATTGCATCATAACCTAATTGTTCAGCTAATTTTGCTTGTTCAATTGATTCATAAATATTTAAAGAACCAACTTGAGCAATTAGAGGTACTCTTTTATTAACGTGTTTTGCAACAATTTCTAAAATACGTTTTCTTTCAGAATTTGAAAGTAGAAATGCTTCACCTGTTGATCCATTAACATAAAGTCCATCAACATTTGAAACTTCAATATTATAATCGATGAACTTTTCTAATGCCTGCTCATCTATTGAACCATCACTTTTATATGGTATCAATAAAGCAGCAAACACACCTTTTAGGTTTTTCATATATATCTACTGCCTTTCTTTATTATTAATAAAAATTTAAAATAAGAGATGTAAAACTATTTATTACTGCCCTTATACTATTATTATATCTAATCTAGTATCTTTTCTTATTTTACTCTTGACTTGATTTATTTAATAAAAAAAAGAACTCATATGAGTTCTTTAAATTAGTTAGGAATAACACTTACTCTAGTACGGTTTTTTCCAAATTTTTCATATTTAACTGTACCAGCAATTAAAGCAAATAAAGTATCATCTCCACCACGTCCAACATTTAAACCAGGATGAATTTTAGTTCCTCTTTGTCTATAAATAATTGAACCTGCATTAGTGAATTGACCATCAGATTTTTTAGCTCCTAAACGTTTTGATTCTGAATCACGACCATTTTTTGTTGATCCAACTCCTTTTTTAGAAGCAAAATATTGTAAACCTAATAAGAAACGCATTCTAAGACACCTCCTTTATTCTTGCATTTTTAGGATATTGAATAGTTATAGTTTGTATTTGTATTTTTAACATATCTAACATTAGTTGTAAGTTATTATTATTTTCTTGTTTTACAATTATTGTTATTTTATTTTTTAAAACTTCAATATCTACATCATTTTTATAATAAGAATCAATTGCATTTAAAGCGCCACTAACAATAGCAGTAAGACCAGCACAAACTAAATCTTTACCATATTCATCACTATTAGCGTGACCTTTCATTTGAAATTGAATTATCTTATTATTTTTATAATTAATTATGATATCTACCATAATTACTTAGCACTAATTTCATCAATTTTTACTTTTGTATAAGGTTGTCTATGACCATAAATTTTATTTACATTTTTCTTTGGATGATATCTTATAACACGGATTTTTTTTGCTTTACCTTGTTTGATGATAGTTCCTAAAACTTTAGCTCCAACTACAGTTGGTGTTCCAATTTGACCATCAATCATTAAAATTTCATCAAATGTAACTTTGTCATTAACTTCACCTTTGATTTTTTCAATAAAAATTTCTTGACCTGGTTCAACTTTAACTTGTTTTCCACCAGTCTTGATGATTGCAAACATTATTTTCCTCCAGTCTAGACTCGCCTATGTACGTGAGATATACTGCTTTAGAACATACAAAAGAGCGGTTGAAACTTTTTTTCAACATTTATATATTACTATAACAAACTTAATAAAACAAGATAACTACTAAAAAGCTTTTAATTAATTAAAAATACTAATGTTTTGATCAAAATCATTATAAATATTACTTATCTGTTCATCATTATTATAAGCATCATTATAATTAATTTTAATATTGTTTTTATTATTTCCGATTTCTAAAACTGGAATTTTAATTTCTTGAGCTTTAGCTTGTTGAATTTTTAAATCAACTAGTTTTGTATTATCAATTTTAAAACTATTATTTCCGATTTTATATTCAGCTTTTATTGGATTTTTACTAGCTTGATAAAAAGCAAAACCAACGCTTGCAATATCAGTTATAAGATTACTTACTCCTTCAAATCCTGATTCAACAACTTTAGCAATTCCATTAATTAATGCTCCACTAACTCCAGCTCCACCAATAATTTCTTTTGTATTTTCTAAATTAATTTCTTTCATAATAATACCTCCTATTAAGGTATTAGAATTTTTTTTTAAAAGTATACAGTTTATATAAAACATTTTTTGAAATTTTAGTTTTTAAATTAATAATTTCACAAGCTTGTTTTAATTTATAACCATTTTTAATTTCTTGATCAATTAAATCTATTAATTGTATATCTGAATAAGTAGTAGTTTTGTTATTTATTTTTTTATTAATTACTATTACAAATTCACCTTTTAAAACAAATTCTTCACTATTAATATATTGATTAATTTGATCAATAGATCCATAAATTATTTCTTCATTAATTTTAGTTAATTCTTTAGCTATAACTATTTTATGATTTTTATCTAATAACTGATTTAAACAAGTAATAGTATCTTTTAAACGATGTACTGATTCATACAAACAAATAATTGAATCACCATACTGATTAATTAATTGATTTAATTCATTTTGTTTACTAATTTTATTTTTATTTTTTAAAAACCCATAAAAATAATGACTATCAATTAAAAAGCCACTAGAAATTAAAGCATGAATATAAGCAGATCCAGCTCCAATTGCTGTAATATTACAATTAATTTCTAATTCTTTTAATTGATTAATAATATAACTTGCAGGATCACTAATAATAGGAACACCGGCATCACTTATAATTGCAATATTTTTATTTTGATTTAATAAATTAATAATTTGTTCAATTCTTAAATTTTCATTAAATTTATGTAGTGATAATAAATTATTAGTAATCTGATATTTATCTAGTAAAACTTTACTAGTTCTTGTATCTTCACAACAAATAACATCAACTTGTTTTAAAGTTTGAATTGCTCTTAAACTAATATCTTCTAAATTTCCTATTGGAGTTGTAATTAAATAAACTGTTGGTTTGTTATTTTTATAAGTTTTTTGAATAATCATAAAATTTTAAAATCCTTATTTTTATTTTAAATTGAATAAATAAAAAAATAGTCATAAGACTATTTTTTTTGCTTGTGGGTTTCATGTTTATTACAATTACTGCAGTATTTAGAAACTTCTATTTTAGGTTTCTTTTTATCATTCTTACCGATGTAGTTTTCATTTTTACAAACTGTACAACGTAAAATGTATTTTTCACGCATCTTAACTACCACCTTTCACACATATCAAACTTTTATAACACTTATAAAATATTACCAATTTCAAAACAGGTTTTCAAGTTTTTTAAGAGTTTATTAATTTTATATCCTAATTTAAAACTAAAAATTAAATGAATTATAGTAAAATTATTTTTGTAGACAAAGGAGTATTACAATGAAAAAACTTCTATCGTTATTAGCTTGCAGTTTTGTTATTACAACAAGTGCTAGTTTTGCTATAAGTTGTAAAACAACAGATAAACAATTTCAAGAATTTGAAAACCTAATTAATCAATCTGAAAATAAAACTATGATCCTTTATTTAGGAGCTAGTGATAATAAATCAGCAAAATCATTTGAACAAGGATTAGAAGAATTAACTAAAACTAATTCATTAGAACAAGCTATTAAAAATATTAATGAAACTAGTACAAATGATGCTACAAGTTTTATTTATAAATTTAAAAGTAATTTAAGCTGAAATAGTACAAATAATCACACAAAAGTTTTAAATGATGTTGAGGTTAAAAAAGACAAAAACAGTAAAACTAAAAAAGAAAGATGAATAATTGATCAAAAGACTTCATCAAATTCTAAACAAATCTTTAAAAACATGACAAATGATGTTGTGATTAAAAACTTTAAATATGATTCAGATGATGAAATATGAACTAAAGGTTTAACTTCTAAAATACTAAATGAATATCTTGTTAAAAACTGAGCTAAAGCATTTTATGGTGAAACTAGTTCAAGTTTTAATAAAAATGATAATACAGTAACTGAAAAAGTAGAAAAATTACAAGATAAAGTTAAAAATCTAAAAGGACCAATATTTTTAGTTTTAAGAGATAAGATGTTTTATGGAATTGTAAGTGGTTTTGAAACTTTTAGTAAACAAGATCAAAAAAACGCTACTAAAACAATAGATAATTATCCTAATGGTTCAGATATTAGAAAAAATACTTATGATCAATGAATAAGCTATTTAAAACAAGCTATTGAAATGTATGATGTAGTTAAACTTTTACAAGATTCAGATCCAATGATTACTCCTAAAACTGAATGAAAATACCAAGGAACAGATAAAGTAGAAAATAAAAAAGACGATAAAAAGAATAATAAAGACGAAAAAGAAAAGGCAAAAGAAGAAAAACCTACTCCAAGTCCAGCACCAGCACCACAACCTACGCCAACTCCTACTCCTGCTCCAGCCGCTCCCGCTCCAGCTCCTGCAAAATAATAAATGAACTTTTAAGTTCATTTTTTTTATCTAAAAATAGTTGTCAAATACAAAAAAACATGTCTTTTTAAGACATGTTTAATTTCAAATATGGTCCCCAAGGCCGGACTTGAACCGGCACAGGATATTAAGCCCGTTGGATTTTAAGTCCAATGCGTCTACCTATTCCGCCACTTGGGGAAAATAGAAATGGTGACTCGTCGGGGATTCGAACCCCGGACCCACTGGTTAAAAGCCAGTTGCTCTACCGGCTGAGCTAACGAGTCAAGATGGTTGGGCTAGCAGGATTCGAACCGGCGCATGAGGGAGTCAAAGTCCCTTGCCTTACCGCTTGGCTATAGCCCAATAAATGGTGGAGGGGGAGGGATTCGAACCCCCGAACCGTAAGGAAGTGGGTTACAGCCACCCGCGTTTAGCCACTTCGCTACCCCTCCAATAACTGGTGCTGACTAAAGGATTTGAACCTTCGACCTATTGATTACTAGTCAATTGCTCTACCAACTGAGCTAAGTCAGCAAGATAAATTCGCTTCCTCTAACACAAGACACAAATAATTTTATATCATTTATAACATATTTCAATAGTTTACATAAAAAATGAATTTTTTTTAATAGAAGTGCGAATTTAAGAAAAGATCAGTAATTAATTTGAAATGATTTTGTCTAAATCTTTGATTTTAATTGATAGTATTTTGTATTTATCAATTAAGTCTTTATGCTTATTACAAGGAATAAAATAATCAATATCATAATTAGAATATTTATTAAAATGATCTTCTAATTTATGTACTAATTTTAATCCAGCTGATTCATCAGTTTGCGAATAAGTTTGAACATCATCTATAAAAACATAGTTTTGATATTCTTTTTCATCACCTAAAAAACCATAATTATTATCAATATGTTTTTTTAATCTTAAAATCTTTAATTTCATATCATCAAGATTTTTTTTATAAATATCCAAACAATCTTCACAATGCTTAAAAGTATTTTTAATATCTACTAATTGTTCTAAAAATTCAGCTTTATTTGAGATTACTTTTAATATAAATTCATTTTGAGAATCTAATGTAGCTCTTTTATCAATATATTCTTTATTATTAGAAATATCATGATGGAATTGAGAATTATTATCTAAATTATTGTTATTATTTTCAGTTTTAGTTTCTATTGGTTTAGGTTTGTTTTTAACAATAATTTTTTCTTTAGTTGTAAAATAAGATTTAATATTATTAAAAAAATTCTTTAACTTATCATTTAGTTTCATAAAATCACTTCTTTTCTAATATTAAATTATAAAATAACAAAATTGTTGATTAATCAACAATTTTAAATAGATCTTTAATTGATTTTTTTTCTTGTTTTTTAGAATTTTGTTTTTTTTCTTCTTCTTTAAGTTGTTTAATATCTTTTTTAGTTAATTTTCTTAACTCATATTTCATTTCTTTGTTTTCTCATTATTTTAGATTTGTATCAACAATTTTTTCAACAAATCTAGTTAGATCTTCAGTTTTTAAAGAAATATGTTTATTTGGTGAAATAGGTTTACCAAAAACCACTTTAACTTCAACTTTTTTAGGTCTTTTTTCAGCAAATACTTGATATGAATTAATAATTGAAACAGGAATAATAGGAGCATGAGACATTTGTGCAACTTTTAATGAAGCTGCTTGAAAACTATTCATTTGTTGAGAATGACTTCTAGTACCTTCTGGAAAAATTACTAAAGAACGTTTGTAATCAACAATTAAATCTTTTGCTTCTTTAAATGCTTCTAAAGCGCTTCTAGGACTTTTTCTATTTAAAGGTATACAGTCAATTAATCTAACAAAATTTTTAAATTTTTTACTTGTTCAAAGCTCTTCTTTTGCAATAAAAGCTAAAGGTTGTTGTTTTGAAAAATCATTAATAGCAAATAAAATAGCTGGATCAATATTTGATTGATGATTAGCAGCTAAAATTACTCCTTTATCAATTCAATTTTCAATACCTTCTACTTTTATATTGACATCTAAAACATATAATAACTTGCTAACAGCTTTTTTAACTCAATTATATCTATATTCTTCAGTATATCTATCTGGTTGTTTTTTATTTTTTCTTACAATTTTTGCTGCTTTAAATTTAATATGTAATAAAGGCAATCACATAAATAACATTTTTCAATGATTAACATGAATATGATCTTTAATTTTTTTTTCTTGTTCTTTGTTGTTTTGTGATATTGGTTCTTGCATACTATTAACTTGATTCATTTTATTCATTCTTTCTATTAAATGCTATTTTATCTTAATCTTTATTTACTCAGATTTATAAAATAAAAGAATACTCTATAAATAATTTTATCATCAATTATTTTACTAGAATATTCTCTTATATACATATTTATTTGCTTATTAGAAAATGTTTTAATTTATATCTTATTTGTTATCAGATTGTTTTAGTGCAATTCCAATAGCATACTTTTTTTCATGAGAAATAGAAATTAAGATATTTTGTAATTCCTTATTTTGAATTACAGGTTTTTGATTAACATATTCAATATCTATTTTATTCATACTAATCGCTTGATCTAAAGTTTTAATAATCGCTTCTTTAACAGCTCAACGTCCAGCTAAAAATTCTTTTTTTTGTTTTTTAGTTTTAGTATTAAATGTTTGAATTTCATTTGTTGATAACACTTTAATAATAAATTCTTTTTTTAGTTTAATTCTTTTATTTTCAACTATATCTATACCAACATTATTAATCATAATATTACCTATTATTTATTTATTTTCGCTTTTTAAAATAAAATCAAGATCCAACACTAATACCAATTAACACAACAACCCCTAAAGCTGAACCTATTATAACACCAGTAACTTTATTTGATGAATTTAAATTCTTATTATTTTTAATTGAGTCTTTATTTGGAATAGAAATTAAAGTATTGTTATTTTTTATAAAATTATTGTCACTTTTATCTTCTGATTTTTTAGATTCTGTTTTTAAATTAGTTGAATTAGAGTCAATAATTGTTGTTTTGGGTTCAACTGGTTTATTTGTTATTGATTTAGTTATATTAAATTTTAAAGTAACAGTTCCTACAAACTGAGAACTATCAATAGTTTTAACTATTATTTTTCTTTTTTCTTGATCAATAGTTATATCTAGATTTTCATTTCTTAAAGATGAATAGGTATCTTTTAATATATTCACTATAAAATCTTTTTCTAGATTTTTTAATTCTAAAACAGGTTTATAAATAGCTGAACTTAAAATTTTTTGTTTAGCATTAAATTTAAGAAAAGCTTCTCCAACAAAATCTCCAATTCTAGTTGCTGAAATTTTTACACTATCTTCTCTAATATTAGTTATATAAAAATCAATATCATTAAAACTAGTTTTTAATAAGTCTTTATTTTTGATATGTTTTTTTATTTCATCAACATTATTAATTGGAATTTCACCTAAATCATTATTATCTTTTAAAATAACACTTAAATCTTTTTTTATATAACAAGGGATTTTTGATTTATTAGTATATTTGCTTTCACCATGTTTAGGTGTTATTAAAACATCTATTCTATCATTATCACTAACTTCAACATTAATAGTTAATAAAGAATAATCAATACCTTCATACTTTAATTTTAAAGCTTCTAAAACTTGTGAATCAATATTTTGATCTTTGTTTTTAATTGATATATATGTTTGATCATTAAATATTTTACTTAAGTCAGTTTCTTGTTTATTTTCTTGTTTTAAAACAATATTATTACTATTATTTTGAAAATTTAAATTATAAATTAATAATGCACCTAAGCAAAATAGCACACTATTTGATAGTAAAAATAATAGTTTTTTCATAAATAACAATGCTTTCTTTTCAATAAAAAAGATATAAAAATTAATCTTTTACTTTAAGACTAATTTCAATATCTGGTAATTTTATATATTTAATATTAACAGCATCTAACATTTTTTTTGACGCTATAAATTCTTTTTTATCATGATATGGATCATTTGCATAATATATTCTTTTAATTCCAGCTTGAATAATGATCTTAGCACATTCATTACATGGAAATAAAGTAACATATAAATCACAATTACTTAAATCAGATCTACTACTTACAATTGCATTTAATTCAGCATGAGCAACATAAGCATATTTGTTTTCTAATCAATCTTCATTATTTTTTGATCATGGAAACTCATCATCACTCACTCCACGTGGAAAACCATTATATCCAGTTGCTACAATTTGTTGTAATTCATTAACAACAATAGCTCCAACTTGAGTATTTGGATCTTTACTTCTCATAGCACTAGCTTTTGCTATTAACATAAAATAGTGTTGTCAAGATAAATAATCTAATCTTTTACTCATATCTAAAAATTAGTAATAAACTTTCCAAATTGATTAAATTGACCATCTCAACCGATATTATTCACTATTTTATTTAAACTATTAATACTAAATCAACCTTTTTTATAATAAGTTGAAAGAGTTATTAAGATATGTTGATCTAAAGCAGGAGTTAGATGAGGTAAGAAAATAAAAGTTAAACTAATAGCTAAAATTGCTAAGATTAAAAAAATATGAACATATTGAATTCAAGCTCATTCTTTTATATTAACTTTTAATATTCCTCAAAAAGCACTTCCTAATATAACAGCTGTTCCAGTAATTAATAACCCAGTTCAACCATCACCTAAAAAGAATGAAAATCCAATTAAAATTAAAATATAAACTACAGTTTTAGCTTGACTAAATTTAGCCATAGGAGTAGTTGAACCAGAAACATCAATTAGTAAAACACCAATAAATATTCCCATTGTACTAATTAGTCCACCAGTATAAATTGTTGGTAAGACACTACTTGAAAATAATCCTAAAATTAAATAACTTAATATTGTAACTAAAATTAGTTTTTTAGTATTTGCTAATTGGATTTCAGTAATTTTTGAAATGCTAAAAAAACTAGTTCCTAAAATTAATAAACTTAAAATATCAACAATTAATCCATTTTGTTTAATTGGAGCAATTCCATAAGTAAAGATTCTTCATCACTGTTTTCCAACAATTGTTAAATTTCAATTAGTTCCACCAAAAGCTAAAATTAAAACATTTTTACTGTTTGGATTAGTTTCTAAAATAAAATACCCAACAATTTGTAACATACTAGGAATTAAAATTAGAATTAATAATACTGCTCAAGAAAATGTAATTTTATTATTTTTAACGTTTTCTAAAAAGCTTGTAAATAATTTATTATTAGTTTCTTCACTAGGTTGTTTATCATCTTTTAGTTCATTATCAATTGTGTGATTAAAAACTAATAAATTAGTATTTTTAAAATATGGCTCTAAATCAGTAGCTAGAGTTTGTATTGAAGAGTGTAAAACAATTAAATTAGATTTTGTAGTTAGTTGATTATCATTATCAATTACAATATGAAAAACACTCACAGGTTTTTTTATTTGTTTTTCAACTTTTTTAATAATATATTCTTTTTCTTTTTCAAATGAAATACTATTATCAAAATTTAAAATAATCACTTGGTGTTTTTCATTAGAACTATATAAATAACTTACACTAGAATTAACTTTAGATTTTAATAACTTATACTTAAAGTTCTTAATAAAAAAGTTTTCTAAAGTCTTTTTATCACTAGTAGAAGAATTAGTCATTATTTTCACCCCTTAATTCTTTAATTTTATCATCAAATTCTTTAGGAAGAGGTGATATTAATTCAATTTCTTTTTTTGTAATTGGATGAGTAAACTTTAATTTATAAGCATGAAGATATTGACCAAAATCAGTAAATTCTTGGTGTTTTTTACCATAAACTGGATCATTTAAAACGGGGTGATTAATATAGTTAAAATGTACTCTAATTTGATGAGTTCTTCCAGTTTGAATCTGACATTTAACTAAAGTATTTTTTAAAAATCGTTCAACTACTTCAAAAGTTGTAATCGCTTGTTTTGAATTTTTAGCTGTTACACTCATTTTTTTACGATCAATTTGACTTCTACCAATTGGAGCATCAATTAAACCTTTATTTGGTTTAATTACTCCAGTGACAATTGCTAAATATTCTTTATAAATTTGATGATTTTTAAACATTTCACTTAATAATTTATGAGTTTTATCATTTTTTGCAACAATTAATAAACCTGTTGTTTGTTTATCAATTCTATGCACAATTCCAGGGCGTAGTTCACCATTAATTGATGAAAGTTCAACATCACTTGCTAATAAAGCATTAACAATTGTATTATTTGTATTATTTAAACTTGGATGAACTGTAATATTATTTTGTTTATTAATCACTAATAAATCATCATCTTGATAAATAATATCTAAATCAATCTCATCATTTTTAACTAAATTTGGATCTAAAATAGGATCTTTTATAGTAATTGTGATTTCAGAATTTGGTTTAACTACAAAATTATTATTAGTAATAATTTGATTATTAACACTAATACATTCTTCTTTAATTAGTTTTTGAATATAGCTTCTTGAATAATCATAACTAGTTAATAATTCAACTAGTAATTTATCTAATCTTAAAGTTGTATTTAGTGAATTAAGAGTTATTTTGTTCATTTTCTATTTTTTCTTTTTTTGTTTTAATTTTACTTTTTATATATAAAACTAATTCAATAATAGTAAATAAAATTGTTAAACCAATTGCAATATTGACATACAAATCAGCTAAATTAAATACATAATCTCTTGAATTAAATAAACTAAAATCTCAAGTTAAAAAATCAACAACTCCATAATATACATTATTTTCATTACCTGGAGCTCATAATCTAGCTAATAAATTTCCTCAAGAACCAGCTAAAATAATTATTAAAACAATTAATCATTTTTTATTATTTAAAAAAATAAAGATTGTTGTTAAAAATAAACTAAAAATTGTTGCAAAAATAATGACTAAATAAGCTTTATCGTGTAACTTACCATAAGCCATTCCAAGATTGATCACATACTGAAAGTTTAAAAACCCACTAATAAACGTTTTAGTTTCTCCTAATTTCATATGACTTACAACAATAGCTTTTGAAATTCAATCAAAACTAATTAAACTTATAAAAATAGGCAAACATACTATTAGTTTGAATTTTCAAAGATAATTGTGATTTTTTAAAAAAACTTTTGTCTCTACTAATTTATCTTTTATTCACATTTTGTCTCCAATAATGATTTAACTACGTTATTACAATGATTACAAATTTCATCATCAATTAAATTATCAAAAATTTGTCAACATCTTTGACATTTTAATCCTTGTTTTTGTTCAACTTTAATTGATGAGATATTTGTTTTAATAAAACTATTATCAATATTATCTACAAAATTAATACTATTAACAATAAAAATTTGACTTAAATCTTTAATATTTTTTAAATCATCATATTCTTTATCTAATTTAATATTAACAACAGCTTCAAATCCTTTATTAATAATTTTATTTTCTCTACTAATTTCTAAAGCTTTATTAACATCATCTCTTAAAATCATTACTTGATCTCATTTATTGATAAACTCTTTATCATAAACAAAGTTTTGTTCTTTATTATCTAATAGATGAACTGATTCAACTTTATTATTATCATTTAGATTTTGATAAACTTCTTCAATTGTATGTACTAAAATTGGTCTTAAAACATCAATCAAACAATACAATTGTTCATATAAAACAGTTTGCACTTGTTTTCTTCTTAAGTCATTTTTACTATTAATATATAAAATATCTTTAATAAAATCTAAATAAAAAGCAGATAAATTCTTAGTTACATAATTCATAACTAATGTATAAACTAAACTAAAGTTTAATTCTTCATAAGCTTGAATTACTTTATTTTTAAAACTAGTTAGATTAAATAAACTATACATATCAACTTCACTTAATTTAGTTTGATAATCAGTTTTAACATTAAAATCATTTAAATTAGCTAAAATAAAACGCATAGTATTTCTAATTTTTCTATATGATTCACTAATTTGTTTAATAATTTCTTTTCCAATTTTTTGATCATCAGTAAAATCAGTTGATGCAACTCATAATCTTAAAATATCAGCACCTAGATCATTTGCAAAAGCAATTGGATCAACTCCATTACCAAGTGATTTAGACATTTTATTTCCCTTTTCATCAGTTGTCATTCCATGTGAGACTAATTGTTTATATGGAGAAGTGTTTGAATAAATAGTTGAATTAATCATTGATGCATTAAATCAACCACGATACTGATCATTTCCTTCTAAATACATATCATATGGTAATTTTAAATTTGGATATTTTTGACTTAAAGCAATTGCACTGCTTCCTGAATCAAATCACACATCTAAAATGTCTTTTTCTTTTTTTAAAGATTTATTTTTATATTCATCTGGTAAAAATTCATCAGCATCTAAACTAAATCAAGCATTAGTTCCAACTTGTTCAATTTTATTAATTGCATAATTTAAAATTTGTTCATTTAAAACTAAATTATTATTTTGATCATAAAAAGCAATAATTGGAACTCCTCATAATCTTTGACGAGAAATAGTTCAATCAGTTCTTTCATCTAAAACTTGATATAAACGTTTTTTAGCTCATTTTGGATGAGTATTGATTTGATCAACATTTTTTAAAATTTCATTTTTAACTGGAGCTAAATTAACAAATCATTGTAAAGTACATCTATAAATAACTGGTTTTTTAGTTCTTCAGTCATGTGGATATGAGTGAGTTAAAAATTTTAGTTTTAATAATTTTTTATTTTCTTCTAATTTTTTAGTAATGATTTTATTAGTATCATCATAAAACATTCCAACTAATTGTGGATCTAAATCACTAATTTCAGTTGTAAATTTACCTTGATTATCAATTGGAGCAAAAGGCTTAATATTATTTTGTTTTGCAATTAAAAAGTCATCTTCACCAAATCCTGAAGCAATATGAACTAAACCTGAACCAGATTCACTTGTAACATGATGTCCTAAAACTACTTTACTGATTTTTGTATCATATAATGGATGAACATAATTTAAACCAACTAATTTATTAGCATCAATTTCTTTAATTACTTTAACATTTTCTCAACCAATGTTTTGAGATACTTGATTTATTAAATCAGAAGCTAAAATAAATTGTTTATCTGAATTTTCTACTTGAATTAAACTATATTTAATTTTTGAACCAACTGCAATTAATTGATTTGATGGTAAAGTTCATGGAGTTGTTGTTCAAATAATTAATTGAGTATTTTTAAATTCATCACTATTAATAACATCACAACCTACATAAATTGAAGGAGAAGTTATATCTTTATAAATAATTTCAGAATCAGCTAAAGCAGATTCACTTGATGGTGATCAATAAATAGGTTTTAGATCTTTATAAATTAAACCTTTTTGATACATTTTTTCAAATAATCTTAATTCAGACATTTCAAAGTCATGAGTTAAAGTTACATATTTAGTATCATAATCAGTAAACATTCCTAAGCGATTAAATTGGTTTGCTTGATTTGAAACTTGTTCTAAAGCATATTTATAACAAAGTTCTCTAAAAGCAACACTACTCATAGATTTACGATCAACACCCATTTTAGTAACAGCACTTTCAATAGGTAAACCATGAGTGTCTCATCCCATAATAAAAGGAGCATAATATCCAGTTGCGTTTTTAAATCTAATAATAAAATCTTTTAAAGTTTTATTTAAAGCATGTCCTATATGTAAATCTCCATTTGCATAAGGTGGACCATCATGTAAAACAAAAACTTTTTTATTTTCATTTAATTTTAATTTTTTATTATAGATTTGATTTTCTTGTCAAAACTGTTCAAATTTAGGTTCTTTTTGATTCAAATTAGCACGCATATCAAAATCAGTTTGACCTATTAATAAAGTATCTTTATATTTATTTGACATATATTTTTTCCTTTCTAAAAACAAAAAAATCACTCCAAAAGGAGCGATTTACCGCGGTACCATCCTAATTAAATTATAAAAATATTATTATAATTCATCTTTATAGTTTTAACGTGACAACCGCAAAATTCTACTCAGCTATAGCTTTTCTTTTTTGGAAATAAAAAGTGATATTTTATAAATTCTTTTACTAATTTTCACCAACCATTAGCTCTCTGTAAAAAGTTTATTTATAAAATGTGTCTTTTTATGATAAAAATATTTTATATTAAATTAGACTTATTGTCTATTTATTTGATTATTTAGTTAGATATTTTATTAAACATTCAGATAGTCTCTTATTATTGATGTTTATAAATAGCATTTATAGTATTACTAGTTTTATTTCTTTTCATAAACATTTTTATTAGAAAAAATCATAATATGTAGGCAATTAATTTGTTATTAAATATGTTTATGAAATTAATAAAATAATCTTTAAATATTAGATAAAAAAATAAGCTTTATATAAGCTTATTTTCTAGTTTTATTTTCTTGTTTTTAGATCATTTAAAGATCAATGGGCAGATAAGAACTATTATCGTTAATCAAGTTGATTAAATAATAAATATTTAATAGACAACTATTTTATTATGATAAAACGATTTTGTTAAATTAGTTATGATGGGTCTTTTGATGTAATTTAACAAAATTTAAACTTTTAGTTATATATTCATTTTCAAATTCAATAATTGATTTTGTATGATGTGAGCCATGATCATAAATTTCAATTTGATTATCAAAGCTATTTTCAATATTATTTTTCATTTGATACATTCTAAAACTATCTAGATAACTAGTGACTTTATCTAAACGATTATGAATATATAAAACTGGAATATAAGTAGTATTAATTGTAATTAAATCAACAAAATCAAGTTTAGTTAAATCAACTTCATATTCATTTTTATAAATTTCTAATATGTCATCTAAAACATCCTTTGAAAGATTAGATAAAAATTTAGGAGAATAATCTTTAATCATTCTTTGTAAAAGGTTTTTAACTGACATATATGATGAATCTGAAATTGCTCATTTAATGTTTGCTTTTTTTATTAATTCATTTTCAGTTAGTAAAAAATAATTAGTTGTAAAAGCACCCATACTAGTTCCAACTAGTCCAATTAATTCAACATCATAATGTTTGATTAACCAATTGATTACTGAAATTAAATCTCATTTTTCTTTATAACCTCAAGTAATACAATTAGAATCACTAATACCATGATTTCTAAAATCAAAAGTTAAAATATTATAACCTAAACTTTGATAATGTCATACTAAATATAAGACTTCTAAACGATTAGAATTATATCCATGAACTCCAATTACTCATTTATTAGATTGTTTTTCATTTAATCAAATACTTGCAGCTAATTTAGTGTTATCTAATGAATAAATTCAAAAATTTAAATTAGGATTTTTATACTCTTTAATTTTTAATTTTTTATTTGAATTTCTATTGATTGAATTTAAAAATGAAAATATTTTAATAGGGCTAAAATTAATAGCAAAACCTTCATCTCTTTTATGAATAGTTTTTGAAAACCTAGAGTTTCACATATTAATCATAGTTTTTGCTAGGTTTGGATATTTTTCATTCATCTTTATAAATTATTAATTAATTATAAATTTATAAATATTTTCATTAAGTCTGATGTATTCACCTTTTTTAATATATAAAACTCCAGAAAGAAAATCTTTAAAACGTTTAGCTTTATTATCATCTAAGTTTTTAAAATCTACAACAACAACTTTTTGATCTAATAAAGTATCTACAATTGATTGAACTTCAGAAAATTTCATAGGACTAAATACATAAGTGTTAATAGGACTTTTATTCATATCAGTTTGGTTCATATTCGAAGTATTTGTTTGATGATTTTGATTAAATTGATTAGATGTCTGAGTATAACTATCTTTTAAAACAGGACTTTCTTGTTCAAAAATATCAGAATCAGTTAATTCTAGTTCAATTTGATCTTGATCGTGTTCGTTTTGTTTAAAAAAATTCTTTTTCTTTTTAAAAAACATCTTCTTATCTCCTATTTTAAAAATGTCGGAAAGTCATCATCATTAAAATCTTCTTCAGTGTCATCTGTTGTAGTTAGACTCATTTCATCATCAAATTCGTCTACTTCTTCTTGTTCTTCTTCTTGTTCTTGTTGAACAGGTTTACTTGGTTGAGTTTGTTGAACTACAGGTTCAACTCTTGGTGTTTTTATAATATTTGGTTCTTGGTTTTGTAAGTTTTTATTTTCAAAACCAGTGGCAATAACAGTTACAATGATTTCATCATCATCTGTTAAATCATCATTAATAGCCATACCAAAAACAATATTTAATTCTTTATTATTTACAGCTTGACTAATAACTCCAACTGCATCATAAGCATCATTTAAACTTACTGTTCTTCCACCAGTAATATTTACAATAATATCTTTAGCTCCTTCAATTGAAGCTTCTAATAATTTAGAATTAATTGCTTCTTTTGCAGCTTCAACAGCTTTATCTTTTCCAGAAGCAACTCCTATTCCAAATAAAGCATTTCCTTTTTTTGACATAACTGATTTAACATCTGCAAAATCTAAGTTAATAGTTGCAGGTACTGCGATTAAATCAGTAATAGTTTGAACACCTTGTTTTAAAATAGTATCAGCTTCTTTAAATGATTCAGCAATTGGAATAGATCCAATATATTCTAATAATTTGTCATTTGAAACAACAATTACTGAATCAACATGTTTTCTTAATTCTTCTAAACCTTCTTTTGCATTAACATTTCTATGTCTTCCTTCAAAAATGAATGGTTTAGTTACAATCCCAATTACTAAAGCTCCAGATTCTTGAGCAATTTTAGCGATTACAGGAGCAGCACCAGTTCCAGTACCTCCTCCCATTCCAGCAGCAATAAAGATTAAATCAGCACCTTCAACTACTTTTCTTAATTCTTCTTCACTTTCAATAGCTGCTGCTTTTCCTACTTCAGGATTTCCTCCAGCTCCTAATCCTTTAGTAGTTTTTTCTCCTAAAATAATTTTGTTTGGTACTGGTGATGATTCTAATATTTGTGCATCGGTATTTATGATATAAAATTCAACACCTTGAACATTTTCTTCAAACATTCTTCTAATGGCATTATTTCCAGCCCCACCAACACCAAGTACTTTAATTCTTGCTATTTGTTTAAATTCGTTTGTCATATTTAGCCCTTTCTAATAATAATAATATATTGATTTTTAAAAAGTTTTTTTATCTTAGTAGTGCTTTTTAGAATTTATCAAAAAAGCTTTAAAAAAATTGCTAAATTTTTGATTTTAACTAGAAAATTCAGGGTTTTTAAAAAATAAACTAGCTCCAATAAAAGCAGTAGAATCTTGTTCAAAATCAATATCACCAATAAAATTATTACTAATAAAATGATTGTTTTTGAATTCATTAAAGATCATATCAATTCCAACAATTTTACTAATTAAACCAAAATTATAAATTTGATAATTATTAATATTTTGTTCTTTTAAAATGCTTTGATTAATAGTTGTATAAATTTCACTAATAATAGATTTAATTAGTTGTTTTATTTGCTTTCCATTAGTTATATCTAATTTATTTTCTGAATTATTTCACAAACTTAAAACATTTAAATTATCAATATTATAAGAACTAAAATCTAAATTATTAAATAAATAATCTTTACTCATTTCAAAACTAATATTTAATGATTGACTAAGATTTTTAATGATCTTATTTATCCCAAATGAAAATTTGAATATTTTTAATAAAACATTATTATTAAATACACCAACTTCAATTTCATCTCAATTTCAATCAACTACTAATTTATGATCTTGACATTGATCTTTTATTAATTGGTTTAAACAAACAATTCTTGGTTTTATAAATAAAATTTGTTTATAAAATTTTCAAAAAAGTTTTTCTAGTGCAAAATAAAGTTCATTAGTAATTGACAATTCTAAAAAAGTCATTACTAGTTTGTTATTTTGAGTATTATCAATATAATATTTTTTTAAATTTTGATAATCGATCATTTTGTTATTTACTTGTAGTTCAATTAAATTAGTATCTATAATTTTTAAATCAGTATCATCATAAAGTTGTAATTTATTAATTTTTTTAACAATATATTCTAAATTTGTAGTTGAACTAGTTTTTTTATCTTTTGATTTTAAGTCATAATTTGTTACTTTTTTTGTAATATTTAATGAATTTGAAAGCATTAAACCTACTTGTTTAATTTTTGAAAAACTAGAGTTTTTTTCAAAATCAGTAAAACAATTTGTTAAAAATTTATAAACATTCAAACTATCTTTAATTTGATCTTTATCTAAAATTTCACTTTCTTCTGAAATATAACTATTTTTATATAAGATCATTTCTTGATTATTAAAATATTTAATAACTTGAAAATTAATAATATTTTTATTAAATTCAATAATTGTAAAAATTTGTTTATCCATACTAACCTCTAGTTTTTTTCAATTACTCAAAGCTTTGCACTATGAGACCGGTGGTTTTGTTCTAATTCTAATAAACTAGGTTTAATTGGTTTTTTAATTACTAATTTAAATTTAGAATTTAAATCAGCTTTAATTGGAAGATTACTTAATAATTGTTCTTGATAATAATTTGTACTATTATTAAAAATATTTTTAACAATCTTTTCTTCTAAAGAGTGAAAAGTTATTACACAAATTCTTGCTTTACTATTTAATAAATCTAAAGCTTGTTTTAATGAATTTTCTAAAGCAATTAGTTCATTATTTATATAAATTCTTAAAGCTTGAAAAGTTTTTTTAGCTGGATGTTTTTTTTGTTTTAATACTTTTTGAGGTAAAGCTGATTTAATTACTTCAACTAATTCTAAAGTTGAATTAATTGGTCTTGATTCAACAATTTTTTTTGAAATACTTTTTGAAAAAGATTCTTCTCCATATTTAAATAAAATTTCAGAAATTTGTGAT
Source organism: Mycoplasma mycoides subsp. capri (assembly GCF_018389705.1). Classification (NCBI taxonomy): domain Bacteria; kingdom Bacillati; phylum Mycoplasmatota; class Mollicutes; order Mycoplasmatales; family Mycoplasmataceae; genus Mycoplasma; species Mycoplasma mycoides. The sequence goes on along the minus strand of NZ_CP065581.1, from coordinate 441,532 downwards.
TCTGAATAAGTGTTTATAACTTGATGAGCAGTTAATGTAGAATTTAAATCCATTCTCATATCTAATGGACCATCCATTTTATAACTAAACCCTCTAGATGCAATATCAATTTGAGGTGAAGAAACTCCTAAATCATATAAGATTCCATCAACATTAAAAACATGATTAATTGCTAATAAAGCTGATAAGTTAGAAAAATTACCTTGAATTAATAAAAAATTATTATTAATTTGTTCTAGTTTTTCTTTAGCTTGGTCAATTGCTATTTGATCTTGATCAATGGCATACAAAAAACCTTTTTGATTAAGTTTTTTTAAAATTTCACTAGAATGACCAGCTCTACCTAATGTGCAATCAACATAAATACCATCAGGTTTAATATTTAAATATTCAATACTTTCTTTTAATAAAACTGGTATATGTTTATCCATATAATTTCCTAACTATTTATATTTTTAATAAATTGATTTTTGTGTTGATTGTATTTATTTTTACTTCAAATTTCTAACCGATTTCCTAATCCTAAAATAAAAACATCTTTTTCAATATTTAGATTTTGGATTAGATTATAAGGAATTTTAATTCTTCCTAAATTATCAATATCAATTTCAACAGTATTTGATCAGATAATTCTTTCTATATTTCTAATGTCTTTTTGATCATTTTGCTGATTTAAAATTTCTTTTATTTGTAATAAAAAATCATCTTTTGATCAAATTTCTAAATCAGCATCATATCCTTTTGTTAAATAAATTGGATTTGAAAGTTTGTTTCTTAGTTTTGCTGGTAAAGTTAAACGTTGTTTTGCATCCATACAATGTTCATATGTACCAAATAACATTTATTTATCACCCACTTTGCTCCACTATTTATAATTAATATACCACTTTAAAACACAAATAAAAAAAGGTTGTATTAAATACAACCAAATTAATTAATAATTGTTATTATGCTTCTACTACTTTAACTTCTTTGTTTTTGTAAAATCCGCATTCTTTACATACATGATGAGGTTTAATCATAGCCCCACAATTAGTACATGACACTAAACTAGCAGTTGAAAGTGCTAAATGACTTCTTCTTTTATTTTTTGCAGATTTACTAGTTTTTCTAAATGGTACTGCCATGTTAATACACCTCCTTATTTGTTGTTATCATCGATTTTAATATTATCAAGTTGTTCTCATCTTGGATCAATTTTATCAGCTTGAGATTTTTGAAATTCTTCTTCACTTTCTAGACTTCATCCAAGACCATACTTATTAAGTATATCATTATTTAAAGATAAATTAAAAGGAATATTCAGATTTATTTGTTCAATTATATAATCTTTTAAGTTAAATTCTTCATTAATAATAATATTAGTATTAAAATCACTACTATTTGTAAAACTATACTCATCATTTCAATCAATATAATTACTATATTTGATCTCATTTCCAATTCTTGAATCAATACCAGTAATTGTATAATTAATTACTCCATTAACAGTAATCTTTTTTAATGTTTCATTATAATCAAGATCTAAATCATAACTAATAAAATCAAAAGATTTTATTAAAATATTATTTGATTTAATTTGATCTAAATCAGTTAGTTGTCCTTGTAGTTCATAATGTTTTTTTAACTTAAAATCAGTTTGATTAAATATTAATTTCATTATCTAATCACTACTTTCATTTGTTTGATATTTTTTATTATTTTTTCAAATTCTTGATTGATTTCATTTTCAGTTAATTGATGTTCTAGATCATTAAAAACAAATTGAATAGTTAAAGCTTTAGTATTATTTTTAATTAGATTATCATCTAAATATAAATCAACAATTTTATGACTTTTTAAATATTTAACATCACTTAAAGCATTAAATAAAACTTTTTGATAAGTTAAATCATTTGAAATTTCTATAGTTAAATCTCTTGAAGAACTTTGAAATTTACTTAAATTTTTTGCTTCTATAAAACCATTTTTAAATTGATTTAAAATATCTAAATTAATTTCACATACAAATGTAGGATTTAATTTATTTTCTGATTCAAATTTAGGATTTAATTTATATAAATATCCAATTAATTGATTTTGATAATAAATAGTTGTATTAATATATGGATGAATTTCTTTAATAAGATTTAAATCATTTTGATATTGAATTTGAGATAAATCTAAATTATATAAATTAAAGATATTTTCTAAAATTTCTTTATTGTAGTAAAAATTATTTTCAATTAATTGTTGATTTAAACTGTTTTTATAAATATGATTGCTTGTTAAAAATACTAAATGTCTTTGTTTTAAATTATTTAAATCATAAATATCAGCTATTTCAAATAATTTTAATTCTTTATTATTAATTGAATGATTAAAAATAGCTACATCAATTAATGATTTACTTAAATTAGTTCTATAAGTTTGTCTTAAATTTGATAATGGTGATACTAAATTAATAAATTCAGATATATTAAATAAATTTCAATATTTAGCTTCATTTAAACTAGTTAGTGAATAAGTTTTAGTATTATTAAATCCTAATCCTATTAAATAATTAGTTAATTTATTTTCTAGTTTTAAATTTAAGTTTTTAGCTTTTTTAAAACTAGTAAAGCTTAGTGGAATTTCATCAATTTTATCATATGAATATAATCTAGCAACTTCTTCACATAAATCATTTTTACTAGTTATATCAATTCTGTTTTGATCTATTTGAAAATCTAAAAGATCATCTTTATTAGTGATTTTAAAATCTAAATGTTTAAATAAGCTTTTAATTTGTTTAATAGTTAAATTAGTTCCTAATAAGTCATTAATTTCATTTAATCTAATTTCTAAACTTTGTTTGTTTTTAAAAGTTTGTTTTAGTATTTTAACTTCATAAGCTTTATTTATTAATTGATAATCATTTAATAAATTAGAAAAAGTTTGATTTGCTAAATTAAATAAATTAGGGTTAATTGGTTTTATATATCTTTGTAAATAAGTATTTGAAATGTTTAAAAGTTTTTGTTGTTTTCTCATTAAGTTAGGTTCAATATTTAACATAATGTTTAAAACATTTTTTGAGTCATTATCAACATTAAATTCGTTTTGTGTTTCTAATCCAATAATATTTACTAATTTATTATTATTAGTTAAACATAAAAGTTCTTTATTATCATGATTTATAAATTCTAATTTTAAATTAGAACTCTTTAATTTATCTAAATCAATTAAAATGTGAGTTTGAGCTGTTGATAAAGTTGAAATTAAACTTAAATTTGTAATTAAATGATTAGAAGAATTTATTTGGTTTAATTTTAAAAAGATTTCGTCTTTTGAGTCTAATTTGTCATTTTTATTATTTAATTCAAAATAAGAATAACTAATTGTTTTAATTTGATCTTTAACTTGATTAGCTAAATCAATTCTTAAATCTAAATTATTTTTTTTAAAATCAGAAAAATTATTGTCTAAGTTTTTAATTTCTAAATCAAAGTAATTTGCAAGTTCTTTTAAAATTTGAAAACTAGCTAAACAATCACTTCTATTTAAAGTTAAATCAATTTCAAATAAATAATCATCTAAACCAATAATTTGTTTAACATCACTACCAATATATTTTTTTAAATCTAAATTATGATCAAAAACATTATAAATTTTTAACTGGTCTTCTTTATTAATAACTGATAGATCAATTCCAATTTCATTTAAAGCACAAATCATTCCTTGTGATTCATAATTTTGAATTTTTTTACTAGTTAGAGTTAAACCATTTGCAATAGTTGCATTAATTGGAGCAATTATTACAAATTGATTAGCATCAACATTACTAGCTCCACAAACAATTTGTAAACTTTTAGTTCCTATATTAACTTTGTTTAATTTTAAATGAGTGTTTGGAATTTGTTTTGATTGTTCTACATACCCTAAAACTAGTTCAGAATTTAGTGAGTTTAAATCATAAACACTATCAACTTCAAATCCTAAAGAATTTAAAGCCATATTAATTTGATCATTTGAAATATTATCTAAATTAAGATATTTTTTTAATCAATTTCTTGTAATAATCATATAAACTCCTATTCTGAATAAAATTTAAATTGCTCTAAAAATTTAACATTATTTTCATAAAAGTTTCTAATATTTGAAATATTAAACTTTAACATAGCAATTCTTTCAATACCAATTCCAAAAGCTAATCCTGAACATTTAGTTGGATCTAATCCATTTAATTTTAAAACGTGTTCATTAATCATTCCAGCACCTAATATTTCAATTCAACCAGTTTTTTTACAAATAAAACATCCTTTAGAATCACATTTAAAACAACTTACATCAACTTCAACACTTGGCTCAGTAAAAGGAAAATAACTTGGACGTAATCTAATATTAATATCTTTATTAAATAATCTTTGACACATATATTTTAAAATTCATTTTAAATTAGCAAAACTAATTTTATTTCCAACAACAAACCCATCTATTTGCATAAATTGATGAGAATGAGTAGCATCATCATCATCTCTTCTATAAACATTTCCATAACTAATTACAGCTAAATTATTATCTTCAGTTTTTAAACTAGCTAATTTAGTTAACATTCTTGAAGTCATATTAGTACAATGTGTTCTTAAAACTAAATTATTATCTAAATAAAAAGTATCTTGCATATCTCTTGCAGGATGATCTACTGGTAGGTTTAATTTTTGAAAATTATATAAATCAGATTCAATTTCAGTTCCACTGACCATTTCAAAACCAATTTCAGTAAAAATATCACTAATTTCTTCAATAACTATATTTAAAACATGTTTTGAACCAAATTTTAAACTTGAATTTGTTAAAGTAACATCAATTTTTTCTTTTTCTAATTTTACTAATAATTCTTTATTTTTTAATTGTTCTTGTTTTTCATCTAATTGATTTATAATTTCAACTCTAATTTGATTTGCTAATTTTCCAATTTCTTGTTTTTTATCACTACTAATAGTTTTAATTGATTTTAAAATTGTAGTTAAACTAGAATCTTTTCCAATGAATTCTTTTTTTAATTCTTCTCAACTATTTAAATCTTTAACTAATTCTAGTTTTACTTTAAAATTATTTAAAATTTCATTTAATTGTTCTATCATATTTTTTTCTTTCTAAATACTTTTATATTTTATTTTAAATTCTTATGAATTTGATTTAAATAAGTCTGTTTATTATTAATATCTTCAATATAAGCTGAAATTAAAATTCTAATAACTGGATCATTTATTTTTTTATTAATAGCTTTAATTATGTTAAATAAGTTTTTTTGAAAGTCTAATTCTAATCTTTCAAATTGATAGTTAAACATTAAATTATTATCATAAGCTTTATTAAATTCAATTCAATGATTATTTAAAGCATCATTAAAAATTCAATTAATAAAAATTTGATTAATAAAATCTCTTAATAATGTATAACTAGTTAATAAAAACTTTTTATAATTAATCTCAATAAAATTAGTGTTATTTGTTTTTGATAAATAATCAATACAAGCAGTATTTGTTTTTTTAAATAAATTTCTAATTTGATCAATTTTATTTTCAATAGCATCAATCATTAAATAAGAAAAGTTTAATTTAGATGAATTTTGTAAATATGTAATGAAATTAGGTTTATTTAAAATATCTTCAAAATCAGAAAAACTTCAATTAATATTCATATTTAAATATTTAGTCTTTTGAATTTTTGAAACATTATTTTTAAAAAAATTATTTCTAATTAATATAAAATCTGTCATAAATTATCCTATTCAGCTTGAGTAACTTGAGTTAGTGCAGTTTTTTTAACTTGTTTATGTGAAAATAATCAACCAATAAATAAAACAAAAGCAATTACACTAAATGTTACAAATAAAGTTTTAAAATCAAACGCTAAGAATATATAAATATGTCATTTATAACTTACATAATATAAAAATGATCATCAAATTAAATTAGATAATAAATAAGCAATAATAAATGAAATAATAGCTCCAATTATATAACTACCCATAACAATTCAATTAACTTCACTATTTTCATACCCAATAGCTCTTAATGTTAGAATTGTTTTTTTAGATTCATCAACAACTATATTCATAACAACTACTAAAATAATTGTTAATAATAAACTTACTAATAAAATAAATAACGACATCACTTGATTTGTAATAGTTGTAATTTTACTAATAGTTTGTTTTACTAGATTAAAGTTAAATAATTTAGAATTTAAACGACTTAAAGTAGTGATTGCTGGATTTGGTGTATTATAAATATCGTTTTGTTGATCTAGTTCTTGGTATTTAGAAATAAAATTATTAAATTCAGTAAAAATATTTGAATACATTGATAAAAAGATTGGTGCATCTTTTCTTATATCAATTGCTAAATTATTTCCATAATATTTAATTGTTTTAAATGAATCATCTAATTTAGTAAAATTAATTGTTCCTTCTAAAATTTTATTTTTACTTCACAATTGATTAAAAATTAAAGGATTATTATTTTTATATAAATCTTCAGAAAACATTTCATTAGCAAATAAATCATAATCTAAAAAAATATCAGGAGTTTTTGAAATTGATAAAGTTTCAGATTTATTAATACCAACAACATTTAAAACAAATTTTTTAACAAAAGTAGTTCTAGTTTCAACAACAATCTTACTATTAATATCTAGGTTTTTAGATTTTACATAATAATATGGAACAATTACATTAAAAGTTGGTAAATTATTATGTTTTTCTGGTAATTTTGATAAATCTTGAAAACCTTTAATACTTACACCTTTAAAATTTAAAAACTGATTAACATCACCAAAATTATGATCTTTTAATCTATATAAATTTAAAGCATATGATCCAGGGTTTAAAATATCACTATTTGAAACTCTAATCACTGCTGATAATAAATCAGTTGAAGAATCATAAAACATTTGATTAAAACTAACAATTGGATTATTTTCTAATTTATTATTTAAATCTTGCATAATCATTGAAGCTAATAAAATACTTTGACTAGCATTTGATAAATTAGTTGAATTTAATAATGAGTCTATTGAAAAATTAGAAGTTGTATCAAAAAGTTCTTTTTTATCTTTATTAGGTTTATTTTTTAAATTTTTGTTAATAATTTTTTCTAATAAAGGATTATTTGCAATAGTTCAATATTTTTGATCATCAGGATTAAATGATAATAAATCATTATCTTTTTGTAAATGCATTCAGGCTTTATTTATATCATTATTAAATTGTTTATAATGACTAACTACTTGAAATAAACTATAAGCTTGAACTAATTTATAAGAAAATATTTTAGCAAAAGAACTTAAAAATAATGTGTTATTTGAATTATTTCTAGTTGATTGTAAACCTATAATAGTATTTTGTAATTCGTCTTTTTTAGGATGATTTAAATCATAAAATAGATCAGATGAATCATGTTTTTTAGAAAGATCATTTAATGTTAATTTAATTTCTTTATTATTTTTAAAATCATTTAAAGCACTTTGTCATTTTTGATTTTGATTATATAAATTAAATCTACTAATATAACTTAAATAATATTGATTATCTTTAATTAAAACTTCATAGTCATTTTTATCAGTTTTACCTGGTTGTAAAAAAGGAGTTAAAGTTTTTTTAGCATAATCTAGTGGTAAAATCATTGAAACTTTTTTTTCATTTGAAAGTGAGTTAAAAGTGTTATTTAAAAGTTTTAAAAATAATTCAACTCTATATCTAATATCTGTTTGTTTTGAATCATTATTTAAATAAGTGTTAATATTTTTTTTATTTAAATCATGATAACTTAGAGTTTGTCTAGTCTTAGGATCATTTTTATTAGTGTAACTTAACTTATCATTTGTACTAGTATTATCAATTTTTTTATTAACATTTCACATAGATTTTGTAATTACATCTTGTTTGATTGTTGCTAAGCTTTGATTAATTGATTGAAATAAAATAGCTTGAGCTACAAATAATAAAGTATAAGTTAAAGAAGCAAACCCAAATAAAATTTGAACTACAGCAAATTTACCTTTAGCATTTTTAATAAAAGATAAACGCATTCTGTAATTAAATCCAATATTATGTTTTGATAATAAATTAGTAATAGCTCCACTTTTAGTTCTTTTTGATTTTTTTAAATTATTCATTAAAGATAAAACAGGTTCTTTTATATAAATAATTGAAGCTCAATAAGATCCCATTAAAAATATAAAAGGAATAATTAAAATTAAAAAGATTATTAATAAAGGTGAAATATAAATACTATTAAAAGTAAAAGTGACTGAATTTACAAAATTTGAAGATGAATATATTTGAATTGGTATTGATAAAATATAACCAATAATTAATCCAAAAAACATTGTCAATCAAGTTTTTAGTGCAAATATTCAAGAAAGTTCTACTACTTTATAACCAAACGATTTAAAAATTCCAATTTGTCTTCTTGTTTCATTCATTTCTTTTTTTAGTGCAAAATTAATGAAAACAAATGATAATAATAAAACAAAAATACCAATAACAATATAAATAATTACTTGAACTTTAATTGAACTAATTGCTTGAGAAGTTCTTAGTGAATATCATTCAGTAATTAGTGAGCTACTTTTATCAAAAACAGAATAACTTTCATCTGATCAGTTATCAAATTTAATAATAAAATGTTTGTTTAAATCTTTACTAGTGCTATTATTTAAATTTTTTACTCTAAAGTTTACTTGATAAGAAGTATCAAATTTATTTGAAAAATTTCATCTAGAATTTCTTATTGAATTAATAAATTCTTTACTAGTATAACCAACTACATAACTAGTTTTATCTTGAAAATAATCAGTAGCTGAGTTTTTTGAAACAATATCATCAAAAGTTGAACCAATTCCAACTATTTTACTATTAATAGAACCTAAATAATAAGCATCTTTTTTATTAATTAAGCTTAAATAAATATCTGAAATATTAGAACTAGGAATAATAAATTCATCATTAATTTTTAAATTTCTTGCTTTTGCATATGATGATGAAATTACTATTTGTGTTGGATTAACTTTTTGTTGATAATTAATATTAACGTCTCATTTTTTTGCAAATTCTGAGTTTTTATGATTTTTATCAAATTGAATTTGATTAAAATCTTTATTTGTATTTTTAAAAATTTGATTATCTGAAGTTAGTTGTAAGGTTAAAAACGGAAGTAATTGACCTACTGAACTTTGTTGAATTTTAAAAGTTTTTTTAGTTTGTAAAACAAAATTTTCTACATTATCTAGTAATTGATCAACTATATAAATTCTGTCATCATATAAAAATTTTTCATCAGATAATACTTTTGAAAATTTATCTGAAAACACTAAAAAGGAAGGTAAATAAATCCTTTCTTTTTGATGATCTTTTATTTTGTTTTTTAAGTCTTGTAATTGTTTTACTAAAAACTTAGTTATTTCATCTATTTTATTGTCATTAAGTTTATTTAAAATTTCAGTAAATTTCAAAGTTAGAATAGGTTTATCTATTAAATTAATTTCATTAATAGTTAAAAAACTATTAAAACGAGAATAAGCTTTATAAAATTCTGAAACTACATAATCATATTTAGCGTTATTATCTAAACTAATTCCATCACTCATACTTTGATGAAAATCAGAAATAATTCTATTTAAAACTTGATTAGAAATATTTGAAAAACTGTTTAAATTATTTTGATCATTATTATAATCTTTATTAAAAATATAAGATTCTGTTTTAATTAAAGCACCATTTCTATATCTAAATAAATCACTATTAATTAAATTACCTATAAAATCAATTTTTACTTTATCTTCTAAGTTATTAGAATCATAAATATAAAGATTATTTTCTTTTTTATCAGTACTAGTATTAGTAAAATTTTGTTCTAATTCACTATTAATTGCTTTTATATAAAGTTCAGATAATTTAGTGTAATTAGTATCTTTGTTATTAATTTCTTTATTTAAATAAAAATAATTATAAGTAAATTTAGGATCATAATTCATAGATCTTGTATCTAGTATTGAATTATAACTAGTATTATGTTTTGCTAAATAATTAATTCTATTATTTAATTGTAATGGTGTAGCAAGCATTCCTATAATAACAGTTGCTAAAGTAATAATAAAAAGAAGAATCCCAAATGTTGAGACATAATTTTTTTTAAAAAAGGTTTTTAAATAGCTTTTTATAATATGTCGCATATTATTCTCCTTTCTTTAGTCTATTATTATTATAAATTAACATACTATTTTATATAAATTATTAATAAAAGAAATAATTTTAAAAATAAAAAAAGAACCACTTAAGGTTCTTTAGAAACTGGCAGCTTGCTATCTTCTCACATAAGTAATATTTTCACCGTAATAGAGCTTAACTTCTGTGTTCGGCATGGGAACAGGTGTGACCTCTATGCTATAACCACCAGATTATTTTTTTGATTGTTCTTTGAAAACTGATTATTAGCTTGAAATGTAAGTTAAAATTGCATTTTCTAAAATTCACTCGATCTATTAGTAATGGTTAGCTTAATGCCTCACAGCACTTACACATCCATCCTATCAACCATGTGGTCTACATGGGATCTTACATCTAAAAGAATGGGAAAATTCATCTTAAAGGAGGCTTCTCGCTTAGATGCCTTCAGCGATTATCCTTTCTGCACATAGCTACCCTGCTGTGCCACTGGCGTGACAACAGGAGCACCAGGGGTGCATCCATTCCGGTCCTCTCGTACTAGGAACAGCTCTTTTCAATTTTCCAACGCCCACAACAGATAGGGACCAAACTGTCTCACGACGTTCTGAACCCAGCTCGCGTACCGCTTTAATGGGCGAACAGCCCAACCCTTGGAACCGACTACAGCTCCAGGATGCGATGAGCCGACATCGAGGTGCCAAACCTCCCCGTCGATGTGAACTCTTGGGGGAGATAAGCCTGTTATCCCCGGGGTAACTTTTATCCGTTGAGCGACGGCCCTTCCACACGGGACCGCCGGATCACTAAGTCCTACTTTCGTATCTGTTCGACTTGTAAGTCTCGCAGTTAAGCATCCTTCTACCTTTGCGCTCTATGTATGATTTCCAACCATACTGAGGATACCTTTGAGCGCCTCCGTTACTTTTTGGGAGGCGACCGCCCCAGTCAAACTACCCACCAGACACTGTCCTTAATCCAGATAATGGATCCAAGTTAGAAATCCAATATAACGAGGGTGGTATTCCAAGGTTGACTCCACTAGAACTAGCGTCCTAGTCTCATAGTCTCCCACCTATCCTCTACACGTCATACCAAATTTCAATATCAAGTTATAGTAAAGCTCCACGGGGTCTTTCCGTCTAGTTGCGGGTAACCGGCATCTTCACCGGTACTAAAATTTCACCGAGTCTGCAGCCGAGACAGCGAAGGGATCATTACACCTTTCGTGCGGGTCAGAATTTACCTGACAAGGAATTTCGCTACCTTAGGACCGTTATAGTTACGGCCGCCGTTCACCGGGGCTTCAATTCAAAGCTTCGCTTGCGCTGACTTCTCCTTTTAACCTTCCGGCACTGGGCAGGTGTCACCCCCTATACATCGTCTTGCGACTTAGCAGAGAGCTGTGTTTTTGTTAAACAGTTGCCCCTCCCTCTTCACTGCGGCTTATCATAGATAAGCACTCCTTCTTCCGAAGTTACGGAGTTATTTTGCAGAGTTCCTTAGCTACAGTTATCTCGCTTGCCTTAGGATTTTCTCCTTGACCACGTGTGTTCGTTCTAGGTACAGGCAGTTAATTATTAAGTTAGAAGCTTTTCTTGGAAGCATGGAGTCATATACTTCGTTACTAGGCGAACCGTTCACTCCCCTATTTTCACACTTCAATGTTAATACAATGCGGATTTGCCAACATTGCCATCTTTGTGCTTAGCCCGGGACATCCAGCACCCGGGATATACTATCCTTCTTCGTCACTCCATCACTAATTAACTGGTACAGGAATATCAACCTGTTGTCCATCGACTACGCTTTTCAGCCTCGCCTTAGGTCCTGACTAACCCTGGGTGGACGAACCTTGCCCAGGAAACCTTGGTCAAACGGCATGGAAGATTCTCACTTCCAAACGTTACTCATGCCGGCATAATCACTTCTAAACACTCCACCAGTCTTCACAGTCTGACTTCATCATATTTAGAACGCTCCCCTACCACTGTATTTACATACAATCCGTAGCTTCGGTGGTAAACTTAAGCCCCGGTACATTTTCGGCGCAGAATCACTCGACTAGTGAGCTGTTACGCACTCTTTAAATGATGGCTGCTTCTAAGCCAACATCCTAGCTGTCTGTGCAGTTCCACATCCTTACACACTTAGTTTACACTTAGGGACCTTAGCTGACGATCTGGGCTGTTTCCCTCACGAGCATGGACCTTATCACCCATGTTCTGACTGCTGTGCACAAATTATGGCATTCGGAGTTTAATTCTAATCAGTACCGCTAGGTGCAGCCATCATAGATTCAGTGCTCTACCTCCACAACAATTCACACAACGCTATCCTTAAAGATATATCGGGGAGAACTAGCTATCTCCAGGTTCGATTGGAATTTCACCGCTAGCCACAAGTCATCCAAAGTCTTTTCAACGAATACTGGTTCGGTCCTCCATTAGGTTTTACCCTAACTTCAACCTGCTCATGGCTAGATCACCTGGTTTCGTGTCTACTACTGCATACTAAACGCCCTATTAAGGCTCGCTTTCACTACGGCTCCGTTTATATCAACTTAACCTTGCATGCAATAGTAACTCGCCGGCTCTTTCTACAAAAAGCACGGTATTACCCATTAACGGGCTCTACCTTCTTGTAAGCATATGGTTTCAGGGACTATTTCACTCCCCTTTCGGGGTGCTTTTCACCTTTCCCTCACGGTACTGGTTCACTATCGGTAAAATGGTAGTATTTAGGCTTACCAAGTGGTCTTGGCAGATTCCGACAAAATTTCACGTGTTTCGCCGTACTCAGGATACTTTATTGAGGTCATTACATTTCATATACGGGGCTATCACCCTCTATGGCGCTACTTCCCAGTAGCTTCTATTATATAATGACTTTCTAACTCTTAAAAAAGTCCTACAACCCCACTCCGTAAAGTGGTTTGGCCTGTTCCGTTTTCGCTCGCCGCTACTAACAGAATCATTATTATTTTCTTTTCCTCTAGGTACTAAGATGTTTCAGTTCCCTAGGTTCCCTTCTTATAAGCTATGTATTCACTTATAGATAACATGAGATAAATCATGTCAGGTTTCCCCATTCGGAAATTCCGGGATCGAAGCTCACTTCCAGCTCCCCCAGACTTATCGCAGGTAGTCACGTCCTTCTTCGGCTCCATTTTCCAAGGCATTCACCATATGCTCTTACTATTTTTTAGAAAATCTTACTAGCAATTTGTAACTCAATTAATTTTAGTTAATTGTTTTTGATGTCATTACGAATATAATTTCGTAATAATTTATCTAATTATAAATATTGTTATAATCAGAAAATTGCATTTCATCTAATATTCAGTTTTCAAAGAACAATCTATATTCAAAGATGTGTGACGATCTCTGAAAACTAAATAGAATTAAATAGTCAGTAATATAAATATCTCCATAGAAAGGAGGTGATCCATCCGCACGTTCCCGTACGGATACCTTGTTACGACTTCACCCCAATCGCTAGTCCTACCTTGGGAAGCGCTCTCCAAACGGTTAAGCTACCTACTTCTGGTATTACCAACTCTCATGGTGTGACGGGCGGTGTGTACAAGACCCGAGAACGTATTCACCGCGACATAGCTGATTCGCGATTACTAGTGATTCCGGCTTCATGAAGTCGAGTTGCAGACTTCAATCCGAACTGAGACTGGTTTTTTGAGATTAGCTCCCCTTCACAGGATTGCAACTCTTTGTACCAGCCATTGTAGCACGTGTGTAGCCCAGGACATAAGGGGCATGATGATTTGACGTCATCCCCACCTTCCTCTAGCTTACACTAGCAGTCTCGTTAGAGTTCTCAACTTAATGTTAGTAACTAACGACAAGGGTTGCGTTCGTTGCGGGACTTAACCCAACACCTCACGGCACGAACTGACGACAACCATGCACCACCTGTCTCAATGTTAACCTCCACTATATCTCTATAGCTTTGCACTGGATGTCAAGCCCTGGTAAGGTTCTTCGTGTTGCTTCGAATTAAACCACATGCTCCACCACTTGTGCGGGTCCCCGTCAATTCCTTTGAGTTTCACTCTTGCGAGCATACTACTCAGGCGGAGTACTTAATGCGTTAGCTGCAGCGCTGAGTTACCCCAACACTTAGTACTCATCGTTTACGGCGTGGACTACTAGGGTATCTAATCCTATTTGCTCCCCACGCTTTCGTGCCTCAGCGTCAATAACAAGCCAGTAAGCCGCTTTCGCCACAGGTGTTCTTCCATATATCTACGCATTTCACCGCTACACATGGAATTCCGCTTACCTCTCTTGCATTCTAGTAATACAGTTTTCAAGGCGAACCGGAGTTGAGCTCCGGACTTTAACCTCAAACTTGCAAAACCGCCTACGCACCCTATACGCCCAATAAATCCGGATAACGCTTGCCACCTATGTATTACCGCGGCTGCTGGCACATAGTTAGCCGTGGCTTTCTGGTAAGGTACTGTCAAGATAAAGTCATTTCCTACTTTATTTTTTCTTCCCTTACAACAGAGCTTTACAACCCGAAGGCCGTCATCACTCACGCGGCATTGCTTCATCAGACTTTCGTCCATTGTGAAAAATTCCCTACTGCTGCCTCCCGTAGGAGTCTGGGCCGTATCTCAGTCCCAATGTGGCCGATCAACCTCTCAGTTCGGCTACGTATCATCGCCTAGGTGGGCTATTATCTCACCTACTAGCTAATACGCCGCATCCCCATCTCATAGTGAACCAAACGGTTCTTTTGATCTTTTCTCATGCGATAATAAGATCTACATGCGGTATTATCTTTCGTTTCCAAAAGTTATCCCCCGCTATGAGGTAGGTTAGATACGTGTTACTCACCCGTTCGCCACTGAGGTGCAAGCACCTCCGTTCGACTTGCATGTATTAGGCATGCCGCCAGCGTTTATCCTGAGCCAGGATCAAACTCTCATTTTAAAAATTGTTAAATAAAAGTGATTCTGACTATTTTTATTGTTATAAGTTTTTTATTACTCAAATAAATCTTTTGACAAGATTTGTACAATAATTATTCTATTTAGTTTTCAAAGATCGTCTCGTTAAGAATAAGCTTCTTAACACACAATGATAAGTATATAAAATCAAGAATAGATATGCAATATTTTTTGCTATTTTTTTTAAAAATTTTTACATTTCTACAACTGGTTGAATTCCAATGATAAAAAAGGCATTTTTTAACACTTGTAAAATAGCTTTTATAAAACCTAATCTCAACTTAGTTAATTGTAAATCATTTTCATCAATAATTTTAATTTCTGCATAATAAGAATGAAAAATTTTACAAATGTTTTGAATATAGTCACAAATTTGTTGAGTTGAACGATTATTTGCACTATTTTTAATAACTTCTTTAAAGTTATCTAAAATTAATAACATTTCAATTTCTTTAGGATTATTTAATAAGTTAGTTTGTTTTATTAATGGTGTTATTTTTTTAGTTTTAGCTTGATTTAAAATTGAATGACATCTAGCTGTAGCATACTGAGCATAATAAACAGGATTTGATGAATTTTTTAAAGTAATCAAATCTAAATCTAAATCCATATGTGAATTAGAAGATTTACTTGCTAGCATATATCTTAATGCATCAACACCAACTAATTCTAAAATATCAACTAATCAAACAGCAGTTCCTTTTCTTTTAGACATTTTATATTCACTACCATCCTTAATTAGTCTTACCATTTGAACCATTTGAATTTCTAAAATATCTGGATCATTTCCTAGTAATGCTAAACCAGCTTGCATTCTTTTAATATAACCATGGTGATCTCCACCTCAAACATTAATTAACTTATCTGCTTTAGTTCTTTTAATTCTTAAGTTATGAGTAGCAAGATCTGGAAGTATATAAGTATAAGTTTTATCTGATTTAACTAAAACTCTATCTTTATCATCACCAAATTGTGTAGTTTTTAAAAACAAAGCATCATCTTTATAATATAAAGCATCTTTAGATTCATACAATTTTAAAACTTTTTCTATTTGATGAGTATCATAAACTTCTTGTTCACTAGATCAATGTTTAATTTTTACATTAAAATCAGCTAATTGTTGTTTAATAATTTTTAAAAAATAATCAATTGAAATTTGTTTAAATAATGAATGTACATTATCATCTAAAATTTTATTATCAGTATATTTGATATCTTTAAATTGATCATTATATTTATTAATAATTATTTTTGCTAAATCATCATACATATCACCAGCATAACAATTTTCTGGTTTTTTAGCATCAATATTTAAAGCTTGTAAATAATGAACAAACACAGTTACAGCTAAAACATTAATCTGATTTCCTGCATCATTTACATAATATTCAGTTTGTACATTATATCCAGCTTTTTTAAATAAGTTAACTAAAACAGAACCAATAACAGCATTTCTAGCATGACCAACATGTAAATAACCAGTAGGGTTAGCTGAAACATATTCAATATTAATAGTCTTATTTTGTTTTTCTAAATTTCCATATTTAGATTTTAAACTTAAAACATTACTAATAACATTTGATAAAATCTCAGGTTTAACTAAAACATTTAAAAATCCTGGAGCTGCTATATCAATATTTAAATAACTATTTGTTAATAATAATTCTTGTTTAAAAATTTCTGCTAGTTCTAGTGGTTTTTTATTTACTTGTTTACTACTAATTAAACAAATCGAACTTGATAATAAACCTGGTGTGTTATTTTTATTAATTTCAATAATTGGTTCTTTTGTTATATTTAGTTTTTGACAAATGTTTTTTAAATCATTATAAAACATTTCAATAATAGTTGTACTCATATTAAATTGTCATTAACTCTTTTTCTTTTTCTTTTGTTAGATCATCTAATTGTTTAATAAATTTATCAGTTATTTGTTGGATTTGATCTTCATTATCACTAATTAAGTCTTTTGAAATATTTTCGATTTTTTTAATTTCATCAATAGCATCTCTTCTGATATTTCTGATTCTAATCTTATAACCTTCTAATTCTTTATGAACTTTTTTAACTAAGTTCTTTCTTACATCTTCAGTTAGTGGAGCTATTGGAATTCTAATTAAAGTAGCATCACTTACTGGGTTTAATCCTAAATCAGCTTTATGAATAGCTCCAACTGCTTCAGTAATTACATTTCTATCATATGGTTTAATAATAATTAAATTTGGTTCAGGAGTTGTAATTTGAGAAATTTGATTTAATGGCATTAAACTTCCATAATAATTTACCATTACTTTATCTAAAATAGCTCCACTTGCTTTTCCAGTTCTAATTTGTCTTAAATGTATTACATATGCATCAATAGTTTCTTTCATTTGTAATTCAGCATTTTTTAAAATTAAATCAGTCATAAATTTGTTCCTATTCTATAATTGTTGATTCTAACTTATTTTCTAATACTTTTATAATATTATTATCTCCGCTCATATCAAAAACTTCAATTTTTAAATTTGCATCTTTTGCTAAAGTAGCTGCTGTTAGATCCATAATTCTTAATTGCTTATCAACAACTTCTTGATGAGTAAGACGTTTAATAAATTTGGCATCACTATGTTGTTTTGGATCTTTATCATAAACTCCTTTAACACCATTTTTTGCCATTAAAATTACATCAGCTCCAATTTCAATTGCTCTAATTGTTGCATTAGTATCAGTTGTAAAATATGAATAACCAGTTCCTCCTACAAAAATAGAAATAAAACCTTCATTCATTTTAATTCTTGCTTTTTTAAAATTATAATCATCAGTTACTGTTTTAATTGGTAGTGAAGAATAAACTTTAATTTTGTCATAACCCATTTTAGTAATAGTGCTTTCAAGTGCTAATCCATTCATAACAGTTGCTAACATACCCATATAATCAGCATTAATAGCATCCATTCCAATGTTTTCACCTAATTTGCCTCTTCAAATATTTCCTCCACCAATTACAATTGCTAGTTTTAAACCATTTTTAGCAAGATGAACTATTTGACTTGCAATATTATCTAAGCACTTTTTATCATAAACTTCAGCATCACCTTTTAAAGCTTCACCACTTAATTTTAATAGCACCGTTTTATATTTATAATTCATTTTTCACCTCAAAATACTTCAAAATAACTCTTTATAATTATACAAAAAACCTAAATACTCTTTAGTATAAGATTTAAAAAATATTAATAAGTTGTTTATAAAAAAAGTATGATTTATAATCATACTTTTTATTCTATGATAATTCTTTTATCTTTTTAAAATACTCATTAGCATCTTGATTAGAAATTTCTAAACTAGTATTTGTAGTGCTGTTTTTAATTACTTGATTAAATGGGCAAGCTTTTGGATATCTAATTCTTTTATATGTTCTTTTAGTTGGTTTATAGTTTATATATAAAGCTTGTGTATTTGTGTCTTCTATTATTTTAGTAATAGTTTGAAACTCAATTTTTTCACCTAAATATAAAATTTCATTTTCAGTAATCTTAATAGCAAATCTTGGTAGAAAAATAAATAATAAAATGATTTTACTAATTAAAAATACAAAACTAATAGCATTTAATACAATAGTTGGGTATAATTTTTGACTTTCAGAACTTGTTTGACTAAAAATTTTATCTTTTAAATTAAATAACACTAAACTAATAATTGCTAAAACTAAACTTATAAAAGAAATTATATAAAATACAATAAAATAAAACTTATTATATTTTGTTATTAAAGCTTGTTTTTTAGTAAATCTAAATAAGTAGAAGTTAAACATTAAATTAATTACTAAAATAAAAGCAATTAATAAACCTGAAATAACTCCAAAATATTCTGTATTAAAACTAATCATTATTTTAATTGAGCAGCAACTTCATCAGCAAAATTAGTTACTACTTTTTCAATTCCTTCTCCAACTTCATATCTAATCATTTTAACTAATGAAACATGTTTTGATTTTAGAAAATCTCCAACTTTAAAACTTTCATCAATTACAAATAATTGATCTAATAAACTAACTTCAGCTAAACGTTTTGATAATTTTCCTTTTAAAATATTTTCTAAAACATTAGCAGGTTTTGCTTGTAATTTAGCATCATCTTTAGCTTGTTCTTTAATAATATGCATTTCAGAATTTTTAAAATCTTCAGGAATTTGATCCATATTAATGTATTTTGGAGCCATTGCAGCAACATGCATTGCAACATTATAAGCATCAGTTGAATCAAGTTTGTTATCAAATACTAATAAAGTTGAAACTCTTTTATTAGCATGATTATAAATTACTGAACTTCCCTCTGTTTTATTAACTAATTCAAATCTTCTTAAAGCAATTTTTTCACCAATTGTAGCAGTTGCTGAAATTAAGCTTTGTTCAATAGTTAATCCAGAATTAGTTTTTACTTGTAAACCTTCTTCTAAACTTGAAGCATTTGAATTTAATAAAGCATTAGCAATTTCATCAACTAAACTTAAAAATTTGTCATTTTTTGCAACAAAATCAGTTTCTGAATTAACTTCTAAAATTACAATTTTTTGATCATTTTCTTTTGCTAAAACAATTCCTTCAGCTGCAACTCTATCAGTTTTTTTAGCAGCTTTTGCTAAACCATTTTCTCTTAATCAAACAATAGCATTATCAATATTATTATCACTTGCTTCCAAAGCTTTTTTACAATCCATCATTCCTGCTTGAGTGATTTCACGTAATTCTTTAATTAATTTTGCATCTACTGCCATATTTTTTCTCCTTATTCAGCTTTTGGTTCACTTGATTTTTCAACTTCAACTACTGGAGTTACAGGTTCGTTTGAAACTTGTGTGTTTGAAACATTTTCACTAGCTTGTTGTTCAGCAGATTGATTTTCAACAACTGGTGTCATAACTCTATTTTGTCTTGGTTCTCTTTTTGGAGCAACAGTTTTTAAAACTGAAGGATTCATTTTAATTTGAGCACCTTCAGCATATGCTTCAACTAAAATGTTAATAATCAAGTTTACTGATTCTTGTAAATCATCATTTCCAGGAATTACATAATCAATCATATCAGGATCAGCATTAGTATCACAAATAGCAATTACAGGAATGTTTAATTTTTTTGCTTCTTTAACAGCAATTTCATCACCTTTTGGATCAACAACAACAATAGCTGCTGGTAATTTATGCATTTGTTTAATTCCACCAAGTGCTTTTTCTAATTTAGCTTTTTCTTTTAAAATTTTAATTTGTTCTTTTTTAGTTCTTAAAGATAAACGACCTTTTTTTTCTTCTTCTTCAATTTCTCATAAAGCTTTAATTCTAATTAAAATAGTTTTTAAATTAGTTAAAGTTCCACCTAATCATCTATTATTAATATAGAAATTTCCACTTCTTAAAGCTGCTTCTTTAACAGCATTTTTTCCAGAACGTTTAGTTCCTACAAATAAAATTTTTTGTTGTTTGCTTCCTAAAGTTTCTAATAATTTTTGAGCTGTATTTAAATGAGTAATAGTTTTTTCTAAATCAATAATGTGATTTTTATTTTTTACTCCATAAATATAAGATTTCATTTTAGGATTTCATCTTTTAGTTTGGTGTCCATATTGAACTCCAGCTGCAGATAATTCTTCTCTTGTTATTTCTCTTGACATAATAGCCTTTCTTTATTTGTTAAACTTCAAAATAATTCGAACATTTTCCACTCTTTTTATTTAATTTGAGCACTAGGAAAATGAATCCTTATTTTTGATTGAATAATTTTTTTTAAAATTAACCAACTTTTATATTTTATCAATTTTTTCTAATTTTACAATTAATAAACAAAAGCATTAATTAAAAAAGCAGAAATATAATCTGCTTATTGATCTATATTATTTTCTGGATTAAATGAAGTTTGTTCATAAATTTGTTCTATTAATTCTTTTTCTTTTTTGTTTAAGTTTTTAGGAACTACTATATTTACTTTGATTATTAAATCTCCTCTTTTATCTTTATTTATAGATTTATATAATCCTTTATTATTAATAATAATAAATTCATTAGAATTAATTGATTTTGGTAATTTATATTTAATATCACCATCTAAAGTTTTAATTATAATCTCATTTCCTAAAATCGAATCTAAATAACTAATATTATAAGTCATTAAAATATCATTATTATTAACAATTTCAAATACTTTAGATTCTTTTAAATAAATATCAATAATTAAATCACCATTAACTCCATTATTTATTGAAGCATGACCTTTTTGAGAAAGTTTAATTTGTTGATTTGGTCTAATTCCTTTTGGAATATTAACTTCAATTTTTTGTCTTTCTAAATATTTACCCTTACCTTTACAGTTTTTACATTTATTTTTAATAATTTTTCCAGCACCATTACATACATTACATTTAGCTGATTGTTGAAATTGGAAAAATCCCATATTTTTTTGAATTAAAACTTCACCAGTTCCATGACAGTTATTACAAATGCTTATATCACTATTTGATTCAGCACCACTTCCAAAACAAACACTACAATTTGTTAGTAAATCTAATTCAATTATTTTATCAACACCAAATAAAAGTTCTTTAAATGTCAAATAAATATCTACACTGACACTTTGTCCTTTAGTTGATCTTTGATAATCAGATTTATTAGATCCAAAAAAATCAGAAAATATATTAGTAAAAGATGAAAAGCCAGATGAACCCATATTAGAAAATAAATCTTCAAAATCAGCAAAGTTTGAAGAAAATCCAGAAGATCCATCAAAAGCATTATGTCCAAATTGATCATATTGCTTTCTTTTATCTTTATCTAGTAATACATCAGCTGCTTCATTAATTTCAACCATTTTATCATGAGCATCTGGAGATTTATTTAAATCAGGATGATATTGTTTTGCAAGTTTTCTATAAGCTTGTCTGATTTCTTGTTCACTAGCAGTTTTTGATACACCTAAAACTTCATAATAATCCTTTTTTTTCATATTCTCTCTTCTTTTCTATAAAAACAAAAACTAACTAATGTTAGTTTTTATATATTTTTCTGATTAATTATTTTGTTCTGATGAATTATTATTTGGATCTGACTCATTTTGTTTGTTAGCAAATTCAGCAGCTTGAGCCATTGCTTGTTCTAATTCAGCCATTTTTTGTTCTAAAGCTTCATAGTTTTCATTTTTAACTAATTCTTTGATTTCATCAACCATTTTTTGTGATTGTTCTTTTTGTTCGGCACTAATTTTATCACCAGCTTGTAATAATGAAGTTTCAATTATATTAATGTAGTTTTCAGCTTTATTTTTTAATTCAATATTTTTTTTCTTAACTTCATCATTTGCAGCATTTTCTTGAGCTTCTTTTATCATTCTTTCAACTTCAGCTTCACTTAAATTTCCTGAATTTGAAATAGTAATAGTTTTTTCTTCATTAGTATTTTTATCTTTTGCTGAAACACTTACAATACCATTAGCATCAATTTCAAAAGTAACTTCAATTTGTGGAATACCTCTAGGAGCTGGTTGAATTCCTGTTAGTTGGAATTGACCTAGTGATTTATTATCAGCTGCCATTGCTCTTTCACCTTGTAAAACATTAATATCAACAGCTGGTTGATTATCTGTTGCAGTTGAAAAAATTTGAGTTCTTTTTGCTGGAATTGTAGTATTTCTTTCAATTAATTTTGTCATAACTCCACCCATTGTTTCAATACCTAATGATAATGGAGTTACATCTAATAATAAAATATCAGTAACTTCACCAGCTAAAACTCCACCTTGCACAGCAGCACCCATAGCAACAACTTCATCTGGATTAATTGATCTATTTGGTTCTTTATTTAATAAACTTTTTACTAATTCTTGAACAGCTGGTATTCTTGTTGATCCACCAACTAATAAGACTTCATTAATTTCACTTGGAGTTTTTTTAGCAGCACTTAAAGCATCTTTAACTGGTTGAATAGTTAAATCAACTAAATGTTTTGTAATTTTGTTAAATTCACTTCTTGTTAGAGTTGTTGCAAAAGAAATTGGTCCACTTTCATTCATTGCAATAAATGGTAAATTAATTTCAACTTCTAATTGACTAGATAAATTAATTTTTGCTTTTTCTGCTTCATCTTTTAATCTTTGTAAAGCCATTTTTTCTTTAGATAAATCAATATTGTATTCAGCTTTAATTTTACCTAATAATCACTTGATAATTTCTTCATCAAAATTATCTCCACCTAATTTATTATTTCCACTAGTTGCAATAACATCAAAACTTCCACCACCAATAGCTAGAATAGAAACATCAAAAGTTCCTCCACCTAAATCATAAACTAAAATTGTTTCTTCTTTATCTTGTTTATCTAGTCCATAAGCTAAAGCAGCAGCAGTTGGTTCATTAATAATTCTTTCAACTTGTAATCCTGCAATTGTTCCAGCATCTTTTGTAGCTTTTCTTTGTGCATCATTAAAATAAGCAGGAACTGTAATAACAGCTTTAGTTACTTTTTGTCCTAATTTAGCTTCAGCATAATTTTTCATATATCTTAAAATTTCAGCTGAAATTTGTTCTGGACTATAATCTTTTCCTTCTAAATTAACTTTAGAAGTAGTTCCCATTTTTGATTTTATTGATTGAACAACATTTGGATTAGTTACAGCTTGACGTTTAGCAGCTCCACCAACAATAATATCTGAATTTTTAAAAGCAACAACACTTGGTGTAGTTCTTTGACCTTCAGGATTTTCTAAAATAATAGGTTGCCCACCTTCAATAACTGAAACAACTGAATTAGTAGTTCCTAAATCTATTCCAATAATTTTTTCTTTTGCCATGATCTTATTTCTCCTTGTATCTTTTGTCTCTTTTTTTTATTTATTTATTATTGTTTTTATTTTGCAACTTTAACTATTGCATAAACTAGTACTTTATCATGAATCATATATCCATCACTTAAAACACCAACAATTTGATTTGTTTGATACATATCTGTTTCAACTGCTTCATTAGCATCATGAAGGTGTGGATTAAACATATCACCAACTTTAACATTCATAGCTTTAATATGATGTGATTCTAAAACGTTATTTATTTGATTTATTATCATTTCAAACCCTTTAACATAAGCTTGAACAACTTCATTATTATTAGGAGCATTAACAACTTTTTTTAAAATTTCTAAAGGTTGAATTAAATCTTTTGCTAAATTACTAGCACCATATTTTTTAGTTTCTAATTCTTTTTGATTATACTTTTTAGTTAAATTACTAATTTCAGCTAAATTAAGTTGTTTTTCAGATTCAAGTTCTTTTTTTAAAGTTTCATTTAATTCTTTTAAATTTTGAACTTCTAATAAAACATTATTAAATTTTCTTTTTAAGTTTAAATACTGATTTTTTTTAATATGAGCTTTTTGAAATTCAGCTTTTGTTTTATTTCTATTTTGACTATAGTATTTTTTATTATTTTTTTTATTTTTTAATTCTTCAGTCATCTTAATTCTCCTTTGTATTAATAATTTCAATAATTAAATTCATTAATTGATTTACTTGATTATAATCTACTCTTTTTGGACCTACTAAAGTTAAAACAGTAGAAGAATTACCAATTTTTAATTCTGTTGCAATCATTGAAATATCATCATTTATTTGATCGATTTCATTACCAATTTTAATTGCTATTTTATTCATATTTTTATTAGATTCATAAGCAATATTAAACCAATCAAAAGGAGATAATTGTTCAACTAATTTAACTGCATTTTTTAATTTATTAGTATCGTTAAACTCAGGATTTTCTAACATATATCTCATTCCATGAGTTTCTTTTTGTTCATTTTTTGATTCTAAAATAGTATTTATAAATGTATTTAAAACATAGTCATATTGTTTAATACTTAAAGATAATTGGTGTTTTAAGTCATTTAAATATTGATCTATTTCATCTAATTTAACATCAACTAAAACATCTGAAAATAATTTAATAGCAATCTTTAAATCAGATAAAGCAACATCTTTTAAATTAAACATTTTATTTTGCACATCACCATCAGAAAAAATAAATAACACACTTGCTAAAAATTCTGATAGTAATATTAGTTCAATTTTTTTTAACTTAATATCTTTTATGTTTTGTTTTTTAATTACAACAGCTGTCATTTTAGTTAATTCACTAATAATTTCACTAGCATAATTAATTGTTTTATCAATATCATATTTTCTTAAATCTAATAACTGGTTTAAATAAATTTTTAATCTAGTGTAGTCAGCTGAATCTAGTTTCATAATATTATCAACATAATATCTATAACCTTTAGTTGAGGGTGTTCTTCCACTTGAAGTGTGTTGTTTTTCTAAATAACCTTCATGTTCTAAAGTTGCAGATTCGTTTCTAATTGTTGCTGAAGATATTTTCATATTTAATAGTTCTAAAATTCTTTTAGATCCAACTGGTTGATTAGTTTTTATAAACTCTTCAACAATTGTTTGTAAAATTTTAATTTGCCTATTTGTTAGCATAGTCTTAATTAAATTGTTTAAACTCTTCTAATGTAAACTGATTATTTTTAACATCAATTAAATATCTAGTATTTTCAACAACTTCTCCACTAATAATATAATGAGCAATTAACGTTTCTATATTTTTTTCAATATATCTTTTAATAGGTCTAGCACCAAATAATCTATCATAACCTTCATTTATAATCTTATTTCTAGCTTCTTCTGAAAAATTAATAAAATAGTTTTGTTCATCTTGTAATCTTGTTGATAATTCTTCTAAAACTTTATCAACTATTTCACCAATTGTTTGTACTGATAAAGCATTAAAATACACAATATTATCAATTCTATTTAAAAATTCAGGTCTAAATACTTTATTTAATTCTTCTTGAATTTTTTGATCATCAACTTGAACTAATTCATCTGAAGTTAATAAATATTGACTAGCTATATTTGAAGTCATTACAATAATTGTATTTTTAAAATCAATAGTTTTTCCTAGTGAATCCGTTAATCTTCCATCATCTAGTATTTGTAATAAAATGTTAAATACATCAGTATGAGCTTTTTCAATTTCATCAAATAAAACAATTGAATAAGGATTTCTTCTAACAGCTTCAGTTAATCTTCCACCTTCTTCATACCCAACATATCCAGGAGGAGCACCAATTAATTTAGCAACAGAATGTTTTTCCATATATTCACTCATATCAAGTCTAATCATTTTTTTAGGTGAATTAAATAAAATATCAGCTAAACTTCTTGCAACTTCAGTCTTTCCAACTCCAGTTGGTCCTAAAAATAAAAAGCTACCAATTGGTTTATCTGGATTTTTAATTCCACTTCTACTTCTCATAATTGCAGAAGTTACTGCTTTAATAGCTTGATCTTGACCTTTAACATATTTTTTTAATAGATCTTCTAGATTTAAAAGCTTTTCTTTTTCTGAAGAAATTAATCTATCAACTAAAATTCCTGTTGATTTTGAAACAACTTTTGCAATTTCATGTTCAGTCACTTCTTCTGAAATCATTTTTGATCCGGTTTGTTTTTCAAATAAAGCTAAACTTTTTTCAAGTGATGGTAATAATGAGTATTGAATTTCTCCAGCTCTTTTATAATTTCCATCATTTTGAGCAGTTTCTAATTCTTGTTTTAAACTTTCAATACTTGATTTGACTGAATTAATTCTACTTAGTTCTTCTTTTTCTTTTTCTCATTTTTCATTTAAACTAGCTTGTTCAATTTTTAAACTATCTAATTCTTTTTTAGCTTCTTGTCATCTTTCTTTAGACTTGTCATCTTTTTCTTTTTCTAAAGCAGATGTTTCAATTTCTAATTGCATTACTTTTCTATTAACTTGATCTAGTTCAATTGGAACGCTTGCTAATTCTGTTCTAATAGAAGCGCAAGCTTCATCAACTAAATCAATAGCTTTATCTGGTAAATATCTATCAGTTATATATCTACTAGATAACTTAGCAGCTGAAACTAAGGCATTATCGTGAATTCTTACTCCATGATAAGTTTCAAATCGATCTTTTAATCCTCTTAAAATTGAAATAGTTTGATCAATAGTTGGTTCACTAACTAAAACTCTTTGAAATCTTCTTTCTAAAGCAGCATCTTTTTCTATATATTGACGATATTCATTTAAAGTAGTTGAACCAATTGCTTTTAGTTCACCTCTAGCTAACGCTGGTTTTAATAAGTTAGAAACATCCATTCCACTATTATTTCCAGTCTTTCCAGCTCCAACTATTAAGTGTAATTCATCAATAAATAAAATGATTTCGCCATTAGATTTTTGAATTTCATTAACAACTGCTTTAACACGAGACTCATAATCTCCCATATACATAGCTCCAGCCATTAAACTACCCATATCAAGTTCTAATATACGTTTGTTTTTTAATAATGTTGGTACATCACCTTTAACAATACGTTGAGCTAATCCTTCAACAATAGCAGTTTTACCAACTCCAGGTTCACCAATTAAAACTGGATTATTTTTTGTTTTTCTAGATAGTATTTGAATAACACGAGAAATTTCTTCTTCTCTTCCAATAACAGGATCTAATTTATTATCTTTAGCATCTTTTGTTAGATCTCTTGTATATTTTTTTAAAGCATCAGTTACTTTTCCTTTTTCTTGAAATTCCACTATCTCAGCTCCTTTAAGTTAAATTCTTTTTTTAACTATTTCTATTGTAACACATTTTTAGCAATTGCATATAGTGAGTGCTAAAAAAATAAAAAAGACCTTTAAGGTCTTAAAATGTTAAATAATTTTAATTAAATATATTAATTAAGAAATTAAAATAAATTATTTTTGATTTTGTACTTCTTTAATAATTTGTTCTATTTTCTTAGCTACTCCATCATTTTCTAAACTATCACAAACTTCAAATGCTACTTTTTTAAGCTCATCAACACCATTTTCAACACAATATCCTTGTTTAACACCTTTAACCATTTCAATATCATTATGATTATCTCCAAACACAATAATATCTTTATAGTTAATATTTAAAGCTTTAGCAAAGTGTTTTAATCCAGACAACTTATTAGTCTTTTTTTTCATAATGTTAAATAGTTTTGGTAGTGATTGAACTAAATCAAATTTATCTTTAATGCATTCTTTAATGAGATCTAATTTTTCTTTTGCTTTATCATCTGAAAGATTTTGTAAACTAATAATTACTTCAACAATTTTTAAATTGTTATTTTTTAATTCATTTGAAATTTCTAATAAATCATTATATTTTTTAATTTCTCAATGATATTTTTTCTTAGTTTTATTCATATAGTTTTGTCAAGAAATCACTCTTTCAGAATGAAAAGTACCAATCATCATATTATGAGTATATCCAACAATATCAATATCATGCTCATGAGCTAATTTAAATAACTCACTTATTAGTTTATTGTTTAAATAATCAGCATGTAAAACTTCATTAGTTTTTAAATTAGAAATTAAAGCTCCATTACAAGAAATTATAGGTAAATTAACTTTTAATTGTTTTGCTATTTTTTTATTAGCACCATCAACTCTTCCTGTACAAAATGAAAAACGGTTATTACTTAATTTTTGATATTTTTTAATTACTTTAATAGTTTTTTTGCTAATAGAAAAATCTTTTAAAGAAATAGTTCCATCAAGATCAGATAAAATGTATGGATAATTGTTCATTATTCTTCAATTCCCTTTCAACGTTCACTTAAAATATAATCTTTGCCTTTTTGAGTTTCATATTTAACTAAATCTAAATAGTCTCATTGTCTTAAAACTTCATAACTAGCAATTCCTACAGTATTTGCGATATTTAAGCTTCTAGTTTCACTTATCATTGGTATTCTAAAAGTTGTATTGTAATGTTCTTTTAAAATCGGTTTTGCAATCCCAGTTGATTCTTTTCCAAATACTAAATAAACATTATCATTAATTTTTGAAAAATCAAAGTCAGAAATTGGTTTTTGACCATATCTAGATAAACAAAATAAAGTAATATTTGGATGTTTAGTTATAAAATCATTTCAATCATCATATCTAATACAATCAACATATTTATACTCATTTGCACTAGGTCTTGATAAATGACGATCATCAAAAATAAAACCTAATGGTTCAATTATATGTAATCTTGCATTAATAGCTACACAAGTTCTCATAATTGCTCCAACATTTTGAGCAATTTCTGGTTGATATAAAACAATATTAATTTTTCTTTTATTCATATAAATCCTTAATTATTTTACATTATCAATATATTGTATTAATCTATCTATTGCTTTTTTTCTAGCTGAAATTTGATTTTTTAACTCACTACTCATTAATGAATAAGCTTTCTCATAACCTTTAGGAATAAAAATAAAATCATAACCAAAACCAAATTCACTTTTATTAACTTGAAAATCAATATATCCATTAACTCTAGCTTGATATACAAATTGTTTTTTATTGATTGCATCATATAAAGCAATAGCTGTTGTCATATAAGCTTTTCTTTTATTTAATTGATTTATATGTTTTAGTTTATCTAACAATTTATTACATATATCATAATGATTTGTTAAAGGATAAGCTCATCTTTTAGAATAAATTCCTGGAAAATCATTTAAAGCTTTAACACAAATTCCAGTATCATCTCCAATTGCAACTCCATTTATATATTTAGCTAAATGTTTTGCTTTTAATAAGGCATTTTGTTTAAATGTTTTTTTATTTTCTTCTATTTCAACATATTCTGGTATGTCTAATAAACTTTTAATTTGATAATCTTTTAGAATTTCACTAAATTCTTTAACTTTATTTTTATTAGTTGTTGCTAGATAAATTATTTTTTTATCCATAAGCCCTCTTTTTTCTTTACTATATTAATTTTAAAATATTAAAAATAAAGTTTACATATTATTTAAATTTAAAAATGTTTTTCCCAAATTATACACTTTTTTAGAAATTAAAAAACTTTGCATTTTTTTAAAATTTGTTATAAAACATCAAAGTATAAAACTTTTATCCTAACCGATTTTAAGTTTTATACAGGAGGAATTATGAAGAAATTAATTGCAATCTTATCATCAGTTATGATGATAAGTACAGCTAGTTTACCAGTAATTGCTTGTCATAAAAAAGAATATAAATTTGAAACTAACAACTCATTAACAAATACAAAAACTGCAATTAGTTTATTTGCTAAAGATTTCATTTTAGCAGATCAACTACAACTAAATTTTCAAGAAATTAAAAACTTGAATGAAAATAAAAATCTAGAACTATTAACTAATCAAAATAATTTAGTTCTTGATAAAGATGAACTAAGTTTAGATTCATTAAAATCAACTAATCAATTTATAAATAAATATTTTGATCAAAATTCATATAAAAATGTTCTAGATAAAAACATAAAACTTGACTCTAATAAAAGTTTAAATAATTTTGTATTAGATGAAGTTTTTAAATTATTAAATTTAGATATAAGTGATACTAAAAAAACAAGTGATGATCTTATTAAAATTTTAGAATTAACTTCTAAATTAAATCCGAGTTTTATGTTTAATCATTTTTCAAATATAGATTCTTTATTAAAAGAAATGTTTGAAAAACTTAAACCAAGTTTAAAAACTTGATTAGAATCACTATCTAATTTAGATAAAAATTTAATTGATAACATTAATAACTTTAAAGAAAAGATTGATGTTAATAACAAATATAAAGATCTTAAACTAGAAGATCTTGATAAAGCTTTTTATATTAGTTTAATTAATGCTATAGGTTTAGGATTAAATTCTACAACTTATAAAATAGTTGAACTAGATATTAAAAATACTAATAACTCTTTAAAACAAGCTAGTGAAAATCTAGCTAGTGTAATTAGCAATAAAAAAGAAATAAAACAAAATAAAGAATGAGAAATTGTAGCTTTTATTTTACAAGCTCTACAATTTTTACAACTAAAACTAAGTTTATTTGATGGTACTAAAAATTATCAAATTAAATCTGCTGAGCATTTATTTAGTGATACTAAGTCAAACCAAGACTTTATAAAAGATGCTTATAGTTCTAAAAAAATTAGTGATATTACAAAAAATAAACCTTCATCTATTAATCTAAAATACTTATTATCATTTTTTAAAAAACCAGTTGAAGAATTAAAAGATCCTAATAATAAAAATGGATATGAATTACAAAAATTACTAGCAATGCTGTTTTTATCAGAAAATAAAGTTGACTATAATACAACATCAACTATTAATGATCCTAAAGATTATTATGAAAAACAACAAGCTCATCCTTCAATTTATCTTTTATCTGTTTTAATAAAAGATTTTTTAATTAAAAAACTTAGTCCTTTATTAGTTAATGTTAAAAAAGAAAATGTTGAAAAACTAGTTGAGCGTTCTATTCCATATTTTTATAAATGATTATCTTATGCAACAACTAATTTATTAACTGGATCAGCTAACATATATGAAACTTTAAGTGCATTATTTGTTAAGGTTCTACCTTCTATAGTTGTAATAATTCAAGATGAAACAAAACTTTTAAGTAAAGAAATAATAACTTTTAAAGACCTTGCTTTTCCTGTGTTATTTGAACAAATAATAGCACCAACTTTAAATGTGGGTTTTCCTATTACAAAGAAATCAAGTGATAAAAATTCATTTAAAGAACTTTATAGTGGAAATATTTTTTTAGTTAATAAGACTGATGAAATGTTTAAAACCTTTAAACAAAAAGTTGAACATCTTTTAAAATCATTTGGTAGTTTTATACCTATAAAATCTACTGATATTCCATTTTCTTTAATCCAACATTACTTTGATAGTTTTAAAAATAACTATGAAGATATTTTTAAAAACGTTCAGCAATTTAATCTAAAAACTTTATTAAATACTCCTTTAAATAAAATGAATGAATCTTGATGAAAAGATAAAACATTTGCAAAAGAATATCAAAATAAATCTATTGCTGATAATTTAGATAAATTATTAAAAGATTTAGATATTAAAGGAGATGAAAAATTAGATGATTTGCAAAGTTTAAATATTAATTTAACTAGTTTAACTGACATAATTTTAAAAATTCAAAAATATGACTATAAACCAAGTGGTATTGAATATAAAACTAACTCTAGTTTAATTGATATTTTAAAATCTAATCCAGATAAAGTTTTACAAATCATTGGTTGAACATCAGATAAAAATAATCTGATAGCTAAAGACTCATTATTAGATATAATATTTTCTAAAACTTTAAATATTAACTTAAATGATAAAAATAATAGTTCACAAAACACTATTAATTTATTATCAAAATTCTTATTATCTGTTAATAATTCACTAAACACTGAATTTAATGACAAAAAGTTTAATATTACTTATACATTTTTAGATGATAAGAAAAATAAATTTAACCAATTAGTTTCTCAACAACTAGAAGCTAAATTTATAAATAATAAAGACAAGATTACAACTAAATATGTGTTTGATTATTCTAGAACTAACAAAGATGATAAGTTTAAATTTATTAAAATCACAAAAAATTAGTTAATAAAATTATTAGCATTTGACAAGATCTTAAATATTTAAGGTCTTGTTTTTATTTTGTAAAATATAGTTCATTTTTTATTAAAATCTATTGTAGTTTTTTTATATTTATGTTATTTCCTACTTTTAGACTACTTTTATTGGCAATATCTTAATGTAGAACAAGTTTTTATATTGTTTTACATAGGAGAAATTATGAAGAAATTAATTGCAATTTTATCATCAATGATGATGATAACAACTGCTAGTTTACCAATAATTGCCTGTCATACTAAACAAAATAAATTTGAAAATAATAATTCAATAACAAATACCCACTCAACTGCTAGTTTATTTGCTAAAGAACTTATTTTAGCAGATCAATTACAAGTTAACTTACAAGAACTTAAAAATAGAAATAACCAAAAAGACTTAGCTCTTTTATTAGATGAATATAATTTAAAATTAGATAATACTGATCCAAGTATTAAAAATATTAGTTCATCAAACGAACTTATCAGCCAATATTTTGAAAAAGATTCATATAAAAATGTATTAGATTCAAATATTAAATTAGATTCACAAAAGAAATTATCAAATCCTTTATTTAGTGAAATTTTTAAATTATTTGGATTAGGTACAACTGATTTAGATAAATTTAGCGATGATATTACAAATATTTTAACTTTATTAGTTAATCTAAATCCAATGTTTATTTCTTCAAACTTTGATAAAAGTAATACTACTTTACAATCATTTTTTAAAAACTTAAAACCAAGTTTAAAAACATTATTTGATTCAATTACTGCTCAAAAAGAGGGTATAACAAAAAATGTTAAAGAATTTCAAGAAAAACTTAATGTTAATGAAAAATACAAAAATCTAAAAGTTGAAGATTTAGACATTGCTTTTTATACAAGTTTAATTAATGCAATAGGTTTAGGAATAGGAACAAAAGATTTCAAAACTGTTGAAATTAATACTCAAAATACAAATGAGACTTTACAAAAATCAGGTGAAATGTTAGCTAAAATAACTGATTCACCAGCTAAACCTACTCAAAATAAAGAATGAGATATTGTTTTATACACTTTACAAGCTCTTCAATTTTTACAACTAAAATTAAGCTTATTTGAAAATGTTAAAACTCA
Organism: Mycoplasma mycoides subsp. capri; assembly: GCF_018389705.1. Classification (NCBI taxonomy): domain Bacteria; kingdom Bacillati; phylum Mycoplasmatota; class Mollicutes; order Mycoplasmatales; family Mycoplasmataceae; genus Mycoplasma; species Mycoplasma mycoides. The sequence goes on along the minus strand of NZ_CP065581.1, from coordinate 407,708 downwards.
TACTCCTAGTTCAGCTAATAATTTATTTGATGATAAAAAAACAAATCAAGAATTCCTAACTGAACTTTATAAAGATAAAACTATAGCAAATATAACAGAAAAGAAATCATCATCAATTAATCTAAAATACTTACTTTCATTCTTTAAAAAAGCTGTTGAAGAATTAAAAGATGAAAAACAACTTGATGGATATGAACTACAAAAGCTTTTAGCAATGCTATTCTTATCAACTGCTAAAAATGAATATCCAGATAGAGGAGATACAGATGATTCAAAACAGTATTATGAAAATAAAAAGGCTCATCCTTCAATTACTTTATTAACAATAATGGCTAAGGATCTTATAGAAAAGAAACTTGAAGCTTTAATTCCTAATGAAAAAGAAGGTATTAAGAAATTTATGAATGAGTCTATTCCTCATTTATACAAATGAATCTCATTTGCTTCAAACAACTTACTAACTGGTGCTAAAAATGCTTATGACACTTTAGGTATATTGTTTACTAAAACAATGTCACCTATTTTAAGTTCTTTAATTAAAAATACTACTATATTAAAAGACAAAGTTAAAGAAAAAGAAGATTTAATTCCATCAGCACCTGCACTTTTATTTGCACTTGTACTTGCTCCAACTTTATCAATTGCATTTCCAATAATTACTAACGAAAAAGACGAAAATAAAAATTCATTCAAAGTTTTATATGGTGGGAATGTATTTTTAATTGATAAATTAGATGAGTTCTTTGAAGCAGTAAAAAAAGAAATTAAAGAAAAATTATCTAGTCTTGGAGTTGATCCAAAACAAATCCCATTTGATCAAGCTAAACCTTATTTAGACTTATTTAAAAGTATATATGATCAAATATTTAAAAATGTTAAACATTTAAATTTAAAAACTTTATTAACTACCCCACTTAATAAAATAGATTCTGATAGTTGAAAAGAAAGAAATATTGCTAAGCCATTACAAAATAAATCTGTTGCTGATATTTTAGACACTTTATTAAAATCTTTAAATATTCAGGGTAATGAAAAATTAGCTGATTTATCTAGTTCAAATATTAACTTAACTAATTTAACTGATATTACTACTTTAATTGATAATTACACTTATAAAGCAAATGGAGTTGATTATCAAAATAAAACTCAATTAGCTGATATCTTAAAAGCTAATCCAGATAAAACATTAGAAATTTTAGGTTGAACTTCAGATAGTAAGAATCCAATTGGTAAAGGTTCATTAATTGATGTGTTTTTATCTAAAGTATTTAATTTTAAAACAAATCAAAATAGTGATAAATCAGAAAATGCAATTAATCAATTAGCTAAGATTATTGCATCAGCAAATAGTTCATTAGATACTTTATTTGATAGTAATATAGAAATCATATTTGAATTTAAAGATACTAAGAAAAATAGTTCAGACCAATTATTAAGTGAAACTTTAATAGCTAGTGTTAAAAATAAAAATAATAATTCTGAATCTAAATATTCCTTTACTTATTCTAGAGATAAACAAGATAAATTTAAATTTGTAAAAATTACAAAAAACTAATTAATTAACCTACAAGATCTTAAATTATTTAAGATCTTGTTTTTTTATTTAAAAGAATTTTTTATAAAACGCTTTATATCAAAAAATAACTACTTTTATTAAAAAGATAATTTATTTTGTAAAAATTAATTCATATTTTCTAAAAACTATTGTAGTTTTCTTATATTTATGTTATTTTCTACTTTTAGACTACTTTTATTGGCAATATCTTAATGTAAAACATTTTTTAAATTGTTTTACATAGGAGAAATTATGAAGAAATTAATTGCAATTTTATCATCAATGATGATGATAACAACTGCTAGTTTACCAATAATTGCCTGCCATGTTAAAGAAAAAAAATTTGACACTAATAATTCGATAACAAATACTCAAACTTCTATTAGTTTATTTGCTAAAGAACTTATTTTAGCAGATCAACTAAAAGTTAACTTAAAAGAAATTAAAATTGAAAATAATAAAAAATCACTAACTAATTTATTAAAAGAAAATAATTTAAAACTAGAAGATACTGATAAAGATATCGGTAATATAACAACATTAAATACTCTTGTTGATCATTACTTTATAAAAGATTCATATAAAAATGTATTAGATTCAAAAATTAAATTAGATAATCAAATTAAAAAACCTTCAATTCCATTATTTAATGAAGTGTTTAAACTATTTGGAGTAGATACAACTGATTTAGATAAATTAAGTGATGATATCTTAAAAATATTAGATCTAACTACTAGTTTAAATCCAATGTTTTTAGTAAGTAGTTTTGATTCAGCTAATACTACTTTAAAATCATTTTTTGAAAAAGTTAAACCTCATTTAAAAACTGGATTAGAAAAATTAACTAATCCAAGTTCTGAATTTGTAAAAGATGTTCAAAAATTCCAAGAAAAAATTGATGTTAATAAAAACTATAAAGAATTAAAAGCTGAAGATTTAGATAATGCATTTTATACATCATTAGTTAATGCTGTAGGTCTAGGCTTAGTTGGAAGTAGATATACTTCTGTTAAACTAGATGTTGAAAATGCTTCTAAATCACTAAAAGACGCAAGTTTAGCATTAACTAAAGCATTAAATGGTCCTGCTAAACCATCAAATGGTAACGAATTAGATATTGTTGGTTACATTTTAGAGGCTTTACAATTCTTACAAATTAAACTAAGTTTATTTGAAAGTGCTAGAGATTTTACACCTAAATCTGCTAATAACTTATTTGGTGAAAAAACAACAAATCAAGATTTTGTTAAAAATACTTATGATGAGAAAACTATAGCTACTATCACAGAAAATAAATCATCTTCAATCAATTTAAAATATATACTTTCATTCTTTGCAAAACCTGTTAAAGAATTAAAAGATAAGGATAGTAAAGATGGATTTGAATTGCAAAAACTATTAGCTATTTTATTCTTATCAACTACTAAAGTAGAATATCCAGAAGATGACAGAAATAATCAAAATGAGAAATTAGTAAAAGAATATTTTGAAAATCAAAGTGCTCATCCTATTGTTACTGTTCTAATAACTTTAGCTAATGATTTCTTAAATGAAAAAATAACACCACTTTTACCAGTAATATCAAAAGATGCTAAAGAAGATCAACTTAAAAAAACTATCAATGATTTATTGCCACACTTATATAAATGAATATCATATACTTTAACTAGTTTATTAACAGGAACACACAATGTATATGATTGTTTATCTACATTATTTATTAAGGTACTTCCTGTTGTTTTAACTTCTTTAAAAACTAATCTAGGCATTTTAAAAGAAGTAGATGCTAGTCTTTTACCTGTGATCCCAGCATTTGTTTTTGAAGGCTTAGTAAAAGAAGTGTTACCAATTGCATTTCCAATAACAGCAGAAAATAAAAATGATAAAAACTCATTTAAACAGCTATATTCTGGTGAAGTATTTTTACCAAATAAAATAAATGAAATGTTTAAACAATTCAGAACTACAACTATTAAAAAAATTGAAGAAATAAAAAAAATAGCACAAAATTTACCATTCAGTGCTAAAGATGTTCCTTTTGGAATAATTAGAAATCTTTTAAGTGGTTTAGAAAATGGATATGACAAAATATTTAAAAATGCTAAAGAATTTAACTTAAAAGGTTTACTAACTACTCCTTTAAATAAAATGAATGAATCTTGATGAAAAGATAAATCATTTGTTAAACCTTTACAAAATAAATCTGTAGCTGATATTTTAGACACTTTGTTAACTAGTTTAGATGTTAAAGGAAATGAAAAATTAAATGAACTACAAAGTTCAAATATTAGTTTAACTGGTTTAACTGATGTTGCTAAAGTAATTGATAAATACGAATATAAAGCAAAAGATGTTGATTATAAAGACAAAACTCATTTATTAGATATTCTAAAATCAAATTCTGATAAAACTTTAGAAATTTTAGGTTGAACTTCAGATAGTAAAGAACCAATTGGTAAAAGTTCATTACTAGATACTTTATTAAATAAAGTATTTAATATTGATCTAAGTAAAAAAGATAATAAATCTGAAAATGCTATTAATCAATTATCTAAACTTATAACTTCATTAAATAGTTCATTAAATGAAAGTACAATTGATCAATCTAGTGTTGAAATTAATTTTGAATTTAAAGATCAAAAGAAAAATAAATTTGAACAATTATTAAGTGAAACTTTAATAGCTAAAGTTAAAAATAAAAAAGATAGTAGTGAATCAACTTATTCATTTAGTTATTTAAGAGATAAACAAGACAAATTTAAATTTACAAAAATTACAAAAGAATAATAAAAATTAGTTAGTAAAAAAGCAAGACTTAAAGTCTTGCTTTTATTATCTAAAATTATAATCCTAATTCTTCATCAGTTTTTAAATCTAAAGCTGAACCGATATATGAAAAGATTTCAGGAGATTGTTTAATATATTTACCTTCAATAATTCTAATAACACTATCAATTGTTTCATTTAAAGGTACATATTGACCTTTTTGTTTTGTAAATTGTTCAGTCATAAAGAAATATTGAGTAAAGAAGTTTTCTAATTGTAAAGCTTTTTTAACTAAGATTTTACTTTCAGCATCTAATTCATCAAATCCTAAAATTAAAATTACATCTTCTAAATCTTTATAAGCTTTTAAAATTCTTTTAACTTCAATAATTGCATTAAAGTGTTTTTTACCAATTAAAGTTTCATCAACTGAACTAGATGAACTTGCTAGTGGATCAAAAGCTGGAAGAATATTTTTTGCAGCTTGATCTCTTGATAAAACTAGATTTGAATCTAAGTGATTAAATACAGCTACAGCTGATGGATCACTTAAATCATCCATTGGTAAAAACACAGTTTGAAATGAAGTAATCGCTCCATTTTTATTTTTAAATAAACGATCTTGAATATTTGCAACATCACTTTCTAATGTAGATTGATACCCACCAACTGAAGGCTTTTTACCAAGTGTAGCACTTACTTCATTTTCTGCTTGAATAAAACGATAAATATTATCAATAAATAATAAAACATCTTCTTTTTTAACATCTCTTAAATATTCAGCAGCAGTAACTCCAATTGGAACAATTGACATACGTGCTCCTGGAGATTCGTTCATTTTAGAAACAAACATAGTTGAGTTTTTCATTAAATTAGATTCAGTTAGTTCATCATAAAGTTCAATACCTTCTCTTGAACGTTCACCTGATCCAATAAAAATATTTGAAGTGTTTTTATATTTATTATTAACATTAAAAATAATTTCTTTCATTAAAACTGTTTTACCAACACCAGCTCCACCAAAAATTCCTAATTTAAATCCTTTAAAAATTGGAATAAAAAAGTCAATAGCTTTAATACCTGTTTCAATTAGTTCAAATTCAGTGCTTAATTCTCTTTTATTATTAATAGTTGAATTCATTTCAACATATTCTTGTTTATCATCTTTTTTATTGTTTAGTGAAATTCCAGTAAAACTAAAAATGTTGTTTTTTGCTTTACTTCCTACTGGAACCATAAAACTTTTATTAGTATTTATGATTTCATCGCTTAGTGAAATCTGTTTATATGCATAAATGATGATTGCTTTAATGTTAGTTTCATTAATAACACTTTTTACTAATAAATATGTTTGATTATCATGAGTTGTTAATAAGTGATTAATTGAAGGTAAATTGCTTTTTTCAAATTGTACTTCAATTACATCACCAGATATACTTAATATTTTCCCGTTCATTATTTATCTCCTAATTTTTTAGCAGTTTTTTCTAAAAATGACTGATCTAGTGATAAGAAGTCATATTCATTATCAATTTCTCAATTTAATCCAACATAATCAGAGTATTCTTTTAAAGCAAATAAGAAATAATTTTTCATCATTTTATCATCATAATTATTACCTGATTTAATGATTTCAAATTGTTTTTTACCATCAACTGATTTATTAATTAATTCATCAATAAATTTTAAAGCTTTTTGTTCATCTTTAATATCTTTAATTAGTGATCAATTAATAATTTTAGTCATCATTAAAATAAAGTTATATGAAAATATACTAAATCCTTTTGAAGTAAATAATTTATCAATCATTTTACCTTTATACATTAAATCAGCAGTCTCACTATTTAAGTTATAATCTAACATTGATAATTTCAATTGTCTTTTATATTTTCTATATGTTTTATTAATTTGACCAGCAATTTGTCTAATAGTTTTATCTTGTACACTTCCACCAGTTCTTGAAACTGAAAAATCAATATCAACAGCAGGTAGAATACCTTGTGAAAATAATTTACTACTTGTAACAATTTGACCATCAGTAATAGAAATTACATTTGATGCAATTAAACTAGTAATATCATTATCAATAGTTTGAATAATTGGTAATGCTGTAATAGTTTTTTTATTTTTATAAGATCCAGCACGTTCTAGTAATTGAGAATGAGCAAAAAACATATCACCAGGCATAGCTTCTTTTCCAACAGGACGATTACTTAATAAAGCAATTTCTCTAAAAATGTTTGCATGCTTAGTTAGATCATCAAAAATAATTAAAACATCATCAGTATTTGAAATATTTTCAGCATGAGTCATTCCAATATATGGAGCTAAATATTGTTCATAACTACTATTAGCTGGAGCATCTAATATAATTGTGTTTTTTAAAGCATCATGTTGAGCTAAAATATTATAAATTCTTGAAATGCTTTCTTTTTTTTGACCAATAGCAACATAAACACATTTAATATTTCTAGCAGATTGGTTAATAATAGTATTTAAAGCTATATGAGTTTTTCCAGTTTGTCTATCTCCAACAATTAACTCACGTTGTCCTTTACCAATTGGAATTAATAAATCAATAGCAGCTAAACCAGTATATAATTGTTCATTTAATCTTTGAACTTTCATTAAATCATGACTTAATTTAAAAACTTCACTTGAAATATCTTCAGCTTTTTTAACAACAGTTTTTGGTTCAGGTAAAATGATATTTCCATAAATATCAATTACTTTTCCAAAATATTCATTTGAAGTAAATATCTCATTAGTATTATCTAATAATTCTAATTCATCATTAATAGTTAGTTTTAAAGCTTGTAAATTAGCTAATAAATAAGCAGTATCACTTGTAGCACTAATTAAAAATAATCTTGCCTCTTTATTTTTTTTAGAAGTAAAAATTTGTTGTTGTTTATAGTCAAACTCACCCTTAACTTCAACAATATAATCATAGATTGCACTAATCTTAGGTGATGTATGTTTGCTATTTGTTTTTATATTCATCGTTTTATCCTTTCAATCCTATTATTAATAAAATAATTGAAGATATAGTAATAATTGTTGAAATTGTAGTTGAAATAATAAATGTTAATTTAGCATTTTTATTTTTACTACGTTTAGTTTTAATTAAGAATATCAGAGTGTTTGCTATAATGAACAATAATGAAATTACTAAAAATAATGAACTAACAATTATTAAAGGTTTTTTCTTTTCTCTGTTATTTTCTTCTAGTTTTTGAATAGCTTTTTGATAAGTTTGTTGGAATTCTTGTACTTTTTTCTCATCACTTTTAATATCTGAAGTATCAGTTAAAACTTTTAATAAAGCTGAATGTTCAGATGTATCTTTAACATGATTTGTAAAATTATCATATCAACTTAAAATGTTTAAAGCTTTTCCAATTTGATTTGCACTGGTTTGAGCTTTTAATATAGAAGTATCTAAATAATCATATATTTGATCTAAATGACTTAAATCAACATTATAGTCATTAGCTTTTTTAATAATTTGTTTTCTAGTATCAGTTACTCTAGCTAGTTCTTGATAGATTTCTTGAACACTTTTAAACCCACCAGTTAAAACACTTCAAGGATTATTTTGATTATTTAATTGTGAAGCACTAATTGCATGTAATAGTCTTGCAAATGCTTGATTTGAAACTCTATTAATTCATCCAGCATAATCATCATCACTAGAAATATCGCTAAGTGACTGATATTTATTTGTTGCTATATTATATAAAACATCAGTTAAATATTTTGAATCACTAACTATTCTAGTAGCTAGATTTACTAATCCAAATAAACTTGTTTGTAAATGATCATTATTTAATTCAACATAATTAATTTTTTCATCTAATAATAAAGCTTTATAAAGTTGTAAAAATTTAGCTTCAATTTTTTTAGTTAGATTTTCTAAAATAAATGTAAATCTAGGATCAGCACCATAAGTTATATCTGAAGAATAATAAGTTCTTTCAACATCTTTAACTTGATCTTTAATTTTAACAGTAGCTCTACCATTACTTAGTGAAGTTACATGATATTTAAATCTAGTATTAATTGGGTTAATAAAGAAAAACATTGGATTTTTTTCTTCATTAGATGAATTAAATGAATTTTGTATGCTGTCTTTACTATGATCAGCATATTGTCATTTTAAAATTGGTTGTAATCTAGGAAGTTGTTCAGCGTACTCAACTGAATTTTGATCTCTTTTTTCAGTTGGATCTAGTGGTTTTTTGTTTAGATCAGGAATATTTGGTGGTGTTGGTTTACTTGAATTACTTGATTGAGTATTAAACTGAAAACTTTGATTTTGATTTAAATCAAAATCAACAAATCTATTTTTAACTTTGGTTTTAATGTAACTGTTTCAATCTTTATGTTTTTGATCTAATTTAACAGTATAACCATCAACTACAGTTGTATTATTTGATGAATCTGTTGAAGAGTCTGAACTGCCAGGTTTATATTTATCAAAAAATATATCTTTTCCAAATTCTGGAAGATCTTGATCTTCTTTATAGATAATGTCTTTTAGTTTACCTAATCAGCTTTGTGCATAATTATTTAATAAAGCATCAAATCTATGACTAGTTACAACATTATCTTGTTCTTTTTTATTTTTTTCAACACCATTATTTTCATTTTTTTCTACTACTTTTGTGTAGTCTCTTGTCTCATCGCTTGGAGATATTTTAATATTATTGTATGTTTTACCATTAAATTTAACTATAGCAGTATCAACTTTTCTATCATTTGCTATAACATTTGGAAATGTAACGTCAAATCCATATTTAGAAATATCCTTAGTAAATTCTTCTTCTTTACCAAAATATTTCTTTAGTTCAGTTAAATAAACTCTTTTTTGTAAATTTTTAAAATATTCATCAGGTTTCTTAGTGCTTTTATTTAAATCAGGAAGTTTTTTTAATTCTTCTTCTAAAATAGTTGTTATTCTTTTGTAAACTTGTTTTGCAGTTTCCTCAATCTTTTTTTTAGCTTTATCTTTAAAGGTATCAAATTCAGCTGCTATTTTCGGCGTTAATGGCGATTCTGACGCGGTTGAACCACCGCTATTAGCACCAGTTCCACTAGTTCCACTTGAACCACTTGTGCCTGAACCACCATTTGATCCAGCTCCACCTGATACTGCTCCTGAACCACCACTTCCACCTGATCCACCATTTCCATCTTGATACAATTTTAAAACAATATTATTGTTATTATGATGAGTGTTTTTAATTAGTGCAGCTAAACTTAAACTACTAGTAGCTGTTAAAAGAAGAATAGCTATTTTATATGATTTAGATAATAATTTATTTTTTTTCATATTATTCTCCTTTTAGCTGTAATAGATTTTTTAACTTTAAAACATAATATTTATTTTTTAATTTTTTTAATTCTAATAATGAATCAATTGTTAAACCAATTGTTTGATTTGCTTGTAAAATACTAATTTGTTTATGTAATTCTTTTAACTGATCTTGATAAATTTTTTTACGATTTGATTTAACTAAAAAGTTTTGTTTTGAAAAAGTATTAATTACAATATGATTATTTTTAACCATAATATTAACATTGTTTGCAAATAAATATTTTTCTTGATTATTAGATAGATCTAAAATTTTTAATAACATAATTTCATATCCTAATATTGAATTATTAGTTAATGAAATTCATTCATTTTCTTCATCAGCATTAAAATAAACAATTGCTTTATTAAAATTAATAGTTTGTTTATTTTCAATAAAATTAATTTCAACACTAAAAGCCATTATTGATCTCTCCTGATTAAAAATTTCTTATTATTACTTGTTAGTAAAACAATTTCTTCAATTTCTTTTTCACGTTTGATTCTAATAATCTTTTTATTTAGCTTTTTAATTTCTTCATCTACTTCATTAATAGTTTTATTAGTTTTAATTAATTCATTTTTAGTTTTATAAAATGAAGATTCAACTAATAAAGATTGAATTGAATTTTCTATATAATTATCAATTTGAGTTTGAATATAATTATTTATATCTGGAAAGATTTTAAATTCTTTAATATGATCTAAATCAAATTTAGTTTCAGTTTCACTTAAACTATTTACATTAAATTTAGTTAGTGGAAGAATAGTAAAACTATTATCTTTATTTTTATTAGAATTAATTACAAAGCGTAAACTTTTATAATTATATTGAGAAAATAAGAATTTAATAATTAAAGTTAGTGTTCATGAAAGTTTTGAAATCGCTTGTTTTTGATCAACATTATAAATGACATTTAATTTATTATCACTACAAAACTGTTTAGCACGATCTCCAATAACAATAAAATCAGCATTATTTTTTTTAATACTATTTAAAATATGATTTTCATATCTTGAATAAGAATCAGTTGAGTATTTTTGTTCTTCAGTTAAATAAATTCAAAGTTCTTTTGGTTGAGAAATAAAGTCTTTTAATTTATTAATTAGTTTATTTTTACTAATTTTTATCTCACTAATCAAATTATTTTTAATTTTATATTCATTTTGTAGTAATGAAATAATGTTTTGATTTCACAAAGCATTTTTAACATAATAATTTAATAAGGCATTTTGTTTAATCATATCTATTAATAAAATGTTTTTTTCATTACTTAATCTTTGTTGAATAGTTTTTAAGTTGTTTAACTTGGTTTCTACTTTTTTTAAATCCATATTAACCTCTAGTTAAAACTTTAGTTTTATCAAATATTATTTTTAAATGATCTGTGTTTTTTGATTTAAATAAAATAACATTTGGAAAAATTTCAACACAAAAACCTTGTTTAATTAGTGAAATAAAATAGTTATTATAAGTAGTTAAAAACTTTTGATATTGTTCATTATTACTTGTTTTTAAATTAATTGCTTCAGTATTACTACTTTCAGTTTCACTTAACATTGGTACTAATAAATCACTACTAATTTTTAAATTAACATTAAAAGTAATTACAAAATCATTTAAAACAATATCAAAATGATTTTTAAAAGCTAGTAAATAAGAGTTTTCAAATTCTTTATAAACTTTTGAATCAAATCCGATTTGATTTTCTAATAATACTGTTGCTAGTAGTTTTTGATAATCAATGTAATTATTAGCATTAACTATTTTTTCATATAAATCAAAAACCATAAAAGATTGATCGCTAGTTTGTTTGTTTTTGTGTTTCATGATTTAGCTCCTTTTTAAAAGTTTTAGAAATTTTAATACTTGTAATTAACATATAAGTTAATGGATAAATTACATTAATAATTTGAAATGCTACTATAAAAATACTTATAATTTGTAATAAATTAGCTTTTAAAGGAATAATAAATAAATTTTTATTATTATGTGATAGTAATATTTGATTAAATCCAAATACTAAACTTATTATAAAAATCATTATTACATTTAAAGTAATTAATAAGTAATTATAATAGTTGTTAAATCTTGATGATTTAATATGTCAATAATAACTAATAGCAACTAAAACAATAGTAATTAATAAATTAATCATACTTACAGTTGAACTTGTTGTTAAAAAACTAGCAACCATAAATACAGTTCAAATAATAAAATGAAAAATAGTTAAATAACTGATTTTAATTAAAGGACTATTTAATCTATTTTTAAATTGTTTAAATCATAAATAAACAATAGTAATAATAATGTTTAATAAAGAAAATAATAAGTATAAATATTCTAAGTTATCATTTTTTACAAATACTTCATGAGTTGATGGTATTTTTAAAAACACTAAACTTATTAATCAAATAAATACAACAATTACTCCAGTTAAATAAAAATTCAACTTATCTCTAATAATTTCAAAACTAAATTGTTTATAAACTATTTTTAAAATAGTATAAATATTTAATCCAATAAACAATAAACCAATAAATATAAAACTAGTAATAATAATTAAAAAGTTTAAAAAGCTTTTAATTCCAAATAAGTTTAATACATATTCATAAAACTTATTATTAGCTAGCATTTCATAAGTTGTTCCACCTTGATTTATTCAAACTAGAAAAATAGCTAAAACTAAACTAACTAAAATTGTTCTACTAATTAAATCAACAATTAAACTTCATTTATTTTGATATACTAATGGGTTTAGTTTTTTTCTTGTTTTATATTTAAATAACACATAAGAAATATCTATTAATAATAAACCGATTAAACTATAAATTAGATTAATTATATTTTGTGCTTCTAGTGGTGAATAAGTAAAAAATAATATAAATGCAGAAATACTAGTTATTAAATATAAACTAAATCAAATCGTGTATTGTTTTAAATATGGTTTATTTGGTTCTATATTTATATAAGCTTTTTTTAATCCATAAAAATATAAAAATCCTAATAAACAAATTCTAAAAAGTACTACTCAGTTATATTGTTCAAATGCTGGTTGAGAAAAATTAAATAAAAATTGGTATGAATTTTCTATATTTTTATTAAAGATTGAATAATTTGATAAAAATAGTAACAATGACATTGATACAAAAAAGAATGAAAGAACAATAGTTTTATAAATAGATACTATTTTATTCTTTTTTGTTTCTAGTATTAAGTTTGAACCATCATCATAAAATTTTTGTTGTTCAACTTTTAAAGAAATCATTTATCTTGTCTCCTTGAATAGATGAAAGTTTTATTTTTGTTTGTTGTGATCAAATTTAAATTCACTAGGAATATGTTTTTCATCGAAACCACTAGGGAATAATGCACTTTTCATACTACTATTATTATATTTCTTTAATAAGGCTTCTCTATAGGATTTACCTTTTTCTTGATCTTTTCCACCACCATAAATTAAGTCGTATTGCCCCAATTTATATGAACCAAATAGATTTTTATAGTCATAACCATTAGATCTAAATACAGCTGCTAAACCAGTTTTAGCTGATCCATTAGCTGCATGGTATACAGCTAATAATTTATTGTCTTTTGTTCTAACACTTGATCCACTAGCCCCACCAGCTGGTGCATAAAATCTTGGTAATATTTCTAAACCATAATTAAAGTATTTCTTAGCTTTACCTTTGTTTTGCTCATCTAAAAAATATAATTTTTTGCCAACTTTATTAGCTGCTAAAAATGCATCAGTTAGTCCAGGTTTATCAATAAATGATCTATATCCGATTTGATAAGAGAAAAAGTTTCCTTTTTCTAATTCATAATCTTTGAATGAGCTTGAAGTTCCTTCCCCATTAACTAATTTTTTATAATATTTATATTCATTATTAATTCATAAAGAAAAATCATATTTTTTATTTTTTAGTTGTTTTTCATCTTCGTATTGATCTAAATAATAATCTTCATTTGAAGTTGGATAACCTACAATATATAGACTATCTAAATCTCTATATGCTTTTAGTTCATCTGAATTTTCAGGATTAAAATCAAGTTTTCTATCAAATTTTTTGTAATTTTTATCATCTAATAAAGATTCTGATGCAAAACTAATTTTTTTACCACTCATTGCATAATCGTTAGTTATTGTCTTTATTAATTCATTTTTATTATCTTGATATTTACTTGAAATATCACTAGAATCACTTCAAACTGTACGTGAGAAATTATTTGTATCTAAAAGTTTTTCAAAATCTATTTCAACAACTGCAAAATCTGCAAATAAGCCTGCTTCACTATACTTAGTTTTTTGATCATCTTTAAGTAAGGAAAGTGGACTACTTTCTTTTTTTATAAAGTCAGTAGCATGAAAAATAGCTGTTACTGCCTCATTAAGTTTATTTTCTTTTTTAGCAGGTGCAAAAGTAAATTTTGTAAAATTCTTATCAGCACTATTTAATCCAAATGTTTGGCCTACTTTTATATCTGAATTTAATCTAGTTAAAGAAAATGAAACCATATCATCTTTTATACCTTTAGCAACGTGTGAATTTGTACCAAAATAAAATTTAGTTGGATTATTAATATCAATATAATCCATTATTCACATTGTTCCTGATTCAGAAGTTTGAAAAATTTTCTCTTCTTTTTTCTTTTTATATTTTTCAATTTCTTTTTTTTGTCATTCTACAAGACTATCCTTATTTAGCGATGATATTTCCTTTATATTTTTTTCATATTCAGCAGTTATTTCAGATTTTCTCTTCTTAAGATTTTCTACTATAGTTGTTCTACCTTCTAAAGGTTGGGAAAGTTCTTTTTCTATTTGAGATACCTCATCTTCAAAGTTTGATCTTAATTGATTTAGCTGTGCAGAAATATAACTTTTAACTTGTTTTTCATCTCATTTGCTAAATAATTGAATACTATCTTCTGCCTCTTCAATTTCTTTAGCATAGTCTTTATAAATTGTGAAATTTACTTGATATGTTTGAATTGCAGCCGTTCTATAAGTATCATTTGGAATAGTTCTAGCTAAACCATTAGTCTTAGCTTTTTCAGTTCTCCCAAGTGAATCTACATGAGAAGCAATTTTTCCTATTTCTGGTCCATCATTTACACTTAGACCAGTAAATTTACCTGAATTATCATAAACTGGTAGCGTAAACCCTTTTAAAGCAGCATTATAATAACTATCGAACTTAACTTCTTTTGCTAATTTTCAAACGTTGTAATTTGTTCTTCTTTTGTATCTAAACCTCTAAGTTTTTTTAAGTCAACAGTTCCTGTTCCGCCTGATAAATGATTTTTTAATCCTGTTATATATCTTGAATTATCATAATCAAATCGTTGCTCTTGAGTTTTACTACTATAATCATTAAAACCGCTAAGACCACCAAAATAATCCAAGTCATTTACAATTCTAGTTCCTGAAAAATCAAAGTTACCGTTTTCATTTAGACCACTAATAATAAAACTTGTAGGTATTTTTGTTCCAGTTTTCTTATTAGTAAACTGAACAAAAATATTAACTTTATTTCCTAAAGAAGAATCTTGGTTAATAGCATTTACATTTAAGACTTCTGTAAAAATTTGCCCACTATATTTACCCTTGAAGATTATACTTACGTCTTCTTTTTTTAATTGTGATGGCAATATATTACCCTTACTTATTTCAGAACCTCTTTGATCCTTAAATTTAATATCAGCATATTTTAAAAGATCATCTTCTGTTTTTATAGAATTAATAAGTTTATTAAATTCATTGTCATCAATAGGTTTAGAGACTACTTTAGAAGTAGTACAAGCAACTAATAAAGTAATCGGGAGTAAAAGTGTTGATGATGATATATACATCAATAATTTATTCATTCTTTTCATAGGTTGTATATTCCTTTTTGTTGACTATGTAAATGTTCGATCAGTTGCAGTAACAACATTATATCCTCAGTTTTTTAACTGGTCTCTTAATTCAGTAGCATCATTTGGCACTTGAATTTGCTTTCCTGAATTTTTAAGTGTTTCATTATAATCTAGATATTTGTCTAAATTTCTTTTTCCTTCATCGTTTAATTTTGTTTTTCCAGTTATTTTTATGCTTGTTGTATTATTTCCATTACTAAAATGAATTTTTGGTTTTTCTGGATTTCCTTTTCCAGTTGATAAATGTTCTAAGTTAGCTACATTTAATTCATCAGAAGAAATTTCAAAGTAAGATTCATTATTATATAAGGTTAATTCAGTAATTTTTCTTGGTTCATTTGAAGTATCTAAATCATCATCAAATCTTAGTCCTTTTAATGATTTAATACCTGTAACTCTTGAAAAGTCTAAACCTGTTGGATAACTATTTTGTCCTAATTTTTTATCAGGTTCTAATCCAGGTCCGTGTCCACCTTGGAAGAATGGTTCATTATTTCTTGCATAATATACCATTCTTAATCCATCATTAATTCTTTCATAACTGCCATTTTTAAAGTCTTCTTGATCAAATGCTAAAGTATTAAAAGTAATTCTAGTTGTAATTTTGTCATAACTAGAATATTCAGCACTTACATTATAATCAATTGTATTGATTCAAGTTGTATTTCTTAAAGCTAATGGATTATATGATCAAGCTTTTTTTAATGAATTTCCACTAGTGTATAATGATAATTCTTTAATATTTTTATTTTCTAAAGCAATTAAACTAGCTGTATTTGTTGCTTTATCTGAGAAGAACAATTCTAATTGTTGAATGTCTTTTGGAAGTGCAGCTAGTATATCTTTAAACGCTTGATCAGAGTTTTTCTCACCCATATTTTTTATTCTATAAGAAGTGATTTGCTCACCATCTTTTTGTAATTGTTCTATTAATTCCTTAGATCTTCTATAAGCTTCATCATTTGAAACATCTAAATCTAGTACTAATCCTGAGTTAAGTTTACCTTTTGCTGGATTTGGATTTATTCTTTCTAATTTACTAAATCTAATACCATCACTTGCTTTAAAATTATATTTTTTACTATATGCTTCACTAACATCTTCTTTAACTCAACCTGGATAAGTTCCATTTGCTATTCTATCTGATGATCTATTGTAATATTCATCATAATCAAAGACTCTATATTCAGAATTATCTCTTCTTAATCTTGAAGTTACAGTATTATATTCATCTGGTGGTCCTCAACCATTAGAATCAATTTCACCAGCTTCGTTGATAAATGCACTTCTTGGAGAAATTGTTAGTCCTTTTTCTAAATATTTTTCTGAAGTTGATGCTATTTTTGTGAATTTAGATTGATCTAAATTAGCAATTAATCAAATGTATTCTTGATTTTTAGTTTGAAATTTAGATTTTAGTTTTGGATATTCTTTTTGTGCTTCAGGTTTTAAGAAATTTATAACATTTGGTGAATCTAATAATTTTTTATAACGTTCTAAAGTATTTTGAAAAGCACCAGAGTTTTGACGTGCTACTGATTCAAGAGTACTTAAAATATCATTTAATTCCTTACCAGAATTAAATTCTTCTTTAAATACATTAAAAATACTATTGTTAAATAATCCTGCACCTTCATCATAACCATTACCACCAGATAAAGCATCTTTTGCAACTTGTTTTTTCAATTCTTCTGTTACTTTTACACTAAGAATTTTATTAACTGAATGATTTTGATAAGGTCTTGTAGGATTTGATATTTTTCTGTCTTTATCTCTTTGATGAGTTACAAATCCAGGTGGGCCTTCAATTTCGGCTTCAACTTCAATTCCAGCAATTGTAATAGTTTGTTTTCTTCTGGTTATTTTTGGTGAAGTTATTTTTGTTTCAGGCTTTCTTACTACTGGTTTTGGTATTGGTTTTGCTGCTTCAACTTTTTCTTCTTTTTTAGCAGGTGGTATTATTATTTTTTCTTCAATTTTCTTTTCAGTTTCTTTAATGATTTTTTCTTCACTTGGTTTTAATTTATTATCTCTATTTGAAACTATTGCATCATTAATTGCATTATTAATTGGAGCTAATTCAGCATCAGTTATTCCATTTGATGATGTATCAAAAGAAATATGATTATCAGAAAATGAATAATAAAGAACTGAACCAAATGAAACTGAAGCAGCTAAGCTAGCTACTAAAGCTATTGTTAAGATTTTATTTTTTTTCTTTTTTAAAAAATACACAATTTCTCTCCCTAGAAATAGAATTATTAATTGTATGTAATTTGACTAATTATAAAGTCACTTAAAGGTATTGTAAATAGGCAATTTTTATTATTTTTGTATTTTATTTTAAGTAAATTTGCACAAAAGCATATTTAACTATTATATTATAAAGTATTTTATTATTTTTGAACAAATAAATTTAAAATTGTCATTTAATAGTAAATATAGTTAAAAAATCCTTTAGATATTATCTAAAGGATATTATTTGTTTATTTATTAATATTTATTTATTTATTTGGCTTGTGTTTTGAATTTAAATTCTTCAGGAATATTATCTTCTTTAAATCCACTAGCAAACAAAGCACTTTTCTTATCTGGATATTTCTTTAATAATACTTCTCTATAAGATTTATCTTTTTCTTGATCTTTTCCACCACCATAAATTAGATCATATTGTCCTAAGTTATACTTACCAAACAATTCTTTATAGTCATAACCATTTGATCTAAATGCAGCTGCTAATCCAGTTTTTGCAACATTATTAGATGCATGATATACAGCTAATAATTTATTATCTTTTGTTCTAACACTAGATCCACTAGCTCCACCAGCTGGTGCATAAAATCTTGGTAAAAATTCTAAACCATAGTTAAAGTATTTTTTAGATTTACCATTATTATCTACAGGTAATGAATATAATTTTCTACCAACTCTATGTGCAGCTAAAAAAGCATCAGTTAATCCAGGTTTATCAATAAATGATCTATACCCGATTTCATATGAAAAGAAGTTTCCTTTTTTAGTTTCATATTCATTAAATGAACTAGTTGTTCCTTCTTTTTTGCTTAGTTTTTTATAATACTTATATTCACTATTTACTCATAGTGAAAAATCGTATCTTTTTCTTTCTATTTGTTTATGATCTTCGTATTGATCTAAATAATAATCTTCATTAGCGGTTGGATATCCTAAAATATAAATACTTTCTAATTCTTCATATTTTTTAACTTCTTCAGGTTTATTAGGATCAAAATCAAGAGGTCTATCAAATTTATTATAATTTTCATTTTCTAATAAAGAGTTAGAAACAAACTTAACTTGCTTATCAGTATTACTTGCATATTTATTAGTAATATCTGAAATTAATTTATCTTTATTTTTTTCATAATTGTGTGAAATATCTTTAGATTCACTTCAAATAGAGCGAGAATAATCACTTTCATTTAATAGTTTGTCAAAATCAATTTCAATAACTGCAAAATCAGCATATATTCCTGCATCTTTATATGTTTTTTCTTGTCCATTTGTAAGTAGTTTTAAAGGATTACTATCTTGTTTTATAAAATCAGTTGCATGAAATATTGCGCTAACTGCTTGACTAATCTTTTTGCCATTTTTAGGAGTAAATGAAAATTTTGTAAAGTTTTTATCAAATCCATTTAAGTCAAATGTTTGACCTACTTTTATATTGTCATTAATTCTTGTTAAAGAAAATGAAACTAAATCATCTTTAATCGCTTTAGCAACATGTGAATTTGTTCCAAAATAAAATTTTGTTGGATTATTATTGTTATCTTCTTTTAAATAATCCATTATTCACATAGTTCCAGATTCAGAAGTTTGGTATTTATTTTCTTTACTTTTTTTCTTATATTCTTCAATTTCTTTTGTTTGTCATTCAACTAATTTCTCTTTTGTTAATTCAGATATTTCTTTATATTTTTTATCGTATTCTTCTTTTAATTTATTTTTTTGATCGTTTAAGTTTTTTATTATTGTTTCATATTCAGTTGAATTTTCAGAAAGTTTTTTGTCTATTTGTCTAGTTTCATCTTCATAGTTTAACGTTAATTGTTTTAGTTGTTGATCAAGATAATTCTTAATTTGTTGTTCATTTCAGGAATTGAATAATTTAATATTATCTTCAGCTTCTTCAATTTCAGCAGCATAATCTTTTCAACCAGTAAAATCTACTTGAAATGTTTGAATAGCAGCGGTTTTATATGTTTCATTTGGTATAGTTCTAGCTAAACCATTAGTTTTAAACTGATCTCTTCCTAGTGAATCAACAACCGAAGGTCCTTTATTAACTTCAGGACCATCATTAATTTGTAAGCCTTTTACTGAACCTTTTTCATCATAAACTGGTAAAGTAAAACCTTTAATTGCAGCATTATAGTACGTATCAAAATTACTATTATTAGCCTTCTCATCAAATTTTTTAATATTTTCTTGAGTTGTATCTAATCCTCTATACGATTTTAAATCAATAGGTTTTTCACCATGACCAATTTGACCTTCTAATTTTTCAACATATTTTTTATTATCAAATTTAAATCTATCTTTTTGATTCATTTCAGTGTATGCTTTAAATCCTTCAGCACCACCAAAATCTTTAAGACTATTAGTTTGTCTATTGCCAGAAGCATCAACTGTGTTATTTTTATTTAATCCAGTAATTTTAAAATTTATAGGCTGTTTTTTACCTGTTTTGTTATTTTCAAATTCTACAAAAATTATTGCGTCATTTACAATTGCAAATCCATTAGAATTATCAACATTTATATTTACAATTTTTGAATTAATTTGACCTTTATATTTATCTTTAAAAGTAATTTCAATTTGGCTTTTTTCTAACTGATTAGGTACAACATTTTCTTTACTAATATAAGAACCTCTAGAATCTTTAAACTTAAGATCAGCATATTTTAAAAGATCTTCTTCAGATTTAATAGAATCAACTACTTTTAAAAACTCATCATCATCAATAGATTTTGGTGCTTGTTTTGTTGAAGTACAAGCAACTAATAAAGTTAAGGGTAATGCTAAAGTTGTTGAAGATAATAATACTAATAATTTATTCACACGTTTCATAAAATATTACTTCCTTTTATTATGTAAATTCTCTTCCATTAGATACAGATACATTAAATCCTCATTGTCTTAATTGGTTTTGTAATTCAGTAGCTCCAGATTCTACTTCAACTAGGTGTGGTCTTCCTTTAAAACTGTCACCATATTCAAAGTATTTACTTAGATAATATCTTCCAGATTCATTTAATGTACCTTTACCAGTTATTTTAATACTTGTTGTTTGATTACCATTACTGAAATAAATTTTTGGTTTTTCAGGATTTCCTTCCCCTGTTGATAAATGTTCTAAGTTTGCATTATTTAGTTCTTCAACTGATATATCAAATCCTGAACTATTATTATATAAAGTTAATTCTGTAATTTTTCTCGATCTATTTGATGAATTATACTCATCATCAAATCTTAATCCTCTTAGTGATCTAATTTTTGGTATTCTTGTAAAATCTAATCCTGTTGGATAACTATTTTCTCCTAATGATTTATCAGGACTTAGTCCAGGACCAAATCCCCCTTGGAAAAATGGCTCATTGTTTCTTGCATAATAAACCATTCTTAAACCATCATTAATTCTTGAATAATCTCCATCAGTTTTATAGTCAATTGCATCAAATGCTAAAGTGTTAAAAGTAATTCTAGTACTTATTGTTTCATGTTTAGAATATTCAGCACTAACATTATAATCAATTGTATTAATTCAAGCTGTATTTTTTAAAGCAAGTGGATTATATGATCAAGATCTTCTTAGTGAATTACCGTTTGTATATAATGATAAATCATCAATCTTTTTATTTTCTAAAGCGATTAAACTAGCTGTATTTGTTGCTTTATCTGAAAAGAATAGTTCTAATTGAGGAATATGTTCTGGAAGTTCAGAAAGAATTTCTATAAAGTTTTGAGCTGAATCTTTTTCTCCCATATTTTTAATTCTATAAGAAGTGATTTTTTGATTTTTTTCTTTAAATTTTTTAATTAATTCTTTAGTTTTACCATATGCATAATCTTTTGAAGCATCAATTTCTAAAACTAATCCTTTATTAATTTTATCTTTAGCAGTGGTTGGTTTATCTCTAGTTAATTCACTAATAGTGATTCCTTTTCCTTCTTCAAAACCATAATCCTTAGTATAAGTACTTGTCACATCTTTTTTAGTTCATCCAGGATAATTTCCACTTTCAATAGAATCAGATGGTCTATTATATGGAGTATCATAACTAAAAGTTCTATAGTTAGAATTATCATTTTGAATTCTTGAAGTTACAGTATTAAATTCATTAGGTGGTCCTCAACCATTTGAATCAATTTCACCCTTTTCATTAATAAATGCACTTCTTGGTGAAATTGTTAGACCTTGTGCTAAGTATTTTTCTGAAGTTGAAGCAATTTTTGTAAATTTATTTTTATCTAAATTTGCAATTAATCAAATATATCTTTGTTTGTTTGTTTTAAATTTTGGTTTTAATTCTTCGTATTTTTCTTTAGCACCTTCTTTTAAAAAGTTAACAACATTATCTGAATCTAATAATCTTTTATAACGTTCTAAAGTATTTTCATAAACTGAAGCGTTCTGGTTTGCAACAGCTTCTAATTCTTCTAGAGTTTTTTCTACATCATTAGTATTAGATAAATCTTTATCAAATACGTTAAACAAACTGTTATTAAATAAAGCAGCCCCACTATCATAACCTTCTCCACCAGTTAATGATTCTTTAATAACACCTCTTCTTAAATCATCTGTTACTTTAACATTAAGAATTTTTCCAACCGATTGATTTTGATAAGGTTTTTTAGGATTAGAAATTCCTCTTCTTTTATCTTCTTCATGAACATGAAATCCAGGTGGGCCTTCTACTTCAGCTTCAACTTCAACACCACTAATTACAATGGTTCTTGTTGATCTACTTACTCTTGGTTTTATATTAGAACTATCTGGTTTTCTAATTTCTGGTTTAAATTCAGGTTTTGCAGCATCAGTTACTTTATCATCTTTTCTAACAGTAGGTATTACTAATTTTTCAGTACTATCAGTTTTTCTAATTTCTTCTTTAGGGCTTGGTTTTAATTTATTATCTCTATTTGAAACTACTGCATCATTTGTTGCATTATTAATTGGAGCTAATTCAGCATCAGTTATTCCATTTGATGATGTATCAAATGAAATATTTGCATCAGAAAATGAATAATAAATTACTGAACCAAAAGAAAGAGAAGTAGCTAAACTAGCAACTAATACTAATGTTAAAATTTTATTTTTCTTCTTCTTTAAAAAATGCACACTTTCAACTCCTTAAAATCTATATCAATATTGATTATATCATTATAAAAAGGTTACTAAAAACATAATAGTTTTAGTAACTTTTAATTAAAATTTATATTTTTTTACAAGTTATATTTATTAAATAATTCAATATAAAAAAAATCCTTTAGATAAAAATCTAAAGGATATTAAGTTTATTACTAGTTATTTTTAAATTGAAATTGATCAGGTATTTTATCAAAACCATCTTTAAATAAAGCAGATTTAAAGTTTTTGTCTTTATATTTCTGTTTTAAAACTTCTCTATATGATCTACCTTCAACTTGGTCTTTTCCACCACCATAAATTAAATCATACTGACCTAGATTATATTTACCAAATAAGTTATTATAATCTTTACCATGAGATCTAAAAACAGCTGCTAATCCAGTCTTTGCTGAATTATTTGCTGCGTGAAATACTGCTAATAACTTGTTATCTTTTGTTCTAACACTAGATCCAGATGCTCCACCACTTGGAGCATAAAATCTTGGTAATATTTCTAATCCATAATTAAAGTATTTTTTAGGTTTGTCATTATTATCTAATGTATATAATTTTTTACCAATTCTATGAACTGCTAAAAAAGCATCAGTTAATCCAGGTTTATCTATAAATGATCTATATCCTATTTGATATGAAAAGAAGTTACCTTTGTTTGTTTCATATTCTTTAAATGAACTTGGAGTTCCTTCTTTTTTAACTAGGTTTTTATAATATTTATATTCACTATTTACTCATAAAGAATAATCATATTCTCTATTTTGTAATTGTTTATAATCTTCATATTTATCTAAATAATAATCTTCAACTGCTATTGGATATCCTAAAATATAAAGACTATTTAAATCAGTATATTCTTTTACTTCACTATCTATATTTGGATTAAAATCTAGTTTTCTATCAAATGTTTTATACTTATTGTCATCTAACAATGATTCAGACTCAAATTGAATTTTATTATTACTTTTAGCATAATTATTAGTAATTAAGCTAATTAAATCTTCTTTTTTATTTTGATATTGATTAGATATTTCCTTAGATTCACTTCAAATTGAATATTTGTAGTTTGAATTATTTAAAAGTTTTGAAAAATCGACTTCAATAACAGCAAAATCTGCAAATATTCCAGCTTCTTTGTATTTCTCTTTTTGAGACTGTTCAAGATATTTAAGTGGATTACTATCATCTTTTATAAAATCAGTTGCATGAAAAATTGCTGAAACTGCGTCATTTAATTTAGTTCCATTTTCATTTTTTTCAAAAACAAATTTAGTAAAGTTTTTATCAAACCCATTTAAATTAAATGTTTGACCAACACTAATATCTGAATTAAGTCTAGTTAAAGAAAATGAAACTAGATTATCTTTTATTGCTTTAGCAACGTGAGAATTTGTTCCAAAATAAAACTTAGTTGGATTATTTTCATCAATATAATCCATTATTCACATAGTTCCAGATTCAGATGCTCTTAAAGTAGTTTGATTCTTTTTCTTTTTATATTCTTCTATCTCTTTTTGCTGTCAATCAATTAGACCTTTTTTGTCTAATTTATTAAATTTATCTAAATCTTTTTTATACTTAGCTTCTATTTTATCTTTTTGCTCATTTAAAGTCTTTATAATACCTTCTCTATCACTTGGTGTTTCTTTTAATTGTTTTTCTATTTCTCTAGTATCATCTTTAAAATTTAATTCTAATTGATGCAATTGTCTATCGACATAATTTTTAACTTGATCTTCAGTTCAAGAAGTAAATAAATCAATATATTCTTGAGCCTGTTCTATTTCTTCACTATAGTCTTTTCATCAATTAAAAGTTACTTGATAAGTTTGAATCGCGGCTGTTTTATAAACTTCATTTGGAATAGTTCTAGCTAAACCATTAGTTTTAAATTGATCTCTTCCTAGTGAATCAATTACTGAAGGTCCTTTATTAACTTCAGGTGCATCATTAATTTGTAACCCACTAACTTCACCTTTTTCATTATAAACAGGTAAAGTAAATCCCTTAATTGCAGCATTATAATAACTATCAAAATTATTTTCTTTTGCTAATTTATCAAATTTTTCTTTATGTTCTTGTTTAGTATCTAAATTTCTATATGTTTTTAAATCAATAGTTGAACCGTTATTAACCTGATTTTCTAATGCTTTAACATATTTTTTATTATCAAATTCAAATCTTTGTTTTTGATCTTTTTTAGTATATGAAACATAACCAGCTTCTCCATTAAAATAATCTAATCCATTACTTATAACATTTCCAGAAGCATCATATGTATTATTTTTATTTAATCCAGTAACTTTAAAATTAACAGATTTAGTTTTATTTGTTTTATTATTTTTAAATTCAACATAAAGTGTAGTTTCATTTATAGTTGCAAATCCATTACTTTTATTAGTAATTACATTTACAACTTCAGAATCAATTTGATTTTTATATTGATCTTTAAATGTAATTTCAATTTGATTTTTTTCTAATTTTGTAGGAATAACATCAGCTTTATTAATATAAGATCCTAAAGAATTTTTAAACTTAATATCTGCATATTTTAAAAGATCATCTTCAGTTTTAATTGAATTAATTAAATCGACAAATTCTTTATCATTTATAGATTTAGTAATTGCTTTTTTATTAGCTGGAGTACAACTAACTAATAAAGTTAAAGGTAAAGCTAAACTTGATAAAGATAGTAGTGTTAATAATTTATTTCATTTTTTCATAAATTTATAGTTTTTTAAGTAAATTGTTTATTTGAGGCTTGACTAACATTATAACCTCAACCTTTTAATTTGTTTGCAAGCTCACTATTAGTATTTTCTACTTCAATTTGTTTATTATTAGCCTTTAAACTATCACTATATTCAAAGTATTTTTCTAAATTTTGTCGAGCTTGGTCTGTTATAGTAGTTCCTGTAATTCTTATTTTTACAGTATCACTACCATTACTAAATTTAATTTTTGGTTTAATTGGATTATTTTGTCCAGTTGATAAATGTTCTAAGTTTGCATCATTTAATTCATCAGCTGAGATTTCAAAATAATTTTGATCATTAAACAATGTTAATTCAGCAATTTTTCTGGGTTTATTTGATGAATTATATTCATCATCAAATCTTAGTCCTTTTAATGATTTAATTCCTTTTACTCTTGAAAAATCTAATCCAGTTGGATAACTATTATCACCTAATGCTTGATCAGGACTTAATCCTGGACCATAGGCTCCTTGGAAAAATGGCTCATTATTTCTTGCATAATAAACCATTCTTAAACCATCATTAATTCTGTCATATTTATTATCTTTAAAATCAATTTGATCAAATGCTAAAGTGTTAAAAGTAATTCTAGTTGATATTTTTGCATTACTTGGATATTCAGCACTAACATTATAATCAATTGTATTTATTCAAGTAGTATTTCTTAAAGCTAATGGGTTATATGATCAAGAATTTTTTAATGAATTTCCATTTGTATATAATGATAATTCTTTAATTTTTTTATTTTCTAAAGCAATTAAACTAGCTGTATTTGTTGCTTTATCTGAAAAGAATAATTCTAATTGAGGAATTTCATCAGGTAGTGCTGATAAAATATCTATAAATTTTTGATCAGAACTAATTTCACCCATATTTTTAATTCTATAAGAAGTAATTTTTTCTGGATTTGATTTAAATTTTTCTATTAATTCTTTAGATTTTTGATAAGCAGTAGGATTTGAAACATCTAATTCTAAAACTAAACCTGAATTAATTTTTCCTTCAACATTAGTTTGCTTATCTCTTTTTAATCTACTAATTGTGATTCCATCACCTTTTTTAAAACCAAAACTAGAAGTAAATTCATTAGTTACATCAGTTTTAGTTCAACCAGGATAAGTTCCATTTTCTATCCTATCTGATGATCTATTATAATATTGATCATAATCAAAAACTCTATAAGTTGAATTATCTCTTTGTAATCTTGAAGTTACACTATTATATGCATCAGGAGGTCCTCATCCATGAGAATCAATTTCTCCATTCTCATTAATAAATGCGCTTCTTGGTGAAATTGTTAAACCTTCTTTTAAATATTTTTCTGAAGTTGATGCAATTTTTGTAAATTTAGATTGATCTAAATTATGAATTAATCATAAATATTCTTGAGTTTTAGTTTTAAACTCACCTTTTAATTTAGGATATTGAACTTTAGCATCAGGTTTTAAATATTCTATTACTTTATCTGAATCTAATAATCTTTTATAACGTTCAATACTTGAATTAAAAAAGTTAGAATTTTGATTTGAAATTGCTTCAAGACTTTCTAAAGCTTTATGAATATCACCTTTATTTTCATCAATTTCTCTACTAATAACATTTGTTAGTGTATTTTTAAATAATCCAGCACCTTTATCATAACCCTCACCACCAGATAGTGAATCTTTAATAACACTATTTCTTAACTCATTTGTTACTTCAATACTTAGTATTTTTTCAACTATATGATTTTGATAAGGTTTTGTTGGATTTGCTATATTTCTTCTTTTGTCATTTGGTTGAACAACAAAACCAGGCGGAGCTTCAATTTCAGCATCAACTGTTACTCCATTAATTGTAATTTTAGTTTTTAGTCTAGTTGGACTTGGTTTTGGTTTTAAAG
The DNA here is from genome assembly GCF_018389705.1 of Mycoplasma mycoides subsp. capri. NCBI lineage: Bacteria > Bacillati > Mycoplasmatota > Mollicutes > Mycoplasmatales > Mycoplasmataceae > Mycoplasma > Mycoplasma mycoides. The sequence goes on along the minus strand of NZ_CP065581.1, from coordinate 380,083 downwards.
TTTCTGGTCTTATAATTTCTGGTTTTATTTCAGGTTTTGCTACTTCTTTTATTTCCTTTTCTTCTTTTTTAGGAATTATTAGTTTATTTGGTTCTTGTTTTTCAGATTCTTTAATAATTTTTTCAGGACTTGGTTTTAATTTATTATCTCTATTTGAAATAATAGCATCATTTGTTGCATTATTAACTGGAGTTAATTCAGCATCAGTTATTCCATTTGATGAAGTTTCAAATGAAATATTTGCATCTGAAAATGAATAATATATAACTGAACCAAATGATAAAGAAGTAATTAAACTAGCTAATAAAGCATACACTAGAATTTTATTCTTTTTCTTTTTTACAAAATACACTATTGTTCTCCTTAAAAATTAATATAATAGCTATTTTTTATTTAATTTATATTATTATAAAAAATTAAAAAACTTAAACACAAAATTAAATTTAATATGATCAATATATTAACTTAGATATTTTAAAGTAATTCTTTTATATATTCAACATCAAATCTAAGTTAAAAAATCCTTTAGTACTAGCTAAAGGATTTTTCATATTTTATTTTGTTTTATTAATTATTAAATTTAAAACTTTCAGGAATTTCGTTAAACCCATTAGCAAATAATGCACTCTTTTTATCTTTATATAATTTTTGCATAACTTCTCTATAAGATCTACCACTAATTTGATCTTTTCCACCACCATAAATTAAATCATATTGACCTAATTTATAATTACCAAATAAATTCTTATAATCATAACCATTAGATCTAAATGTTGCAGCTAACCCAGTTTTTGCAACATAATTTGCTGCATGAAATACTGCAATTAATTTATTGTCTTTTGTTCTAACACTAGACCCACTAGCTCCACCACTTGGAGCATAAAATCTTGGTAGTATTTCTAATCCATAATTAAAATAGCGTTTAACTTCTTTTTTATCTTTATCATAAAGTGTGTATAAATCATTACCGATTCTATGAGCTGCTAAAAATGCATCAGTTAATCCTGGTTTATCAATAAATGATCTATATCCGATTTGATATGATAAAAAGTTTCCTTTATCTAATTCATAATCTTTAAAAGAACTAGTATAACCTTCTTTTTTGACTATGTTTTTATAATATTTATACTCACTATTTACTCATAATGAAAAGTCATATTTTTGATAATCTAATTGTTTTTGATCATAATATTTTTCTAAATAATGATCTTCTTTTGAAGACGGATAACCTAAAATATAAAAACTATTTAGATCTTTATATTTTTGTATATCTTCAGATTTATTATGGTTAAAATCAAGCTTTCTATCAAAAGTATTATAAAACGTTTGATCTAGTAGTGAATTAGATTCAAATTGAATTTTTTGTTCACTATTTGAATAATCATTAGTAATCATTTTAATTAATTCATCTTGATTAGTTGGTGATTTAGACGAAATTTCTGTTTTTTCATTTCAAATAGAGCGTTTGTAATTATCAGTCTTTAGTAGTTTTTCAAAATCTATTTCAATAACAGCAAAATCAGCAAATATCCCAGCATCTTTATATTTTTCTTTTTGACTAGATTCTAATAAGTTAACTGGATTAATATCATTATTGATAAAATCGGTTGCATGAAAAATAGCAGTAACAGCATCACTAATTTTATTATTATGTTCAGCTTCAAATGTAAAAGTTGTAAAGTTTTTATCAAAACTGTTTATATTAAAAGTTTGACCAACATTAATATCTGAATTAATTCTAGTTAATGAAACTGAAACTAAATCATCTTTTATAGCTTTAGCAACATGTGAATTTGTTCCAAAATAAAACTTGGTTGGAGTTTTATTGTTACTTTCATTAATATAATCCATTATTCACATAGTTCCAGATTCTGAAGTTTGAAAAATCTTTTCTTCTTTTTTCTTTTTATATTTTTCAATTTCTTCTTTTTGTCATTGAACTAATCCATTTTTATTTAAAGCAGATATTTTTTTCTTTTCTTGTTCAAATTCAGATTGAATTCGTGCCTTTTTTTTGTTATGTTCAGCAATTACTCCAGTTAAATCAGATCTAGTTGTAGCAATATCTTTTTCTACTAAATTTAAATCATATTTAAGATTTTGTTCTAATTGTCATAATTGTCTATCAATATAAGCTTTGATTTGCTCATCAGTTCATTTTTCAAACAACTTTATATAATATTGTGCTTCAGCTATTTCTTGAGCATAATCTTTTCAGCCTTTAAAGCTTACTTGAAAAGTTTGAATAGCAGCAGTTTTATAGGTTTTATTTGGTATAGTTCTAGCTAATCCATTAGTTTTTGCTTTTTGATTTCTACCTAATGAATCAATTGGTGATGGTCCTTTTATAGTTTCTGAGGCATCATTAATTTTTAATCCGCTAACCTTACCATCTTTATAAACAGGTAAAGTAAATCCTTTTAAAGCAGCATTATAATAAGTATCAAAATTACTTGATTCAGCTTGCTTATCAAAATTATTTATATTATCTTGATTAGTTTCTAAACCTCTAAATTTTTGTATATCAATATTAGAACCACCAAATTCAGACTCTAATCTTTTTATATACTTATCATTATCAAATTTAAATCTTTCTTTTTGACTTAAATTAGTATAGTTAGTATATCCAGCTTCACCATTAAAGTATGCTAGTTCATCTAAAACTTTATGACCTGAATTATCAACTGTGTTTTTAGTATTTAAACCAGTAAACTTAATTTTATTAGTTTTAGTTTTACTAGTTGAAGTATTTTTAAATTCAATAAAAATAATAGCTTCATTTATAACTTCAAATGGATTATTAGTAGTTTTTAATTTTATATTTGTAACATTAGCACTAATTTGTTTATCATATAGATCTTTAAAAATAATAGATATATCATCATTACTTAATCTTGTAGGTAAAACACTTTCTTTAGTGATTTGATCACCTGATGGATCTTTATATTTAATATCAGCATATTTTAAAAGATCATCTTCACTATTAATAGATTGAACTAAACTAATAAATTCATTATCACTTAAAGGTTTGCTTGTCTTTTTATTTACTGATTTACAAGAAACTAACAAAGTCAGTGGAATAAGTAAAGTTGATGAAGAAATTAACATTAATAATTTATTAATTTTTTTCATTATTTATTTTCCTTTTAGATTAAGTAAATGATCTAGTATTTGAATCAGAAACACTATATCCTCAAGATCTTAATTGTTCTTTTAACTTAGTTGAGTTTGCATCAACTTGAATTTGTTTACCAGCAAATTTTAAACTATCACTATAATCAAAGTATTTTTCAAGATTTTTTCTACCAGATTCAGTTAGTTCACTAGTTCCTTTAATTCTTATACCTCTAGTTGAATTACCATTACTAAAGTTGATTTTTGGTTTAATTGGACTATTTTCTCCAGTTGATAAATGCTCTAAGTTTGCTTTATCTAATTCATCAGCTTCTATTTCAAAGAAATCTTGGTTATTATATAAAGTTAGTTCAGTGATTTTTCTAGGTTTATTTGATGAATCATATTCATCATGAAAAATTAAACCTTTTAATGATTTAATACCAGTAACTCTTGAAAAATCTAGTTTAGATGGATAGCTATTATCTCCAAGTTTTTTATCAGGAGTTAATCCAGGACCAAATGCTCCTTGGAAGAACGGTTCATTATTTCTTGCATAATAAACCATTCGTAACCCATCATTAATTCTTTGATAATCACCATTGTTTTTATAATCATTTTCATCAAAAGCTAGTGTATTAAAAGTAATTCTTGTTGATATTTTTTCATATTTTGAATAATCATAACTAACATTGTAATCTAAATTATTAATATATGTTGTATTTCTAAATGATAAAGGATTATATGATCAAGCCTCTCTTAGTGAATTTCCATTAGTAAATAATGATAATTCTTTAATTTTTTTATTTTCTAAAGCAATTAAACTAGCAGTATTTGTTGCTTTGTCTGAAAAGAACAATTCTAATTGTGGAATTTCATTTGGAAGTTCATCTAATATTTGTTTAAAACTTTGAGAAGTATCAACTTCACCCATATTTTTAATTCTATAAGAAGTGATTTTTTCATCATTTGTTTTAAATTTATTAATTAGTTCTTTAGCTTTTTTATAAGCATTAGGATTTGAAACATCTAATTCTAAAACTAAACCAGTATTAATTTTATCTTTTGCATTAGTTTGTTTTTCTCTAGTTAATCTAGTAACTGTGATTCCATCATTTTCAGAAAAATTGAATTTATTAGCAAATTGTGAAGTTACATTTTCTTTTTTTCAACCAGGAAAATTACCAGCATCAATATCTCCAGGAGTTCTAGTTTGTCATGCGTCATAATCAAAAATTCTATATTCAGAATTATCTCTTTGCATTCTAGAAGTTACTGTGTTAAATTGAGCAGGAGGTCCTCACGAATGAGAATCAATTTCTCCATTTTCGTTAATAAAAGCATTTCTTGGTGAAATTGTTAAACCTTCTTTTAAATATTTTTCAGATCGAGATGCAATTGTTGTAAATTTAGATTTATCTAAATTATGAATTAATCAAATATATTCTTGAGTTTTAGTTTTAAATTTTGTTTTTAGTTCAGGATATTTTTTCTTTGCATCCTCTTTTAAAAAGTCTACAACTTTTGGAGAGTCTAATAATTTTTGATAACGTTCAATATTATTTTTAAAAAAGTCTGAATTAACTTTTCCAATTGCTTCTAAAGTTTCTAATGCTTTTATTAAATCAGATGCTCCATTTAATTCACTATCAAAAACCTGCATTAATGTATTGTTAAATAAACCCGCACCTTTATCTTCATGACCATCAGGAGCAACTAATGCATTATTTAAAACACTTTTTTTCAATTCTTCAGTTACTTCAATACTAATAATTTTACCAACTGTATGATTTTGATATGGTTTAGTTGGATTTGTTATTTTTCTAGTTCTATCTTGGTCATGAACATGAAATCCTACTGGTCCTTCAATTTCAGCTTCAACTTCAACACCATTTATTGAAATTTTAGTTTTTGATCTGCTAGTATTTTGTCTGATTGTACTACTTTGTGGTTTATTAATTTCTGGTTTTATTTCAGGTTTTGCTGCTTCTTTTATTTCTTTTTCTTCTTTTTTAGGAATTACTAGTTTATTTAATTCTTGTTTTTCAGATTCTTTAATAATTTTTTCAGGATTTGGTTTTAATTTATTATCTCTATTTGAAATAATTGCATCATTTGCTGCGTTATTAATTGGAGTTAAATCAGCATCAGTTATTCCATTTGATGAAGTTTCAAATGAAATATTTGCATCTGAAATTGAATAATATATAACCGAACCAAATGATAAAGAAGTAGCTAAACTAGCTAGTAAAGCATATATTAAAATCTTGTTTTTCTTCTTTTTAAAAAAATACACTATTTTACTCCTTAAATAGAATTTTATATGTTTATATCTATTAAAAAAATATACCTACTTAACTAATATATTTTAAAGTATTTTTTATTATATACAAATAAAGTATTGTTTCATATTAATTAAAACATTTATTAAAATTTATAAAAAAAAGATAAAAAAATATTGTAAAAATTTTTAATATTTATTTTATCTTTGCATGTAATTGTTAAATGTTTTAACTAGTATTATTCAAAATTAATTTCTTCAAAGTTTTTTTGATAATTTTTTAAACTATTTTCAATACTAATTCTACGTACTATATAAGGATGAAAATTAGAAGTTCAAAGCTTAATAAATTCATCAATTCTATTAACTCCATTGATTTCTTTTAAAGTTATAACAAGACCAAAATTTATTTGTTTTTTATTTTTAGAATTTATTCGTTGCTTTGTTTTAATAGAAATAGCTCAATTAAGATTATCATAGACTTTTTTAGGTCTTAGCTTTTGTTGTTTTGTAGTAAATAGTTTTTCTTTAATGTGTTTAACGTTATCTCATTTTCTATATCATTCTCTAGCTTCTTTTTCATAAATTAATTGATCTGTGTCTTGGTTATTTTTGTTTATATCTATGATTTGTAGTTTATTATTTTTATCTTTTTTAATTCGCCCAAATTTAATACTTAATTCAGTATTAGTATAATCTACACCTTGTTGTCTTGAACAATCTACAAAATAACATAATGTAGCTTTGCAAACAAAAGGATATTTATTATCATATGTTGGAATTAAAATATTGTTATTATAAGTATTATATTTTTCATTTACACCAGTAACAATTAATTTAATTTCATCTTTTGGAGTTTTTAAAATATCATTTATATGAATTGGTACAACACCATATCCGATAATATGTTTATTGTCAAAATCTGTATTTCAACTACAAGCTGAATCAATAATTAAAGCTTTAGCCACTTCTTTTGATAGACCTATAATATGAATTAAATAAGCTAGTTTTCTTGCTATTCAAGGAGCAGCAAATGAAGTTCCTGATTTTTCTAATTTATTATTTTGAGTAAAAACATAAATAGGTTCATCAATAGTTCCACCATAATATGAAACATCTGGTTTATTAAAAAAAGATAGTACAGGACCAGTTCTAGAATAATTTGTTGGATTATTTTTAAAGTCTACTGAATTAACTACTAAAGCATTAATAGAATCAGCAGGAGAACCTATTTTAACAGTATCACTATTGATAATTTTATTAGTTCCAGCAATAACAAATATTACATCATATTGATATTGTAATTTATCTAATATAGAAGCTACTATAGATATGTAGTTTTCATTTATTTCAAATTTTGATCCTAAACTAAGGTTTCAAACTTTAATATTTCTATTTGAAATAATAATTTCTTCTATTACTCTTAATAATGAAAGAGAGTTAAAGTAATTAGAAGCAGCTATTCCAAAATGCTTTACTCTAAATCTTCCACATCCGTCATCTAGTTTTGGATTTAATCTAGGACCATCAACAATAATAGAACTTACAGCAGTTCCATGATCATAATCATTATCATAAACATAAATATTTTTATCTATCATTTCTTTATATTCAACTCATTTATTAAAATAAACTTGATTTGAAAAAAGTGTATCAATAACACCAATTATTGGTTCATTAGTTGGATCTGGTATAGTAAATTCTTCATCAATACTAGTTTTTATTTTCTTTTCAGTTTCATAATCAAGATATATTTTGTCATCAGTTGACATTGCAATTAAATAAGGTGCTTTAAATTTAAATATTTCATAAATCTCAGGAGTTGCTCAAAAAGTAGTTTCATCAATTTTATTCATTTTTGAAACATCTATATTAAGTCATTTAAAAATATCTTTTAACTCTGTTTTTGTATCATAAATAGTGATTATAGAATTATTAGAAACTTCTTTATTATAGTTATCTACTCTTAAAGCTTCTATATAATAGGCATCAACAATAATACTTACAAACCTAGTTTTAGAGATCATATTTTCTTTATTGTTAAATAATTTATCATATTTATTGTCATTTATTTTTTCAATAATCTCATATGACACACCATTAGAGAAATATTTTTTCACAATTTCAATAATTTGTTTTAAGTTATTTAATGCTTTATTTAGATCTCTTAAACTAACACAATAAGTAATTATTTGTTTTTTGTCACTATCATCATAAAATCTTGAACCAACTATTAATTCGTTATTTTCATCTAATGTACTTTTAAATAACCCTTTTATTCTATTACTTTTTGCAATAATACGTTTATAATACACACTAACTATTGGATTAAAACTAACTTGTTTTTTGATTCAAAATAAATAAACATTTTCCAAATCTTTTTTTAATTTTAAAAGATGATCTAAACTAACTGGTTTTGAATTTTTAGGCAATTTTATAGATCCACCTAAAGCACTAAATTCTTCATAAAAAAATTTAGGCTTTATTTCTAATATTTCATTCATACTTACTCTCCTTTAAGATCTCTTGAAACTTGACTTTTTGAAACACCAGTTAAAATTTCAGTTTCTCTTAAAGTAAAACCTTTTAATTGTAAATATTTAAGTTCAGTATCAGTTGAATCAAAATTTATCGAATTACTTTCTAAAACATTTTTATATAACCTTTTAAAATAATCAACTGGATTATTTGGATCACTAAAAGCTAAAGAGGTTTTAATAATATTTTTTAAATCACCAGGATTTGGAATATCTTCATATAAAGCAATTATTTTTTTAAACAATCTGATATTTTTTGTTAAATTATCAAATTTTTGAATATATTCGTTAAAAATAATTTCACTAATATCAATTAGATCTTGTTTAGAATAACGATCAAAATTAATTATTGAATCAAATCTTCTTAATAAAGCTTTATCAAAATGTTTAAATAAATTAGTTGTAGCTATTAATAAAATCTGAGAATTTAAATTATCTAATCCTTGAAAAACAGCAGTTGTTGCTCTTCCCATTTCTCTTAGATCAGTTGAATTAGTTCTATCTAAAGCTAAAGCATCAATTTCATCAAATAAAATAATTACTTTTGATGGATTTGCTAGATTATTTATTTCTTCAAATAGACTAGTAATATTTTTTACAGTTTGTCCTAATTTACTATCAATTAGAGTTGAAAAATTCGCTATAAATAACTCTCTATTTAAATTTCTAGCAATTAATTTCGCACATTCAGTTTTACCAGTTCCAGGTAAGCCTGTAAATAAAAACTTATTTACTCCAACCTTATGATTTGTAGCATTAATTAAACCTATAACATCTTGTTTAATAACATCTGGTAGAAATATCTTTTCATTATCAATTTTGACTTTACTAGCAAAAGCTAAATCATTTTTTAAATCTTGAGGAACAAATATATTGTTTCCAGATAACATTCCTACTATATAATCAAATAATTGATAATCACCCATTTTTTCAAAATCATAAGCTATTTCATAAGCTTGATTTCTAAAAGCATAGTCATTGTGTTCAACATAATACTTGATTAGATTTATAACTGCACCCTTTTTCATAACACATCAATCCTTTAATATTAGTATAACAACTCAAGGGACAAAATGATATTAAAAGGGACAAATTCTACTTTTTAAAAAATAATTGTACGTAGTTATCTATATTTTTCGAATATTTAATTTTACCTCATATAAAATGCTTAAAAATAAGATACAAACTTTTTAAAAATATTAAAAGATTAACTAGCCTTATTTACTGAACCTAAAATTTCAAGTTTATTTTTAACTAATTCTTTTATTTTATCAATTGCAAAGCGGCCAAATTTTCTAGCATCATAACTATTTGTGTTTAGCTCAAATCACTCTTTTAAACTATCAGCATATGCTATTTTTAAATCAGTTCCAATATTTATCTTGCAGATACCAGCCTTTATTGCTTTTTTTAAATCAGTATCACTAAGACCACTTGATCCATGTAAAACTAGAGGTGTATCTATGACACTATTAATTTCTTTTATTCTTTTAAAGTTTAAATTAGGTGCAGTTTTAAAAAATCCATGACTTGTTCCTATAGCTATAGCTAAAGCATCAACATTAGTTAAATTAGCAAACTTAATTGCTTCTTTAACACCAGTATATTTATTTATATTTGAGTCCGTATCATCTTCTTTACCACCAACATGACCAATTTCAGATTCGACTTCCACACTTTTTGATTTTGCATACCTAACTATTTCTAAGGTCTTACTTACATTAGTATTAAAATCATCCAATGAAGCATCCAACATTACTGATGAAAAATGATTATCACAAGCTCATTTAAGTAAATCTAAATCATAACCATGATCTCAATGTAAAACTATAGGAACTTTAGTGTTATTAATAATTGCATTAGCACTAGCTATAACTATTTCTTTTCCTATATATTTAGCAGCAGATTCTGTAACCATTATAATTACTGGTGAATTTGATTCTTCAGCCGCTTCAACTATTGCTTTTAACATTTCAAGATTATCAAAATTAAAAGCACCAACTGCATACCCATTATTTCTAGCTTTTAATAATTCCTCTTTTAAACTAGCTTTCATAAATCATCCTTTAAAATAGTTTATTTAACAATAAAATATGAAATTTATCTTAATAAACTAATAATTTTGTTTAATTAAATTAAAGATATAATAAAAAGTTTCAACTTATATCTACTTAAATTTTACATAAGCTTTAAATTATTTTAAACTTTTTTAAACTTTTTTAAAATTAACTATAAAATAAAGTTAAGGAGCAAGAGTGATGTTAAAAGATCAAAGAAGACAAAAAATTCTTGAAATAGTTAATGAAAAAGACTTTGTTACTAATAAACAACTAGCTAAATTATTATCATCAACTATCCAAACTATTATAAGTGATATTTCTGAACTAGATAAAGAACATAAACTTTATAAAGTTTATGGTGGAGCAAAATCTGCCAATCCACCAACAAAACGCTACGAATTATTTGATGAAGAAAAACAACATATAAATATAGATGTAAAAAATCTTATTGCAAAAAAAGCTAGTGAGTTTGTTAGTGATGGTGATCTAATCTTTTTAGATACTGGAACAACAACAAAACAAATGATCAAGTACTTAATTAATAAAAAAATAATTGTTGTTACTAATGGATATTCAATAGCTTTAGAGTTGGTTGAACAAGACATAGAAGTAATTTTATTAGGTGGATCAATTAATCCTTCTACACATGCAACAATTGGTGAACTTGCTCTGAAAAATTTAGATAATTTTTATTTTGATAAGGTTTTTATAGGAATGAATAATTTGTCATCACAACATTTTTACACAACAAATATTAAAGAAGCATTAATAAAAGAAAAAGCTATTAAAAATTCTGATAAATCTTTTATATTAATGGATTCTTCTAAATTTGGTTCTAAAAATGTTATTAAAGTAGATGTTTTAAAAGAAACTATTTTAATAAGTGATAAACATACAGATGAATATAAAGGACTAATTATAAACCTTGAATAAGGATCTATATGACAAAACAACAAAAACAACTAGCATTAATTGAAGAAATTGTTATTAATGTTGGTGGGAAACAAAATATTAAAGATGTTTATAATTGTGCAACAAGATTAAGACTAACACTTTATGATCAAAGTTTAATTAAATTAGATAATTTAAAAACTTTAAAAAAAACACAAGGTTGTTTAATTTCTAGTGGAGAATTACAAATTATTATAGGTTCAGAAGTTAGTCAAATAACTAATCTTTTAAAAGAACAACTACAAGTTGATGTAGATAAAATTAATGGATTTGAAATTAAAAATTCATTAAATGAAAATAATAAAAAAGTAGGACTTGCTAAAAGATTTGTTAAATCAATTTCAGCAATATTTGGTCCACTAATTCCATTTTTAATTGGATTTGGATTAATTATGGCTTTACAACAAATTCTAATTAGAATTGGTTTAGTACATTCAATTAAATCAGAATCAGTGTTTCAAAATGACTATAATGTTTTTGATTTAGTTATAAATACAATAGCTAACTCAGGATTTAAATTAATAGGAGTAATGGTAATTTGATCAACAACTAGATATTTAAAAGGAAATACTGCAATTGCTATTGCTTTAGGTTTAATTATGATTTCACCAATTATTCCAGAACAAGGATTACATTTGTTAAATATTGGTTCTTGAGAAATTGTTATAAAACCATTTTATTCAACAATTTTAGTATTTATTTTTACTGGAGTAGTTATTTCTTATTTTCAAAAATTAATGAATAAATATTTTCATTCAGTTGCTAATTTTATTTTAAACCCACTTTTATCATTACTAATAGGTGGATTACTAGCATTTTTTGTTATTGGTCCAATAATGTCAATAATCGAATCATATGTCTTAAAAGCATTTAATTGATTTGTAACTTTACCTTATGGAATTAGTGGTTTAATTATTGGATTAACTTGGCAACCACTAGTTGTTTTAGGAGTTCATAACGTTCTATTTTTTACAGCTGTTGCTGATCTAACAACTACTAATAACCCATCAATATTTTTAGCGGCTGCTTTTGCTGCAGCTTGAGCTCAAATGGGTGCAACTATTGCTGTTGGTATTAAATCTAAAAAAAGTGTAGATAAATCAGCAGCTATTGCTGCAGCTTTACCTGGAATAATTTCAGGACCAACTGAATCTTGTATTTATGCAATTAACTTACCAAGATTCAAACCATTTATTTTAGGAACTATTGCTGGAGGAATTGGTGGTTGACTAATTTCTATATTTAATGTTGGGTTAAATAATCTAGCTGGTTTAGGTGGAATTGTAGGATTTTTAGCTTATACTGATAAACTTGTTTTAGCAATTATAATTGATTTAGCCTCATTTGTTTTAGGTATTCTAATTACTTATGTATTTTGAAATGAAGAACAAGTTGAAGAAATATTATTTAAAAACATTACAAAGGAATTAAAAATTCAAACTGGACATTATGTTTCTAGATTACAAAATCTTTTAGTAAAATTAAAAATTAAAAAACAACAAACTAATAGTAATCAAACTGAAATTATTAAAGCATATAAAAATATAGATTTAATGTGTAAAGATATTAAAAAACTTTCAAAACAAACTGTTAAATATGAAAAGCTGATTGAAAAATTAAAACAGCAAGAAGCTAAAACTTATAAAATTAAAAGTGATATTTTAAATAAAAAACTTCAAGAAAATAAACTTAAATTACAAACTCAAATTGAGACTCAACAAGATATTATTATTAAAAATTCACAAACTAACTATACAAAAATCAACAATTATATTAACCAATTAGAGATACTAACTAATAAAAATTTAAGAGATTTTAAAACCAAATATTATAATGCAATTAATAAAATAGCTCTTGATTATAAATTGATTAATTAGAAAGAAATAAAAATGCATAATAAAATTTATATCGTTTCATTAAGCCCTTCAATTGACTACATTTTAAAATTTAAGAATTTTTTAAAAAACAAAACTAATAGACCTAAAAATCAGTATATGTATGCTGCTGGTAAAGCAATACATATATCTATGCTATTAAATAGATTAAATATAGATAATGAATTATTAGTATTTACAAACGGTAGTTTTGAAACATTTTTTTATAACGATTTAAAAAAAGAACAAATTAAATATAAAAAATTTAAGTCAAATGGTGATATTAGAATTAATCTTAAAATAATAGATAATGAACAAACTGAATCAAGTAGTTATGCTCCAGAAATTAATATTAGTGAACTTAATAAATTAAAGAAATATTTAAATAATGTATTACAAAAAGATGATGTTTTAATATTAACAGGAAGTTTGCCAATTAATACTGATACAAATATTTATGCAGAACTAGTAGAATTAGCTAATTTAAAAAGAGCTTATAGTGTTGTTGATACGTTTAAAGAACCATTATTAAAAGCAGTTGAACAACAACCATTTTTAATAAAGCCAAATAAAGATGAATTAGAAGCTACATTTAATAAGGAACTTAAAAACAATTCTGATATTATTAATCAATCAAAAATTTTATTACAAAAAGGTTGTAAAAATGTTCTAGTTTCACTTGGAAGTGACGGAGCTATTTTAGTTACTAGTACAAAAATTTATAAAGCTAGTTTACCAAAGTGAAATTATAAAGTAGATAATGTTGCTGGGGCTGGTGATAGTATGATTGCTGGTTTTATAACCAAATATCTACAAACAAATAACTATATAAAAGCTTTGAAATTTTCTTTAATTTGTGGAAGTGCAACTGCTTTTAGTTATAAAATAGCTTCAAAAGAATTTATTGATGAACTATCTACTTACTTAGATAAAATAGAAGTTAAAGAAATAGAATAATAATTAAAAAGAGGCTTAAAAAGCCTCTTTTTCTTTTATTATGTTGTGTTTTAAAAAGTAGTAGAATTTATAAAACGTTTCTTTTTATAAATATTTTATTCTGCAATAAATACTTTATTATTCTAAAAAGAAATTATCTTTTTTTGTCATACATTTGTCTTATACGTTCAGTTAAAGTTGTGTCTCTTTGGGTTGACTTTTGGTTAACACTTCTATTAAAGGACTGTTTACTTGCGATAATAACAAGTTCTTTTTTAGCTCTAGTTATGGCTGTATAAACTAACTTTTTATTAACAAAAGAACCATTATTTTTTGGATCTAATACTAATATTACTTTTTGAAATTCACTACCTTGAGTCTTATGAACTGTACAAGCATAACATAAAGTTAAATTATTAATATCTACGCTATTTATTTGAATTGGTTTTTCGTTAAAATTCGTATTCATTTTATTATCATATTTATTTATACTATCAACAACTCCAATATCACCATTAGATAAAGTGGTTTCGTTTTTTAGATACATTATTTTATCTTTATTATAGAAGTTATAACCATTTGCTTGCAAACCTTGCTTTTTATTTGGGTTAAGTTTATCTTGAACCATTTTATTTATTTCTTTTATTCCTAATTTTCCTTCATTAAAGGGAGAAATAATTTGAATCTTATATGGGATATCAAAACCATTCTTATTCTCAAAATGATAATTATTTAAAATTTCATCTAAGCATTTGTCTTGTTCATCAATAAAAATAGTTTTTAAATCACTGTTTTCTGTAGTTTCTTGAAGTTTTGCAAGACTAAAATTGTTATTTCTAATCATATAAGCTAGTTCAACAATTTTACTTTGTTCTTTTTGACGGTGTGTGCTTTTTAATTCAACGGTTGTTATTTTTTCAGATTTAATAATATCTTCAAATACATTACCAATTCCAATACTTGGCAATTGTTCTATATCACCAACAAAAACTACTTTTTTTGCCTTTCCAATAGCTGAAATAAAATGACTAAATAAATTATTATCAACCATTGAAGTTTCATCAATAATTAATAAACCATCATTTAAAGGATTATTCTTATCTACTTTAAACTTATCAGTTAACACATCATATCCTAATAATTTATGAATAGTTAAAGCATTAGACTCTTCAAAACCTTCTTTGATTCTTGCTGCTGCTCTTCCTGTTGGTGTTGCTATTCTAAAACTTTCGTTTGGATAAACTTTTTTAAATAATTTTACTAAACCTTTTATTAAAGTAGTTTTACCTGTTCCAGGTCCTCCTGTAATCACTACAAACTTATTATTAATAAATTTTCTTAATGCATTAATTTGGCTTTTATCATATTTAAAGTTTTCTATTTTTGTTTCTTTTCTAACTTCGTCTTGAATTTGGTTTATATATCTTTTAAATTTGAAATAATTAATTTTTTCAACTTTTTCTTTTTTAGTTAAAGCCAAAGCTATAGTATATTCATCATTATATGTTTGAGTTGTATAAACTTTATCTTTAGCAATAACAAGTAGTTTATGAGTTAAAGCATAATTTATTGCTTCATTAATAACTTGTTCATTTGATTCTAATGGAATAAAAAATTTTTCTTCATCATCAAAACGTTTTTTTAGATTTTCTAAATTTGTATAAGTACTAGATTTTTCATTTAGAATTTGATCACAATAATAATGTAAATAATAAGCAATTCGCACAACATTATTCGCATCATTATTAAAGTGTAAAAAGATTTTATCTATAGATTCTAGACTAGTTATTTGATATTTAAAATTAATCTCATATAAAAAATTTTGAAGTGCTTTTATTAATTGATCAAATGAGTTTCCATATAGTTGTATTAGTTTACTAAATACAGCTAAATCAAGACCATTACCAAGAAATTCTGATTGTAGACTAATGAAATTATTAGTATTATTAAGCTTGTTAAAAATGCTATTTAAAATATGCTTTCCTACTTGGTTAATATCTAGAAATTTATCTTTATCAGAAAGTATTTCTTTTAAAATATCATCTGATTTATAGTGTGATTTTACTATATTAATAAAATCATCATCTACAAGTTTACTAAATGTATTAGTTTTTAAATATTTAAAAAAAGTTTCATTATTAATAATTGGTAGTTGAAAAGATTTGCATTCATAAATCTTAGTATCATTTATTACTTTTGGTTCTTCTTTTATTTGAATTTTATATAAATTTTCAATTAACATACTGTTAATATTTCCACTAATTTTAATAGCTGTATTTTTCTCTAAAACAAAAAATTCTGCAACAGCTCAGTTTTTATCTATACGAGTAAATTTATTTATATAACCTATAAGAGATTTCATAAAATTTTCCTTAAAATTACTAATTAAAATTGACTTTATATTTATTATTTAAAAAGTTTTTATATAAGTTTTCTATTTTTATTTTATCTAATTTTTATATATGGAAAATTTGTTTAACTATATAAAATTTTAGTATTTGTTTTATTATTATTTATAGATTAATTTTAGAATTTAAGTTTATATTTTAGTTTATATAATTGTTATTATGAGAAGTTTGAAGATAGTATAGAAGAAAAAATAGAAGTTCCGTTTGAAATACCTGATAATTGAGTATGGGTATGACTTAAGAGTATATTAAATTTTAATTTAGGAAAGACACCGCCAAGAGGAAATAAAATATTTTGAAATGGTGAAATTCCATGAATAACAATAGCTGACATGAAAAACAATAAAGAACTTTTTCAATCTTCACAGTTTATAACTCACAAAGCATTAGAGGTTATTTTTAAAAATTATCTTGTAGAAAAAGAAACATTGCTTATGAGTTTTAAATTAACTATAGGAAGAACATCAATTGCTAAAATAAATTGTACACATAACGAGGGAATTGTTTCTATAAAACCTTATTTTGATAATGAATTTATAATTAGAGATTTTCTAAATATATTTTTACCAGTAATTTCAAATCTTGGAAATACAAAAAATGCCATCAAAGGAAAAACGTTAAATTCTAAGAGTATAGGTAGTCTATTAATTCCTCTGCCTCCTTTAGAAGAGCAAAAAAGAATTGTAAAAATAATTAATAGTTTAAATGTTTTTATAGATGAATACTCATTCTTAAAAAATTATTTAAAAAAATTAGAAGAGGAATTCCCTTCTAACCTTAAAAAATCTATTCTTAACTATGCTATGAATGGCAAACTTGTAAAACAAGACGAAAACGACTCTTCTATAAATGATTTATTAAAACAAATTTATAGAGAGAAACAAGAAATAATTAAACAAAATAGAAGTAAGGAGTTTGAATTAGTAAACTCAATTATCTATAAAAATGCTAGTGATAACTCATATTATGAGAAGTTTGAAGATAGTATAGAAGAAAAAATAGAAGTTCCGTTTGAAATACCAAATAACTGGGTATGAGTAAGACATAATATGATACTAAAACTAATAGGTGGTTCACAACCTCCTAAAAGTACTTTTATAAGTTATCCTAAAGACAATTATATAAGATTGTTTCAAATTAGAGATTATGGTGACTCTCCAATTCCTGTCTATATTCCAATTAATAAAGCATCTAAAATCACTAATAAGGGGGATATATTAATAGCTAGATATGGTGGTTCTCTTGGTAAGGTTTTTATAGCAGAATATGGGGCATACAATGTGGCTATGTCCAAAGTAACAAAATTATATATTAATGATCATATTGATTTTAACTTCTTATATTTTTTCTATAAATCAAAAATATTTCAAGAAATAATAAGAAGAAATAGTAGAAGTGCACAAGATGGATTTAATAGTGAAGAAATCAACGATTTGTTATTACCACTACCACCACTTGAAGAACAAGAACAAATTGTTAACAAAATTAATAAAATTAATGTTTTAATTGATTCAATGACTAATTAATGGCGATTTTGACTATCTTTATAGTATAAATTTTATAAAAAAGCATTATTATATACACTCTATAGCATTTAATAAGGAGTTATATAAAAATGGAAAAGTTTATATTATATTTGAAAAAGCAAAATCTTTCAACTAATACAATTAATACATATGTTTATGGTGTTGAATATTTTATTAATAATTACAAAATTAACTCACATAATCTTTTAGCATATAAAGGGTATTTACTTGAAACATTTAAACCTAAAACTGTTAATTTAAGAATACATAGTATAAATAAATATTTAGATTTTATAAATAAAAAAGAACTAAAAATACATAGTATAAAGATTCAAAATAAAACTTATTTAGAAAATGTTATAAGTAATGCTGATTATGTTTTTCTAAAGAAAAGTTTAAAAAGAATGAAAAATTATAAATGATATTTTGTAGTATGATTTTTAGCTGCTACAGGTGCAAGAGTAAGTGAACTTATAAAAGTAAAAGTTGAACATATTAAACTTGAATATTTTGATATATATTCAAAAGGTGGCAAACTAAGAAGATTATATTTGCCTAAAAAACTAACAGATGCAATAAATGTGTGGTTAAAACAAGAAGGCAAAAAAAGTGGGTATATTTTTACAAATAAATTATCTCAGCCAATTTCAACAAGAGCTATTTCTCAGCAACTTAAAAAAATAGCACGTAAACTAGGAATTGATCAAAATGTTGTCTATCCACACTCGTTTAGACATTTATTTGCAAAAAATTTTTTAGAAAGATTTAATGATATTTCACTATTAGCTGATTTAATGGGTCATGAAAGTATTGAAACAACAAGAATCTATCTAGGAAGAAGTTCATCAGAACAAAAACAAATAGTCGATGATGTTATAGATTGATAAAAAAGGAGTTTTAAAAAAACTCCTTTTTAAATACCATATTTATTAATAAATATATAAAACTGCATTAATTTATTATACTCAATAGTATTGTGAATATTCAATATTCACTGTTGTTTTTTTATCTAATTTAGCATATTAATCAATGAATAGATTCTATCTAGTTTATTCATAATGGCTTGTTGATAACAAGAAGAAAATACTGGGATTTTTATTTCCTTGAGCAATGATAGATTAATACCTTGTATGATTCCTGTCATTTGCTTATAGAATGGATTTAAAAATAAATCGCTTTGTAAGTAATAAAAAATAAATTTATTAGATACAAAGTTTGAATTAATACAACATAGTTTATTACCAAAAGTAACATCTCTGTCTATTAAGCCTATTTTTCTTCCTGCACTTCCACCTTCAATACATAGAAGAACGGAATTTTTAGGAGCAATTTTAAATTTATCAAGATTTTCATTTGGAATATAAACACCATTGGCATAATCTATTTCCCTATTAAAATCTATGTCTTTTGTTGCTATATAACTCATTCCTTTAACATTTCTAAAAAATCTGTCTTTTTGTGTTTTTGAAATGCTGTTTCCAGTGTAAATATTTGAAATTAAACCTAATTGTACTTCTACAAAATTGTGGTTCTCATAATATGAGTTATCACTAATATTTTTATAAATGATAGATTTTTGTAGTTCATTTTGTTTTATTTTCTTTTGTTTTAATAATCCATCTTTTTCTTTATATATTTGCTCTATTAAATCTTTTGAATTATCATTTATACTTTGTTCTACAAGTTGACCTTGCATAGCATAATTAAGAACTGATTTTTGTAATTTTATAGAAAATGTTTTTTCCAATTCTGACAATTCATTTTCTATTAAACTATATTTATTCAGTAATAAATTTAACTTATCCAGAAGAGTAATTATTCTTAGTTGTTCTTCAAGTGGTGGTAGTGGTAATAACAAATCGTTGATTTCTTCACTATTAAATCCATCTTGTGCACTTCTACTATTTCTTCTTATTATTTCTTGAAATATTTTTGATTTATAGAAAAAATATAAGAAGTTAAAATCAATATGATCATTAATATATAATTTTGTTACTTTGGACATAGCCACATTGTATGCCCCATATTCTGCTATAAAAACCTTACCAAGAGAACCACCATATCTAGCTATTAATATATCCCCCTTATTAGTGATTTTAGATGCTTTATTAATTGGAATATAGACAGGAATTGGAGAGTCACCATAATCTCTAATTTGAAACAATCTTATATAATTGTCTTTAGGATAACTTATAAAAGTACTTTTAGGAGGTTGTGAACCACCTATTAGTTTTAGTATCATATTATGTCTTACTCATACCCAGTTATTTGGTATTTCAAACGGAACTTCTATTTTTTCTTCTATACTATCTTCAAACTTCTCATAATAACAATTATCACTAGTGTTTTTATATATAAAAGAATTAGTAAAATCATCTTTTTTGATTTTATTTTCTTTAATTAATTTTTGTTTTTCTAACCTGATTTTATTTAATAAATCAACAGCTGATTCATCAGGATTTTGTTTAGTCAATTTGCCTTGAATTGCTCATTGTAAAATACTTTTTCTTAATTGTTCAGCTGTCATTATTTTTGCTCCAATATTTTTATAATTTCAGATATGACATTATCAATCTTGTTATTTAATTCATTTCTTTTATCATAATATTGTTTGATAAGTTCCATTGGTTCAAGTACTTCTTCAGATTGTTCTAAATAACCACATTGGTTCAAATTATATTCTAATTCTTCAATTTCACTAATACTGAATTGTTTTGATTTATAAAAAGTATCTTCTATAATTTCATTTCTATTATTTCATCATTGTCTTATAGGATCTAAATGTTTTGATTCCATCGGTTTTGTTTTAGAGAAATTTTTTTGATTTTCTGGCATATCTAATCTATAAAATCAAGTACTTTTTGTAGAACCGTTTTTATCAAAGAAAATAATATTAGTATTAATGCTTGTGTATGGATTAAATATAGATTTTGGCAATCTTATGATTGTGTGAACATTGAATTCAGAAAATAGTTTTTTCTTAATATTTTTTTGCACTCCTGAACCAAATAAAAATCCATCAGGTAGTATTACAGCTGCTTTTCCACCCATTTTTAATCTATACATAATAACTAGCATAAAAAGATCAGCAGTTTCTGCACTTCTTAAATCTTTTGGAAAATTATTTTGAATTATTGATTGTTCAGAACCACCAAAAGGAGGATTCATCATTATTAGGTCAAATTTTTCATCTTCACTATAATCTTTTACATTTCTTTCTAGTGAATTTCCATGCAATAAATTAGGATCATCTACATCGTGTAAGAAAAGATTTATAACAGCTAATAAATAGGGAAATCCTTTTTTTTCAATTCCATAAACCGATTGAGAGTATGTTTTAATATCTTCAACAGTCTTTTTTTGTTCACTTATTCTATTTAAAAAAGAAGTTAAAAATCCACCAGTTCCACATGCTAAATCTGCCATAGTTTGACCTAATTTTGGATCTAATATCTCAGTTATAAAATCAGTCAATGCTCTTGGAGTATAAAACTCACCTGAACTACCAGCATTTTGAATTTCTTTTAATATAGTTTCATATATGTCATTAAATAAATGTATTTCTTTAATATTATCAAAATTCAATTCATCAATTACATTTATAACTTGTCTTAACAAAATACCATTTTTCATATAGTTGTTAATATCTTCAAAAGTAGACTTAACAATTTGTTTTCTAAAAGGCATATCAGGAGTAATTTCGATTTCTTTTAAAGTTTTTAAAAGATCATTATTAACAAAATCTAATAAGTCATCACCTGTAAGTGGATTTGAACTAGTGCCTCAATTTCTTCATTTTAATTTATCAGGAATAATAGATTTATAATTATCATCTTCTATTTCTCATATTTTTTCTTTACTGTCATATATTTTTAAAAAAAGTAATCATGACATTTGTTCGATTCTTTGAGCATCACCATTAATACCTTGATCTTGTCTTGTAATATTTCTTATTCTACTTATAAAAGCATCTACTGACATTTATTTATACTCCTTTAATAATCTGAATAAATTTGTCTTGATAGCGATCTAACAACTTTAATATAATGTGATTTTCCACCAAACATTTTTATAATATCTGTTATGCTACCTATATTTTCAAATTCTTTTGTTCTAAGAATTTGAATATCTTCAATTTCTTTAATACCACCATCTAAATATTTTTCAATTAAAATTTCTAAAACTTCTTTAGTTTTGTTTTGGTAATTTTGTAAAAAATCACTATCTTTAAACTTTTGAATTCTTTGTTTTTTAGTTAATGGTTCTTTATTGTAAGCAATTTGTAATAAGAGATCAAATTCATCTAAATCTTTATAATTTTTATTTTTCTTTCTTAGATCTTCTATATTGATTCCTTTTTTTTCTAGTTCTTCTAAAATAACGTTTTTTCTATCTTCTTTTTTTCATCTAGTAAGAAAATCACTAAGTGTAGCATATTCTCCTAGAATTGTTCTTTTTGTATAGTCAATTAAAGAAGTGGTAATTAGTTTACCATTTTCATCTATAATTTGAATTTGTTCGTTCATAATATTTACATCCACATTATCTATTCTATATTTCTTTTCACTAAAAGATATTTGCTCAATAGTGGGTTCACCACAAACAAATTCTGATGGTTCATTATAATCAATTGGATCAACATCTATTTTATCTTTACTAATTGATTCACTATTAGCACTATTGCCATCAAAATCAGGATCTGCAAATTTATCTGTAACAGATCTAAAATCAATAATAGTAAAAAATTGCTTATTGTGTTTTTCGCTTATTCTTGTACCTCTACCTATTATTTGTTTAAATTCTGTCATTGATTGGATATTAGAATCAATAACTATGAATTTACAAGTTTTAACATTAACTCCCGTTGTTAATAATTTTGAAGTAGTTACTAAAGTAGGGAATTTTGAGTCAGGATCCATAAAATTATCTAGCTGCGCTTTACCTTCAAGATCATCTCCTGTAATTTTCATCACATATCTATCTTCATTTTTTACAATATCTTTATTTTGATTTTTAAGTTCTTGTGCTAATCTCTCAGCGTGATCTATATCTTGACAAAAGAAGATTGTTTTTTCATATCTGTTATTAGTTTCTTTTAAAAAATCAGATACGTATTTTGCAACAATTTCTGTTCTGTTATCTATTACTAATTTTTTATCATAATCTTTTTGAGTATATATTTTATCTTCAATTAAATTACCATATATATCTGTTTCATTTTTTTTAGGTCTATAGCCTGTTAGATCTATATCTAAATTAATTCTTTTAACTGTATAAGGGGCTAAAAAACCATCTTCAATTCCTTGTTTTAAAGAATAAATATATACTGGTTCACCAAAATATTCAAAATTAGATCCATCAGCATCATCTTTTGGTGTTGCTGTCATTCCTATTTGTGTAGCTGATTCAAAATATTCAAGTATGTCTCTTCAATTGCTTTCTTCTTTTACAGAACCTCTATGCGCTTCATCAATTATAATAAGATCAAAAAAATCCTTATCAAATTTCTTATAATATTCTTCTTTATTTTGACCTAGTAGTTGTTGGTATAAAGATAAATACACTTCATAGGAATTTATTTTTTCTTTTGAAGACAATAATTTTTGATTAACTTTAACCATTTTTTTCTGTAAAAATCTAAAATCACCTGCGATAGATTGATCAATTAGGATATTTCTATCTGCTAAAAAAAGAATTCTTTTTTTTATTTTTTTTGTAAGAAGTTTATGAATTATTTGAGAAGCAACAAAAGTTTTTCCTGTACCAGTAGCCATAACAAACATTAACCTTTTTTTACCTTTAGTCACTTCTTGAACAACTTTATTTATTACATTATTTTGATAATATCTAGCTTCATTAAAACTTTGAACATAGTAGTTCTTAGTAGATAATACCTCTCATTCTTTTTGACTTATATTACCTTCCTGCTTAAATCTATCTATTAATTCATCAACAGTAGGAAAGTCTTCTAACTTTATTTCTATTTCTTTTCCTGTAGTTTTATCAAATTCTATAAAACTGTCGCCATTAGTAGAATAAACAAAAGGACAATTTAACGCTTTAGCATATCCAATTGCTTGTTGAATACCAAAACTAGGTGATTTAGTATTTTTTTTAACCTCAATAATAGCTAATGGTATATCCTTATAATAAAGATAGTAATCAGCACTCTTTTTTTTAGCTCTTATAGTTTTTCCATTTGATGAAATCTGAATTTGTCCATCAGTAAATGTATATTCGGTTCTATAATTTTCACCAATTTTTCATCCTTTTTCTTCAATTGTTGGATTTATAAATTTTATCTTGATATCTTCTTCTGACATTTCACTTTTTTTCATCATTAAAAACGCCTCACTTTTTTCTTAAAATTAACAAGAGACTATATAGTACATTTTCTTTATTATATCAATTGCAATTTTTTAATTTTCATCTTTAATCTGTTCTAATACAATTAATGACAAATAATAACTAAAACATATAAACTTAAAACAAATATAAAGATTTTAATTCAATTTATAAAAATTCTAATCAATTACTTTTTTAAATATAATGTAAGAAATAATCAATTCCTAGCAAATACAATATTTATTTATTAACTTTATATCTAGTTGATCTACCATCATTTTGTTTAACAACTTTGTTTTCTTCTAATAAATTATTTATTATTTGATTTGCTCTAGTTCTTTTAACATTAACAACTTTTTCTATGTCTTTTCTTGTAAAACTAAAAACACTTTCTATATAATTTAAAACAATTTGATCTTGTGATTTTTCTTCTTTGTTTTCCAATTCTATTGTTTTAGTTTCTATATTAGTATTTGTTTTATCACCTGTAATAGGATCATCTTTTTTATAGTTTAAATTTCATAAAATTACTTTAAATAGTTGATCATTAGACATAAAAACTGGTTTTAAAGCATTTGAATAATTAGACTGACTTGCATATAAATCAATAATTTTACCTATCCCACTACCACGTTTTTCCATATAATTTATTCTTCAAAAAATATTAGCTATAGCTTCATTTCTTCTTCTTGAAACAACAGCTCATGTTGGTGTTTCTTGAATATTTGTTCCATCAAACATTCCACCAGGTGAGATGATTTCAATTCTATTATCATAAATATCAACATTAATTTGTGATCCATCAATAGAATAATCACGATGAATCAATGCATTAACTAAAGCTTCTCTAATTGCTAAAAATGGATAATTTGGATAATCAATTCTTTTTTGATCAGTTTTTTTTCACATAACAAAATTATAGTCATCTATAAATTTTTCAGCTTTTTGAAAAATATCTATTAAACTACCTTCAAATTCTTTTGTATTTAAAGTTAAAATTTCAGAATTTAATTTATCATTTCCATTTCATCTTGTAGCATGAATTTTTGAAGATTTTATAAACTTGTTATCAGCTAATAAAGCTCCTGCATTTGTTAAAAAATAATCTTTTACTAAATCAAGAGAAATTAATTGATTAACAGTTTTTACCTGTTGACCAATTCCATTTAGTTTTTGATTCAAACTTTTAAAACTTGCTTGTTTTCAATTTATTTTAGTTTTTAATGTATCAAATGATTGTCTAGTTCCTCTAAAAATTAGATTTCTTAACTGATTTGCGTTTGCTTTTATACTTTGATTACCAGACCTTATGTATGCTGCATCAGCTTTTTTAGTTAAATAACGATATGGTGTTTCTTCGCCTTTCATAATTGTTAAAACAATAAATTTTAATCCTTTATGCTCTTCTATTTCGCAATAAAATTCTGGATTTGGATCAATTTTTGTTTTAATAGCTTCGCTAACATCTTCTAAAATAACTTGCAGATTTTCTAAACCTACTACTTGATTATTATCATTTATACCAATAAAAATTCTTCCACCTTTTGTGTTTGCAAAAGCACTCACAGTATGTAATAAATTATCAGGATTCTTTTTATCAAAAGTAACTTTATATTCAACAGTTGCAGTTTCACCACTATGATTAAAATTCATTTTGTTGCTCTCCATTATAAATAGTAATTAAAAAAATATTACATAGTTATTCTACCACTTTTCTACCGGTTGTGGTAGATTAGTGGTAGATTAGTGGTATAAAAACTAAAACTGGTGGTAGAAAATTACTTTATTTCTACTCTACTTTTGTTTTTGTAATGATTGCTTCTTGAATATTTAAAATATCTTTATTGTTTTTAGAACCTTCAAGTAGAAAATTAATAATTTCTTTTTCATCATAAGAAATATTACTAATTACATACTTATAAATTTCATTCCCTCTATTATAAAAAAATGTTACTATTGAATTTTCAGAATTAATTTTATATATATTGTCTTTAATTAATAATAGTTCATTTTTTCTTTTTCTAAACTCACCTTGATAGTTATAACCTCTTCTATAATCTATTCAATCATCAGAGCTATTAAATCTATCAAATCCAACTATTTTTAACAATCTTTTATTTCTATTTTTATATTCAACATTATTTGTTGATCCAATTTTATAACCAACAAATCCACTTATACTAATTAAAGCTAAACTACTAAATACACTAGTTAAAATTATTTTTGTTTTTAATACCATACTAATTAAGATTCTAAAACTTTTTCAATTTTAAAATTATTAATTTTATTTTTAACTGTATTTAAATGCTTATTAATTACAAGTTCAGTTGCTTCTAAAATTTTATTAGCTTCTTTTTTAATATTTTCAGCAGATTTATTAATTTCATTAACTTTAGTATCAATATGTTTTAAAGCATTATCTAATAAGTTATTTTTAAATTCTTCAAACTCATTTAAAATATCTTGTTTTTCTTTAAACATAATTTCTTGTTGTAATTTATTTAACTTAAGATCTTTATATTTTAGTGCAATAGTTTCTAATACACCTAAAAAACTAATAAAATACATCGGTCTTATAACAAACATGTCTTTATAGTCATTAACTCTATAAATTAAACTATCATTAGTTTCAGATTCTAATTCACTAACTAATAAAGCATAATCTAAATTCTTTTTATTTCTATCATCATCTAGTTTTTTATAATGATCACTATTTTTCTTTTTATTGTGTGAATTTAATTGTTCTGATTTCATTTCACACATTACACTTAATAATAAATTTTGTTTTTCTTCTTCAGCATAAACTTTAAAAATAAAATCACCTTTAGTTCCTTTTAATTCATCTTCATTTTTAATAACAACATTATCTTTTATTAAAGTTGAAGTTTTAAAAGCAAACATCGATGCTTCATTAAACTGATTTAAACAATAGTTTTCTAATTCTTCACCAATTAATTTAATATTTTTAGTTGATTTTTCTCTTTTAATAAATTCTAGTTCTTTTTGAAGTTTATTAATTTCATTATCTTTTGTATTTGTTAGTTCATTAAGTTCGTTTTTATATATTAAGTCTTTATTTTCAAGTTGGTGTTTGTTTTGTGTTAAATTATTTTCTAATTGTTTTATTTTATTTTCTAAATTAGTTTTTTGTTCATTTAATGATTTATTATATTTGTTTTCTAATTGTAATTCTATTAATTGTTTTTGATTATTTAATTGATCTTGTAATAATTTAATATCTGATTCTAATTTAATTTTTTGACTTATAAGTTGTTCAAAATCTTTTTTATTTTTTTCTAAAAGTTCATTTTTAATTTCTTGTATATTTTTATCGCTATTAGTCTCTCATATTTTTTTATTATTGTCTAGTTCTTTCTGAAATTCTTTTTTACTATTTTCTAGTTTTTCACTAAGAGATTTGTTAGTAATTTGAAGTTGTGAAATTAAAGTAGTTGTTTTTTTAAATTCTTCATCATTTTGTTCTTTTAAATCACTTTTAATTTTTTCTAATTGAGTAGTTTTTAACAACTCTCAGTTTTGCTTTTCTTTTTCTAATTTTTCTAAATAAACTAGATCTTTTTGTTTATTAATTTGATCAGTAATAATAGATAAATCTATTTGATAAGCATTTGATAAATCTATAATATCTCCCCTATTAGCATCTTCTAATAATTCAATCCTATATTTATCAATAATTCTAAATTTTATATTAGACATAATTCCTCCAATGTTACTTTATAATTTTATCTAATTATTAGAACTAATCTTTTAATCTATTTGATAAGTAGAATAAATAAAAAAATTATTTAATAATAACAAATAGTTAAAATTAAATAATTTTAAAGTTTATTAAATTTATTTTTTTATATATTAATTTCTTCATAATTTATTTAAAACAAATCTAGAGTAACATAAAAATAAAAAGATTTTATGAACATCTATAAATATTTATTTTTTATTAAAAACATTGAAATATTTATAAAATTTTATTTCAAGTTATCTTTTTTTAAAATGTTTCTTACATATAAAAAAGAACACTATTTAAACATTTTCTAAAAATAATTTTTAGACAATGTATTGTGTTCTTTTTAAAAACTATTAATTTGTCGTTTGTACTTGTAATAGTTCATCTTGTTGAGCTCTTTGAAAAAATTTGTGTTCAATTTTTCTACTTCAACTTAATTTTGCTTGATCAATTTTTTCTAATTTTTTAAAAACAAATCAATATGAAAAGACCATTAAAACTAGTGATGCTAACAAACAATTAAACACAAAAGCTCCAACTATAATTCAGTTAGCAATTTCTTTATTTCCACTTGTTTTATAAACAAAATAAGCAATACCATAAGATACTGGAATCACAATTATAAATGAAATAAAGTTTTCAAAAGCAGATGAAAATATAGTTTTGTCAATATCATTTGCTCCTTGAAAAGCAAGAAGTGAATTAATAACTAATGATACAGCTATAATTCTTAATGAAATAACTCTAATAAATGTTGCAGTTCCTTGTATTTTATCACTATCAACATTTAAAATTCATACTCATATATTATTTGCAGTAAGACTAACAAAAATATAAACAATTATTGAATATAATAAAGCAATAATCATTGTTCATAAATAAACTTCTTTACATCTATCAAATTTTCTTAGTGTGTAATTATATGAAAATAAGCTTCTTGCTCCATCACTAATTCCAAAAATTGTAATTAAAAATAACGTTACAATTGGTTGACCTTTTGCTCAGTAAAAT
Source organism: Mycoplasma mycoides subsp. capri (assembly GCF_018389705.1). NCBI lineage: Bacteria > Bacillati > Mycoplasmatota > Mollicutes > Mycoplasmatales > Mycoplasmataceae > Mycoplasma > Mycoplasma mycoides. The sequence continues at coordinate 351,295 of NZ_CP065581.1, read as the reverse complement.
TGGAAATATTCAGGCATTGCAAATTGTGAATTTGCAATAAGTAGATTCATAACAAGAAATGAAAATCCTATACCAAATGTTCTTAAAAAACCACCTAAACCAAGTAAAAAGATTGGACCTAATAATTTTTTATTAAACTTAAACATAAATAAACTTTTAATAGAAAGTCACGTTTTTTGTTTATGATCTTTTATAACTATATAAATAATATATGCAAATGTATTAAATACTCAACCAATAACTGTTGCAACAACTCCACCAAGTACTCCCATTTTAAAAACTATAATAAATAAAGCATCTAAACCAATATTTATAAGATTAGCTACAATAGCACAAAACATTACATATGTGTTATAACCTTCTGAACGAATAAAATATGATAAATAAAGAGTTAAAGAATTTAAAATAGTTGCACTAGCATAAATATAAACATATTGTTTTGCTCATTGAACACTTAATTTGTGAGCTGCATTATAAAAATCTTGTAATCTTAAAACATCAATATTTGCTCTACTTGCAATATTTGGATCAATTTGAGTAACTCCTGCAATTTTATCTATTAAACCAGATCATATTGCTATAAAAGATAAAAATGAAGAAAAAATCGAAAGCATTATACATACTCAAAACATTGTTGCTCACAGGTTTTTTCCTGTTTTTTCTAATCTTTTACCAATACATTTTGTATAGTAAATTGAAGATCCAACTGGAACTAAATAAACAATAGCATTTGAAAAAATAGTTAATGGAGCAAATGAAGCAGTTGAAATTGAAACAATAGTGTTTGAATTTATTACAGTTAATTTTGAAGCATTTAACATGCCTGCTTGTTGATTATAAGCATCAAGCATTTCATTATAACTTTTAAATAGATCATTAGTTGTTAGATTATGAAGACTAAGATCTAAATATTTCATTATTTCACTATTCATATTACCAAAAACATTACTATATTTAGGTACAAATTGTAGTATAAAAATTTGATCTATAAAAGAATATAGCCCAACCATTAATGAAGCTAATAAACTAGGAATAGCAACTATTCATATTGCTTTTGAAATAGGTGTTTCACCAAATAATTTTCTTGCTCTTTGCTGTTTTTCATTAATCGTACTACTCATAAAAAACCTCCTTTTTTTATGAAAATCAGAAGTAAGCAATTGGATATAATAAATTAAAGTTCAATTGTTATATTATTAATTATTTCACTTTTTTTAATATCTAGTAATAGAAAACTAGTAATAATTTTATATATTGGTAATTATTGTTGTTTTTAGTATTTTTTTAAATTAAATTAATAAATATTATGATTTTTTTATTTTAAATTGTCTCTTTTATTAAATGTTTTTCAATCATATAAAATAAAATAAGAACACTACTAGGAGATATATTATGGATCAAGACAAAAGAGAAATATTAATTAAAAATATTAATAATTGAAAACATAAATTATTAGATTTAGGAATGAAAAATAAGTCTTTAAATTTCAATATTAAAACTACTAAAACTATTTCATCAAAAATTCAAATAATCTATCCTAATTTATTAGATTTTTTAAAAAGTCTTGATACAAGTTCTAAAGAAATTTATGAAATAAGTAATTATAAAATGCTAGGTTTATATAAAACAGACCAATTAAAAAACCAAGTATTTTATTCTCATAATTTAGGAGAAATTAATAAAAATAATTCTTTTTATAAAACTAAAATTTATACTCAATTTGGTTATTTTGAATCAAAAGATATTTTAGATTTAACACTAAAAAAAATTTATAAAATTAGTAAAACTTGAAAAGATGAATACTCAATTGATGTTTTATACTTAGCTTTTGGATTTTTAAAATGATATGAAACAAATGATAGTAATGAAATTAGATATGCTCCTTTATTATTACTACCAATTGAATTAAAAAAGAATTTAAATACTTGATCTATTCATATTAAAAAAGCTGAAAACTTTATTCAAAACGAAGCTTTAGTTAAAAAATTAAAAAATGATTTTGATATTGATGCTGAACTAGATTTAAATAAAGATGATTTAATAAACATCTATAAAACTTATTCTCAAAAAATTCTAAACCAAGTTATTGATCAGAGATGAGAAATTATTGATGATATTTATTTAGCTAATTTTGACTTTTCAAGAATTAATATTTATAAAGATATAGAAGCAAATATTAATAGCATTATAGAAAGTGATTTTTTTAAAAAAATTGTTGATCAAACTAATAATTTAGATAATGATATTTCAACTATTAATGAACAAAATATTGATACTAAAATAAATATTTTAGAGCAATATAAAATTTTAGATGCTGACTCATCTCAAGAAATAGCTATTCAAAACGCTATTTTAGGAAAAAGTTTTGTTTTACAAGGTCCTCCTGGAACTGGTAAATCTCAAACTATTACAAACATTATTACTGAATTAATTTCAAGAAATAAAAAAATCTTATTTGTTGCTGAAAAAAACGCAGCTTTACAAGTTGTTTATAATAATTTAAAAAAAATTGGATTAGAAAAATATGCAATTCCAATTCACGATTCAAAAATTAATAAATCTGAAATTTTAAACGAATTAATTAATTCAGCAAATAATTCACAATTATTTTTATTAGATGATCAAAAACTAGAAAGTTTTATTTCTAATTATCAAAAAATAAAAGAGATTTTTTCAAATTATAAAGACGTACTTTTAAAAAAACGTAGTATTGAGTTTGATAATGTTTATGGATATATTAATAAATATTATTTATATAAAAATTATTTAGATTTAAATTTTGAAATTAATAATATTAATAAAATTACAAATCAAAATTTTGAACAATACTTACAATTAATTAATAGATTTTATGAATCATATAAACTTATTGGATTTAATTATAAAAACAATTTATGATATGGATTTAATAAAACAAATCTTGACTTTTTAACAAAGACTCAAATTTTTGAAAACCTAACTAAATTTAATTCTGAAATTGAAAATATTAAAAACTATATTAACAAAGCTAATGTTTTAGCAAATACTAATACTATTAATTTAGAATTTATTTTAAAAATTACTTATTTAAAAGAAATTACAGATTTATATAAAAACGTTAAACCTTTATATAAAAATCAAATTTTAGAAATTAAGACATTAAATGAACAACTACAAAAAGTTAATCAATTAGTTGAGTTTTACTATATTAAAAATTTATTAATTCAAACTTTAAATAATAATTGAACTAATTTAGATTTTATAAATGATAATCAAATTAAACAAATTATTGATTATATTAAAAAAACAATTAATAAACCATTAAAAGTTTTATCTTTAAAGTGAAATAAATATTATAAGTTATTTAAAAAGAATTTAAAAAATAAAATTGATATTAAACAAATTGATCTTATTAAAGAACTTGAGTTGTTTTTAGATTTATTTAATACAAAAAAACAAGCTACTGATTTTAATGAACAACTAATTTTTAATACTGATATAAAAGATATTAATCAATTACTAAGTACTAAACAAACCTTAGAAAATATGATTAATTTATATAATGATCAAACTATTAGTAATACACTTTTAAATATTTTAGCTAATCAAAATAAATTAGATCAACTAACAAATAATATTAATAGTTTTTATGATGCTTATTTAGAATTTTTAACTTTATTAAATAAAGATAAAACTACTTATTTAAAATTTAGTTATTTAGAATTTAAAAATCTAATACAAAATTTAATAAATAATAAACACCAATTAGATCAATATATTAACTTTAATTTTTACAAACAAGAACTAGAAAAAGATTTAAGTGATTTTATTAATAAAATTATTGAAAATAAAATTACAACTAATTATGAACAAATCTTTTTAAAACGTTTTTATAAATTATTAATTCAAAATATTTTAGATACTGAATTACAAAATAAAGATGCTATTTTTATGAATAGTAATTTAGAACTATTTAAAACTAAAGATAAAGAAATTAATAATATTGCAAAAGATAGAATCATTATGACTCTAGATAAAAAAATTAAAGAATCATTGATTTTTGAAAACACAAATCCTCAATACAGCATTATAAAAAGAGAATCTGCTAAAAAAAGATTAAAAATGTCTTTTAAAACTATTTTTGAAAATGCTTTAGAATTTATTTTAAATATTAAACCTTGTTTAATGTTATCTCCTTTAACTGTTAGTTATTTATTTAAAGATATTGATTATAAATTTGATACTGTAATTTTTGATGAGGCATCACAAATTAAACCAGAAACTGCAATTAGTTCTTTATTTAGAGCAAAACAAGTAATTATAGTTGGAGATAAAGAACAAATGCCACCAACTAATTTTTTTAATACATTAGAAAATGATGAAGTAATTGAAAAAACTAGTATTGAACAAGATATTTCTTCAGGGTATGAATCTTTATTAAGTTTAGCTGAAGGAAATTTAGATTCTATTAGATTAAAATGACATTATAGATCTAAATTTGAAGATTTAATTTATACTTCAAATAAATTTATTTATAATGATTTAATTACTTTTCCTAACTCAAAACTGCCTAAAGATTATGAAGGATTAAGATTTATATATTCAAACCCAAATCAACAAACTGATGAATATCACACAATTTTAAAAGCTTTACAAACTTTAAAACAAATAATCTTAACTTATCAAAATAAATATTCAGTTGGAATTGTTGTATTTAATACTGAAATTGAAGCAAAAGCAAATGAATATTTAGATAAATTTTTAGAACAAAATCCTAATTTATTACCGTTTTTTAATGAAGATGTTAAAGAACCATTTTTTATTAAAAATATAGAAACAGTTCAAGGAGATGAACGTGATTTTATTATCTTTATTATTAATGGAAAAATTAATAAAAATAATCGAGTTGGAGTTGTTTTTGGTGAAATTAATAAACAAAATGGATATAAAAGACTAAATGTAGCTATTTCAAGAGCTAAAAGAGGAATGATAGTTGTTTCTAATTTCAAACATAATGATGTTGATTGATTTAAAAGTGAACAAGATGGAATTAAAATGCTAGAAAAATTTATTAAAAATGCTGAACTTGGTGTAGATAATTTAAAACACTTAGATTTAGATTCTAATTTCAAATCTGCTTTTGAACAAGAAGTTTATGAACAACTAGTTTTAAAAGGTTGAAAAGTTAAAAAACAAGTTGGATCTTCAGAATTTAAAATTGATTTAGCTGTAGTTGATCCTAGAAATCAAAACAAATTTTTACTAGCAATTGAATGTGATGGTTCTGCTTTTAATTTAGCAAAATCAACAAGAGATAGAGATAGATTATATCAACAAGTTTTAGAATCACGTGGTTGAGCATTTCATAGAATTTGATCAACTGATTGATTTAAAAACCCAAGTTTACAAATTGATCTAATTGAAGAAAAACTAAATAAGCTTTTAAATATTAATAAAGAAAATAAAATAGAAACTAAAATTATTTCAGATCAAACTAATGCTGATAAATTTGTTAAAAAAACCAATCAACCAACTGAAATATTTCAAACATATCCATCAATTAATAAATTAATAAAACAAGTAGGATATCATAGCTTAGCAAATCAAACTGGTTTTTTTATAAAAAAAGTTAGTGATTTAGAAAATGCAACTAGTTATATATTAAATCAAACAGGTCCATTATTATTAACTTCAGTTTATAAAATAGTTAGAGATATTACAAAACAACAAAGAGTTAGTGATACTGTTAAATTAGCAGTCAGTCGTATGATTAGTTCAATTGGATCATTAGATAAAGATCAATTTTTAATTCCTTATGGATGAGAATTTAAATTTAGACAAAGTACTAATAATGATAATAAAAGATCAATAAGTGAAATTCACGACAAAGAAATTAAACATTTTATCTTAACAATATTTAAAACTAATAATATGGCAATTAGTACAACTGATTTTACAAAAGAATTAACATTAAAAACTTATAATAAATCAATATCTCAAAATAGTATTGATAAAATTCAACATGTTTTAGATCAAATGGTTAAAGATAAAATTATAGTAGAAGAAACTAAAAATGTTTATCGTTTAATATAAGAAAGAATTTTTATGTATTTAACTGTTAAAAAAGCTAGTCAAAAGTGAAATATTAGTGAAGATGAAATTTTAAATTTAATTAAAAATGATCAAATCTTTGGATATGTTAAACAATCTGATGATTATTTAATTCCAATAGATTTAGATAATCCATTAGAATTAAAAAATGCTAATTTATTAGATTTAATAAATCAAAAATTAAAAATAATTCAATCATTAAAACCACTAGATGAAAAGCTAAATCAAGAAATATTAGAAGAATTTTTAATTAATTATACTTATAATACTAATGCTATTGAAAATAGTCCATTAAGCTTAGAACAAACTAGATTAATTTTAAGTAAAGATATTGATGATGATATTGTTTATGAATATTATTTAGATGCAATTGGAAATAAACAAGCTTTTGAATATATGACTGAATTATTAAATGATAATTTGAAATTAAATATTAAAATCATTAAAGATTTACATTACTTTGTTTTAAAAAGTAAAAAACTAAATGCTGGAGTTTTTAGAAAAATTCCTGTAAGTATTTTAAATTCAGTTCATACTCCAGTTCAACCTTATTTAATCGAACCTAAACTAGAACAATTATTAGAAGATTATTTTAATTCTAATGATCATATTATTAAAAAGATTGCTAAGTTTCATTTAGATTTTGAATCAATTCATCCTTTTATTGATGGAAATGGTAGAACTGGTAGATTACTAATTAACTATCAATTAATGAGAAACGGTTATTATCCTATTGATATTAAATTTGAAAATAGAAATTTATATTATCAAGCTTTTGATGATTATCATCAAAAAAATGATCTATCTACTATGACTAAATTAATTGCTAATTTTGAGTTATTAAGACTAAATTTTTATATAAGAACTTTAAAAGAAAATAATATTTAAAAAACTAAAAAATACAAAAATAATCCTTTTTAGATTTTGTATTTTTGTAATATTATAGATTAATGACCAGATCAGCAAGCGTACGCGCCCCGATCGAACTAGGCTAGAAAGCATACGTGCTCTAGTCTTTTTTTATGAAAAATTACATCAATTTTAATAAAAGTAAGCATTTTTTAACAAATTAACTAATTATTATATATGTTTTTGTTGTTTTTGAAAAGTTTTTTTGTAAAAAATTTGAAATTTATTCAAAAATTTTATAAAAAATAAATGTATGGCTAAAAAGAAAACTAATATTAAAATTACAAGTAAAAACAAAAAAGAACAAAACGATAAAAAGAAAAAGAAAAAATATTTAATTGTGTTGGCCGGTTTATTACTTGGAACTAGTTTAATAACAGGAACTACTGTTGGGATTTTAAAAAACAGAAGAAAAGTAGTAAGAAAGGATGATAAAAATAATAAAACTGTTATTAATTTAGAAAATACAATTAATATTAATTCTCGATTTTTACCAATTCTTTATACTGAAAATAAATCTGATATTTTAAAACATATTAATACCAAGATTAATAAAATAAAAGCTTATAAAAAAATTATAAATCTTAGCTTAGATGATGTTGATTTAGTATTATTAAAAGATACTAATAGTGTAAAAGTGGTTGCAAAACCAAGTCAAAATAAATATCAAGGACAAATAGAAATTAGTTTTAAAAAAACTAATGTTGATCAAGTTTTTAATTCAAAAGATAAAAATTTAGGTAATTTTGATAATATTGATCATAAAAAAATTATTAATAAAATTATTGAATTAAATAAAGATAATTTACAAAATATTAATTTTAATGACCATTTTGAAATAGAAATTAAAAATAACGTTGTAACTATTAAAGCAAAACCTAGTTCACATTTTTATAAAGGTCAAATTACAGGTTATAAATTTAAAATTAGAACTAAACTAGATGATTTAATTAACACTAAAGAAATTAATAATTATGAATTTGATTTAAAACCAGATAATAAAAAAATTATTGATCTAATTATAGAAAAAAATCCTGAACTAAAAGATCTTGATTTTGAAAAAGACTTTGACATACAAATAAATGATCAAAAAGTTATTATTACTCCAAATTCAGATAATTATTCAGATAAACTTGAAATTGATTTTAAAGTTAAACCAGAACCTGAAAATGATCAAAAAGAAGTATTTGATGAAAATGACAACTCTGAACTTAAAGAAATTGGATATTTTAAAAATAAATATGGTCAATGACAAATTAGACCAATTCCAAGTTATGTTAAAAAAGTTCCAGAAAAATTACCAGGATTTATTACAAATTTAAAAGGTGCTTTTAAAGATAATGTTAATACAGAAATCATTGGATTAGAAAAATGAGATACTTCTAATGTTACAAACATGATTGATATGTTTAAAGATGCTAAAAACTTTAATCAAGATATATCTAGTCTAGATACTTCAAGAGTTGTTGATATGGGTAGAATGTTTTCAGGAGCTGAATCATTTAATCAAAATATTTCTAATTGAGATGTTCATAGAGTTCAAAATATGGGTGAACTATTTAAAGGAGCAAAAAAATTCAACCAGGATATATCAAAATGAGATACTTCAAGAGTTACTGATATGAATAGTATGTTTAATAATGCAATTTCATTTAACCAAGATTTATCAAATTGAGATGTTCATAGAGTTAGTTATGTAACAAGTTTTAACACTAATTCACATCCAGAATTTGATGATAAAAAAATACCTAAAAAATTTGTTGATCTATTAAAAAATTAAGCAAATTATTAAAAAAGAGCTAAAAGCTCTTTTTTAATTAATCTTTATTTTTTATCGGTTTTTCAAACAAATTTAAATATGAAAAGTAAGCATAAAACGATTAGAAACAATATACTTTAGCCTTTGTAGATTAAAATTACATTTTTTCTAATTTTTTTAAAAGAGCGACAAACTCTTTATCATTAAATGTGTCATCAATTTTACGTTTAGCATTTTCTAGTAGTTCTTCTTCAGAAATAGAATCTCAGGGTATGAATCTACTATTATTATCTTTCATTAGTTGTCACTCCTTTTCTATATACTATAAATAATAGTGCATTAAAATTTAAGATCAACAATTGTTCTTAAATATATTCATCTTTTTATTTCTTTATAAGTAATTTTCTTTTTTTGCAACATTTGAACAAAATTTGCTAATTCCTTTTCTATTTTTTCATAATAATAATGTTTAAAAAGATTAACATCATCAGAAAAATAAAAATAATAACCAAAAATTCTTAATAGTTGTATCAATAACATTAATGCTGTTCTTTTATTCCCATTAATAAAATAATGGCCAGTTAAAACTTTAATAAAAATTTCGGTAACAAAATCAAATATATCGTAATTTTCAGATTTATAACTATATTTAAATATAGTTGAATTTATTCCACTTAATAAACTCCCTTTTTCTTTTTCTTGAAAATAAAGATTACCATCTTTTGAAAAGAAAATTTTATTAAGTTTATTCATTGAATAATGATATACATTATTTATTAGGTTAGAGAACTTCTCATTAAAATCTATAACAGAAAAATTAAAGTCAAATCAGATTTTAGTATTTTTCTTAGTTAACATATAAAACTTGTTATTATCTGTATCATAGAATATATTCTTACCATTAGAAATAACAAAATAATCTATATTTTTCTTTGTTATTAAATCAAAATTAAAATCATAATGTTTTAATTGAAAATATGTTTTATCTGTTATAAAGATTCTTATGGGAATAACTACCATTTTATCATCACACTTTTTTTACTAAAAGAAATTAATATTATTATAGACAATATAACTAATATCTGTATATTAAATAATAAAAAAAACAGTTAATTAAATCTATGAAAAATTATTATTTAACAGCCTTTATTAATTTTTTAAAAATCTTAAATTTATCTCTATTTTTTCTCTCAAACCTTTTTTTGAATTTTAGTCAGTGTTTATGATAATAGAAGAGATTCAGGTTTTTTGAAATTTACTGGTAGAATGAAAACTAATAATATTAGTGGAATAAATATTCCTGGTACTAAGCAATAATTTCATAATAAAATAATTGTTAATGTTTTATATAAAACAAAACCAAGAGCAATACAAAAACCAATGTATAAAGTATTTAGTAAAGTAAGTGATTTATATATATAAAATCTAACTTTTCTTAAACGTTGAGGAAACATTGCTTTTGATCTCATTATTTTTTCACTTCCTTATCTTTTTTCTTAAATATATTTAGTTTATTTAATTTAGAACCGATTTTTTTATCAGTTATATTTTGATTGTTTTGAATTAACTTATTATTAAACAAATCTTGTTTTTCTTTTAATTCAATGTCTTTTTTAAAGATATTTATTTTAAAAGGTTTTTGGTTATTTTGTAATGATAAATTAGGTTGTTTAACTTCAAAACTAGGTTTTGTGTTATTAAATTTATTAAAGTCAAATAATTTAAATGATTTAGTTTTACTAATCTTGTCAGAATCTTTTGATATAACTTTAGATTTATTTAATTGCTTTGCAAATTTTTCAATTGATTTGTTTAATTTTTTTAATTCTTGAAGCATAAGTTTTTTATCTTCTTTTTCACTAAGTTTTTTGTAATTTTCTTTGAATTTTTCAAGAGTTGATTTTTTCTTTTCAATATCTTCATAATTATTTTTAGTTGGTTGTTTTTTATTAACTTTTCCTTCTTTTGCTTGTAATTTATCAACTATAGAATTATTAGAATCACTTTTAGTAAGTTTGTCAAAGAATGTTTTATCATCAGAATTGTTATTAAATGAGTTTGATGTAGTAAGTGTTTTAACTGCTTTTTGGTTATTTATAGCATTTTGTACATCTGATTTTAAAATTCTTCCATTTTGTCCAGACCCAGTAATTGTTAATAAATCAACATTATTAGCTTTAGCTAGTTGTTGAGCTTGACTATAAGCTTTTGGTGGAGTTTTGATTTTATCAATTTTTGCTGGTTGAATTTTATCTTCAAAGAAATTTGATCTAGCTAATTCAGCAGAATTTTTTGAATTATAGATTCCTTTTTGATTTACAGCTGCTATTGAACTTTCTCCTTTTAAAATCACACCAGAATTTCTACTTGGTTGTTTTGATTTATTTACTTTATCAGAAATTGATTGTCTAACTACTGGAGTAGAATTATTATTTGTTATTGAAGAACTTGTAGTAGTTTCAGATGTATCAGTTGGATTTGATAATGTATTATTCTTTTTATTTTTAAATTTAGAAATTCCAGCACCAATTCCAGCTGTAGTAACTTTTCCAGCAAGTTTTAATACTGTAGCTGGTGATGAAACACTAATTGATTCACCAGTTAAATCACCTAAAAGATTAGCTCCTTTTGAAACAAACGTTGCTGAAGAAACAATTCCAACTAAAGTTACAAGACTTTTGATAATATTGTTACCAAAGTTTGAAATATGTCCTGCTTTTCCACTTGAAGTAATAGCAGCAACTATTGGATCTAATAATCTATTTGTAAAATAATTTAAAAATAAGAATGAAACATTTCAAATAAACATTAAACCTAAAACAGCAAATGATTTTCCAATTATTTTTTCTCTAATATATTTTTTAAAGATTTTTTGACCGTCAAAAACTGCTGTAATTCCATAAATTGGAGAAGTAATAAATAAAGTAAATAATTCCATTGATTTTTGCATAATCGCAATTGAAAATTGAATATAAGTTCAAGTTACTAAAACAGTGGTTATTAATGGAAAAACTGGATTAACATATTCAACTCAATTTAAAAAGATTTCTATTTTCATATTTAGAGAAAGAGATTCAACTTTCATTTCATCATCTCAAGGTCTAGTTAAACCTGTTTTTAAAATATTTTCTATTACTGTTTGTGAAGCAGATTGATTTTCTAATCCAAATGCAAGTTTGATTAAATCAAAAAAGATTGAAACAACATATTGTAGTAAAAAGAAAGCTATTGGCATTGTAGAAACAAATAATGTTGCTATAACTATTCCTTTAATTGTTTGTTTAATGTGTTTTCTGGAATCTTCTTTTGCAATTAAAAAAACAAAAAAGAAGATAAACGAAATAATAGCAATGGCAGCTGCTATTATTGCAATTGTTTTAAATGCTTGTGGAAGTTTACTTACATCAAAATCATCACCACCAAAAATTAAAAGTTTTATTAAATCTCTACCAAAAAAATCAACTATAACAGCTAAACCTGCTGGAATAGCTAAAAGTGGGAGTAAAAGACATCATAATAAAAAGTTTGGCAAATTTTTAAAAATACGTATTGTCAGGTCTATGAATTTTCCTATACTTTTAAACATTTTTATTTCCTTTCTATTTTAAAAGTGTTTGTTAACACTTTGATTTGTAGAAATTTAGAAAAAATGAAAAAAGCAACCTAAGTGGTTGCTTGTGTAAAACAAAAAACATTATCTAAAAATAACGTTTTTTTGATATGGTTTCAATTCTGTTAAAAGACTTGAAAAAATTAATTAATTTTTCGATGTTAAATTAATTTTAACATAATTTATAGATATTTTGAATATATAAATTTAACTATTATTTTTATTAAATTGAGGTCAGTGTTCTTTCTTTCAGTTGCGGTTAGAAACATAAATATCTTGGCTTGATTTGCCAAGAACTTTTGAAACATTTCACCTAGAAAGATCTTGGTTAAATGAACTAGCTCCTCTAAACATATCTTCCATATCTTCTACATTTGAAGTATTTCACATTGAAATATCTTGGTTAAAATTAGTTGCGTTATCAAATAAATAATTTAAAGATCACTTATTTTTTGGTAAATATTTAGGTACACGTTTAATTGTTCTTGGGAAAGAAATTGTTCCAAACAATCCATCTCAAGAAACACATTCTTCCACTTTTCAACCTTGTTTTTTTCATTTATTATAATCATAGTAAGAGGAAGTTCAAATATCATTATATGGGTCTTTTAAATCATCTTTTTTTGTTCTTTTTTCTTCACCATTTTTATCAATTACAATAAATGCACCATCGTTACCTTCAACTTTATTCTTAAAATATCAACTAAAATTGCTATCATAAAGTTTGGGAATATATGCATATAAAGTAAGTTCTAGTTCAGCTTTATTATTTCAGTCTACAAAATCATCTTTTGTCTGATTTTTTTTGATTTTCATTTTTGTTTTGTACCAACTTTCTGTTGGTTCCATATCAGTAAATCTAGTTTTTTTATAGTAATAATCATTTCCTCCTTTTCTTTCTGTTTTATAGTCTATACTTACACTTTTTACTTCAGTTTCACTAAAATCATAAGTATAAGAATCCTTATTAAAAATGGATTCATCAAGGTTATCATAATTATTTTTCTTTAACAAGTAGAAAAAGTCATCTTTTACTTTGCTAGGGTCATTATTATTTTTAAAACTTTCAAGTTCTTCAATTTCAACTCACATCTTTTTTCTTGAAATGATTTCATCAATATCTAAAATACCTAAAGAAACATTATTTAAAGTTGTTGATAAAGATGAAGATTTATTATTAAGTCCAGTTGCTTTTAAATTAAGATTAACAGTTTGATTTCTAGCACGTTCTGGTAAGATAGATTTATTAGTTATTTCAAAAGAGATATTATTAAAAGAATTATTATTGTTAGTTAAATGAGCAGATATTTCAGATTGAAGTTTTTCTAAATTCTTATATTTTTTATTAGAAAGTGTGGATGTTAAAGAAGTTGAAGCCTCTTTTAATTGCTTATTTAAAGTGGTTATGTTTGGGTCAATTATAGGTTTTAATTCATCAATTGGTTTTTTTGGTTGTGGGGTTGGTTTTTTTGGTTGTTTATCAGAAACAGGTTTTTTATTATCAATTGGTTTAGAAACTTTTTGTTTATTTTTATAAATAACTACAGGTGGAACTATTATAGCTGTTAGTAAAACAGGAGCACAAACTAAAGGAATTCACACAGTTTTTTTAAGTTTCATAAATATCCTTTCTATTAATATTGATTTTTATTATTTGTAATAATTTTATTTGTTTTAGTTATTCATTATTAATTGAATACTTTTTTTTTTTTTTTTATTTGAGGTATATAAAAATGTATATTTTGATATACCTTATTTATTAAATTTTGGAAGCTTTTTATGGCTAAATCTAAATAAAGTAAATGATTTGAAATAGTTGAAATTTTTAACCGTAAAAACGTTTCACTTAGATAAATCCTGATTAAATGACTTTGCTCCAGAAAACATTTGTGTCATATCTATTACATTAAAAGTATTTCAACTTGATATATCTTGATTAAATTTTTTTTGCTTCCAAGAACATATTTATATATCTATTATGTTTGATGTATCTTAGTATTGAATTCCATCAATAAATTCATTTTGTTTCTTATAAAAAGCATTAAATAAATTGATAATTCGGTTTTGTAAAACTTTTGGAACTTTTTTAATGATGTGTGGAAATCTTTGAATTTGTATTTGATTGTTTTTGTTAGTAAAATATCCAATTTCCAAGCATTTAGTTTTATTAGCATTATAAATTGCTTGTTTAAACATATTTGTTTTATTTCTTTTCTATTTTAAAAGTGTTTGTTAACACTTTTACTTGCAAGAACTTAGAAAAATGAAAAAAGCAACCACTTAGGTTGCTTATATAAAAATAACTATTACTTTAAAATTAAATAAAATAATAATATTTAGGTTAAAATTAATATTACTTTATTTTTAATTTATTAGTAATATTATAATTTTTATAAGTTTATATAACTATTTTTAATTTCTTTTATAACAAATAATGTTATACAATATTAATAAGTAACTAACTATAAAATTAATTAACTAATGATAATATTTAATAATTAAAATAAGCCAAATACAAAAAGTTTAGAAATTAACTTATTTTAATATTTTTTATTTGGAAAGGAACAAATGTCAAATATAGATAAAAAAGATCTAGATATACTTAATGAAGAAAATGAAAATTTAATTAATAGCTTTGATGATGATGGTGACCAATTAAATATTAGTATTGATGAAAAAGAATTTAAACCATATGTATTTAAGCAAAAAGAAGTTAAAAGACAATATCAAAAAACAAATATACCTACTAAAATTTTTGCTTTAGGTGGATTAGAAGAAGTTGGAAAAAACACTTATTGTATTGAGTATGATAATGAATTAATTATGATTGATGCTGGAGTTAAATTTCCTGAATCAACTATGTTAGGAGTAAGTGCTGTTATTCCTGATTATTCTTATTTAGCTGAAAATCAAAAAAAGATTAAAGCTTTATTTATTACTCATGGTCATGAAGATCATATTGGTGGAATTCAATATTTAGTTCAACAAGTAAAAATTCCTGTAATTTATGCTCCAAAATTAGCTGCCATGTTAATTAGAGATAGATTAAAAGAATATAAAATTGAAGATAAAACCATTGTTAAAGAATATGATGCTGATGATGTGTGAAAAACTAAAAACTTTAAAGTTAGTTATGCTGCATTAAATCATTCTATTCCTGATGCGTTTGGAATTTTAGTTCAAACTCCTAATGGTAATATTTTTTCAACAGGAGATTATAAATTTGACTGATCACCACTAGGACATTTTGCTGAACTTACTAAATTAGCCTCAATGGGTGAAAATGGAGTTGAATTATTAATGGCAGATTCAACTAATAGTGAAGTTGAAGGATATACACAAGGTGAAAAAAGTATTATTTCAAATATTGATAAATTGTTTTTACAAGCTAAAGGAAGAATCTTTTTAACAACTTTTGCCTCAAATGTTCATAGAATTCAACACATTATTGAAACTGCTCACAAATATAATAGAAAAATTGTTATTTTAGGTAGATCATTTGAAAGAATTATTAAAATCATTCGTCAAATTGGTCATTTAAAAATTAGTGAAAAAGAATTTATTAAATCAACTGATATTGATAAATATAAACCAGAAGAATTAATGATTTTAACAACAGGTAGTCAAGGTGAACCAATGGCTGCTTTATCTAGAATTGCTAATAATAAACATTTATCAATTAATATTATTCCTGGTGATACAGTTGTATTTTCATCATCACCAATTCCAGGAAATAGAGCTGATGTTGAAAAGTTAGTTAATAAGTTAACTAGAGTTGGGGCTATAGTAATTGAAAATACTTCAGATAATAAAATACATACTTCAGGTCATGCTAGTCAAGAAGAACAAAAATTATTATTTAGTTTAATTAGACCAAAATATTTTATGCCAATGCATGGTGAATATCGTATGTTAAAAAAACATGTTGAAACTGGCGAAAGTGTTAATTTAGAAAAAGGTAATGGTTTTATAATGGCTAATGGTGATGTTTTAGAGCTATTACAAGGTAAAGCTAAAATCGGAAAACGTGTTGAAGCTGATGCAGTTTATGTTGATGGAAAAGATATGACTGGAAAAGCAAGTAATGTTATTAGAGAAAGAGAAATTCTTTCAAAAGATGGATTAATTGCTGTTGTAATTTCATTAGATTCACAAACTAATAAATTAATCTCTCAACCTAGAATTATTTCTCGTGGTAGTTTTTATGTAAAAGATGCAGGATCAATAATTAGTGATTCAATTCAAATTATTACTAATGCAGTTAATGAAGTATTAATGTCATCAAAACCAACTTTTGCAGCTATTAAAAAAGCGATTAAATCTTCTTTAAGCCCATATATTTTTAGAGTAAAAAGAAGAAATCCATTAATTATTCCAGTAATCTTAAATAAAAAATCTTAATAAGTAATTAAAATTGTAATTTGTTATAGTTAATCAATTGATATATAATATCTTTTGTATTAAAGGAGAAAAAAGTGAAAAATAATAATTCAAGTTTTTTTAGTTCACCAAGAACTCAAATAAAAGTTTTTCAATGAGTTGGAACAATTTTTGCTGTAATTGGAATGCTTATATCTCTTTATTTTTTAAGTAAAATTAATCCACAACAATTAGATCAACCTAAACAAGTATTACTCTCTTTAGGTTATGCAACTATGGGATATATGTTTTGAAAAACTATTATTTCAGCAGTAATTATTTTAAGATTTGTTAAAAAAAGTACTGATGAAGAATTAGTTGCAAATAGATATATTTTAGCTAGTTTAAGTTTAAATTTAGGAGGATTCTTAACTCCTTGAATTTTAACAAGTTTACCAAATGTCACTACTCAGTCAACTATTAAACCTAAATGATTTTTATCAAGATCATTTGCAATTATTACAACAATTGGTTCAGCTATATTTTTAGGTATTTTATTTTGACAATTAAAAACAATTGGACCAAATATAAATTGATTTGATCAAACAAAAGAATGATATTGAATTTTATTAGGATTTATTATTGGTAATGGTGTTTTATTAGTAGTTGGATTATTAGCATTTGTTCTATTTTTTAATAAAAATTCAAAAGAACGTTTTGAAGGAAATACATTTACTAGCTTTTTAATGAAAACAATTGCTGTATTTTATTTAGTAATTGTAACTGTTGAACTAATATTATTAATGATTTATTCAATATTAAGATTAATTGGAAACATTTTAAATACTGCTAGAAGAGTATTACAAGCTGATAATATGTTTATTGGTGTTTTATACTTATTATTTGGATTATTATCAACTTTCTTTCAAATCTATTATGTAATCTTTTTAACAATAATGATTAGTCAAACAATCAAAGGAATTTGAAGAAAAGATGGTGTAATAACTATTAAAGTATATGACAAAATCCAAGACAACAAAAATAAATACGATTTAAGATAAATAAATTAATTTAACCCTGAACAAGTTCAGGGTTTTTTCTTTTTAATAAATATTTCAGAAACTTTCAGAAACTATTTTATGTTTTATTTTTTTAAAATATAAAATAAAAAATAAAGGAAAAATATTAGAAGGGAATATTAATGGGAAATAACGAATTTATCTTTGAACCACTTAAAGAATATGACAAGTATCAAGAAAAAAACTTAAATATTATTAAAGAATATTTTGATAATTTAATAGCTACTTCAAAAGTAGATATAGAAGAAAATAAACAACAAGTAATAAAAATTAATAAAAAACAAGCTGAGTTAAATAAGTCTAATTCTAGTTTAAAAAAACTAAGAATTTGATTTATTACTAATATAGTTTTAATATGTTTAACTGGAGTATTAGGTGTAGCTTTCATTTATAGTTTAGTTACAGATCCAACTTATAAATGATATGAAGTACTAGTTTGTGTTATTGATTTAATTTTATTTATTGTTTTTATATTAATTCATTTTTTAGTAATTAATAAAAAGAAAAAAGAAGCTTTGAATGCTAAAGATAAACAACAAGCTGAATTGAACCAATTAATTGAAGTTGGACTAGAACAAACTAAAAGTCTAAGAGAATTAATTAAAATTGGTACTAAAAATAAACTTTTAACTCTAACAATGCCTTTTATTCATCTAAATAGACATTTAGGATTAAATAAACTAAATAAATTAATAGATGAATATGGTTTTTTAAATAGTTCATCTGATGATACTAAAACAACAGTTTATGTAAAATCTGGAACTATTAATAATAATTATTTTTTATTAACTAAAGATTACAGTTATGAAATTGTTAAAAAAACTTATCATGGTTCTTTAACAATTAGTTGAACTGAATCATATACTGATAGTAATGGAAATTGAAAAACAGTTACTAAGACTCAAGTTTTAACAGCAAGTGTTACTAAACCTTTTGTTCAATTTTCTGATTTTTCAAAAATTTGTTTTGCAACTGATCTATCTCCAAACCTAGAATTTTATAGAAAACCACAACAAATTGATAAATTAAGCGAAAAAGAAAAAGTAAAATTAGAAAAGCAAATTGAGAAAGAACTAAAAAAATATAGTCAAAAAAATATTAATTTCACTCCTTTATCAAATACTAAATTTGAATCATTTTGATCTTGTTTTGATAGAAATAATGAAAGAGAATTTAGATTATTATTTACTCCATTAGCTCAAAACAATTTAGTTCAATTAGTTCAAGATCATAACAAGAGTTTTGGTGATGATTATCACATGCTAAAAGAAAATAAATTAATTATTTTTGCAACTGAAAAACTAAATGAAATTAACTTTTATGATAATGAAGATCAATATCAGCATTATAGTATTGAACATATACAAAATTATTTTTATAGTATAAATAAAAATTACTTTAAAACATTTTATTGAGCACTAGCTCCATACTTTTCAATCCCATCACTAGCTCAAATAAATTTAGAATACAAGGAAAATCCTGAAACTAATTTAACTCTTACTGATTATGAGTATGAAGTTTGTGCTAATTCAATACCATCAGAATTATTAGATCACCCAAACATTAAAACTAATTCAATTATTAAAACACAATTAATTGCTAAAAAAGATGGTACTGACTATGTTCAAGCAACTTCCATTGGATTTGATATTATACCAAGAATTGATTATATTCCAGTTTGAGGAGGAGATGGAAGATATCATGATGTTCCAGTTCCTTGAGATGAATATATAGCATATGATAAAATTACTAATCTAAAAATTAAAATTTTTAAGCATTCACCTATTGATAATGAGTTATGAGATCAAGAAGTAGAAGCTAAATACAATGAAAATGATATTTTAACAGAATATGGTGCTGTTGAAATAATAGAACAGGAAATATAAAAATGGCAAACCAATTAGATGAAATGAATGACCCTATTTTAGAACAAGGAAGACAGGTAAATGTTATTAACAAACAAATTCCAATAACTGTTGGAAAAGGTTCATTAGTTTTTGAAATACTATTATGAATATTAGGAATTATTCCTGGAATTATTTTTACATTTATAAAAATTAAGGCTAAAAATCATTTAGCTCAACTAGAACAAAAAGTACAACACAATGCTTCACAAATTGATAACTATTTAGATCAAAGAGCTGTTGTTATGCAAAATTTAGCTTCATTATTATCTAAATCAATCGAACTAGATAAAGATGTTATGAAAACAGTTGCAGCTTATAGATCTGGAATTAATGTAAATGATGAAAATAGATCTGATGTTGCATCTCAATTAGATACAACTATTAGAGGATTACATTTACAAATTGAAAATTATCCTGATTTAAAAGCTCATGAATCAATTAAACAAGCTTTACAACAAAACTTATACTTACAAAAAGAAATTACTGCAGCTAGAGATCTTTATAATGATACTGTTTTTCAATGAAACCGTTCAATTAATGAATGACCAGCTAAAATGATAGTTGCTGCTAAAATGCATTACACAACTAGAATTCCTTTTGCAGCAAGTGCTGAAACTAAAAAACTAGCAAGTCAAGATTTCTTTAAATAAAAATAATTAACTTTAAAAACTAAGTCTACAATTGATTTAGTTTTTTATTATTTTTTTATTAGTTTTTAGATATTTTTGTTTAAACAAAAAATGTATTTTTTGAACCTGATATTATATATGATGTTAAAGCTAAAATAAAACATTTATGTATATGAAATAAATGCTTTCTGATGGGGGATTAAATGAAAAAAATACTAACTTTACTATGTTTAACAGGTTTAATAGCTTCAACTAATTTAACTGTAATTGCTTGCGGAAATAAAACAAATTCTAAATTAAATAATAATAATAATAATAAGAATGATGATTATGATTTTGAAATAAAATCTAATAAAAACAATAGTGAAAAAGACACTAAAACAAATCCTGAAACAACTTCTAAAATATTAATAAAACCAGAAATAAAACCTAAATTGGATGTCAAACCCATAACAAGGTCCAAATCAGATAAAAGATTAAAAATAATACCCACACCAATAACTGAATCAGAGTTAATAGCTATATTAGAAGAATGTCCTCAATATCCTCAGTTAGCAAGAAGACCCATGCCTCCTCAGTTAGGAAGAAAACCCATGCCTCCTCAGTTAGGAAAAATATCTATTCCTGATTATTCAACAGGAGGTTCTATACTTCCTAAATGATTAAAGTGTCAGGAAGCGTTTAAAATATTAGTTAATAAAGAATATATCAAGCAATAAAAAACTCACTATAAAGTGAGTTTTTTAATCCATTAATTAGTATTAAAATTATTTATCTTGAATTGCAGAAATACCTAGTAATTCTTTTCCTTCCATAAATTCAAGCGAAGCTCCTCCACCAGTTGAAATTCATGAAAATTTATCTTTAAATCCCATATTAATTGCAGCTGAAGCACTATCTCCACCACCAATTAAAGTAAATGCACCATTTTGTGTTTGTTCAGCAATAGCTTGACACACTGATTTTGTACCGTTTTCAAAGTTTTTAAATTCAAATACTCCAACAGGTCCATTTCAAACAATAGTCTTAGCTTTTTTAATTTCTTGTTTAAATAATTCAATTGTTTTTGGTCCAGCATCTAATCCATCTCATTCATCAGGAATATTTCCTTCAAAAATGGTTGGACTAACATCTGCAAATTCTTTTGCACAAGCAGTATCAACAGGTACTACAATTTTATCTTTACCAATTTCTAAATAATGTTTTGCTAAATCAATTTTATCTTCTTCTAATAATGATTTACCAATAGTTTTTCCTAGTGCTTTTAAGAATGTATAACTCATTCCCCCACCAATTAGTAATTTATCTACTTTTGGTAATAAATTTTCAATAACACCAATTTTATCTGAAACTTTAGCTCCCCCTAAAATAGCAATAAATGGTTTTTTAGGTTCATTAACTGCTTGTGATAACATTTTTAGTTCTTTTTCAACTAAAAATCCAATAGCTGAGACTTTAATATTTGAAGCAATTCCAACATTTGAAGCATGTGCTCTATGTGCAGTTCCAAAAGCATCATTTACAAAAACTTCTCCTAAACTAGCTCAATATTTTCCTAATTCATGATTGTTTTTTGATTCATACTTAACAACTTGATCATCTAAAACATCTTCAAATCTAGTGTTTTCAACTAAAATAATTTCTTTAGATTGTAGTGAACTAATAGCTTTTTCTAGTTCTTGTCCTCTAGTTTGATTAATAAATTTAACTTGTTTATTTAATAATTCTTCTAATCTTTTAGCAACTGGAGCTAAAGATTTTTTTAGTTTATCTTCTTTTGATTTAATTCTTGATAAGTGTGAAAATAAAACAATTTTTGCATCATTTTCAAGTAAGTAATTTATAGTAGGAAGAGCAGCAATTATACGATTATCATCAGTAATAACTCCAGATTGAATTGGTACATTAAAATCCACACGAACTAATACAGTTTTATTTTTAACATCTATGTCTTTTAATGTTTTTTTGTTATTGTAATTCATATTTTCTCCTTTTATAGTAGTTATACTTATTCTACTATATTTAAATAAATTCATAATTAAAAAACAAAATCTAAACCTTTATTAAAACATAATAAAAAGTTTAGATTTTTTAGTTTTATAATGACATAAAGTAAATAGTTATTCTTACTAATTGTGAAACGTATGAACTTTCATTATCATATCATGAGCAAACTTTAACTAATTGTTTTCCATCAACATTCATAACTTTTGTTAAAGTAGCATCAAAAATAGATCCATATTTAGAACCAATAATATCTGATGAAACAATAGGTTTTGTTTCATATTTCATTGCTTTTGCTAAATCAGCATCACTTTCTAATGCCTTTTTAACTGCATTATTAATTTGTTCAACTGTTAATTCTTGATTTTCAAATTCAACAGTTAAATCTGTAATTGATCCAGTAATAGTTGGCACACGTAATGCATATCCATCTAATTTACCTTTTAAATGAGGTAATACTAAGCTAACTGCTTTAGCAGCTCCAGTAGTTGATGGAACAATGTTTCAAGCAGCTGCTCTTCCTCTACGTACATCTTTATGATTTAAATCTAATAGTCTTTGGTCATTAGTTACAGCATGAACTGTAGTCATAAATCCTTTTTTAATAGTAAATGCATCATCTAAAGCTTTAGTAAATGGTGTTAAACAGTTAGTTGTACATGATGCTCCAGAAATAATTACATCATCACTAGTTAATGATTTGTGGTTAACCCCATAAACAACAGTTTTTAAATCTCCAGTTGCTGGAGCTGAAATAACCACTTTTTTAGCTCCTGCTTTAATGTGAGCTGAAGCTTTTTCTTTATCTGTACAAAATCCAGTTGATTCAATTACTAAATCAACTTTTAATTCACTTCAAGGTAAATTAGAAGCATCTTTTTCAGCAAATACTTTTACTTCTTTTCCTTTAACTATAATTGAATTATCTGTATGTGAGATTTCACCTTCACAAAAGATTCCTTGAGCTGTATCAAATTCTAATAAATAAGCTAATGTTTTAGTGTCAGTTAG
The DNA here is from genome assembly GCF_018389705.1 of Mycoplasma mycoides subsp. capri. Taxonomy (NCBI): domain Bacteria; kingdom Bacillati; phylum Mycoplasmatota; class Mollicutes; order Mycoplasmatales; family Mycoplasmataceae; genus Mycoplasma; species Mycoplasma mycoides. Next base: position 327,938 of record NZ_CP065581.1, on the reverse strand, counting down.
ATCATTAATAGCAACAATTTCAATATCTTTTTCAAATAATTGTCTAAATGTCAAACGACCAATTCTACCAAATCCATTAATTGCAACTTTTTTTGACATGTTAGTTACCTTTCTTTTTGTTTAATTCATTCATATAAAAAAATTATAACATTTTAAATTATACAAATAAATTTATAGAATATTTATAAATAAAAGCATTTTAGTTGGTTTGTCTTTTGTTTTTACCTGTCAAATTAATCTCTTTTGCTAGAGTTTTTATTCTTGAAATTAAACGATCAATTTTAATTTTTTCTAATTTAAAAACATCTTGAGTAGTTAAAAAATTATTATATTGTTTAGTAAATTGTAAATTTTTTTCTAATAAATCAATAGAAAAATTAGAAGTAAAAAAAGTTGGTTTTTGATTTTCCATTCGATAGTTTAATACTTCAAATAAAAAATCATCTCTAGCTCATAAACTTAAATTTTCTCCTCCAATATCATCTAAAAATAAGAAATCTACAGTTTTAATTTTTTTAATTAATGTTAAAGAATTAATTTCTGAAGAATTAAATGATTCTTTTAATTTATCAATTAAAGATCTTAGTGTTGAAAAAATTACAGTTTTATTTTTACTAGCTAAAGTGTTTGCTAAAACTTTAAAAATATAAGTTTTACCAACTCCTGAATTACCGTATAAATAAAATCCTTTTTTATAACCTTTTTGTATTTGTTTAATAATTGTTTTTAAAATAGTTTTACGGATATTTTTTTCATTTTGATCTAATAAAGTAAATGATGCATTATTTAGTTGAGTATTAAAATATTCATCAATAGTTAAATGAAATAAATTTAAATCAAAATCACAAAATCAATAATTTTTTTTAATAATAAATAGTTTTTCTGTTTGTTTTCCATGAACACATAAAACATTTTTTAAATAGAACTGATGGTCTTTAAAAACTAAATCAACTTGATAATTTTTAACTACTTGTTCACATTTTGTATCTAAATTACATTCTTTATAGTTTAATAAAAATTCATCTAAAATATTTTGATTTTCTAATAAAACTTTATCAGTAATAATGTCATTTGAATTTTGTGAATCTTCAATTAATTTTTTAATTTTGACATTATTTTTATAATCACTTAATTTCATAAATACTTTCTATACTAAACACTTCAACTCTTCTTCACTAAACTCAAAAATAGCTTCAGTTTGTAAGTTAAAATCATTAGAATCAAACATTGTTTCATAGTTATAATTTATAGATTTAGATTGAATATTTTTTAAAAATTGCATTACTTTTAAAGTAGTGTTAATGTTTTTATCAAATAAAGTTTTTGCAATTTTTGCTATATATTTAACAATAATTTGACCATTGTTTTTTTTATAAGAAAAATCAATTAAACAATTAATTATTCCATTAGATAAACAATAATTTTGTTTAATATTTTCAAATACAGTTGTATATGAACTTAGATCAATATCATATTTTTTCTTACTATATTCAGATCAAGTAGTTTGATTTATTAAATCAAGTAATTCTTTATTATCAAAATTAGTTTCTTTTTTAGTAATTAAATTAATTAATAATTTTTTAAAAATATTTATATCAATATTTTTGTTTATAAAATCATAAGAATTAGTAATTAAATAAATAATTTGATCTTCACTAGGTTTTTTAATAGTTAATAAATCATATAAACTTTTTAAAGTACTTTGTTGAATAAAATCTAAATCAATATTTTTATCTTTTAAACTATTTAATACATAATCAACATTTATTAATTGGTTTAATTTTTTTAAATAAGTATTAAAACTATTAACTTCAGTATCAAAAATATTAATATCAGCAATTAAACTTTGATCATAAATATCAGTTAAATCAACTACTATTTGTTGGTATTGATTAGTATTGATTTTAGTTTCATTAACTAACATAAATTTTGTAATTTCATAATCATTTGCTTCTAATTTATTTAACAATAAATTATTTAAATATGTATGATTAAAAAATTCATCACTTTTTAGTGGTGCTAAAATTTCAAATTTAATTAAACTATAATCACTTTTTTTAACATAAACTTTAATTAATTTAAAAGCATTTAATAAATCTAGTGTTTTAATTAATTCTTTATAAGAAAAATTAGTGATATTTAATAATCTTTTTGATTCTAAGGCTTCTTCTTTTAAAATGTTACTAATTCTTACTTCTTGAATTAATGTTAAATATAAACTTATAGCTTGAGCACTAATAAGAGGTTGATATAAACAAGTTAAAGACTTATATTGTTCTTGGTCTAGTTCAAAATTTAAACTAACTGAATAAGAAAAGTTCTTACTTAACATATCTTTACCTCTTTTCTACTAGTTATAATACCTAAGTTTATATTTTTTTTAAAAGAAAAAAAGCAATTATTTTTAATTGGTAATTAATTGCTTGTTAGAAGTTATAAATAGTAGTTTTAAATAGTAGTTATCTATATCTTATCCACTTATCCACATTTAATTTTGACACTTTGAACAATAATATGTTCCTCTTCCATTAACTTTTATTTTAGAAATTTTAGTATCACAAATTTTACAATTTTTATTATTCATATGTACTAAAAGTTTAGTTTGATAACCACCAGTTATTCCTGGAAGTGATTCAAAATCACTAATTGTAGTACCTTTTAATAAAATTGCTTGACTTAAAACAGTTTCGCAATTTTTAATAATTTGATTAGTTTGATCTTTTGTTATTAAATTAGCATTAGTTAAAGGATTAATTTTTGATAAAAATAATACTTCATTAACATAAATATTTCCTAATCCACTGATAACGTGTTGATCTAGTAAAACTGTTTTAATAGCTTTATTAGATTTTTGTAATTTATTAAATAAATAATCAACACTAGTTTGATTATTTAAAGGAATTGGTCCTAATTTATCTAAATGTGAGTCTTTTAAAAAAGTTTGTTTATTATAAAGATTTAAAGTTCCAAATCCGCGCATATCATAAAATCTAAAAACTAAATTATTATCTAATAATAATTCAGCTCTTAATCATGACTTTTTATAAGCATATTGATCAGAATTTTCAATTACTCATTTACCAGTCATTCTTAAATGAGAAATAATTACGTGTTCTTTTAATTCAATAACAATATATTTTGCTAGATTATAAACATCATAGATTTTTTGATTTTTTGTTAAATTAATAAATTGATCAACACTAGTTGAAGAAATGATTTTATTTGTAAATATTTGTGAATTTAAAATAGTTCTATTTATAATTTTTGGTTTGATTGTATTTGTGACTGTAACAACTTCTGGTAGTTCTGGCATATTAACCTTTCTATTTTAGATCAAATCAAGTCTTACCAACTGATTCTCCAACTTTTAATTTAACAACTACTTGTTCTTTTATATTTAGATCTAAAAATAGTTTTTCTAAAGCATTTTCTAATTCACTAACAACAATTTTTTTAGTTTGTTCTAATTGATTATCATCAACTTCTAAAATAATTTCATCATGAATTTGACAAACAATTCTAGCATCTAAATTTTGTTCTTTTAACTTTTTATAAATACTTATCATAGCTACTTTTAAAATATCTGAAGCAGTTCCTTGAATTGGTGTATTTACTGCTATTCTTTTTCCAAATTGTCTGATGTTATGATTTGTTGAATTTAATTCATTAATATATCTTCTTCTATTGGATAAAGTTGTAATATAACCTTGATTTGTTGCTATTTCTACTTGCTTTTCTTTAAATTCTAATAAACTTGGAAAAGCAGAATAATAATCTTTAATCATTTGTTTTGCTTGATTAACACTGATATTTAAATCACTTGCTAAACCAAAATCAGTTAAACCATATAAAATTCCAAAATTAAAAACTTTAGCTATTCTTCTTTGTTCACTTGTGATTTGATCATCACTAAGATTAAAAATTAATTTGGCAGCTTGTAAGTGAATATCAGCATTTTGATTAAATGCATTAATTAAATTTGTTTCTTTAGACATTTGTGCTAAAACTCTTAGTTCAATTTGAGAATAATCATAACTTAAAAAAGTCTTATTATTATTTGTAATAAAAATTTTTCTAACTTCTTTTTGTTCATTATCTCTAATAGAAATATTTTGAATATTTGGATAAGAAGAACTTAATCTACCAGTATTTGTTAAAGTATGATTAAAAATAGTATGAACTTTATTATCATCAAAAATAAATTTTTCAAAACCTTTTAAATAAGTTGTATATAACTTAGTATATTTTCTATGTTCTAATAATAAATTGATTATTGGATGATAAGTTATTAATTTTTCTAAAACTTCTTTACTAGTAGTACCTTTTTCTAAATTAGGTAATTTTAATTTATCAAATAGTAATTCTTGAATTTGCTTTGGTGAAGAAAAATTAAAATTATTATCAATTTCTTCAGCGACTAAAATTTTCATTTGTCCTTCAATATGATTTATTTTTTTTAATATTTGTTGGGTTTGTAGTTTTAATTGTTCTTTATCTATTAAAATTCCTTGAACTTCAATATCATATAAAACCTCAATTAAAGGGTGATCAATTTTTAAATATAAATCATAAGTATTAGTTTGTTTTAATTGTTCAATTAATTGATCAGAATATTTTTTTAATAAATAAGCTTTTTTACTAATATATTTAGATTTAATATCAAGATCTATATCTGGATTTTTTTTAACACCTTTTCCAAAAATTTCATCAATAGTTTCTAATTCAATGAAATTATCAACTAATTTAATTTGATTAGATAAATCAGAAACAACATTAGCATTTAAAGAATAACAAGCAACCATAAAATCAAAATCAAAATTACTTGCTAAAACATTATAGTTGTGATTTTTTAATAAATAAGTAGTTTTTTTAATATCATAAGTATATTTTTTTAAATTAGAATTATTTAAAAATTCTTCAAACAAACTATCAATTGAACTTAGTGTTGTATCTTCAAAAAAAGATAATTGTTGAGCTTTATTTTTAAAATCTAAATAAAAATTACCTTTATTATTTGAAATACCAATTCCAATAATTTTATCTTTATGATAATCTTCTTCTAATGATTCAACATATAAATAATTTATAGAATCTTCATAATCTTTTGATCAAGAATTAATTATTCTAACATCTAAATTTTGTTTTTTATTCTGATAAGGATTAAAATCAAGATTTAAAATATTTGTAAAGCGTTTTTTTAAAGAATACATTTCATATTTATTTAAAAACTCATAAATATTATCAACATTAAAATCTAATTTTTTAAAAGAAAAATTTTCTAAAGTTACATCAGTTTTAATTGTTGCTAAATCTTTACATAAAAAAGCCATTTTTTTATCTTGTTCTAATTTAGTTTTAATAGCACCTTTTATTTGTTCTAAATTATTATAAATATTTTCTAAATTTTGATATTGTTGAATTAATTTAATAGCTCCTTTTTGCCCAATCCCATTAACTCCTTTTAAATTATCTGAAGAATCACCAACTATTGCTTTATAATCTGGAACTTGGTTTGGTGAAATTTGTCATTTTTCAAACAATTTATTAGTATCAACTTCTTCAAGTTCATTAACTCCTTGAACTGGGTTTAAACAAATTACTTTATTTGTAATTAGTTGATACATATCTTTATCACTACTTAAAATTTCAGCTTCTAAATCATCAAATTGTTTTTCAGCGTATTTACAAATTGATCCAACAATATCATCAGCTTCAATGTTTTCTTGTTCAAATCATTGAATGTTTGCTTTTGTTAAAAATTCTCTAACAATACTAAATTGTTCAACTAATTCGTTAGGAGTTTTAATTCTATTAGCTTTATAATCACTTAATAAATCGTGTCTAAAAGTTTTTTTACCTTTATCAAATGCTATTAAAATATGATCATAAGGTCCTCTTTGATGAATTACAGATAATAACATATTAATAAAAGAATAAACTGCATTTGTTAAAACACCACTTTTTGTTTTTAATAAATTACTATTTGATGAATAAGCAGTTGCATAAAAAGCTCTAAAAATCAAAGAATTACCATCTACTACTAAAATTTTAGTTTTCATATAACCTCCTAAATAGCTTTAATTAAACTAATAAACTTTATTGAAGTTTTATTATTTGTCTTAGTTTTTAATACTTTAAAAACATAAGCTTTATTTTCTATTAATTGATCAGAAATATCTTTATAATCACTACTAAAAATTGTTAGTTCAACTTCACTAGTGTTATCAAAAACTGTTACAAATGCCATTTTATTGTTATTTTTATCTTTAATTTCTTTAATTTTTAAAATATAACCTAAAATCACTTGTACTTTATTATATTCAAGTTTAGAAATATCTATAAGATTTAAATTAAAATTATTAGTTTTAAGTTTTAAAATAGGATTTTGGTCAATAAAAAAACCATATAATTCTTTTTCAAAGCTTGCTAGAATCTCATCTTCATATTCATCATAAATAATTAAATTAATTTTTTCATCATCTAAAATATTATTAACTTGTTTATAAGCATTAGCTTGACTAATTAATAGATCTAGATTTTCTATCATTGTTTTTTTATTATAATTAAAAATATCTAAAGCTCCAGCTTTTATTAAGGTTTGTAATACATTAACATTAATTTTTTGTTTAATCATAGCTAGTATGAAATTATGAATATCTAAATACATATTTTCATTTTCAGTTTTAGCTAAATTAATCTTTTTAACTACTTCATAACCAATTGATTTAATACAAGTTAAAGGCATATAAATTTGTTTATTTATAATTTGATAATTAAAATTAGAATTAATTACACTTGGCTTATTAACTTTAATTTTATAATCATATAATTCTTTAATATATTGTTGAGTTTTGATTTCATTACCAATATTTTGATCTAATAAACTAGTATAAAATTCAGTTGTAAAATGAGCTTTAAAATAAGCTAATCAATAACTTATATAAGAATAAGAAATAGAATGTGATTTATTAAATCCATAATTTGAAAACTTTTCAATTCAATTTCAAATTAAATTAGCTTTATTATAAGAAAAATTATTCTTAATTGCACTATTAATAAATTCTAGTTTCATTGATTGCATTACTTTATTATTTTTTTTACTCATAGCTCTTCTAATAATATCTGCTTTTGCATAAGAAAAATTAGCTACTTTATTAAGCATTTGCATCACTTGTTCTTGATAAACAATAATTCCATAAGTTGGTTTTAAAATTTCATAAACACTTTTATCAATGATTTTAAACTTATTAGTTTTTTTATTTTCTAAATAAATAGGAATCATTTCTTGAGGACCTGGACGATATAAAGCTGAAGCTATTGAAATTTGTTCAATAGAATCAACTTGCATTTTTGAAATTAAATCAGTCATTCCTTTTGATTCAAGTTGAAAAATTCCTGAGGTTTGTTTATTTTTTAAAAGCTCAAAAGCTTTTTTATCATTTAAATCAATTTTATTTAAGCTAATTTTTAAGTTTTGATTTAAATATATTAAGTGTTTAATTTCTTGAATAGTGGTTAAATTTCTTAGCCCTAAAATATCCATTTTAATTAAACCTAAAGCATCTAAATAATTCATATCAAATTGAGTTTGATTAATTCCATTAAACCCAATTTTAATAGGAACAAGTTCTCTTAAATCACAATCAGTTAATACAATTCCAGCTGCATGTGTTGATGTTTGACGTGGTAGGCCTACAATTTTATCCATTGTTATAAATATTTCTTTAAATAAATCATTTTGAAAATAATCATTTAATAATTTATTTTCTTTAATAAATTCTAAAAAATCAGAATTTGTGTATTGATCTAAAACTTTAGAAATTTTATTAACGATTAATAAATCAATATTAAAAACTCTACATACATCTCTTCAAGCCATTTTATAACCAATAGTTTGATAAGTTGTAATCATACCAACATGATATTTACCGTATTTTTCAAATAAATATTCTAAAACTTCTTCTCTTCTATTATCTTGAAAATCTAAGTCAATATCTGGTAAATTAGAACGATCTGGATTTAAAAATCTTTCAAATAGTAAATCATATTCTAATGGATCAATATCTGTAATTCTTAATAAATAGCTAATTAAACTACCAGCAGCACTTCCTCTACCAGGACCTACTAAAATATCATTTTTTTTTGCAAAATTTACATAATCACTAACTATTAAAAAATAATCACTAAACCCCATTTGTTTAATAACTTCTAATTCATAATTTAATCTATTAATATATAGTTTTAAATCTAAATAAGGCTTAATTTTTTGTTGATATTTTTTTAATGACAATAAACAAACTTGACGCAAATATTCAAAAGAAGATAAGTTATTTATATTTTTGTATTTTACTAAGTGTTTTTCATTACTATCAAATAAGTTAAAATCAACTTTTAAATTAATTTCACTAATAACTTTTTTAATATTTTCTAATGAATAATTTTTTATTAAATAATCATTATCTGGATAAAAATAATTATTAATATTTTGAATTTGATCTATTGTTTTATTAGTTTTAATCGCATTTAAAATATTAAAAGTTTTTTGATCATTTATATCTAAATAACTTATTTGATTAAAATATAAATTTAATTCTTTAACATCATAAAAATCATTATTTAACTTATTAATTAAATGTGTTTTAAAATCTAGATCATTAATTAATCCAACAACAACTACATTATTATTAACTAGTTCTAAAATATATTCTTTAATTTCATAATCATAATGATTAAATCCATCATTTAAAAAACTAGAAACAAAATTAAGAATTTGATAACCTTTTTTGTTTTTAGCATAAATTATTAGTTTAGTAGAATCTTCAAATTCAATTGTTAAACCAATTATTGGTTTTATGTTATTATCAGTAGCTTTTTTAAAAAACTCAGCAACACCATACATAGTATGAGTTTCACTATAAAAAGCATAACTAAGTTTATTTTTTTTAATAAATTCTATATATTGATCAATAGTAATTAAAGATTCTAAAAAATCATATTGATTTTTAATAGTTAATAAAGATATATAGTTCATATTACTCCTTATATTAATTTTAGTGAGTTTTTTATAGTTTTAAAATAATACTAGTTATAAGTTGAGATATAAGTTTAAAAAATATCAAAAAATAAGTTATTAAACAAATTATAAAACTATAAAAAAAACAATAAATTAATAATATTTTTGAAAATATAAACAAAAAAATCTAAGTTTTAAGTAACTTAGATTTTTATTTTATTAAAATAACAAAATATTTTTTCTTACCTTTTTTAACTAATAAATATTTATTTTGAATTAAATCAAAACTACTTATTAAAGTGTTTTCATCTTCTATTATTTGATTATTAATCATAATTGCTTTATTAGTTAAAAATTCTCTAGCTTCTCTTTTTGAACTAGCAGCTTTTACTTCAATTAAAGCATCAATTACTTTAGTATCTTTATTAATTTGAGTATTTGGTAAAGAATTTAAAGCCATTTTAAATAAATCATCAGTTAATGAAAATAAATCACCACTAAAAAAAGCTTCTGTTAATTTTAGAGCTTTATCTAATCCTTGTTGTTGGTGCACAAATTTTGTCATTTCACTAGCTAAAGCTTTTTGTAATAGATGTTTTGAAGGTTGATTTTGATGTTCTTTTATTAAATTATCAATTTGCTCTTTTGTTAAAAACGTTAAACATTTTAATAAATTAATAGAATCTTCATCAGTTTGATTAAATCAAAATTGATAAAATTCATATTCACTAGTTTTAGTTTTATCTAATCAAACAGCTCCAGATTCAGTTTTTCCAAACTTTTGACCATCTGATTTAGTCAATAAATTAATAGTTAATCCTGCTGCTTTATTATTTTTATTAATAGTATCAGAAATAAAATCAATACCACTAGTAATATTTCCTCACTGATCAGATCCACCAATTTGAATACTACAATTATTATTTTTATATAAATAATAAAAATCATAAGCTTGTAGCATAGTATAACAAAACTCAGTTACAGATAAACCTGTTTGAATTCTTGTAGCAATTGATTCTTTTGCTAATAAATAACTTAAATTAAAATGCTTTCCAATATCTCTTAAAAAATCAATTAAGCTAATATTTGATAATCAAGTATTATTATTTACAAAATTAACGTTTGGGATTATTTGTTTTAATTGAGCACTAATTTTATTAATATTATGTTCAACTTGATCTTTTGTTTGTAAGACTCTTTCATTAGCTTTAAATGATGGATCACCAATCATTCCTGTAGCTCCACCAATTAAAGCAATTGGTTTAAAGTTATAATCTGCAAATCTTTTTAAAGTAATAATCATCATTAAATGACCAACATGTAGTGAATCTGCTGTTGGATCAAACCCACAATAAACTGCATCATTATTATTTTGAGCATCTAAAATTTTAGATTCATTTGTAATTTGTTTAATTAACCCTCTTCATTTCAATTCTTCTAATATACTATTTTTCATAAAACTTCCTATTTAACTTTTTTTAATCTAAGATTTTCAATATTTTCTCTACCAAATTTTGCTTGTTTTTGATTATTAATTAAAACAGCGTCTCCTGTAAAGTGAATATTTATTTTAGCTAAAGCAGATCCAACTCCATAAATATCTACTGGAACATTTTTACTTTCAAATTCTTTAATTTTGTTTGCTGAAAAACTTGATGAAACAATAATTTTTGTATGATTACATCCAACATTATCTAATGCTTTTCTAACTTCTCTAACTAATTGCTCACTTACTCCATTTAAATTAGTTTGATTAATATAATCTTTGTTATTTATAAAAAATTTATCAACTAAATTTTCAGAAGTATCTAATCTAACTGCATATAATTTTTCTTTAAAATGTTTTCCAATTTTAGTTGCCATATTAACACAATCATTATCATAATCAATTAAAACAACTAAGTTATTATTTGGATAAGTTTTATAAAAGGCATCAGCTGCTTTTAAAGTATCTCCATTAAAAGCTTGAATTAATGCATGAGGCATTGTACCTGATGGTTGTAAAACAGTTTTATCATCAATATATTCTAAACTAGCTTGAGTTACAAACAATCTAAACCCACCAATATAAGAAGCATAACCATCACTAGCTAGTGTTAAATAATTATCTGCTCTATCTAACATATTTAAAACATCTTTATGACTAGCTGCATCAATAATTTGTTTTGAATTAGTTGCTATAGAAGTATTTCTTGATAAAATTCCATCAATCATTCCTTCTAATCATCCAAAATCTTGATATTTTCCAGTAATCTTTAAAACTGGTTCTTTACTATTAATAATATCTCCATCATTTAAAGCATATATTTCTAAATCATCATAGTTTGGTGATGTAAATTTTAAAAGATCTATAACTTCACTAATCCCACATAAAACAACATTATCATTTCTTTGAAAAAATTGCATTGTTATTATTTGATCGTGTTTAAAGTTTTTTAATATTTCAACAGTTTTTTTAAAATAATCAGCAATAAAATAACCATCTTTTACTCTAGAGTCAAATTTAAACTTGGTCTTGTTTTGCATAATATTCCTTTCAAAAACTTTCACCAATTTTATTATTATATTCACTACCTAATTCAATAATACCTTGTTGATCATTTTCTATATTTAACTCTTTATAACTACATAACATTCCAAATGAATCAACACCTCTAATTTTACTTTGAATAATTTGTTGGCCATTTGGTAATCAACTATTAAGAGTAGCAACAACACATACTACTTTTTTTTCTAGCATTACTTGCTCCACAAATAATTTGTAAAACTTCACTTTTAATATCTACTTGACAAATATTTAAATGAGTTCCTTCAATAGGTTCACATTCAATAATTCTTCCAATAACAAATTGAAGTTCTTGTTTAACTTCATATATATTTTTTAAAGCTTGAATAACATAATTTACTGCTTTTGGATCTTCAGAACAAAAACCTGATTTTAAGTTTAAATTTGGATCTACATTAAAAATATTTGCCCCAATTATTTCATCATTATTTTTTAATATTGTTATATTATTTATTTGTTGAGTGGATGTAACTTTTTTATTAAAAAAGCTTACTAATAAACTATTGAACTGTTTACTATAAAAAATTCCAAATTTTATGCTATTCACAGTCAATATCCTCCTTATTACCATTGTATTATATTATATCAATTTATATAATTTAATTAAAGAAATAGAAATAGGTGGTTAATATAAAAATAGCGGTTCTTACTGATTCATCTTTTGATGGAAGAGTTAGTGATTATAAAGATTTATATGTGATTCCTTTAATGATCGTAACTCAAGATAATCAGACATATTATGATGATGAAAATTTATCAAAAGACAAGTTTTATAACCTTTTAAACAGTCAGGTTTTAAAAACAAGTCAAACAACTCCTGGAGATATGTTACAAATGTGAGACGATTTGTTAACTAAATATGATCAAGTGATCTTTTTACCAATTTCAAAAGGATTAAGTGGACAATACAACACTTTTAAAATGTTACAACAAACTGAAGAAAAATATGAAAATAAAGTGTTTGTTTGTGATACTAGTGCAGTTAGTGTAATTATGCAAGAAGTAGTTAATAAAGTGTTTGAATGAATTAAACAAAATAAACCTGCAAATGAAATTTGTGATTTAGTTTCATATTTAGCTAATGACTTTGTAACTTATATTATTCCAAAAAATTTAGATACTTTAAAACAAGGTGGAAGAATTTCTCCAGCTGCTGCTGCATTAGCAAAAATTTTAAAAATTACTCCCATTTTAAAATATGATGGAAGTATTGACAAACAATCAACAGCTAGAACTTTTAAAAAAGCTTTAAAAGAAGCTTTAAGTTTATTAAAAGAAGAAATTAAAGATTTAAAAACAATAGATATTTCATATTCTAGAACCGATGAAAAAACTTTAGAATTGATTGAAACTATTATAAAAGAAGAACAATTAGAAATAAGACTAAAATCTGAACTAACAAATGTAATAGCATCACACACTGGAACTGATACTGTTGCTTTAGTTGGTTGAAAGAAATAGGGGTGGTAAAATGAAATTTGGTATATTAGTTGATAGTGCTGCTGTTTATGATCCAGCTGAATTTAAAAATACAATCATTGATGTAATTCCTTTACATATCGTTTTTCCAAACAATGATGAATATTTAGATATTAAAAATATTGTTGAACAAGAAAAAATACTTGAAAAAGTTTCAATGGGTGAAAACATTAAAACTAGTCAAGCAAGCCCTGGTGAACTAGAAAAAAAATATGATGAATTATTAGAACAATATGAACATATTATTCATATTCCAATTACTAACAATTTATCATCAATGTTGCAAACTGCAACTCTAGTAAGTCAAGATGAAAAGTATAAAGATAAAATAACAGTTTATCAAAATAATGATCTTGCTGCTCAAGGTATTGCTCTTACTGCTTTAAGTTTAGCAAAAGCTATTAAAAGTAATAAAATTAAAACTGCACAACAAGCTATTGACTTTATTGATAACTTTAAAGAAAAAGTTTTAATAGCTATTATTCCAGGAGATTTAAAAAAACTATCAAATGGTGGAAGAGCAAAAGGAGTTATTACAACTGTTTTAAATCTTTTAAAAACTAAGTTATTAATCATTTGAGCAAAAGAACCTAAAAAAGAAGCTATTGGTAGAACTTATAATAGTCTTATTGAAAAATTAATTAAAAACCTTTCTAATAAGTTTAAAAAGAATAAATACAAGCTATACTTTTTATCAACCCCTCTAACATCAAGTAAAACTGTTGAAATTGTAAAACAAATTCTAAGTGATGAAAAAATAAATTTTGTTCATGGAAATGTACCAAACATTTATACTATTCATGCAGGAGTTGAAACAATTGGTTTTGTTGCAATAGAAGAATAAAAAAACTGGACTAATCCAGTTTTTTTTAATTTTCTATGGCAGGAGAGAAAGGAATCGAACCCTCAACGCTCGGTTTTGGAGACCGACGTTCTACCATTGAACTACTCTCCTATAAAAAAATCACACAAAGTGTGATTTAATTTCAAAATGGCAGGGGCAACAAGACTCGAACTCGTGACACTCGGTTTTGAAGACCGATGTTCTACCTACTGAACTATGCCCCTATTAAAACTTCTATTATATTATAAAGTCAAATAATAAGTTTTTCAAGGTTAAACACATATCATTAGTAACTAAAGTTATTTATTTTCTTTACTAGAACATTCTAAACAATAGCCATGGCCTTCAATTTTAAAATGACTTAGCTTAATACCATTTTTTTCACACAAATCTAATAGCTCTAAAAAATGATAATTTTCAATACTTTTATCATCTAAATGAATTACTTTTAAACAATCATCACACTTCAAATGCACCGATTTATCTGCTGCTATTTCATAAGAAATATCTTTACCATTAAAAGTATTTGCAAAAACAATATGTTCTTTTAATAATAAATCAATAGTATTATAAACACTCATTACATTGATATTATTGATTTCAGATTCCAAATTATTAATAATTTGTTGAATAGTTAAATGATCTGAAACGATTAGCATTTTAATTACAATGCTTCTAATATCTGTTAGTCTAATTTTTTTTAATTTTAATTTTTCAACTATTTGTTTATATTTAGTTTGTTGAGTTTTAGATAAATGAATCATTTATTGTAATTCCTCTATTACTTTTAATAAATCATCAATAGTACGTAAGCTTAGTAATTGGTCATCACTGATTCTAATATTTAATTTTTCTTCTAATGTAACTACCATATCCATTAAATCTAAAGAATCTAAACCTAGAGATTTGAATTCGCTATCTTTTGTAATATTACCCTTAGCACCTCTACTTTTTAATTCTTTAACAATTTGATTATAAATAGCCATTATTTCACCTAAGCTTTCTCTATTTAATTATATACAATTTTATAAGACCATTTATAGTTTTGATATTCAACACTAACACTAGTATTATCATATGAAAATGTTATTAAATCATCAAGTAAAAAAAGCTCTTTATTTTGTTTTTTTAACTCTTTTAAAAAGATAGTTTTAAATGAATTAATATTTAATTTATTATCATTAGTTAATAATTTATTTAAATATTTAGAATTATCAATTATTGGTTTAGTAATATTTATTGATTGTTTTAATAAGTTATTTTTGTTTAATGAAAAGACATTTGAAAAATAAATAGAAGCAATTGTTGATAAAATACATGAAACTATTAAAATGAACATAATTAAAATTTTAAAATTTTTACTTAACTTCATATTTATTTAACTCACTTTCTAAATTAGGATGAACTTCTAAATTTAAAAAGAACTCTTTTGAAAAAAGATATTTACTAATGTTTGGATTAATTAAATTACAATCATTACAATCTATAAATTTCAAACTATTTATTTTAGTTTTAAAGTTTAGTATGTTATCAAAAATTTTTAAATCATAATAAAAAGTATTGTCAACTAATCCATTAAATATAAACCCTTTTGTATTTGAATTACTAATTATAGTTTGATCTTTAATTTCTAAATAATTATTAAAATAAACCCCATCATCTAAAACAATAGCTTTAGGTAAATCTTTATAGTACTTATTAGGTCTAATAAAATCATTAATTTGTAGTTTATTGATTTGAATAAAATTATTTGTTCTAGAATTTAAAAGATTATTTATTAAATAATTTATTTCTCAATTATTATTAAAATCTTTATGTAAATTAACATTAAATTTATAATCAAAATCAATTATTTTTAAATACTTTTTATTAATTGTAAAACTAGGTTGCTTGTAGTTTAACTCATAACTTAAAAGGTTAAATAAAACAGCTTTCTTTTTATATTGATCATAATTTTTATAATAAGTAATTAGGTTATTTAAATACTTGTTTTTATTATGTGTTGCTTTATTGTTTAATAAAATGGTGTTTGTAAATTCTTCAGTTAAATTATTTGTTTTAAACTTAGCATCAAAAATTAACTCTAATTGATGATTATTAAAAATATTAGTTGGAATATTTATTGTAATAAATTGTTTTTGTTTATTAGTTGATATTTGATAATTAATTAATTTTTTATCATTACTAATTAGTTTAACTAGCTTATCTTTATTTTTATAACTAATTGAATAAAATAAATCAGACAAATTATTAGATAATTTTGATTCATCATAATAACGTAAATTTTTAGAAATAACTAAATAAAGTTTATAAAATTCTTTTTTATCTTCTTGATATTTTTGTTTTGAAAAGATTACATCAACTAAATAATTAGGTTTTTGTGTAACTCTACTATTTTTAACTTCTATTTCTTTAAATTCAATACTCATATTACACCTCATATAAGTATTAGAAAAAAATAAAAAAAGATTACTAATTTTAATTAAAAATAAAAAAACAACACCTAAGTGCTGTTTGTTATTTTCTAAATGGGGCGTAGAACGGGGATCGAACCCGCGCATGTCAGAGCCACAACCTGATGTGTTAACCACTTCACCACCTACGCCATTAACTATTTTATTATCTAAAATTTATTAGTTAAAGTCAATATAATTGAGCTTTTTAATCTAAAAAAGTAGTTAAAAAATTAACTACTTTAAATTTTTATTTTATTAATTATAAATTATTATTTAACAAATTTAGTTCCACTTAGATTTTGTAAAACTTTATCAGCTTGTTCTAGTGAACCAATATAAGCTGGTTTACCATTAGTTTTTTTAACAAATGACATAACAGCTTGGACTTTTGGAAGCATTGAACCTGCTGCAAATTGGTTTTGATCAATATATTCTTGAGCTTGAGCTAAAGTTATTTGATCTAAAGCTTGTTGATTTTCTTTTTTATAATTGATCATTACTTTATCAATTGCAGTTAAAATAATTAAGCTTTCTGCATCAATTATTTCAGCAATTTTAGCTGCAGCAAAATCTTTATCAATAACAGCAGCAATTCCTACTAGTTTATCGTCTTTTAAATAAACAGGAATTCCACCACCACCTCCAGCAATCACAATAAATGAATTATTAACTAATTGTAGGATTGCATCTTTTTCAATAATATCAATTGGTTTTGGTGAAGCAATTACTCTTCTTCAACCACGTCCTGCATCTTCAGAAATATTTCAATTATTTTGTTCAGCTAGTTTTTTTGCTTCACTTTCATTCATAAATGATCCAATTGGTTTAGTTGGTTTTAAAAATGCCGCATCATTTTTATCAACTAAAGTTTGAGTAATTAAACTAACTGTTGGCTTATTAATATTTCTTAGTTTTAATTCATTATCTATTGCTTGTTGTAGATGATATCCAATATATCCTTGACTCATAGACCCACATTCAGGAAAGTCTAAAATAGGAGATTTAACTTCATTTTTATTTGCAATATCAAAAGCATTATTAATCATTCCAACTTGAGGACCATTACCATGAACAATTACAATATCATTACCTTGAACAATAAAATCTACTAAAGATTTTGCTGTTTTTTTAACAATTTCTAATTGCTCAGTTGGTGAATTACCTAAAGCATTTCCACCAATTGCAATTACGATTTTTGACATATCAATTCTTCCTTTCTTTAAAGATTTATTTTTTAAAAAAAGAACCACTCATTATAAAATGTTTCTATTTTTAATGAGTGGTAGTTTATTAATAAAATTTATTTATAAGAATAGTTTTATTTACTTGTTGGTTGTTGTTGAGTAATACAGTGAATATTACCACCACCTAATAGAATTTCACGAGCCATTACAGTTTCAATTTTATGGTTTGGATAAACTGATTGAAGTGTTTTAACTGCTAAATCATCATATTTATCTCCAAAAATAGGTAGAATAACTGCATTATTTGCAATATAGTAGTTTGCATAACTTGCTGGCATTCTTTGTTCTGGTTCTCTTGACATAGTATCGCAAACATCTATACCTTCAGCTTCTTCTTTTGTAATAAATAATGGTCCTGGTTGATGTAATTTAGTTACTTTAATCTTACGTCCTTTAGCATCTAAAGTATTTGTTAAAATATCATAAGCTAATTTAGAACGTTCATATTGAGGATCAGTTGTATCATCTGTTCAAGTTAAAACAACATGACCTGGACTAACAACATTTAATAAGTTGTCAACATGTCCATTAGTTTCATCATTATAAACTCCTCATGGTAGTCAAATTACTTTTTCAACACCACAGTATTGTTTTAGATTTTCTTCAATTTGTTCTTTAGTTAAATCTGGGTTACGGTTTTCATTTAATAAACATTCTTCAGTTGTATATAATGTTCCATCTCCATCAGTATGAATAGATCCACCTTCTAAAACAAAATCAGTTCTATAATAATCTATATTACAAATTTCACAAACTTTTCTAGCAATTGCATCATCTTTATCTCAAGGAAAGTACAATCCACCTTTAAATCCTCCTCAAGCATTAAAGACTCAATCAACACCACGAATTTCTCCATCTTTGTTTTTAACAATAGTTGGTCCTACATCTCTCATTCAAGAATCGTCATTTGACATTTCAATCACTCTAACATTTTCATCTAAAAGGTTACGTGCATTTTCAAATTGTTGATGTGAAACTAACATTGTTAGTTTTTCATATTTTGCAATAGCATTAGCTACATTTGCAAATACTTTTTGAGCTGGTTTTGCACCAAGTCTTCAGTTATCAGAACGTTCTGGTCAAATCATTCAACATTGATCATGTTTTTCTCATTCACCAGGCATTCAAAAACCATCTTTTTTAGGAGTTGAATTTATTTTTTTGCTCATATTAATCTATTCTCCTTTAGCTAAGTTTTTTTTATTTTTATAACTAGATCATCATATTAATAATTCACCAATACCAATACAGATCACAGTTCCAATTAAAGCAAATAGAACATTTCCACCACCTGAACTTAATTCTCAAGTTTTTGCACCTACCATAATTTCACCAAATAAGAATAAGATTATACTTAAGCATAAAATTATCATAGGAGTAATTACAACAATTCATTGGAATCACTTAGGTCCTGGGATTTTAAATGGTCTTTTTAGATCTGGATATTTGTATCTAATGATAATAAAGCTTGGAAATATTAATAAGTAAGGTAACAAGAATATAATTGATGAAAATGCATATAATTGTCAAAAGATTTCAGAAATTTCTCCACTTGGAGATAATAAACCTGCAATAATTAATAACACTGTACATACACTTCCAGTAATAATAGTTGCTCATAATGGAGAGTCATTTTTTAAAACTGTACCAAAGACTTTTGGAAATTCTCCATCACTTGCTGCTTCTTGAATTGCTTTATTAGCACCTGTACTTCAAGTAATCATATTTCCAAAAAAAGTAAATAGTAAAAATACACCTAGAATTTTAGTTAGCCAATCTGGAAAGACTTTTTCAATTGTTTGAATAATACCATTAGAAACATCTAAAGTTTTTACATCTAATATAACATTAACTGCAATAGTTCCTATGATATAAGAAATTACAATTGTTATTCCAGCTAAAATAGTTGATAATGGGATGTCACGTTTAGGATTTTTCATTTCACTTGCAGTATTTGAACCTAATTCAAAACCAGAAAGGTTATAAATAATTACTGGTAAAAACACAACACCTTTACTAAATGATGGCAAAATTCCAAATTCAGCATCATCTATTTTTGTAGATACTGGGTTTCCTTGAGCTAATCAAGTAATTGCTGCTGCAATTAAACCAATAGTTACAACAAGTTTTGAAATAGAAGAAAAGTTTGGTAATCACTTAGTATATTTAAAATTTAATAATCCAACTAAAACAGTTACTCAAGTTATACCAATAGCTATTCCTATTTGAGTTCATAATGATAATGGAGCGTGAGCAAAAAAGATTTTTGATAATGTTGATGAGAATGCAATATAAACTGAAGACATTCACAAACCAACATTTAATCAATAGAATCAATTAGTTCTAGCAGCTCATTTGTTACCACAAGCACTCTTAACTCACGTATAAATTCCACCATTATCACTATATGCTGCACCTAATTCAGCTGTAATTAATCCATAAGGTAAAAAGTATAAAATAGCTAATAAAATTCAATAAATTATTGATTGTCAACCAATTGCTGCTGCTGATGCAAATGAGTCTAAGACAAAAACTGCACTAAATGTAAAAGCAATTATGTCAAACAGTCTTAGACCTTTTTTTGTTTTAGACATATTTAAAAATATTTTTTTATTTTAATATTATTTTTTATTTTTATTTTCAGCATAGTCATTATTATATGTATAACGTTGTTTTCATGAACGATCTTGGTGTTCCATGAATGCTTCAACTTTACCTCTATAATAATCTTTAACAGCATTTGATGATTTATCAATTTGTGGGTATAGATAGTAAACTAACAGACCCATTTGAGCTGTTAATCTGTTTTCAGCTTGTTGGAAAGCAATAGAATTATCTGAATCTATTACTTCATCATAAACTTCTACATTTCTTGAAGCAGGTAGACAGTGCATAAATAATGCTTGGTCTCCTGCTTTTTTCATTAATTCAGGAGTAACTTGGTAGGTTGGTTTAAAGGCTTTTACTCTTTCTTCTGCTTCATCTTCTTGATCTACTCATCATCATAAATCAGTATAGATAATATCAGCACCTTTAACTTGTTCTAAGTCATCAGTTACTAGTACAGATCCACTGTTTGCTTGTTTGATATTTTCTTTAGCAATATCAACTCATGCTTGTGGACTTTGGTATTTTTGTGGAGAAATGTGTACAAAATTCATACCTAGTTTTGTAGTAATATGCATTGTTGATGAACACACATTAGTTCTATCTCCAATAAATACCACTTTAATATCTTCAAATTTAATGTCTTCATATTCCAAGTTTTTTGTTGCTGGCATATATTCTAACATTGTAAATACATCACAAATTGCTTGAGTTGGGTGATTGTAATCTGTTAGTCCATTTAAAACTGGAACATCAGCATATTTTGCTAAGTTTAAAACTGTTTCGTGTTTTAATGCTCTACACATAATTCCATCACACATATGTGATAAAACTTTAGTTGTATCATATAAGCTTTCACGAACTCCAAGATGTAATTCACCTGGTTTTAAATATTGAGCATGACCACCTAAAAGTGTCATAGCTGCTTCAAATGAAACACGAGTTCTAGTTGATGGTTCTTCAAATATCATGGCTAGAGTTTTGTTTTTTAACAATTCTGGTACTGCACCACAATAACGAGCTTCTTTTAGCATTTTCATCAATCGGAAAATTTCAAAAATTTCTTTTTTACTCAATTCTTGAGTATCTATAAAATGTCTAACTTTGTTCATATAAGAACTCCCTTCTTAATTTCATTTTAACATTCCGGTTTTTTTTTTTTTTTTAATTACAAAAGATTTAGGTGGTTTGAACAACTATTTAAAGATAAAAAAATAATAGAATATAAAATATTCTATTATTCAAAAATAGTTATTAATTAAGTTAATTTTTTTTTAAAAATTTAGGTCTTTTTAAAATTAAATTTATCTTTATAATTAGTCTATGGCTAAAAAGTATTTAAAAAAGAAAACAAAATAAAAAATGATCTTTATCATTTTTGATTAAGATCATTTGTATTTATAAGTCTTATTTTTTTACTTTTGCAAATATAAATCCTGATATTCCAGCTCCAATTAATGAAAATACAAGACCTGAATATGCAAGACCTTTTAGTTTTTTAGATAAATCTGATCTGAAAATATCATCAAAGCTAGGTGAATTATATTTAGATAAAGCTACTGAAACTAAAATTAATGCAATAAGTAAAACTACATATCCTATTGCAGCAATACCTAAGTTCTTTTTGTTTGGAATAATTTTTTCTTTGTTTTTATATACTAATCAAGAAAGAAAAGCGATAGCAGCTAAAGTAATAATTAATCCAATTACACTAACAGGTATTATATCTTTACTTAAGCCAAATGCTTCTTGTTCTGAACTTGATGGTGCTTTTGCTAAAATCATGATATTTTATGCCTCCTTGTAAAATATTTTATAATTTTCAAATTATCTTTAGTTTAAGAGCACCAACAAAAAAATTTTTGTCTTTTCTTATTAAGTATTTAATGTTAAAATTAGCTCACACTCAAAAAGTTAAGTTCTTTTAAAAAATTAAATTATTAAAATAATTTTTTCTTTTAGAATATGGATTTATTTTTATAAGCAAATTATAGTTAGGAAAATTTATGCAACAAAAAATTATAGAAATTAAAAATCTAACTAAAAAATATAATAATGGCTATGGGATTTTTGATATTAATCTAGAAGTTAATCAAGGCGATATTTATGGTTATTTAGGACCAAATGGAGCTGGAAAATCTACAACAATTAGACATCTAATGGGATATATTAGACAAAACAAAGGTAAAGCTTTAATTTTTAATGAAGATTGTTGAAAACATTCTTATAAAATTCAACCAAGTGTTGGTTATTTACCTGGAGAAATTAATTATCCAGAACATGAAAATGGTCTAAGTTACATTAAATTTATTTATAAGTTAAGAAAACAAGAAAATTGAGATTATGTTGAAAAATTAATTAAATATTGAGAATTTAATCCAAATATTAAAATTAAAAAAATGTCTAAAGGAATGAAACAAAAACTAGGATTAGTTTTATGTTTAATGCATCAACCTAAAGTTTTAATTTTAGATGAACCAACAACAGGATTAGATCCCTTAATTAAAAATAAATTCATTCAATTAATGTTAAAACTAAAACAAAATAACACTACTATTTTTTTAAGTTCTCATGTTTTTGAAGAAGTTGAAAAATTATGTAATAAAGTAGCAATAATTAAAAGCGGTAGAATTATTAACAAGTTAGATTTAGATTTAATTAAAACTACAAGCGATAGAGAATATAAAATTACTTTTAAAAATCACAATATTTATAAGAATGAATTTTTAACTAATGTTAATGATTTAATTGCAACTTATAAAGTTCCAATTAATAAAGTTAATTATTTTTTTAATGAATTAAAGTCATATGAAATAAACTTATTTGAAGAAATTCCTTTTTCATTAGAAAATTACTTTTTAAAATTTTATAAAAAAGAAGGAGAAACAAAATAATATGTTTAATTCACAATTATGAAAAAATTCATTTAAAAATACTTTAATAGTTTGATTATTTTGTATTCCTTTTTTTAGTTTTATAACAATCATTTTATTAGTTTCTATAAGATACAATAATGAAAATATTAGTTTAACTGTTTATCAAAATATTATAAAAATTCTATTTGATCAATATGGAATATTAGTAATTTCTACTTTTTTAATTTCAGGAACGATTTCACTAATTACAAGACCGATTGAAAAAGGTCATTTAACTTTTATACTATCATCTAATTTATCAAGAACTAGTATTGTATTAAGTAGATTTTTTTACTTTTTATTTAGTATTACAGTCTATGTATTTGTTGTATTTGTAATAAATGCAGTGTTTATGAAAATAAATCATATAAATACTGAACAATTTAATTTATTAAATTGAGCTTTACAATGTTTTTCATTTTGAATAATGGTTAGTGCTATTGGATCATTATGTTTTATGTTTAGTTGTCTTTTTAATAAATCAACATTTGTTTTAATTTGTAATGGAGCGATTTTTACACTTTTTGTAGCAAGTGATGTTATTAGTCAAGTAGGAAAAGCACTAGATCGAAGTTTTTTAATTAATTTTAAAAACTTTACTATTTTAAGTTTGATTGATTTTAGCAAAGTTTCAATTAAAAACATTTCAGATTTTTATTTAAGCTATATTATATTGATTGGAATTATAGTAATTTCAACTAGTATTGGTGTTATTAGTTTTACTAGAAAAGATTTACCATTATAAAAAAGAGAAGATTATATCTTCTCTTTTTTAGTTAATTTGTTGATTTAGATGTTTTTTGTTTTTTAATAACTTTATAAGATAAAAACCCAGCTCCACTTAAAACAACAACACCTGCTAATACCCCACCAATTATTTCAGCAAGTTTGTGAGTATTTTTATACTTTAATGTAACTGTATCGTTTTTATCTGATTTTAAAGTAATTATTATTTTATCTTTTTTAATATTTATATCAACATCTGATTCTTTAATTTGATTTTGATTTTCTAATTTATTTATTTGATTAATTTTTTTAATAATTTCACTAGTACTTGGTTTTTTATTAAAAGAACCAAGATTTTTTTGTTTTATTAAACTTTCTAATTTCTTAGAATCAGTTTTATTTTCTTTTTTAGTTTCTACTTTTAAAATAGTATTAATAAAATTACTATTATTAGATATAGTCAAACTTAATAAAACACTAGTAGTAGCTAGTGAAAAAATAGCTAAAATACTTAATAATTTTTTCATATAAGAACCATCAATAATTAATTAATTTTTGTTATTATTTTAAACTATAAATTATCAAAAATTAATTATTATTAATATTTATTAAGTTATTTATTTTTCAACAACTTTAGTTTGTTTTAACATTTTGGCTGTTTTTGAAGTAATTAAGTTATTGATTAAAAATTGTGCTGTAAATAGATAAATTCAAAATAGTACCATTACTAAAGTATTAATACCAGAAATTAAATTACTATAATCCATTACTTCTTGAGATTTAGCAAATAATGCAACAAAGTTAGCTCCAGTTGTAATAGTTCAAATAATTGCAGGTAAAACAATATTATTAATAATTAGTTTAACTGATAATTGTTTTCCTGATCTATAGTTATCAACTAAAGTAGCTAACACATACATTACTAAACAAGTTGTTAATACTAAATAAGCTAAAGCACCAAATCATTTAGTCATTAATGGTGCTGTAAATGGTTCAGCAATATTTCCAACTTGAGCAATACCAACACATCCTGCAGTTAATGTCATAAATACTAATAACAATAATGAATAATAAGTAATTGCTGGTTTTACTAATATATGTTTGTTAATTTTGTATTCTTTTTTAAAGAAAATATAAATAGCATGGAAGATAATAGCAAAAATTGCTCACAACATTATAAATGAACCAATTGTAATTAGTGCTGTAATATTTGATGAATTTTGATCTATTACTTGTAATAAAACACCACTAATTATTCCAGATAATAAAATACTTGGTAATAAAGCAAATAATAAGAATAATGAAAAACGTGAAATTTCAATACTAAAGATTTTTCATCCTAATTTTTTAGAATCTTTAGACATTGCTTCATAATATTTAACAAAATATCTTGAACTATAAGAAGAATATTCAAATCCACGTTTTATATCATAAAACATTTCATCTCCTCTTCCATTATTCATAGCACGTCTTTTTTCTTTAACATACATTTCTTGAATTGCTTCTAACACTGAAGCACAACCATTTTCAAACACTTTAATATCACCAAATTTAATTAATGTTTTATAAATTTCATTCATTAAATTAGTTAAAAATACAGGTTTAAACGCTAATGATGAATATGATGAATAAGCAGCTTTAACACCTTCAAAATCATCTTCACTAATTTTTGCTTTTAAGTTTTCTACAAATTCAATAGTTTTACTATAATTGAATAAAACGTTCATATCTCTATTTTTTAAATATGATTTAATACCAATAATTGTATTAAATAATAATTGTTTTAATAAAGGTATAAACATTGCAAAAACACCACCAACTAAAATTAGTTTAAATGGACTTAATAATGTATATAATAGTGAGTCTGGAGCCATAAATCCAGTTAGTTTATAACCAGAAGCTTCAATTGATTTTACTCAATCAGTTCATGCAGTTGAACCATTAAAGGTATCAACTCATTTACCTAAATCAGTCTCTTTTCCTAGTTTTTCAATTAAAATAGTCTTTCAATTATTAACTCATGCAGAAGTTGAAGTCATTAGTGAAAAGAATGAATTACCGTCTTCTTTTACACCTCTAATTGCATAAATAGCAACCCCGTCAAGTCAAGCTGAATAACCAAAATAAATTACTGCAACAACTAATAAAATGATTGTTAATTTAACGGTTTTTTTCATTTTAACTCCTTTTCTACAAAAGTAATTATATAATTTTGCAAAATAAAAAAGGTATTTTCTACCTTTTTACTCAATTACTATATTGACAATTCGATCAATAACTGCTATACGTTTTAAGATTTTATGATCTTTAATAAATTTAATAATATTTTCATTTTTTTCTGCTAAATTTATTAAAGTTTCTTTGTCTGTTCCTTTTTCAACTTCAATTGTTGATCTTAATTTTCCATTAACTTGTAAAGCAATAACAACTGTATTTTTAATTATTTTAGTTTCATCAAATTCTGGTCAAGTTTGTAAAGTTACACTAGAGTTATTTCCTAGTTTTTCTCATAATTCTTCACTTAAATGTGGAGCAAATAAACTTAACATTTTTACAAAACCTTCAATATATTGTTTATAAACTGTATTTAGTTCTTCTTTATAAATTGCATTTACTAAAACCATTAATTGACTAATTGCTGTGTTAAATTTTAGTTCTTGAATCATTTGAGTTACTTTTTTAACTACATCATTATAAACATAATCTAATTTGTGATTATTAGTATTACTAAACTCAATTTTATTAATCATTCTATAACAACGATTTAATCATTTCAAACTAGCATCTAATCCATCAAAACTTCAAGGTAAACTAGCATCTAATGGACCCATAAACATTTCATACAATCTTAATGCATCAGCACCATGTGTATCAATAACATCATCTGGATTAATAACATTTCCTCAAGATTTAGACATTTTTCTATTATCAGGTCCTAATATCATTCCTTGATTAAATAATCTTTGAAATGGTTCATTTGTTGGTAATAATCCTAAATCATATAAAAAATGAGTTCAAAATCTAGAATATAACAAATGACCAACTGCATGTTCTTGACCACCAATATACAAATCAACTGGTAGTCATTTTTCTAATCTTTTTTTAGCTTCATCACTAGTTAAATCAATTAAATTATTTTTTGAATTAGCTAGAATATAAGCAATAAAATATCAACTAGATCCTGCTGATTGAGGCATAGTATTAGTTTCTCTTTTATATTCTTTATCACCAATTTTTACATTTACTCAATTTTTAACATTAGCTAAAGGACTTTCACCAGTATTAGTTGGTTTTATATAATCTGTTGTTGGAAGTGTAATTGGTAAATTGTTATCTTCAATTAAAACAATATTATTATCTTTATCATATAAAACAGGAAAAGGTTCACCATAAAATCTTTGTCTTGAAAATAATCAATCTCTTAATTTATAATTAATTTTTCTCTTACCTAAATTATTTTTTTCAACATAATCATGGATTACTTGTAAAGCTTGAACTCTATCAAGATCATTTAAAAATTCTGAATTAATATGTATTCCTTCACCAACAAAAGCTTTAGATTGATCTTTAGTTTGAATTACAAATCTAATTGGTAAATTAAATTTAGTAGCAAAATCTCAATCTCTTTTATCATGAGCTGGAACTGCCATAATAGCTCCTGATCCATAATCATTTAAAACATAATCACTAATTCAAATTTGAATTTGTTCTTTAGTTAATGGATTTGTTGCATAACTTCCAATAAATACTCCAGTTTTAGTTCTAGATTCATCTTTTCTTTCAATTTCAGATTTATTAGCAGTTAGTTCAATATATTTTTTAACTTCATCTAATTTTTCGGGTGTTGTTAGTTTTAAAACAAGTTCATTTTCTGGAGCTAAAACAATATAAGTTGCTCCAAAAATAGTATCAGCTCTAGTAGTAAAAACTGGAATATCAATATCATTTGATTTAAAGTTAATTTCACAACCTTCAGATTTACCAATTCAATTTCTTTGCAATTCTTTTACAGAATTTGGTCAATCTAAATTATCTAACCCATCTAAAAGTTTATCTGCATAATCAGTAATTTTTAAAACTCACTGACGCATCTTTTTTTTAACAACAGGATATTCTCCTCTTTCACTAACCATTAAACCATTTTTTTCAATAATTTCATCATTTGCTAAAACAGTTCCTAGTTCTTGACATCAATTAACATCAATATCTCTATTTTCAGCTAAACCTTTTTTATAAAGTTGTTTAAAAATTCATTGAGTAATTTTATAGTAATTTGGATCAGCTGTATTTATTTCTTTATCATAATCATAGCTAAATCCCATTTTATTAAGTTGAACTTTAAAATTTTCAATGTTTTGTAAAGTAAATTCTCTAGGATCATTTCCTGTTTTTAAAGCATATTGTTCAGCTGGTAATCCGAATGCATCTCAACCAATTGGATGTAAAACATCATATCCTTGCATTCTTTTAAATCTACTATAAACATCAGTTGCTGTATATCCTTTGATATGACCAACATGTAATCCAGATCCACTTGGATAAGGAAACATATCTAAAATATAAGCTTTTTTTTCACTATTATTAGTAGTTTTATAAATGTTATTTTCTTTTCAATACTTTTGTCATCTCTTTTCAATAGCTTTATGTGAAAAATCCATATGATTACTCCTTAATGTAATTAATTAACTTTTATTTTGTAAAAAAAATATTTAAATAAGAATATGAATAACTATTAATTAATTATATAAAAAAGTATAAAAAAAAGACACCAATTGGTGTCAAAATTAATATTCATATGGTCGGAATAATTGGACTTGAACCAACGACCTCTCCGTTATCAGCGGAGTGCTCTAACCAGCTGAGCTATATTCCGAATAACAAAATAATATTATATTTTTTTTATTATAAATTCAAGATAATATCTTAAATTTTATTCAAATATTAATTAATTATTTTGTACTAATTGTTTTGTTAAAGATTCTACTATAAATGTAGGCTGTTTAGGATCTCTAGTTATAACTAATGTATATTTTTGATTGTTAATTGTAGTTGAAATAGTTTGAGAAGTTATTAAACCAGATTTTTCAGTTTTTGTATCACTAAATTCAAAATTATTAAATTTATCATCATTAAAATGTTTTTCTAAACTAGTTGTAAAATTAGGTTTTTTGTTTAAATTAATAATAACTTTATTTAATACACTAGCAAATCATTGTAAACTATCTTGATTTTTAGATTTATCATTTGGAATTAATTTGTTTGATAAAATATCAATTAATGAATTTGAATCTTTTTTCATTCCTTCTTCGGTTAAACCTATAATCTCTTTAAATTTATTAGGGTTATTTAAAAGTAATGAAATTAGATTTCCTCCGTTTTCTGAGTTAGCGCCATTTCATTTATAATCATATTTAAAAATTTTATTAATAAATTCTTTTAATGAGTCTATTTTGAAACCATATGCATTGTCCAATTCTTTTAATTTAGATGATGAAGTTCCTGCATTAGATAGTTCATTTAAAATTGTGGTTATAGATTTATCTAAATAATCAGAACCAAAATTTGGTTTATTTTCTAATTTAATAAAATCAGATAATTTTATAGTAAATAAATTCTTAAGATTTAAATGAACACCAGGTGGAAAAATTGTTCTCAAACTCATAGCGATTTTTTTAAAGTAAGGTAGTATGAAATTTAATGCTGCTGGTATTTGAATTTTTAGTTTTTCTACAAGTGTTCTTATAAGAACATCATTTGATAGATTAGCTAGTGTATCAAATGTTTGTTCTACTTTACCATCATAAATATATTCAAAAAACTTTTCACCAAGAATTGGAATAAATGACTTAATTCCTGCTTTAACTAGAGAATATGTTTCTTTATTTTTTATAAAGTCATCTATCTTTTTAGAAATATCATCAAATTTAATATAATTTTCTATTAATGATTTAAGAGAGCCTACTAATCCATTATTTTCATTAAATAAACCTTTTAATAAATCTTCTATTTTTAAATTTTTTAGTATTTTAGATAAATTTTCTAGTATTTTATCAAAATTATCATTAATTAGTGGTTGATTATATACAAAAGAATCTGTAATTAAGTTCATTAATGAAATAAGAAAGTCTGCCAAGCCTTGTTTAAGAAATACATCACTTTCAAAGAAATTTTTAAGGTTAATTTTTTCTATAAATGGTTTTGCTAAACTAAATATACCACTTTCAATCTTTATGTTTTGTAATTTAATATTTGAAAGAGATTCAAATAAAATTGAAGTTAGAAAAATTTGAAAACCATTTAATTTAATTTCTTTTATTTGATTTCCACTATTTCCATTAAATTCAAAGAAAAGACTCTTATATTCATTAGAATTATTGCTGCTATTATTTTCTGATTTATAACTATTTTCAGTATACTTTCCAGAAAATAAAATACCTATAAATTGTCTTAAGCGATAAGCTTTATCAGATTTATCTAAATTTCCTAAATAGTATTGTAAAGTATCAATTATATATTTTAAATTTAATGTTGTTTGAGAAGTAGAACCATTTGAAGTCCCATTTTTCTTTAGACTCTCTATTTTAGAACCATTATTAGATCCACCATTTGAGTCATTTAACTTATATGTTTCTTTAAAAAACTGACTATTTTTTTTGCTTTTATCAAAAATATTTTCATCAGAAATTTTAAATTCATCTTTTCTAGATTCATCAAATAAACTAAATAAATACTGAAATAGCTCTAATCCTCTAATTAAGCTAGCAGCTGTTTTGATATTTCTTTTGATATTAGCAGGAAGAATTGTTGGACTAGTACTATTAGATAATGATGAAATTGTAGCAACATTTGAACTTGGATCAAATTTTGCTACTTTATTAATAAATGTTTTTGAAGTGTTTCATAATCTTACATTTAAACTTAAACCATTATTTTTTTTAATATCACTAGATACTAACTGATAATCTTTATCTAAAATACCATTAATACCATCTAATATATTTAAAAGAGCTAAATTACTTAGTTCAGATAATTCAAAATCTTTATATAAAGTTAAAGCATCAAATTTTTCTATTTCTTCTTCTAATTCTTTTAAAAATTTCTCATTAGTAAATATTGTGTTTAAAAGTGTTGTTATTAATTCTTTACTTACTTTTAGATTTTTAACAAAATCACTAAACTTACTATTAATATCAATATTTTTTGCAAGATCTAATAAACCTGTTATTCCAGCACCACTTATATTTTCTAAAATAATAGAAATAGCAGCACTAATTTGTTTACTAGTAGTTCCAAATACTGTTTTTGGTAAAACCGAAGTTAAAAAATCTATATCAGTTCCTTTAATCCCATCTAAATTAACATTATCATTTTTTTTAATAACTAAATTAGTTGAAAAATAATTAGTTAAAGCATCTTCAAAATCTGTTGATAAAGTAATGTTATCTTTAATTTCAGTATTTAATTTATATTTTTTTGCTTGTTCGTTTAAGTTTTTATTATTAAAATAAGATTTTAAAAAATCAAAATTATAACCATACATATCAGCTAAAACAGCTTGTTTTAAAAGCGTAGCTGAAGTTGTTTTAATATTATCTAAAGAATTATTTTTAAGTACTTTATTATTATTTGTATTTGGTTTTGTTGTTGGAGTTGGGTTTTTTTTACAAGCTAAAACAGTTGAAAATACACCAGTACTTACTAAAGTTAATGAACTCAAAATAGCAAGTATTTTCTTCATAAAAACTCCTTTAAAATAATGACAATTATAAAAATTATAACATATTAAGAATATCTTATTTTTAATACAACAAGCTTAATAAGTGACACAAAATTTTATGACATATTAATTTTATACTAAACAAATAAAAAGCAACACAAAATGTGTTGCTCTGGAGATTAACGTTTTGAGTATTGAGGTGCTCTACGTGCTCCACGTAGACCATATTTTTTACGTTCTTTAATACGAGCATCACGAGTTAATAACCCTTGATCTCTTAAAAGTTTTCTATAATCTTCACTAGCTTGTAGTAAAGCTCTAGCAATACCTAATCTAGTTGCTCCAGCTTGACCTGTAAATCCCCCACCAATAACTTTAACAATAATATCAAAATCTTTTAAAGTATTAGTTGCTACTAATGGTTGTTCTAAATCTTGAACTAAAGTAGCATATGGGAAGAATTCTAAAGCTGGTTTTCCATTTACTGTAATTGAACCTGATCCAGGAGTTAAGATAACTTGAGCAATTGATGATTTTCTTCTACCAGTTCCTCTGTAAATAACTTTATCTTTAAACATTATTTAACGTCTCCTTTTTTAGTTGAAATTTCTAAAACTTCAGGTTTTTGTGCAGCAAATGGATGTTGTGAACCTTTAAATACATGTAAAGCTCTGTATTGGTTTGAACCTTGAACGTTTTTTGGAAGCATTAATCTAATAGCTCTTTCTAAAATCTTAGTAGCATCTAGTTCTCTTTGAACTTCAACACTTCTTTTCTTCAATCCACCAGGATGCATTGAATGGTGATAGTAGAATTTATTAGATTCTTTTTTTCCAGAAAAAATTGCTTTTTCAGCATTAATTATAATAACGTGATCTCCATTATTAATATGTGGAGTAAAATCAACTTTATGTTTTCCTCTTAATACAAGAGCAACTTGAGTTGCTAATCTCCCCACAGTTTTATTTTCTGCATCAACAATATATCATTTTTTATTGATGTCTTTTGCAGAAATCATTGTAGTTTGTTTCATTTGTGCTAACTTCCTTTAATTGACTTGTCCGGGGTCTTTAAAGTGTGATAAGCATTAATTTATTATATATAATCTTAAGCTATTTATCAATATAACTACTAAAAATGCAATTGATTCATACATCTTTTTTTATACATCATTATCTTTTAAAGTTAAAGTTGCATCAGTTTTATAAATTGAATTAAATCCAACAATTAAAGTAATCAAATATATTCCACTAACTGCAAGAATCACAGCAAAAGGTAATCAAATTGGAAAAATAATTGGTAGAACTATAATTGAATATAATGACTTAATAGTTGACTCAAAAATAAACCAACCACTAATAAATCCAATTACTAACATATTAGCAATAACTATAAAATACATTCCTAAAATATTTTCTGTAATGTATTTATTTGAATAACCTAAAACTTTTAAAGTAGCAATAAACCTAGTATTATCTGAAATAATTAATGATGTTGTTAATAAAATAATTACAAATGCAATCATTAATATTGTAATAATTGCTAAAACTAAAGCTAACATTACTAAATTAGAGATTTGATCTAGAATTTGTTTTGTGATTTGAATTGGAGTAATAGTTTGAATTACTCCTTGTCCAATTCCATCATAACTAGTTTTATTTTCTAAATGCTGTCCATTTAAACTAACAGGATTATAATCAGCAATTTTTGAATAAGTTGAAACTATTGTATCTAAATTACCAATATCATTACTTTTTGAATATTTGTAATTAAAAATTGGAAATTGATTATCAAAGATTTGTAAAACTTTTTTAGCTATTTTATGATTCTTATGATTTTTATTATTAATAAATTCATTAACAAATTGTTCATAACTATAATCAGTTAAAGATTTATTATTTAAATCTAAACTATCATTTAAAACTTGTTTTGCTTGAATTGATGAAAAAGTTTTGTTTCATTGAGGTGCAAAAATATCTTTTCATCAAATAGATTTGTTTTGTTTATAATTTAAAATTTCTTGAGCATCACTTTCTTTGATTCAAGCCATATTTTCATTATATCCATCATGAATACCAACTATTTTAAATGTTTTGTTTTGAATTTTAGTTCCAAGTTTTAATTCATTATCTAAATAACTTTTATAATAACTATTAACATCTGAAAAACCATTATTTAATTCTAAAACACTATTATTAGTTTTAACTTTTAAATTATTTGTACTAATATCTGATCTTTGAATAAAACTATCATAACTTGTATCTTGTTTCATAGATCAATCATCAGTTTTAAAAACAGTAGTTTTATTATTTTTTATATGTTGTAGTTCATTTTGTAAAACATTTAATGAAATCTTATCATTAGGTTTTAAATTTAATCTTTTTGCTATAGTTTGATTAATAATAATACTATTTTGTTCTGAATCAAACAACTTTTTAATTAAATCAGTTTTATTTTGATCATATAAATTAATATAATCATGGTTATTTAAAATTCCATAAATCTTAAATGTATGTTTATTATCTAATGTTTTTACATTTAATAAAGTTCCTAATTGTTCATAGTTTTTATTAAAAGTAGTTAAATTAAATCCTAAAGTATAATCTTTATTACTATTATATGAAATCTTTAAGTTTTGTTTTACAAAATAAGGAGCACGTGAATAAGCTGCTTGAATTAAAGCTTGATCATCTCTTTTATAAAACATTACACTAAATCATAAAACTAATTTTGCAACTAAATCTTTTAAATCATCTAATTTATATTTTTTATTAATAAAATCAAAAGCAGAAATATCTAAAAATTGATCAGATATAGAATTAGATTTATTTCACTTATTATCTAAAATATGATACATACCTAAACTAGAATCACTATTAGTTAATTTAAACTGATCAATTATGTTATCCTTAAATTCTTTTGAAGAAAAACTTGATTTAGATAATGCTAATAAATCACTATTTAAAATATCATCATAAGCTTTAGTTTTTAAATTGTTTTGTTCAGAACTATTATTATTAAATTTTTGAATTCTTAAATCTTTTTTATCTTTTAAATCAAAACTATTAATATAAGATCTATTAATTGCTAAACCAATACTATTTGTATAAGTTGCATAAAATTGTTGTAAATATTTAAACTGGTTTAATAAAGTTTCAAATTCATTTTCTTTAATTTCTTTTAACTTATTAATTAAATTATCATAATCAGGTCAATTTTTTAACAAAATATGATGAATTGAACTAGGTGTTATAGATAAGCTTGAAATATATTTAAAATATTGTTTTGTTAAAGCAATATCTTGAGCTTGTAATAATTTCATATTAGATAAAGCTAAATTAATTGCTTGAACTTCTTGTTTATCTTGTAAGTCAATAGCTAAACTATAATAAGCATTATTATAAGTTTGATTTAAATAATCATTAATAATAGTTTGTAAATCATATTGATTATCTTTAGTAGGTAAAGAGGTTGCTAAATATCTATTATTATTTTTTATAATATTATATTTATCATCTGATTTTTTATCAGGATTAAAAACTCTTATAAAAGAAAAAGGGTTGTTATAAGTTGGTTGACTATATTCAACAATTTGGTTGTATTTAACACCATTATAAGCATAAATCTTATTATTTTTTAATAAATTTGGTGAAACAAAAGAAATAGTAAATAAAATTGTAGCAATTAAAACAACAAATCCAACTCCAGTGAGTTTAGATCCAGAATTAACTAATAAAGCAGCTCTTAAACGATGATTAAACTTTCTCTTATTAGATAAACTTTTAATTAAACTACCTAATTTTGAGATTTTTTTAGCATTTCTATTTTCTAATAAATTAATAGCTCCTTTTTTCATAATTAAATAACCAATTAAAAATGAAATAGCTGAAATTATTAGTCACATAAAAATTAGATTGTTTAATAACCCAATTCAATCAAAACTAAAAACACCATAATCTAGACTAAAATAATTAGAAAATCTATTAATAATAATTATTGAAATTAAACAAGATAAAATATATCCTAAAATTCCACCAACAATACTTGTAAAAAATGGCATCATCACATAGTTAAGTACCATTTGGCGTTTTTTATATCCAATAGCTCTCATTGTTCCAATTTGACCACGAGAGTTTAAAATTTGTTTTTTAGTAATTAAAAAAGTAGTATATAAAACAACGCTAATAACTGCTAATAAAACAATAAATGAATAAATATTATAAGCACCGATTGTTTTTTTAATAACACTAGTTCTAGAATTAAATCTATAATTTGGATCTTCTAATTTATAAATTCATTTATCTTGAGCTTTTTTATTAATTAGTTGACTAAAATATTGATTCATTCAATCAATAATTTCATCACTTAATTTTTGATTAGTTTTTAGTGAATAAAAAGATTCTCACTCATTATTTGAACTTACAACTAATTTAGAACTAGTTGAATCATATTTATAAAATCCATCAGTTTGTTTAATTAAACCAAATCTTAAAGGATCAACATAAATAATTCCTTCATTTAAACGGTTTGGGATTGGTGAATAAGCATTAATTGTTGGAAAAATAAAATCAGCAGAGTTTGCAAAACCAACAACTTGATATCAATCAAAACTACTTGCGTACTTAATTTGATAAATACCATTATTATCAGTTAGTCCTTGCTTTGTGATTTTATTAATATCTTCAAATTGTTGTTTTGTAGTAGTTTTATTTTCTAATGAATTTACTAATAATTGATCTCCTAAAACATCTTTTTGAAATCTAATAATATCATTAATTTTAATATTATGTTTTTTAGCATAAATTGGATCAATTAAAACTTCTTTATTAGAATTTATATTTCTACCTTTAACAATTACTAATTGATCAACTTTATTATCAGTTAAATATTGTTTAGAAACAGCTTTTAAAGTTTGTAAATTATTTAAAGATTTAACTTGTTTAAATTCGCGAGATTCAGTTCTTGATCAGTCAAACTTAAAATTATATCTAGAATATAATTTCTCATTTAAGCGATTTATATATTGTTGTTGAACTTGAATTTGGTTATTAGAAGTAATTAAACTAGTTGATACATTTTCATAAGGATCTAGTTTTAAAACTAAATTGTGTTGATTAGAATTAGTAATTAAATCATCATACTTATCTAAAACTCTAGAATTAATTGCAGATATTAAAGACATAATTAAACTCATAATCATTACTAATAAAACTAAACCAAACAATTGTGATTTATATTTAAAAGAATTTTTTAAAGAGTTTTTTAAAATTAATCCTAATCATTTATTTTTTTTATTTTTAGTTTTCATACTCATCATTTCTTTTATTCTAATAACCGTTCTTTTTTATTATATCAATATAGTAAAAAAACACCATTTTTGTAACAATAACAAATCAGGTGATTTAATTTTTATTAAATTGAATTTTTTGTAATACTAAACCTTTAGCATCAATTATAAAAGGAGTTTTTTTTCCAATTCCTTTTAACATTTCAACTAACTTAGTAGTTGAAATTTTATGATTTAAATAAGCATTTAAACAATTTGCAATAATAATTCTAATTTGATATCTAATAAAACCAGATGCTTTAAATTCAATTACTACTTTATTATTGATTCTTAAAACTTTAATATCATCAATAGTTCTTTTTGTTTGATATTGATTTCACTCATTTTCTTTTAACCCAGAAAATAGTTTAAACTCATGTTCACCAATAAAAAGATTAAAAATTTCTTGTAGTTTTATAATATCGATTTTTTGATGTTTTCAAAAATATTCATACCGATTAGTAAAAATATCAAATTGATGGTCATTAATATAATAGTGATAAATTTTATATTCAACTTCTCTTATATTAAAATTTGGATCAACAAATTTAGCATCTAAAATCTTAATATCACTAGGTAAAGCTTTATTAATAGCTTTAATAAATTTTTCTAAAATTGGAGTAAAGTAAATAATTAATAAAACTTTTTGATCTAAAGCATGAACATTAGTATCAGTTTTACTAGCTCCAATTGTTTTAAATTGATCAGTTTTAATAACTTTTTTAATAGCTTTATTTAAAGTAGTTTGAATACTTATTGCATTAGTTTGATTAATTCAACCATGATAATTACTACCATCATAACACAAACTTAATAAAATACCGGTTTTCATTTTTAATATGCTACTAGTGAATCAATATGACTAATATGTCAATTAGTAAATATTCCATGTGGGTTTGAACCATATACCATCATAAAGATAGCAAAACTAATACCTAAAACAAATATAATAGCATCAATGATTCTGAATTTAAATTGAACAAATCTAGTTCTTGTAGCATTTGGATCATATCCTCTAGCATCCATTGCATAAGCTAGATCTTCAGCTTTTTGAAATGATGAAACTAATAAAGGAATAATTAATGAAGTTAAACTTTTAACTTTATCTTTAAATTTTCCGTTTTTAATATCAATTCCTCTACTTGCTTGAGCTTTCATAATTCTTCCAGCTTCATCGATTAAAGTTGGAATCATACGTAAAGCAATAGAAATAATCATTGAAAGTATATATACTGGAGCTTTTATTAATCTTAGTGGAGATAATAAATCTTCTATAGCTAAAGTAAGTTGTAATGAAGGAGTGCTTCCTGTTAAAATACAAGTTAAAGTAATCATTAAATAAATTCTCATTCCCATTACTAAAGCACTATATAAAGCTTTTTCACTAAATCAAAATACTTTTCAATTAAAAAAGTATCCAATTGGTTGTAAATTTTTTATTTCTTTTCCAAGTGAGCTAGTAATTTGACTAACAGCATCAACATCTAATTGACCAACAATTGTTCCATTAGACTTAGTTCAAAAAATTTTATTAGGATTATTTTCTACTCAACTTGAAATTTGACCAACAGCATTACTTGAAGGATGAATAAAAAAGAAATTCATTAAAACAATAATAG
The DNA here is from genome assembly GCF_018389705.1 of Mycoplasma mycoides subsp. capri. NCBI lineage: Bacteria > Bacillati > Mycoplasmatota > Mollicutes > Mycoplasmatales > Mycoplasmataceae > Mycoplasma > Mycoplasma mycoides. The sequence continues at coordinate 289,426 of NZ_CP065581.1, read as the reverse complement.
CAAAAATAAAAGTAACAGGAACTAATAGTCTTACTAACATTTTAAAACTTAATTGACTTAAAGCAAAAAGACCAATAATAATTCCACTAATAATTAAATAACCAGTTAAACCAATAGGAAAAAATACAGAAACAATTAAAACCATAATCATAAATAGTTTTAATCTTGGATCCATTTTATGAATCAATGAATTTTTAGGAATATATCTACCAAAAGAAATTCTCATATTTTTATCCTTTCTATTTTAAGACTTTAGCTAGTTCTTCAGCAAAATCTTCAATGGTTCTGATCTTTTTATTTAATAAGTCAATACCTTTATTTTTTAACTTATACATTAATTGATAAAGTTTTGGTGGATCAATTTCAATTTTTGTTAATAACTCCATATTTGAAAAAATTTCAAATGGTGATCCAATTGCAATTACTTTTCCTTCATGCATAACAATTACTTCATCAGCAATTCTTAGTACTTGATCCATATTATGAGTAACCATAATAATACGTTTTTTATATTCTTTATTTAATCTTTCAAATAAATTAATAAAATCTTCTTCACCTTTAGGATCTAATCCTCCAGTTGGTTCATCTAAAACAAGAGTATTACCATCCATAGCAATAATTCCAGCTAAAGCCACACGTCTTTTTTGACCACCAGATAATTCAAAAGGAGAACGTTTAACATAATCTTCAGGTAATTGAACTAGTTTTAAAAGTTCTGGAACTTTATTATAAGCTTCTTGTTTGTTTTCACCTAAATTAACAGGACCAAAAGCAATATCTTTTTCAATAGTTTCTTGAAATAATTGATATTCAGGAAATTGAAAAACTAAGCCGATTTCTTTTCTTAAACGCTTAACTTCTTTAATTTTTTTAGTGTTTGCAGGAATAGCATAATCACCAACTATAGTTTGACCAGTTTCAGAAATAATTAATCCATTTGTTAATTGGATCATTGTTGATTTACCTGAACCTGTTGTTCCAATTACACAAGTTACTTTATTTTTTTTAAATGTTAGACTAGTATTATTTAAAGCTTTAAATTCAAAAGGGGTCTTTTTAGCATATGTATATGAAACATTATCTAGAATAATATCTTTTGAAAAATCAATATCTTTTAAATTTTGATTTGTTTTTTTATTTACTTTTTGCATATTTGTTCAACCAATTCATCTATATTTTGTGTACTTGCTATTTTAATCCCTTTTTTTTCTAATTCTTCTCTAACTAATCCAACAAATGGAACATCTAGTTGAATATTTCTTAAAAAATCTTTATCTTCAACTATTTCTAGTGGTTTTGCAACTCTAACTAGTTTTCCATGATCTAAAACAATTACTTTATCAGCATTTAAAATTTCATCCATATCATGAGTAATTGACAAAATAGTTTTAGTTCTAGTTTCTCTTAACTGAACCATAATTTCTTTAATTTCTCTTTTTCCTTTTGGATCTAACATACTAGTTGCTTCATCAAAAATCATAATATCTGGATCTAAAGCTAAAGTTGAAGCGATTGCTACTCTTTGTTTTTGACCACCACTTAAGTTCAATGGTTCTTTTTTTAAAGCTCACTCTATACCAACTTTTTTTGCTGAATCTAAAATAATATCTGGCATTTTTTTAGGATCAATTCTTTTATTTTCTAATCCAAAAGCAATATCAGCTTCAACAGTTGAACCAATAAATTGGTTATCAGGATTTTGAAATACGATTCCTAAAAATTTTCTAGCTTGTTCAATGTTATGATCATTTACAATATTTCCAAAGATTTTAATTTCACCATGTTGAGCATTTAAAACCCCAATTAAAATTTTAGAAATAGTTGATTTTCCAGAACCATTATGACCAATAATAGTTACATATTCACCTTGATTAATAGTAAATGAAACATCATCTATTGCATTAGGAAATTCAGGACCATATTTAAAAGATAAATGATTAATTTCAATAGCAATATCTGAAAGTTTTTTCAACTTAATACTTTTTCCTTGGCCATTAATTACTTCTTTTAATTGTAATAACATACTTTTAGCAATTTCAACTTCATGTTTTGCTTTGTTAATGTCATTCTGATTATTAGTTAATTTTATTTTTTTATACAAACTTTCAGCAAGTTTTAAATTTTGCTTAAAAAGTTTAGTAGTTGCTGATATTTTTTTAATTTCAGCTTTAACTTGTTTTTGTTGTTGTCTAATATTTTGTTTTTCAATTTTATCAATATTATCTTGGCGAATTAAATTAATATATTGGTTATTTAAATCGTTTAATTTAACAAAATAATTATTAAGAGAAGTAATAGTTGCTTCTAGATCATCTTGAGATATTTTTTTAGAATTGAATTCTTCAAATATTGCTGAATTATCCATTTAAAAGCCCCGCTTCTATTTGTTCATTATAATAATTATAAATTAAAAAGTATCTAAAAAAATAATAGAAATAAAAAAATAAGGTACAAAGACCTTATAATTTGAGACTAGATTAATTTAATAATAACCATAGGTGCGTTATCACCTTTACGGTTGTCTAATTTTAAAATACTTGTGTAACCACCATTTCGATTTTCATATTTTTTAGCTAATTTATTGAACAATTTTTGTAATGCTGTTTCTTTTTTATCAGCATCAATATCTCTTAATCAACTAGCAGCTTGACGTCTTGAATGTAAGTCACCGCGTTTAGCTAATGTAATCATATGATCAAAATGTCTTCTTAATTCTTTTGCTCTTGTTTGAGTAACTTCTAAACTTTCATTAATGATTAATTCAGTAGTTAAATTACGCATTAAAGCAGTTCTTCAAGCGGTATTTTGGCCACGTTTTTGAATGTATGACATAAGTTTTTACCTCCTATAATTATGATTGTCTGAATGCTAATCCTAATGAAGCAACTTTATCTTTAATTTCTTTTAATGATTTACGTCCTAAGTTTCTAATTGATCCAATTTCATCTTCATTTTTAGAAACTAATTCTCTTAATGTATTTATTCCAGCACGTTTTAAGCAATTTAAACTTCTTTGTGTAAAGTCTAATTCTTCAACAGTTCTATCTAATTCTTTATCATCAGTTTGATTAGTTCCAATAACTTCTAATACACTGATTTCACGATTTAAATCAATAAAGAATTCTAAATGAGCAACTAAAATTCTTGAAGCAATACTAATTGCATCAATTGCAGTAATTGAACCATCAGTTGTAACTTCTAATTCTAATTTTTCAAGATCTATAGCTCTTCCGATTTTTGCTGAATCAACACTATATGCAACTTTTATAATTGGAGAATAGTTTGAATCAATAGTGATCATTCCTGGTTCAATATTTTTTTCGTTTTTATTATCTTTAAATGTTTTATATCCGCGTGAGTTTTTAGCATATAATACTAAGTCTAAAACTCCACCTTCACTAATAGTTGCTATTAATAAATCTTTATTTAAAATTTCTACACCAGCTGGTATATCTAAATCACCAGCATAAACAGGTCCTTGAATATCTGAACGAATTCTTAATTGTACAACTTCATCATCACCATACATAGAAGTGTCAATTTTTAAAACTAATTGCTTAATATTTAAAATAATTTTTGTTACGTTTTCAATAATTCCTGGAATTGAAGTAAATTCATGAGTTGCCCCAGCAATTTTTATCGCATAAACACTTGCTCCGGGAGTTGCTGCTAATAAAGTTCTTCTAATCGCATTACCTAAAGTTATACCAAATCCTCTTTCTAGAGGTGATACACTAAATTTTCCGTAGTTTTTATCTTGTCCTTCTTTTAAAAGAATAAATTCTGGTCTCACAAATTGTTTCATAAATTAACCTCTTGGGCGTTTTCTTGGACGCACTCCGTTATGTGGGATTGGTGTAGTGTCTTTAATTGATGTAATTTCTAAACCAGCCATTTGTAATGCTCTAATTGCGGCATCACGTCCTGGACCAGGTCCTTTAACTTCAACAGATACAGTTTTAACACCGTTATCCATAGCACCTTTAGCTGCTGCTTCTGAAATTAATTGAGCTGCATAAGGTGTAGATTTTTTAGAACCTTTAAATCCTATTGCTCCCGCACTAGATCAAGAAAGAACGTTTCCTTTTTCATCACTAACTGTAACAATTGTGTTGTTAAAAGTAGAATGAATATGTGCAATACCTTTAGGAATATTTTTCTTAATTTTTTTCTTAGCTTGTGGTTTTGGATTTGCCATGATTATTTTCCTTTCTTTCTACTTTCTATTTTTTCTTATTAGCTACAGTTTTTCTTGGACCTTTAACAGTTCTTGCGTTAGTTTTTGATGATTGTCCTCTAACAGGTAAACCTTTACGGTGTCTTAGTCCTCTGTAACTTCCAATTTCCATTAAACGTTTAATGTTTAATGATACTTCTCTACGTAATTCACCTTCAGTTTTGTATTTTGAAATTTCCATAGAGATATTTTTAATTTGTTCTTCTGTTAAATCTTTTACTCTAATATCTTCAGAAATGTTTAAAGTTTTTAAAACACTTTGAGCAGTTGGTAGCCCTATTCCATAAATATATGTTAAAGAAACAACAACTCTTTTATTATTTGGGATTTCTACTCCACTAATACGAGCCATATTTTAGGGTATCCTTTCTAATTATTAATTAAACAATTATCCTTGTCTTTGTTTGTGTTTTGGAGTAACACAAATGATCATTACACGGCCTTTACGTCTAATTACACGGCATTTGTCACAAATTTGCTTGACTGATGATCTAACTTTCATCTTTAAATCCTCCGTATTTTTTAAAATAAAACAATAATCATTTAAATGATTTAAATTGTTTTAAATAATTACTTACCAATTTTTCTATAAGTAATTCTTCCACGTGTCATATCATATGGTGAAATTACAATAGTTACTTTATCTCCAGGTAAAATGCGGATGTAATGCATGCGGATTTTACCTGACACGTGGGCATTAATAACTACTCCATTTTCTAATTTCACTTTAAATTGGGCATTAGGTAATACTTCAACAACAGTGCCTTCGAATTCCATTTCTGTTTCTTTAGCCATCTATAATGCACCTATCTTTCTTCTTTTGTCAGCACTTCACAACCATCTTTTGTAATTAAAATAGTATGTTCAAAATGTGCTGTCATACTATGATCAGCTGAATATACTGTTCAGTTATCATCTGCAAGTTTAGTTTTATAAGTTCCCATTTGAACCATTGGTTCAATACAAATAACCATATTTTCTTGCAATCTAACTCCAGTGTTTGGTATTCCATAATTTGGAATATATGGATCTTCATGTAAAGCTAAACCAATTCCATGACCAGTATAATCTCTTGGAACACTAAAATTATGTGATTCAACATAATTTTGAATAATTGAACCAATTGTTCCTACTCTTATTCCTGGTTTTAGTTCAGCAATAGCAAGATCAAGAGCTTTTTCAGTGACCCTTATAAGTATATCATTTTTTTTATCATTTGCAATTCCACAGACCATAGTAAAAGCACTATCTGCATGTCATTTTTGATACATACATCCAGCATCAATACTTACAATATCTCCGTTTTGTAAAATTCGGTTTTTTGGTATTCCATGAATTAGTTGATCATTAATTGAAATGCAAATAGTTTTTGGAAATCCTTGATAATTTTTAAAATTAGATTCACATCCATTTTGTTTAATAAATTCTTCAAAAGCTTTATCTAGATCTAAACAATTAACACCGGGCTTGATCATTGATTTTAATAAATTCAAGCCTTTTGCTAACACTTGACCTGCTATTTTCATTTTTTGAATTTGTTCTTGGTTTTTAATTGTTATCATTAAATTTTTAATTCTCCTTTGATTTGATTAAAAACTTGTTCAGCTGATAAATCATCTGCTTTAATTTCAATAAATTTAGAATTAGTTTTAAAATAATCAATTAAAGGTAAAGTTTGTTCTTTATAAGTTTGTAGTCTTATTTGAACTTTATCTAAACTATCATCACTTCTTTTAACTAATTTAGTATTATCAAAATCACAAAGACCTTCTTGTTTTGGTTTTCTAGTTTCTAAATTAAAACTAGCCTTACATAATGGACAAACTAATCTGTTTGTAATTCTTTTAATTAAAATTTGATCATTTATATCAATATAAAAAACATAATCAATTTTTTTATTATATAAATCTAACATTTGTTCTAATGATTTAGCTTGTTCTAAAGTTCTTGGATATCCGTCAAATATTAATTTATCATTAGTATTTTTTAAAAACTGACTAACAATTTGATTAACAATTTGATCTGGAACATATTTACCAGCATTCATATATTCTTGACACTTTAAACCTAAGCTAGTGTTTAATGAAATCTCTTTTCTCATTAAATCACCAGTTGATACTTGAATAAAATTTAATTTATTTACAAGTTGTTCTGCTTGTGTTCCTTTTCCACAACCAGGTGCTCCTAATAGCATAATATTCATAAATAAAGTTCCTTTTTTATAGCACTATAAATGTATTTTATAACAATCTATATTCTAAATAACATAACCAAATAAAATAGTTAAGTTTCAATTAATTAATACAAATAAAAAAGGCATATTGCCTTTTTTATCAAATATGAGATGTTTTATTCTTATTAGTATTATTAGTGAATTTTTCTTTTTTCTTTTCAATGAAGTTTTGTTGAATAATTCTTCCTTTTAATTGTTGAACAGTTTGAATAGCAACTGAAATACAAATAATTAATCCAGTACCTCCAATTGCAAGATTTGATGGTAATTGAGTTAATTTTGAAATCACATAAGGCAATAAGGCAATTATTGCTAAAAATACTGATCCAACAACTGATAGTCTATTAATGATTCCTGTTAGATATTTTGTAGTATCTTTTCCTGGTTTAATACCTGGGATAAATGTTCCAGACTTTTGAAAGTTTTCTGCAACTTTTTCAGGATTGATTTGTACTTGAGAATATAAAAATGTAAATAAAACAATTAAAATTCCAAATATTGAAATTCCTCATCAAGTATTAAATGATAAATAATCTCTTGTAAATATTACAAATCCACTATCAGGGTTAACAGCTTCTATAATTTGAGAAATTGTTATTGGAGTTGAAATAATAGCTGATGCAAAGATCACTGGAATAACTCCCGCATTATTGAGTTTTAATGGTAAATACGGAGTGTGTTCACTTGAATCAGTTAATCCTGACCCAGTTTGTTGGATTGGAATTTTTCTTTCAGCTTCATTCATAATTACAACTGATAATATTACTAGTAAAAATACACTAATATATATCATAAAGTTTAATAATCCTGAAAAAAAGATATTAGCTTCTTCACCAGAATTTGATACTCAATATTCAAATGTTGCTTTTAAGTTAGTTGGCATTGAAATAATAATTCCTATAAAAATTACTATTGAAATCCCATTACCAATTCCTTTAATGGTAATTTGATCAGCAATTCATAACATAAAAAATGAACCACCTAACATTACTAAAGGAATTAAAACATAATAAAATGCCGAATTTGCTATTACATTAGTACTATCTCAACCAGGAACAATTAGTCCTTGACTTGATAAAGTAAATATCGTAGCTTCTGCTTGCATTAAAGCAAACGGAATCATGATAATTTTTGTTAGTTTATCAAGCTTTTTTCTTCCTCTTTCACCAGATTTTGACCATCTTGTTAAAACAGGAATAACATCAGTTGATAAAAGTTGCACAATAATTGAAGCAGTAATATATGGAGAAACTCCTAAAGCTAGTATTGAAAATCGACCAATACTTCCTCCACCTAAAGTTGAAAGTAGCTGAAAGAATTGAATTCTACTTGAATCTGTTGCAAATCTTTTATCTAATGTTACACCAGGAACAGTTATATAAACACCAAGTCTAATAATAATAAGTGCTAATAATGTAAAAAGAATTCTTAAAATCAAATCTTTATTTTTTGTAAAAAAATTTGATTTAAAAAGATTTTTCTTTTTTGTAGATGATTTAAAAGTAGTTTTTTTATCAACTTTATTAGCTGGTTTTTTAATAACCATTAAATCACCTCTACTTTTCCTCCCAATTTCTCAATTGCATCTTTAGCTGCTTTTGAGATCTTGTTTACTTTTACATCAACTTTTTTAGTTAATGTACCATTAGCTAGTATCTTAATTAATGATGCATTATTTTTAATAATTTTACTATTAATTAAGCTTTCGTGATCAATTTTTTCTAAACCTAAAGTTTCTAAATCACTTAAATTTAAAATAGTGTATTGTTTTTGGTTTAATGAAGTAAATCCAACTTTTGGAAGTCTTCTAAATAGTGGTGTTTGACCACCTTCAAATCCAGGACGAACTCCTCCACCTGATCTAGAGTTTTGCCCTTTATGTCCTCTAGTAGCTGTTTTTCCTTTTCCAGAAGCCATACCTCTACCCACTATAGTAGCTTTAGTTTTGCTACCTGGTGTGTATTTTAATTCATTTAATTTCATTATTATGACTCCTTTCTATTATTCAGCTTTACTTTCAGCTTCAGCATTTGTAATAACTTCAACTGTATTTTCTTGATTTTCAGCTTTTTTAACAGCTACTTTTTTAACAGCTTGTTTAGGTTGTTTTTTTTCAACACTTTTAATTTCAGCAACTTTTTGTTCAACTGGTTTTACTTTTTGAGTATCAAAAGTTTTACCATATCTTAGTTCTTGAACTCTTTTTAAAGTTTGCATAGAACTTAGTCCTTCAAAAGTTGCTCTAATCATATTGATTGCATTATTGCTTCCTAATGATTTAGCATAAACATCTGAAATTCCTGCTAATTCAATAACAGCACGAGCTGGTCCTCCAGCAATAATTCCAGTACCAACTTTAGCAGGTTTAATTAAAATCTTACCTGCTCCAAAAGTACCTAAAACTTCATGAGGAACTGTTGTGTTTCTTAAAGTAACACTTACTAAGTTTTTCTTAGCTTCTTTAATTGCTTTTTTAATTGCTTCAGGAACTTCGTTTGCTTTTCCAGTTCCCATTCCAACTAAACCTTTTTTATTTCCAACAACAACAACTGCTGCAAATCTAAAATGACGTCCACCTTTAGTTACTTTTGTAACACGTCTAATTGTTACAACTTTTTCTTCAAATTCGTCTTTTACTTGTTTAGATTTAGATTGAGGTCTAGTTCTTCTTTCAAATTTTTTAGTTTCTTTTACTTGAGTAGAAGCTTTTTCAACATTAGAATTCATTTCTGATGATGTTTCTACTACATTCATTTCTTCAGTCATACTCTCTTCTACCCTTTCTTAAAATTTTAATCCATTTTCTCTTGCAGTTTCTGCAAAAGCTTTGATTTTACCATGGTATAAATACCCATTACGGTCAAATACTACTTGAGTAATATTTGCTGCTAAAGCCTTTTTAGCAATTTCTTCAGCAACTTTTTGTGCAGCTAAAGTATTTGATTTACTTTTTAAATCCATTTTTAAAGTAGAAGCAGATACTAATGTAACTCCTTTAGTATCATCAATAATTTGAGCATAGAAATTAGTATTTGATTTAAATACATTTAATCTAGGTCTTTCAGCAGTACCAACAACTTTTTGTCTTACTCTGAAATGTCTACGTTTTCTAGCTTCAGCTTTAGTAAATTTCATATTTAGTAATCCTTAAGCTCTGGTACTATTTACCAGCTGCTTTCCCTTCTTTTCTAATAATAGTTTCATTTTTGTATTTAATTCCTTTACCTTTGTATGGTTCAGGTTTTCTATATGCTCTAATGTTTGCTGCTACTTGACCAACTAATTGTTTATCAATTCCAGTAATAACTAATTCAGTTGGTTTAACTGCTTGAATTTCTACACCTTTTGGAATTTCAAATTCAACAGGGTGTGAATAACCTAAGCTTAAATTTAATTTTGAACCATTAACTGCAGCTTTATACCCAACCCCAGTAATTTGTAATTCTTTTTTAAATCCTTCACTAACTCCAGTTAACATACCTTGTAGTAATGAATTAGTAGTTCCGTGTAATTGTTTTGTATGTTTTTGTTCATTTAATCTTTTAGTGATTAATTTGTTTTCTTCAACTTCAATCTTAATTAAAGGTGAAAATTGTTTTGATAAAGTTCCTTTAGATCCTGTAATTGTTATTAAATTGTTTTCTGCTATTTTAACTTCAACACCATTTGGAATTTGTAATAATCTATTACCTATACGAGACATATTTAAACTCCTATTATCAAATGAATGCTAGAACTTCTCCACCAGCATTAGCTAGTCGAGCTTTTTTACCAGTCATGATTCCTTGTGATGTTGAAACAATTGAGATACCTAATCCGTTTAATACTTGTGGGATTTCATTAGCTTGTGCATAAACTCTTAAACCTGGTTTAGAAATTTTTTTCAATCCTTGAATTACTCTAGTTTTTCCTTGGTATTTTAATTCGATATTAATAGTTTTTTTAACATCACCTTCAACAGTAAAGTTTGAAATGAATCCTTCTTCTTTTAAAATTCTTGCTATTTCTAGTTTTACTTTGCTAGATGGAACACTTACAGTTTTTAAGTATCTTTGATTAGCATTTCTAATTCTAGTTAGCATATCTGCAATAACATCTGTTGTCATACTTTTGAATCCTTTCTTTCTATCATGAAGCTTTTTTAATACCAGGAATTTGTCCTTCATAAGCAAATTTTCTAAAACATAAACGGCATATTCCAAATTTCTTTAACACAGCATGAGGTCTTCCACAATGATTACAACGTGTGTAATTTCTAACATTAAACTTTTGGTGTTTAGCTTGTTTAACTTTTAATGATTTTTTAGCCATTATAATATCTCCCTTGTTCTACTTTTCAAATGGCATTCCTATTTTTTGTAGTAATGCAAATGCTTCTTTATTTGTTTTAGCAGAAGTTACAATAGTAATATCCATACCACGTAATCTAATAACTTTATCATAATCTACTTCTGGGAAAATAATTTGTTCTTTAATTCCAGTTGTAAAATTTCCAAATCCATCAAATGAAGTTTTTGAAACTCCTCTAAAGTCACGTACTCTTGGTAAAGCAACATTAATTAACTTATCTAAAAAGTCATACATTTTTTTACCTCTTAAAGTAACTTTAGCACCAATTGCCATACCTTCTCTTAATTTAAATACGGCTAATGATTTTTTAGCTTTTGTAACAATTGGTTTTTGTCCTGATAATTTTTCTAATTCAGATATAGCTGCATCTAATTTTTTAGGATCTGTTGTAGCATCTCCTATTCCCATATTAATAACGATTTTTTGGATTTTTGGAACTTGCATTATTGATTTGTAATTTAGTTCTTTAAATAATTCAGGAACAATTTGATTTTTGTATTTAATTTCTAATCTTGATTTCATACTAATTTATTTCCTTTCTTATTTAGCTGTTTTAATTTGAGTTTTAGATTTTCTAGCTATACGAACTTTTTTACCATCAATAATTTCAAATCCAACTTTTGTAACTTGATCTTTATTTTTTGGGTCTTGTAATGCAACGTTTGATATATGAAGTTTTGCAGGAATATCTTTAATTCCACCTTCACTATCTTCATTAGTTGGTTTAACATGTTTTTTAACTGTTATACCTTGAACTGAAACTCATTGTTTGTCTTTTGTAATTGAAGTGATTGGTCCAATTTGTCCTTTGTGTGAACCAGCAATAACTTTAACTACATCACCTTTTAAGATTCTTGATTTTGCCATAAACTGGTTCCTCCTATAATACTTCTGGAGCTAAAGATGCAATTTTTGCAAATCCAGCTTCTTTAATTTCACGTGCAATTGGACCAAAAATACGAGTTCCACGTGGTGTTTTATCTTCTTTAATTAATACTGCTGCGTTTTCTGAGAATTTAATATAAGTTCCATCTTCTCTTCTTAATTCACGAGTAGTTCTAACAATTACTGCTTTTACAACTTGACCTTTTTTAATAACAGCACCTGGAGTTGCAGAAATTACTGAGCAAATGATAATATCGCCAATACCTGAGAACTTTCTAACTGAACCACCTAGATTACGAATAACACGAACTTCTTTAGCACCTGAGTTATCTGCTACTTTTAATTTAGATAATGTTTGAATCATATTTTTTATCTCCTATTATAAAGTTGCTTTTTCAATAACTCTAACTAGTCTGAAGTTTTTAGTTTTTGATAAAGGACGTGTTTCCATAATTTCAACTTTATCACCCATTTGAGCAACTTGGTTTTCATCATGTGCTTTATATTTTTTAGAATATTTAACTCTCTTTTTATAAATTGGGTGGTTTTTATAAGTTTCAACTAATACAGTAATAGTTTTATCCATTTTATCTGATACAACTTTACCAATTAGTACTCTTCTACTATTTCTTTGCATTATTTAGTTTCTCCTTTAGTATCAGGTTCAACAGTTTCTTGTTCAGCTGCTTGCATTGCTTTTTGAATATCAGCTTCATTTACTTCAGTTTGGTTTTGTTGACCATATTGCTCTTCTAAGAATTTTCTTTGTTTTGCTCTAACTTCTTTTCCAGCTTTTTCTGCTTCTGCTACTGCTTTGTTGTAATCTGCTTTAATAACTTTATTAGTGTTTTCTCCACTTAAGCGTTTTTCTGATAATGCTAATTCAATTCTTGCAATTTCTTTTTTAATTTCTTTAATACGGTGAGTTTGTTCTAAACTTCCAACTGCTGCTTGGAATTTTAAAGCAAATAGTTCAGCTCTTTTTGATTCATTTGTTTTAATTAATTCATCAACAGATAGATTTCTTAAATCTAACATTTTTGATTTAGCCATTAATTTTCACCTCTTTTAACAAATTTGCAACGAATTGGTAATTTGTGCATTGCTAGTCTTAAAGCTTCTCTAGCTACTTGCTCATTTACTTGAGCAACTTCAAACATAATTGTTCCTTTTTTAACTACTGCTACTCATTTTTCAGGATTTCCTTTTCCTGAACCCATACGAACTTCAGCAGGTTTTTTAGTCATTGCCATATGTGGGAAAATTCTCATTCAAATTTTTCCATCACGTTTCATATAACGTGTCATAGCAATACGTGCAGCTTCTATTTGGTGATTATCAATTCAAGCACCATCTAAAGCCATTAAACCAAATTCACCAAAGTTAATTTCTTTAGCTCCTTTAGCTTTTCCTTCATAACTAACTCTATGAGGTTTACGATATTTTGTTCTTTTTGGTTGTAACATAATTATCTTTTTCCTCCTTTATTAGTTCTTGGTTTTGCCATTATTTGTGAATTATTCATTCTTTCTTTTTTAAATACTTCACCATGGTTAATTCATACTTTAACTCCAATTTGACCATATGTTGTTGGAGCTTCATATAAAGCATAATCAATATTATTTCTTAAAGTTGATAGTGGTACTGAACCTTCTAAATATCCTTCAGTACGAGCCATTTCAACTCCACCTAATCTTCCACTTACAGCAGTTTTAATTCCTTTAGCTCCAGCTTTTAAAGCTTTTTTAATAGCTAATTTTTGAACTGTTCTAAATGAAGCACGGTTTGAAATTTGTTCACCAATTCATCTAGCAACTAAAGTTGCATCTGCATCAGGACTTTTAATTTCAATAACTCTAACATTAACAATTAATTTTTTATTTTTAACAGTTTTTCTAACAGCTAAAACAATTTTTTCGATGTTTTTACCTTCTTGACCTAAAACGATAGCTGGACGAGCAGTTTTGATAAATAAAGTTAGATCTTTTGTAGTTCTTTCAATATCAATTTTTGAAACAGCTGCATCTTTTAATAATTTAAATAAAGCAGTACGGATTTTGATATCTTGATCTAATCATTTAACATATTGATCTTTTTCAGCATATCATCTGTTTTCTCAATCTCTAACGATTCCTAAACGTAAAACGTTTGGTGATACTTTTTGTCCCATTTCCTAACTATCCTTTCTTATTTTTCATCACTAACTACAATCACAACATGACTAGTTCTTTTAAAAATTTCATATGCTCTACCGTGAGCTCTAGGTCTAAAACGTTTTAAAGTTGGTCCTTCATTAACAAAAATTGTTTTAACATATAATTTATCTGCTTCCATACCGTTATTATTAACAGCATTAGCAACTGCTGAATTTAATAATTTTAAAATTGGTTCAGCAGCATCTTTGTTTAGATTTTTTAAAGTAGCAACTGCAACTGATACAGCTTTATTTCTGATAGTATCTGCAACTAATCTCATTTTTCTAGGAGAGATACGAATCATACTTAATTTTGCTTTTGCTTCCATTATTTAATTCTTATCCTTCCTAATTATTTTTTCTTACCTTTGTCATCACCATGACCACCGAATTTACGAGTTGGAGCAAATTCACCTAATTTATTTCCAACCATATCTTCAGTAATGTAAACTGGAATAAATTCTTTTCCATTATAAACACCAAATGTTTTACCGATGAATTCAGGGAAAATAGTTGATCTACGTGATCAAGTTTTAATTACTTCACCATCTTTTGCTGCTGTAACTTTCTTAAACAAACTTTCATCAACAAAAGGTCCTTTTTTTAATGATCTTGCCATATTATCTTCTATTCTCCTTTCTTATTTTTTATTACTACGTTTTCTTACAATTAGTTTTTCTGAGGTTTTTTTAGTGTTTCTTGTTTTTACACCTAAAGCTTTCTTACCTCATGGAGTAACTGGAGACTTACGTCCAATTGGAGCACGTCCTTCTCCTCCACCATGTGGGTGATCATTTGGATTCATTACAGATCCTCTAACAGTTGGACGAATACCTCTTCATCTATTACGTCCAGCTTTTCCTAAGTTAACTAAGTTGTATTCTTCGTTTCCTACTTCACCGATTGTTGCATAACATTCAGCTAAAACTTTTCTAACTTCACCAGATGATAAACGTAAAGTTACATATTTACCATCATCATCTTTTCCTAAAAGTTGAACTGATGAACCAGCACTTCTTGCAATTTGTCCACCTTTTCCAGGTTTTAGTTCTACATTATGAAGTAAAGTTCCTTCAGGAATATTTTTTAATGGTGCTGCATTTCCAACTTTAATATCAGCATTTTCACTAGCAACCACTTTCATTCCAACTTGCATTCCTTTTGCAAATAAAATGTAACGTTTTTCTCCATCTACATAATTAATTAAACAAATAAATGCATTTCTGTTTGGATCATATTCAATTGTTGAAATTGTTCCAAAGATATCTCTTTTATTTCTTTTAAAGTCAATAATACGGTATTTTTGTTTGTGTCCTCCACCTTTATGGCGAGTAGTAATTAAACCGCGATTATTTCTTCCGGCTTTAGAGTTTTTAGAAACAACTAATGACTTTTCAGGATTGTTTTTTGTTGTTAAAACAGCTGAATAGTCAATTGTAGTCATATTTCTACGACCATTAGTTGTTGACTTATACTTTTTAATTGCCATGTTTTTCCCTTTCTATTTTGATGCGCTTATAATAATTTATCCGGGTCGATTTTTCTATAAGTCGCTTAGCACGTCTAATTTTTGACCTTCTTTTAATGTAATGATTGCTTTTTTATATGATGGTTTTTTACCAACATATTTTCCTAATCTTTTTTCTTTAGCGTCATAATTAATAGTTCTAACTGATTCAACTTTTACTTCAAAAATTTCTTCAAAAGTTTTTTTAATTTGAACTTTATTAGCTTTTTTATCAACTAGGAATGTATACACATTATCTTTATGACCAGCAAATGATTTTTCAGTTAATACTGGTTTTTTTAATACTTCAGTGATATGCATTATGCGTATACCTCCTCAACTGCAATAGCAGCTTCTTCTGTAATTAGTAATTTAGTAGCATTTAATAAATCAAATACATTTAGTTGGTTAGCAGAAATTGTTTTAACTCCAGTAATATTATTTGAAGATTTAACTACTAATTCTTCTTTTTCTTTAGTAACAATTAATGTTTTTTGATCATCAATTTTTAAATTTTTCATTACTACAACCATTTCTTTTGTTGATGGTTTAGCAAACTCAAATTTGTCAACGATTACAAGATTGTTTTCTTTAACTTTTAGAGATAAAACTGATCTAAAAGCTAAAGCTCTTACTTTTTTATTAACAGATTTTTTATAGTTAATATCTGGTGTTGGTCCAAATGTAACTCCCCCACCTTTTCATTGTGGAGCTCTAATTGATCCTTGACGAGCACGTCCAGTTCCTTTTTGTTTTCAAGGCTTACGTCCTCCTCCAGATACTTCAGCACGGGTTTTAACTTTTTTAGTTCCTTGTCTTAAAGCAGCTTGTTGACTTATTACAGTATCATAAATAGCTTGTTGGTGAGGTTCAATTCCTCAAACATAATCATTTAAAGCAATTTCTTTAACTTCATTACCTTTAATGTCTAAAACTTGTAATTTCATCTCTTACCTCAACTATGCTTCAACTGATGCATTTCTATTTAATAATTCAACTGCTTGTTTAGAACTCATACCTTTTACATTTTGTTTAATTTGTACAAAACTATTTTTTGGTCCAGGAATTGATCCTTTGATTAACATAATGTTGTTTGTTTGATCAATAGCAATAATTTCTAGATTTTGAATAGTTCTTTTTGCATTACCCATGTGCCCTGGCATTTTTTTTGATTTAAAAATACGGTTAATGATTGCTCCCATTGAACCAATTCCTCTGTGATATCCTGATCCATGAGCCATTGGTCCTCTTGCATAATTATGTCTTTTAATTCCTCCAGCAAAACCTTTACCTTTAGAAATTCCTGTAACATCAACGTATTCACCAGAAACAAAGATATCACTTACATTAATAACTTGTCCAAGTTCATATCCTTGCATGTTTCTGATTTCTTTTACGAAGCGCTTAGGATTTGAATTAGCTTTTTTAAAGTGTCCTAATTCAGGTTTATTTACTAAGTTAACTCTTTTATCTGTAGTACCTAATTGCACAGCAACATATCCATCACTGTCAATAGTTTTAACTTGTAAAACTGTGTTTGGTAGAACTTCAACTACTGTTACTGGAACTAACTGACCAGCACTAGTAAATACTTGAGTCATTTCTACCTTACGACCTAAGATTCCTTTCATTTTATTTCCTCCTAATTGATAATCACGTATATTCTGCTAATTTGATATTTTGTATATTTTTAAATAAATAGAAGATTATAATTTAATTTCAATATCAACACCACTTGGCAATTGAACTCTTTTTAAAATGTCCATTGTTGCAGCAGTTGGATTTAAAATTTCTAATAATCTTTTATGTGTTCTCATTTCGAATTGTTCACGTGAATCTTTGTATTTGTGAACAGCTCTTAAAATAGTAATAACTTGTTTTTCTGTTGGTAATGGGATTGGTCCTCTAACTTTAGCTCCAGTACCTTCAGCAGCTTGAATGATCTTTACAATGCTTTGATCAACAATAGCGTGATCGTAGCCTTTTAATTTAATTCTCATTTTGCTTTCTGCCATACTAACCTCCTAAATTTACTAATTTAATCAACAACTCCTATGGGTGTGTTGTAAAAAAGCACACAAAATATACATGCAATTAATATTCTATACTTTTTTAATAAGAAATACTAGAATAGTGTCAAATATTTTTTTAATTAATTTATTGATAAATTTTAATAGTTATTTTTATTATTTTTTTAAGTATTAAAGTAGTTAAAAAGCAAAAAAAATTACATCAAAATTGATGTAATTTTAATATTATTTATTTATTAAAAAACTTTTAAACCTGGTGTATCTGCTTTATGATCTAATAATTCTTTTAATTCATTATCTAGTTTTAGAATTGAAATTGAAAATCCACCCATTTCAATTGAAGTCATAAAGTTACCAACAAAAGTTTTATAAATCTTAATACCTTTATTAGTTAGAATATCATTTAAATGATTATTAATTACTAATAATTCCATTTCAGGAGTAGCACCCATTCCATTAATCATAACTGCTACTTGTTCATCTTTATTAATTTGTATATCATTTAAAATTTTATCAGTTAAAGTATCTACAATTTGATCTACTGGTTTTAATTTATCTCTATAAACTCCAGGTTCACCATGAATTCCAATTCCAATTTCCATTTCATCTTCATTTAATGAGAAATTAGATTTACCAGCAGCTGGAACAATACATGGAGAAATTGCCATTCCCATATTTCTAACGTTTTTAATAACTTTTAAAGCTGTATTTTTTACTTCTTGTAAACTAGCTCCCATTTCAGCTTTAGCACCAGCTATTTTATGAACAAAAATAGTACCAGCTACTCCTCTTCTTCCAGCAGTATATAAACTATCTTCAACAGCTACATCATCATTAACAACTACACTATCAACTTCAATTCCTTCCATACTTGCCATATCTTGAGCCATTTCAAAATTTAAAATATCTCCAGTATAGTTTTTAATAATTAATAATACTCCTTTATTAGCATTACTACTTTTAATTGCTTGATAAACTTGATCTGGAGTTGGTGAAGTAAATACAGCTCCAGCAACAGCTGCATCTAACATTCCATATCCAACATAACCAGCATGTGCTGGTTCATGACCAGAACCTCCACCACTAACTAAAGCTACTTTATCTTTTTTAATATCATCATTTCTAATAATTACATCAAAACCTTCAACTCTTTTTAATTTATTTGGATAAGCTTTAACTAAACCTTCTAACATTTCATTAACTAATGTTTCAGGACTATTTATTAACTTTTTCATATCTACCTTTCATTTTTGAGTTTTGTTTATTAGACTTACTTAAATTATACTATTTAATAAAATTTATATGAATTTTACAAATTTTACATATTAAAATATGTTTTAACTAATTACACTTTAAAACTACTACTTGATAAGGTTTAATTTGTTTAAAGCTTTTATAATTATTAAAAATAACTTTTAAATTTAAAAATGGTTTTAATTTATTAGAATTAATATTTAGATCAGACAAGTTAATAATTACTAAGTATTTTTCATTTAAATAAATTCTATAAAAACTTAAAACATTAGGGTTTATATTAATAAATTTAATATCTCCATAACTAAAAGCTAAATGTTTTTTACGTAATCTAATTAGCTTTTGATAAGCTTTAAAAATTGATTGAGACTTTGAATAATCTTTTTTAAAGTTAATATCTAAATAATTATTATTTACATCTATTCAAGGTTTATGAGAAGAAAATCCAGCATATAAACTATCATCTCATTGCATAACAGTTCTTGCATTATCTCTTGATCTATTACTAATAATATTTAAAATTTCTTCTTTTTTTAAACCTTTATTTTTTAAGATTCTATAATAGTTAATTGATTCAACATCTTTTAATTGATTAATATTTGAATAATTATTGTTTAACATTCCAAACTCTTCACCTTGATATAAATAAGGCGTGCCTTTTAATAGTAAAACTACACTAGCTAAACTAGTTGCTGATTGATAATAATAATTTTTATAATCACCAAACCTACTAATAGCTCTTGGTTGATCATGATTGTTTAAAAAATTAGCGCATCAAGCGTTATGTTTATTAAAAGCTATTTGCTGAGTTTTAAGAACTTTAACTAATTGTTTTGGGTCATATTTTTTAATTTGTCATTTATCATTATTTAAATAATCAACTTTTAAATGATGAAACATAAATACCATATCTAGTTCTTTAGATTCTTTTTTAGTATATAAAATTGCTTGTTTTAATGAAGTTGAAGATAATTCTCCAACTGTTATTACATCATTTTTTAAACTATAAGTTTTACTAGCCATTTCTTTTAGATATTTATGAACTAGTGGTCTATCAGTATAATATTTTCTACCATCACCAATCAAATCATCTTTAAAAGTTTTTGGTTTTGAAATTAAATTAATAACATCAAATCTTAACCCTTTAACATCTTTATCTAATCAATAATTAATAATTTCATAAATATCATTTCTTAAAGCTTTATTTTTTCAATTTAAATCAATTTGAGTTTTATCAAATAAGTGTAAATAGTATTTATCTAATGTTTTATTATATTCTCAAGCAGAACCACCAAATTTGCTTTTTCAATTGTTAGGTAGTTTATTTTTATTTTCTACAAATATAAAACGATTTTGATATTTTTTATTAATTAAAGCTTTTTTAAATCACTCATGTTCAGTTGAACAATGATTAAAAATCATATCCATCATAATATAGATATTTCTTTTTTTAGCTTCTTTAACTAAGTTATTAAAATCAGTCATACTACCAAACATTGGATCAATTTTTTTATAATCACTAACATCATATCCATTATCTTTTTTAGGAGATAAATAAATTGGATTTAATCATAAAAAATTTACACCTAGTTTTTTTAAATAATCTAGTTTTTTAATAATTCCTTTTAAATCACCAATTCCATCATTATTAGTATCATAAAAAGATTGTGGATGAATTTCATACACAATCGCTTCTTTATAATTAATTTTTTTCATTTAAATATTATTTTTTAATTTTAATGATGGGATCGGTTTTAACATCTAATAAATCATTACGTAGTTTAACAAAGTTAGGTAGAGTTCCTAAAAATCAAGTTAATATCATAGTAACGATAGTTGTTAATATTGCACTTATCATAAATCAAGTATATCCAGACCCAATTCAAGTTTTAACTCCTTTAACTTTTGAAGTAGCTTGAATTGATAAAACTCCTAATCAAGCACCAACTCCAATACCATTTGAAGTTACTCCTGAAATTATTAATAATAAAGCACCTGTTGCAGATCCAATAATTGCTGCTATAAATGGATATAAGAAACGTAAATTAATTCCATACATTGCTGGTTCAGTTACTGCTAGATAAGCTGAAACAGTAGCAGAAGCTCCAGCATCTTTTACTTTTTGATGTTTTCTATTTAAAATAGTAAACATTAATGACGCACTACCTTGTGCAATATTTGACATACATAAAATTGGAAAAATAAATGAACCACCAATTGTTGCTGTGTTTTGAATCATTACAGCATTATACATTGTATGTAATCCAGTAACAACAGTTGGAGCATATAATAATCCAAATACTGGAGCAAAGAAATATTTTGCAATCGGATGAGTTAATGCTCAACTTGAAGCAACTGAAATTGCAGAACCAATTACAAATCCAATAGGACCAATAATTGCTAATCCAACAGTATATGATAATACAATAACTAATAATGGAACAAAGATTTGTTTTAAAATAGCAGGAATAATTTTATTTAATCCTTTTTCTAAATAAACTCCAAAAAATGCTACACCAATTGCTGGGATTACTTGAGCAGTATATTGAAGTTTTCAAGGGAATTTAAATGCACCAAAATCAAAAGCAGGAGCATCTTTAAATATTCAAATACTATCTTTTGCTAATGCTGAAATAGCATAAATATTTTCTAATGGTGGTAATAATAAAGTAAGTCCAATAATAATTCCTAATACTGGAGAACCATCCATTTTTTTAAATATTGACCAGCAAATTGCTACAGGTAAATATCAAAAGACTGCTTGAGCAGGAATTCATAAAAATTCATTTAAGCCTTTTGCGAATGCTGATAAAGCAACTAATGATTTACCTTCACCAGTTCAATCAGTTTCTAAAATGTTTCTAAATCCTAAAATTAACCCACCAGCTACTAGTGCTGGAATTAAAGGAATAAATATTTCTGAAAAATGACGTAATAAACGTTGATAAAATTTTTGATTTGATTTTTGTTTTACAGTTGTAGTTTGAGAGTTTGAATCACTTGTTTGTGGTTGTTGATTAGTTAAATAATTTTTAAATTCTTTGTAATAATTTGTTACATCAACACCAATCACAACATGATAAGCACCAACAGGTTTAACTACTCCTTTAACATTATCTAAAGTTTCAATTGCTTTAGTATCTGCCTTAGAATTATCTTTTAAAACTAATCTAAGACGAGATATACAGTGAGTATATGAAACAATGTTGTCAGCTCCACCAAGTAAACTAACTAGTTCTTTAACTTCTTCTGTATATGATTTTTTTGCCATAAAGACCTCATAATATGGAATTGTTTCCACACTATAATTATATAATAAAAAATGAAACTAAAATTTTATCTATCTAAAACTTTAATTTCATAATTCAAGTATTTTTCATTTTGTTCATCTATAGGTTTGTTATTTAAAATTTTATTAATACTTTCATTTATTCTTTGTACTAGATTTTGATAATCAATAGCTATACAGTATTGTTTTTCAAAAATCGGTAATAACAAACTATTTTTTTGATAAATATCAGTTAAAGTAATGTTTTTAAACTTTTGATTAACTATATATTTTAATAAAATTTTATGACAAGTATGAGTTCCACAAATAATGATTTTGTTATTTAGATTTAATTCTTTTATTAAATTATAAATACTAGTTTCACTATTATGTTCAAAAAATAAATAATCAAATTTAATATTTTTATTTTTAAATCAATTATTTAAACCATAAAAACGATCATATCCAGTTGACTTATTAGTTTCAGGTTTTTCACCAATATATAAAATTTGTTTTTGATGATCAAATTCATTTTGATTATTCATAGTTTCTAGTAATGAGATCATCATTTCTTGATCATTATTAATAAAATAAAACTTTCCTCAATCTTTTCCATAACTAATAAAAGGAATAGTAATTTTTTTTAAATAATCTTTAATTTTTAAATCATCACTAATAGCAAATAAAACTAAAGCAGCCGGTTTTCTTGCTACTACTTTTTTTAAGTATTTTAAATAAGTTTCTTGATTATAAGTAGTTTGAATTACAAATACCATTGTTTCAGAAAATTCTAATTGTAGGTATTTTAAAATTTTTTTAATGACAAAAGTATTACTTTTAGTTAAATCTGGAATTAAAAAATAAACTTCTTGAATTTTTCTTTTAATTGAATGAGCAGCAAAATTAGGTGAAAAATTATATTTTTCAACTACTCTTTTAATTAGTTCTTTTTTTTGATCACTAACATAACCATTATTAAAATAACGTGAAACTGTTCCAACACCAACATTACATTCTTTTGCTATTGTACTAATTGATATTTTTTTATTTTTCATTTTTAATTCTTTTAATGAATCAATTTTGTTTAATCATTGGACTGATTATTATAAATAAAACACAATAAGTAATTAAAATAGCAAAAAAGAATATAAAAAAATAAGGAAAAGCAAAAAGTTTTACTCGTAAAAATTGAAATAATAATCCAACTACTAAGCCAATCAAAAAAAATATTAAATGATAAAATCAAGGAATTTTTTTAAATATCTTAGAGATCATTGTTTTATCTTTTGCTAAATTAAATTCATTCATACTTTTAGTCTCATAAATCTAAGTTTCTAAAATTATTTTATCATTTAAAAAAATAATACTTTTATTAGTTGATATATTAGAAAGCTACTAGCACTTTTTTAAAAAATTTTTAATTTTAATAACTGAATTATTTTTCAAATTGTTAAATTATTTTCAAATTATTGGATCAACTAGAGATGATGCTATTGGTGAGTATTATGACAAAGTGGCTAGAGTTTTAGGACTTTCTTATCCAGGAGGATCAATTTTATGCTCATTTTTTTACAAAATATAATTTATTGGATTAAACGTATATTTGTGTTTAATAAAAATGGAAAAGAAAGTGAATTATGGATCAAAATAAGTCATAATAATTTAATTAAATATATAACAATGTAAGTTTTAAAACTTACTTTTTTTATTTTTATTTACTATAAAACAAAAAAAGAAGATCAAGATGATCTTCTTAAATTATGTAAATTAAATTCTTATATAAATAATTAATTTATCTTATTAGTAATATGAATGTCAAATAGAACAATTTGTAAGATATTTGGTTGTTTAAATTTTAAAAATAAAGAGCACAGTAGTGCTCGAGTTTTCTAATGGTGCTGACTATAGGAATCGAACCTACGACCTACTGATTACAAGTCAGTTGCTCTGCCTGCTGAGCTAAGTCAGCATAAATAAAAAATGGTGGAGTGTATAGGACTTGAACCTATGACCGCCTGCTTGTAAGGCAGGAGCTCTCCCAGCTGAGCTAACACTCCGAAAATATGGTAGCCTGTACGGGGTTCGAACCCGTGTGTCCACGGATGAAAACCGTGTGTGTTAACCGCTTCACCAACAGGCCAAGATAATGGCGGCTTTTACAGGGCTCGAACCTGTGACAAACCGGTTAACAGCCGGTTGCTCTACCTGCTGAGCTAAAAAGCCATATCTTTTAATTGGTCATATTTATCTAAGACACTAAAAATAATACCATTACTGATTATCATTTTCAAGATTTTACTTAATATTTTTTTATTTTTATAAATTATTTTTTAACTACCATAAATGTATTTATCATCTGAGTACTTTTCATTAAATTTTGGAAGCTTATCTTTAGTCATAACTGATTTTAAACCATTTGCAAAATTTTGAGCATTTCCAACTTTTTTAACATTTCAAGAACTTAGATTTTGATTGAATTTATCTGCTGAAGAAAACATTCCATTCATTGATTCAACATTACTTGTATTTCACAAACTAATATCTTGATTAAAACTAGTAGCTTCAGTAAACATACCATCCATACTTTTAACTTTTGAAACATTTCAATTATTTAATGGCTGATTAAAACTTATAGCACTTCTAAAAGTATAAGTTAGATCTGTCAAACTATCAGTTCTTCAATCATTTATATTTTGATTAAATGTTATTGCTCCATCAAACAAAAAATCCATATCAGTAACCTTTGAAACATCTCAGTTACCTATTGGTTGATTAAATTTTTCAGCTTCAAAAAACATAGCTGACATATTTACAACATTAGAAATATTTCAACTAGAAATATTTTGATTAAAACTTTTTGCTGAATAAAACATGTTTTTTAAAGAAATAATGTTTCTAGTATCTCATTTGTCAATATTAGTGATTTTTTCATTTTTATTTTCTTTAAAAGAATCACTTAATGAATTAATTTTTAATGGCAGATCAATTGGAACTTCATTTGTATTTTTATCTAATCTATTTAAAACATAATAATCTACATTTTTTATTGTTTCTTTTTTATATCCTAATTGAGTCACTTTAGTTTTAGTATCATCACTATATTTAGTTTCTACATACTCTTTTACAGTTTTTGGTTTAAACTCAAAAACATTACCAAAAACTCTGATTTTAACAGAGTTCTTATTAGCATTATTATCTAAAACTAAATGTTTATCTTTTTGATTTTCATCAAATAAAATAACTTCATTTAAATTTTTTTTACTTAAAAATACTTTTAGTTGATCTAAAACATCTTTATAAGTATGAAAAGTTGCAAAAGCATCTTGTTGAGATACAAAAATATCATTAATAGCTTGTTTTTGTTCTATTGTTAATTCTTTTTTAATAATTTCTTTTTTTATACTATTATTTTGGTTTTTATTTGAACAACTAACAACTAATAATGCTGAACTACTAACTAATATAAAACTTAAAACTTTAAACAACATTTTAATAACAATCTTTCTTTTAATATCAATATTGTACAAATTTATTATTTTTTTACTAGTATTTTTTAAAAAATTAAATAAAAAAATAAGCAATTGCTTATTTTGTCTAATTATTTTTTTAACTCATCATACATTTGTTTAAATTCAGGATCAGAATTAAAAATAGATTGTAGTTTATCTTCACTTAGTTTATGTTCTTTTACTAATTGATAAGTTCTTTTTACTTGCTGATATTTTTCATTTTTTTTAGCTTGTTCTAATCTTTGATTATTAATTTGATTATTATTTATTCTACTTATATTTGCATGATAATGGTCTGAAGCTATTTGTTGGCTTGGATTAACATTTTGATTTGGATTAGAAATAAAATTATCTTTAGATTGATTATTAGTTTGATTTTCAATTTGTTGTTTATCTTCAGTTTTTTGGTTGTTATCATTTTGATTTTCTAATTGATTATTAGTGTTTTTTTCTTGCTCATCTTTATATTTATTACTACTAAATATAATTAAAAAACCACCAATCATACATACTATTGAAACTATACTAAAAATTGCTAAAATCTCTAAATAAATTGTAGTTTTATGATAATTACTAATAACTGATAAACACAAACTAATAGCACACATTAAAAACACATAACTACTAATTACTAATAAAATAATTCCACTAATTGTATTTAATTTAATATTTGTAGTGTTATTAACAGTTCCTAAAGTAATTCCAACTATTCCAAACATAAACCCAATAGTTGCTAATAGCATAAATATAGCACTTGATATTTGAATAATTAAATTAGCTTTTTTAAAAATATCATTATATATATAATGTCTTTTAGGACGATTATTTTTAAAACTAGTTTTCATAATTTTCCTTTATATGTAATTTGTATAATTCAAATGTATTTTCTAATAACATAGCAACAGTCATAGGCCCAACTCCACCTGGAACTGGAGTAATATATGAACAAAGTTCTTTAACATTTTCAAAATCAACATCACCAACTATTTTATTAGTAATTGGATCTTTTATAATTCCAACATCAATTACAATAGCATTTTTTTTAATCATATCTTTTTTAATAAGTGCTTGTTTTCCAGTAGCTGAAATTACTATATCAGATCTTTTAGTATATTTTTTTAAACTCTTTGTATTTTTATTACACATACTAATTGTTGCACCCATATTAGATAACATTATTGCTAAAGGTTTTCCAACAATATTTGAAGTTCCAATAATAGTTATATCTTTTGATTTAACATCAATATTATAAGCTTTTAATAAATTAATAATTCCAATTGGTGTACAAGGATAAATAGTATCATAACCTTCTAACATTTTTCCTTGATTAATATAATGAAATCCATCAACATCTTTTAAAGGATCGATTGCTTGTAAAAACTCTTGTTCATTTAAATGTTTTGGTAATGGTAATTGTAATAAAATTGCATCAACACTATTATCATTATTTAATTGATTAATTTGATCAGATAACATTTCACTAGTAATATTTTGATCAAATCTTAATAACACTGATTCAATTCCTACTAAGTTACAAGCTTTTATTTTATTTGAAACATATAATTCGCTTGCTGGATCATTTCCAATTAAAATTACAGCTAATTTAGGTTTTTTATAGTTTTTATTTAAATATGTGTCAATTTGTTGTTTTAAAGCTTCTTTGATTTGTTTTGAAACTAACTTACCATCTAAAATAACCATACTATCACCTATCCTATAGTTATATCTTCTTCAAGATATTTATAAGCTTTATCTCTTGCAGGTTTTAAAAAGATTAATAAAGTATTTGAAACTCCTAATTGACCAATAAACATAATTAAAATAATTGATATTTTAGTAACAACTCCTAATTGATACATTTGAAAATGAGCTAAAGGAGATAATCCAACAGTCCCAAATGCACTAGTAATTAATAAAATAGTATTAATTGAAGCACTATTATGATTTTTTAAAGTATGAAAAACACTATTTGAATCAACATAAATAATAAATAAAGCAATAAAAATTAAAAATGTTGAAATAAAGAATGCTGCATAACTTCTATTAACAGTTTCACTAGGTATAGTTTTTCTAAAAGCACTTGTGAATTTTTGGTTTTTAATAATTGTAAAAGTTGATAAAAGCAATACTCCAAAAGTTGTAGTTCTAATTCCTCCAGCAGTTGAACTTGGTGCTGATCCAATAAACATTAAAATTGATAATATAGCTTTTGATCCTGAATTAAAAGTTGAAATATCAATTGTTGAAAATCCTGCATTTCTTGAAGCTGTTGTATTAAATAAAATATCCATAAAAACAACAGTATTAGATTTAGCATTTAAAACAGTAAAGTTTTCATCATAATAATGAAAAATTAATGAATGATTGTAATTTGAATATTCTGTTGCAAAAACAGCTAAAGGACCAAAAATAAATAATACTAAATACACTCAGAAATTAATTTTTGTAAATAAACTAAAATTAATTTTTTCTTTAGTTTTTCTAGCTTTTAATTTACGCTTAATATCATGAAAAGTAGGATAACCTAATCCACCAATTATTCACTCAAGCATAAAAATTACTTGAATAGCATAAACTCTATGATTATCTACATTATATGGTTGTAATGAGTTTGGTGAAATAATATCAAACCCAGCATTATTTACAGCACTAGTAGAATGAAAAACAGCAAATCATAATGATTTTCAAAAATCATGATATGGTGAAACCACTTCTAAATTTGGATTGTTTGAAGGTTGGTTAAAAAAGAATAAAAAGAATAAAATAAAAGCTGAAACTACTTGAACTGAAGTTAATCAAATAAACCCATCTTTAATTAGATCAATAGTTAAACTAGTTGTAGCACTTCCTCTTTCAGATTGAGCAACTATAGTATCTGAAATTGAGATTTTTTTATTAATAATTAAAAATAAAACAATTTTAAAAGTTAAAACACCAATTCCACCAAATTCAATTAGTAATAATAAAATTAACTGCCCTCAAAAAGTATAAGAATGAGAAACATCTAAAACAGTTAAACCGGTATCACTAAATCCAGATGAAGCAATAAATATTCCAGTTAAAAAATCTCAATTATATTTAGATCCACTTTTAGTTAGTGAAAAGTTAGGAATTGATAATAATAACCCACCTAATAAAATAATTGCTACATAAATTAAAAAAATCTTTCCTGAAGTTTTAGAAAGTGGTCAAATATCTTTAACTAGTCGGAAAAATTTATACTTTTCTTCATTAAAATTTGAAGTTTTTTTAAAAAGTCTTGAGGTGAATTTTAGCTTGTGTTTTTTATTATTTTTTTTCTTAAAAAACATAAATCCACCTCTTTTCAATATATTATTATATCATTTTGATAAAAATGTATAATTTAATTAGGTAAGAAGGGATAATTTATGGCAAAAAAACAAAACTTTGCAATCATTGGTGTTTCTAACTTTACTTTATCTGTTATTGAAACTTTAGTACAAAAAAGACAATCTGTAACTGTTTTTGATATTGATGAAAGACGTTTGAATTTATATTTATCTGAATTTGATACAGTTGAAGGAATTGTAATTGATACAACTAATAAAGTAGCTCTAGCAAAAAAAGGAATTCAATCATATGATTGAGTGATTGTTGGAATTGAAAACGAATTAGAATCATCACTAGTAACAGTTTTAAACTTACTAGATTTAAAATGTACTAATATTACAGTTAAAGCAAAAGATGATAATTATAGAAGAGTTTTACTAGCGTTAGGTTTAACTGAAAACCAAATTATTGTTCCTAATAAAATTGCTGGAGAAATTACAGCTACTAGAGTAATTTTTAATATTGATTTTGATATTGAAGTACATTCAATTGATGATGAATTTATCTCTTCAACTTTAGAAGTTAAAAACCCTGATTTATTTAATAAAAATATTCAACAAGTTGGTTTATCAACAAATAAAGATTTTAATATTATTCAAATTAGAAGAAAAGGTAAGATCTTATTACCAGATGATTATACAGAACTAAAAGAAGGAGATCATATTGTAGTTTTTGCAAGAACTACTATTATTAATAGTTTAGCTGAAAAAATTCAAGGTATGATTGATGAAGAAACTGATCCAAACCTTTTAACTGAAGAACAATAAAAAATGGGCATTGCCCATTTTTTATTGTTATAAATTCTTTTCAATTTCTTTAATTACAATTTCATTTGCAATTTCAGGATCAACATTACCATTAGTTTGTTTCATTAATTGACCCATAATTGTTTTAATTACTCTTTCAGGACGAGTAGAATATTGATTTAATAAATCTTTGTTTTGATTAATAATATTTACTAATAATTTTGAAATTTCATCTTTATTTGTAATTAATTTTAGATTTAATCTTTCAACAATTTGTTCAACAGTTTCATTATTTGAATCTAATATAATTGGCATAATTACTTTTGTTTGTTTTGATGAAATAATGTTTTTATCAATTAAATTAATTACACTAGCTAAATTTTCTGGACTTAATTCAATTTGATCTATTGTTTTATTTTCTAAATTCAATTTAGCTTGAATTTCTGAAATCAACATTTTAGCAACTTTATTATAATTAGTAGTTAATTTAATAGTTTTTTCAAAAAACTGTGTCATTTCTAAACTAGTTAAAATAATATTAGCATCTTCAATAGTTAAACCTAATTCATTTACATATCTAATACGTTTTTGATCTGCTAGTTCAGGAGAATTTGAAATAATTTTATCAACTCATTTTTGATCTAGTTGAATTGGAAAAATGTTTGGTTCTCTAAAATATCTATAATCAATACTATCAATCTTACTTCTCATTAAAATAGTTGAACTAGTTTGATCATCAAATCTTCTTGTTTGTTGTTCAACAATTTGATTTTTTAATAAAATTTCTTTTTGTCTATTAATTTCAAATTCAACAGCTTTTTTAATATTTGAAATAGAGTTTAAGTTTTTAATTTCAACTTTATTTGAAAATTTATCACTACCATAAGGTCTTAAAGAAATATTTAAATCAGTTCTTAGTGAACCTTCATTCATTTTTACATCACTAACATTTAAAAATAATAAAATTTCTCTAAGTTTTTCAACATATAAACAGGCTTCTTCAGCACTTCTTAATACTGGTTTTGTAACAATTTCAATTAACCCAACACCAGATCTATTATAGTCAAGATAAGTTAAATTATCTTTATGAACTTGTTTTGCAGTATCTTCTTCAATATGCAAACGTTCAATTTCAACTACTTTTTTATTTCCATTTTCTAAAATTATTTCTAAACTACCATTTGTTCCAATTGGATTAAATTGTTGAGTGATTTGAAAACCTTTAGTTAAATCTGGATAAAAATAGTTTTTACGATCAAAAGTTAATAAAGTATCAATTTGCATATTTAAAGCATTACATGCTAGAATAGCTAACTCTACTCCTTTTTTATTAACACTTGGTAAAGTTCCAGGATAAGCTAAATCAATTTCATTTGCTAAAGTATTTGGAATTTGTCCGTAACTAACTTTACTTGGTGAAAACATTTTTGAATTAGTTTTTAATTCAACATGGTTTTCAACTCCAATAATAATTTCAAAATTTTGCATATTAGTCCTCAACAATTTGGTTTTTAATTCCAATAATATTTTCTAATAATTTAGCTGCTTGTAGTGTTAGTAAATCTGTTTTAACTTTTGTTGTAATATTAATTCCAACTGGCATATTTTTAGTTTTAAAAAATGGAATAGTAATTGAAGGACTACCTGTAAAATTAGCTAAAACTAAAATATTTTCAATAAAATCTTTTTCTTGAGATTTTTTATTTGGATTATTAATTTCTTCAATTAATGGAGCAATAGATGGTGATGGTGGTAATAATAAAACATCAACTTGATCAAATAAATTATTAAAGTCACGATTAATTAAAGTTCTAACTTTTTTAGCTTGTACTAAATATTTTTTTTGATTTTCACCTTTTAAAACTAGTGAACCTATTGCAAATCTACGTCTAACAATTTCACCAAAACCTTGAGTTCTTGAATTGATCATAATTTCACTATAATCATTTCCATCTACTCTTTTTCCATATTTAATTCCATCTAAGCAAGAATTAGTTGAAACACTTTCACTATTTGCAATCATTAAATAAACAGGTAAAACTGCATCTAATAAATCTTGTCTAAAATCTAAAGCTTTAATTTGATAACCTTTATTTTTTAATGTCTCAAATAAATTATAGTAGTGAGTTTTATGTTCTTGATCTAAACTTTCAATTACTGAACTAATATATCCAAAAGTTTTAATATTTGAAAAATCATCAATTTGTTTTAAAAAGTCAACATGATCAGCTGTTGTTGATGAAAAATCTCTATTATCATTATCATAACTAGCATCACATAAAACTGCCATATCATCTACATTTTTTGTAAAAAATCCAGCTGTATCTAAGCTTGGAGCATATGGTAATAATCCATATCTTGAAATTACTCCATAAGTTGGCTTAAATCCAACTATTCCATTATAACTAGCTGGTTTTCTAATTGAATCACCAGTATCAGTTCCTGTTGCAAATGGAACTAATCCTTTAGCAACCAAATAAGCAGACCCAGAACTAGAACCACCAACTATACGATTTTTATCTCATGGATTTGCAATTTTACCATTACATGATAATAATCCAGTTCCACCCATTCCAAGTTCATCTAAAGCAGATTTTCCAACTAATATAGATTGATTTTTTTCAAGTGAATCAACTAAGGCAGCTGAATAGTTTGGAATATAATTTTCTAGTATTTTTGATGAAGCAGTAGTTGGAATATCTTTTGTTGAAAAATTATCTTTACAAATGTATGGTATTCCAGATAACAAATTATTACTGTCAAAATTTTCTTCAATTTTTTTAGCTTGTTTTAGTGCATGAATTTCAGCTAAATAATTAATCGCATTAGAATCTAATTCGTATTTTAAATTCTTTAATACTTCTTTAGTTAAATCTAAAACAGTATATTTTTTATCTACTAAATCTTTGTGAATTTCAAAAATACTTTTTTTTCTATAATCTTGCATTATTTAACCACCCTTGCTATTGTGATGTAATCATCATGTTTAGTTGGCGCATTTTCTAAAATTTCTTTTTGACAATTAGTTTGTATTGGTTCATCATCTCTTAAATATGAATGAATTTGATTAACTGTATAAAAAGTTGGTTCAACATCTGTTGTATCAATACTAGTGATTTTTTTAAAATCATCAAAAAGTTTGTCTTCAACACTCATTAAGTTTTCAAGCTCTTCATCATTTAATTCAAACATAAAATCATGAGCTAATTCTTTTCAAAACTCTTTATTAAATCTATTTGACATATTATCCTTTCTCTGATTTTAATAAATCAAAAAATTGTTGTTCATCTATAATTTTAACACCTAATTTTTTTGCTTTTTCTAGTTTAGAACCTACATTATTACCAGCTAATAAATAATCAGTTTGTTTAGAAATAGATCCAATTACTTTACCTGCATTATTTTCAATTAATGTTTTAAATTCTTCTCTTGGTCTTGTTAAAGTTCCAGTAATTACAAATGACTTATTAGCAATTATTGAATCAGAATTAATTTTTGCTCCTAAATAATTAAAATTAATGTTAAATGATTTTAACTCATCAATTAGTTTTAAATTATCTTCTATTTTAAATCAATCAATAATAGATAAAGCTAATGATTCTCCAATTGAATTTATTTGAATTAATTCATCATAACTAGCTTTCATTAAATTATCTATATTTTGATATTTTCTAGCTAAAATTTTTGCAGTTTTACTTCCAATATGTCTAATTCCTAAACCAAATAAAACTTTTTCTAAAGAATTATTTTTAGAAATATTAATTGAATCAATTAAATTTAAATAGCTTTTTAAACCAAAATTTTCAATTGCTAAAATTTGATCTTTATATTCTTCTAATCTATAAATATCTGAAATATTTTGAATGATTTTTAAATTAAATAAAATTTCTAAACTTCTATCTCCTAAACTAACAATATTCATAGCTTCTCTACTACTAAAGTGTTGTAAAGATCTTAATATTTTCATAGAACAAGAAGAATTTATACAAAACTGATCAACTTCATTTTCATTTTTTTCTAATAAAGAATGACAATTTGGACAATATAATATAGGTTTAAATTTTTCTAATTTATAAAAAGTTTCATCTTTAATAGCTTCAATAACTTCTGGAATAACATCTCCAGCTTTTTTTATTTTAACTATACTATTAATTCTTAAATCTTTTGATTTAATATATTCTGCATTATTTAAAGTAGCAGCACTAATGGTTGCTCCCATTAAAAAAACAGGTTCTAATTTAGCATTATAAGTAATTTTTCCAGTTCTTCCAACTGTTGCAAATATATCTAATAATTTGGTTTGTTTGATTTCAGCTGGAAACTTATAAGCAATTGCTCATTTTGGAATTTTACTAGTAAATCCTAAACTATTTTGTAAATTTTTATCATTAATTTTAAAAACAATTCCATCAATTTGATAATCTAAATCATTTTTTAAATTAGTATATTTATCAATATATGCTTTAATTTCATCTAAATTTTTACATAACATTGTTTCTTTATTAGTTTTAAAACCTAATTCATTTAATTTTAAAATCGATTCATATTGAGTTAAATTATTTGAATCATCACTAATGTAATAATATAAAAAAGCATCAAGATTTCTACTTGCAACTATTTTTGAATCTAATTGTCTTAAAGTACCTGCAGCTGCATTTCTAGGATTTATAAATAGATCTTCATTATTTACTAATCTTTTTTGATTAATTTTTTCAAATTCAGCTTTAGATAAATAAATTTCTCCTCTAACTTCAACACGTTCTTTTTTATTGATTTTTAAAGGAATTGATTTAATTGTTTTTACATTAATAGTAACATCTTCACCAACAACACCATTACCTCTAGTAGCAGCTGAAACTAAACTTCCATTTTCATAAACTAATGAAATTGACAAACCATCAATTTTTAATTCAGCAACATACTGATTATCTAAAGTATTTGAAACTTTACTTATCTGAGTATTAAAATCTAAAAACTCATCAAAACTAAAAACATTACCTAAACTTAGCATTGGAGTTTTATGAGTGATTTTTAAAAACTTTTCACTAACCATTCCACCAACTTTTTGACTTGGTGAATCAGTTGTAATTAATTCTGGATATAAAGTTTCTAAACTAATTAATTCTTTTAAAGCTAGATCATATTCAATATCATCAACACTTGGATTATCATCAACATAATATTGTTTTGATCATAAGTTCAATTGTTCTTTTAATTGATTAATTCTTAATAAAGCTTTATCTTTTGACATATTTTAATACTCCGATTCATCTTTATTCATATCACTAGCTTTTAAAATATAAACTTTAGGTTTTGGTTTATATTTAGAATATTTTTCAAACTCATCTTGATCAATTACTTTTTTTTCTTTAAACCCATACATAGCTTTTAATAGATCTTCTTGTTTTAATAAAAACTTATCAATATTAATATTTTCTTTTTCAAATAAATCTCTTTTAGCTTTTTCTTGTTTTTCTTTATTAAGTCTTTTAATAAAAGGTAAACTATAAAAAATCAATCTAGTAACTGAAGTATTTTTAACAATTTTGTTATAAACAAAAGTTAGTATACCTATAAAAAAACTTGCTATAAATATTATAATTAGTCCTAAAATAATATGAAGTATATCAACTGGTACTTTTTTATTTGTATCAAATTTTAATAATATATAAATATCATCAGCACTAAATGAAAATGCTATTACTAAACAAGCTGATAAAGTTAAAAATAAAATATTTGGAATAATTCTATTAAATTTAGCATTATAAACTAATTTATCTCAAGAAAAAATTCATAAATAAATATAAGCAATTATTAAAAATAAAATTTTAGAACTATAAAATACAATAATTACTCAACTAATTTTACTTTCAACATTTCCAATAAAACGATTTAATAATAAAGTAATTATAAAACTAGTTATAAAAAAGCTAAAAGCAATTAAATTCAGTGGTTTTGCTATAGTTCTATGCATCCCTTTTGCATGTATTAAAGTAATTTTTGATTCTAATAAAACAATTAAACCTGTTGTTGCTCCAAAAATACCTGAAAAAAATGGACTAAAAATAATAAATTCAATAGTTTTTTTAGTTAGTCCTGTTGTATCAACATCATTTAAAATAATTTTTGAAAACAATCCTGTAACTATGTATGGAGTCATTATGCTTGTTATAAGAAATGAAAATACACCAACTATATAAGAATAAAACTCATAGTTTGAATAAGTTTCTCAATCTAGTCGACCTTTTTTAATAATTACACTTGAAAAATATTCTTTAAATGAAGTTACTAAAGAAGTCATAATAATTCTTAAATTAATTGCAACAACCATATATAAAGAAATTAAAGATGAAACTTTCAAACCAATTGAACCTAATGCTAAAAAGATAATAATTAAATCACTATTAACTAAAATAGATTGACCAATTGAAGATCAATAAATTTTTGTAGATCTTCTAATTAAATTTAAATTATTAAAATCATTATAAAACTTTATAGCTGGATATTTTTTCTTAACATAAGATGTAATTAGTAATCCTCTAATAACTGGATAAAATAAAAACGGTAAAAATAATAAAACTGGAGTATGTCTATCGTTTCAATAAATATAAGAATTTAATAATACAAAAAATATTCCATAAAACAATACATCACAAAATAAAACTACTAATTTTTTACTAGCATTCTTTTGATCAGCTTGCATTATGTTTTCATGAACACCAAATAATCCAGCTGATAAAGTTTGTTTAGTTCCTAAAATTAAAAAGATTGCACTTAATTCTCAAAACTTTAAAGTAGAAGTTGTTTTTGATAAAGGTGTAGTAAAATCAATTCCTCATTTAATTGATTCACCACTAGTAATTAGTGGAGAAATTGCAATTTGTAGTGGATATAAAATAGATAATAAAAAAACTAAAATAAATCCAGAAACAATTTTATTATTATAATTTCTTTTTGCAGTTGAAAAAATTTCATTAACTGTAATTCAATCTTTTTTACTTAAAGGTTCAGTTAACATTAAAACTGTTGATAAAGCTAAAGCTCCTTCAGCAGTTCCTCCAATTATTGATAATGACATTGAAATTCTAATAAACCCACTAATTTCAGTACCAAAACTTTGTAAAACTCAATAAATCAATAAGAATTGAATTATCATATTAGTTATTGAACTCACAACACCTAATAAAGCACTAAAAACACCACTTTTAGCTGAAGTAGTTTTTTTAGAATCATTAATAGGCATATTTGCAGTTGTTGATTCAACATTTACTTGCATAATTACTCCTTACTAATTCATTCTGGGTTTTTTATAAACACCTTATTATTTAAATAATCTAATGGTTTTTCTAAGTTTTTAAATTCAATTTTAAAAGCTGATAAATAAATCATTTTTAAATCATTTATCTTTTTACCATTATATCTAAAATCATTTAATATAGGATGATTATAAAAACTTAACACACTTCTAATTTGGTGTTTTTTTCCTGTTATTAATTTTACTAAAATTAAGTTTTTATTAATTAGTTTAAACTCGGTTTGACAATATTTATAATTATTTTTTTTATCTAAACTAAAGTCAGCTTTTTTTATATTACTATCATAATTAATATAACCATTAACTTGTAAGAACTCATCTAAATTTCAATCACTACTAGTTAGTGCATAATAATATTTATTAATTTGATCTTTTGATTTAAATGCATTAGTTAAAATAGTTGAACTAATTTTATTTTTAGCATAAATTACTAACCCACTAGTTAATTTATCTAAACGGTGAACATGAGAAACCACAAAAGAATTTTCTAAATAAATATCATATTCTTTTTTATCAACTAAATAAGATTTAACCATATCATCTAAGCACAAATTATAAGTTGAATGCATTTCTAAGTTATTAGGTTTATTAACTATTAAAATATTATTATCTTCATAAACAATATCTAAATTAACATTACTAATATAGTTAAACTGATCTCTAATTATTGGTTTATTTGAATCATAAACTTCAATAACATCATTTATTTTTAATAAATAATTTTTATCACTAATTCTTTTAGAGTTTATCTTAATAGATTTATTTCTTATTCATTTATAAATCACACTAATTGGTGTAGTTTTAAAAGTCTTTTTTAAAAACTTAAATAAAGTTTGATTTTGATCGTTTTTATTAACAACAAATTTTGTCATAACTATTTTATATATAAACTAGCTATTATTAAAACTACTGAAATAGTATTATAAATTGAATGTGAAAATCATGAATAAGTTAAATTACCTTTAGAAAAACTAAAAGCTAAAGAAAAGAAAAACCCACCTATCACATATGGAAAAATATTATAAACATCTCCACTTGCAATATGTAAAACTCCAAAATATAAACTTGAAGTAATAATTGATAAAACTTTATTTGAAACACCAGTAAATAAAGCTTGTCTTGCAATAATTTCTTCACATAATGGAGCAATAAATATAGTTAGTATAATAAATATAATCATATAAATATATTTACCAATTCCATCATTTTGAAATGGAGAGACTAAACTTTTTTGATTTTCTGATTCACCTAAATTTAGATTTAATTGAGAAATAATTAAACTATATAAAGTATTACCAACAATAAAAGCAACAACAGCAAAACCTATACTAATAGGTATTAATAGTTTTTTATTTTCTTTTAAAGTTTGTTTAACTTTATTTTTTAAATTTGAGATTTTATTAAATGCAAAAATAATTATTAAAATTTCAGCAACTGTTTGAATTAAAAGATTATAAATTTGAGTTCAAACACCACCATTTTTTAAAACATTAAATACATTTGCTAATAAACTAAAAAATATAGCAAATAACTGTAAAAAGATTGGAAAGCCAAATAATATACCAACTCCTGATTTTCAAAAACTAACAGGGTTTCTTGATCAAAAAATCAATCCACCAATAATAGTAAAAACTATACTTGAAAGTTGGAAAATCAAACCAATTCTACTATCAGTTATATTTAATTCTTTTTTAAAAACATTTAAAAATATTACAGTAACTAAAGGCAAAATAACTAATGAAAATAAAATAATCATTCCTTCGATTTTAGGTTTGTAAAATTTAAAATCAAATGGATAAGCCTGATCAACATTAGTATCTTTTATACTAAATTTTTTAATCATAGTTAATACTTTCTTTTAATAAAGAAAACAACCTAAATGGTTGTTTTTAATTAAATTATCCTTGAATTAAAGCTGTGTCAATCATGGTTTGTTTAATTGCTTTGATTGCTTGTTCTTCATCATTTCCATCAGCTTGAATAGTTACTTCAGTTCCAGTTTTAATAGCCATTGCCATTACATTCATAATTGATTTTAAATTACCTTGCTTTTCACCAGCCATAATAGTAATATGTGAACTAAATTTTGAAGCTTCTTTAGCTAATACTGAAGCTGGTCTGGCATGTAAACCTACTTTATCTGTAATAATAGCTGAAAACTTTGCCATTATTTAATCCTCCTAAAATTTAACAATAATATTATACCATTCTTATTTATACCATATCTAATTATTATAGCTTAGTTAAAGCCGAATTATTAGCAGCTATAATCATTATTCCATAACTAGAATTTGTAAATGAAATTTGTAATTGATCATTTATAACTTTTGTTATAATTCCTTTACCAAATAATTTATGCTCAACATAATCACCAACATTATATAAGTTATGTTGTTTTGGTGAAACATAAAATGAAGGTGTTTTATGTTGGTTTGTATCATAAATTTGACTATTTAAAAATTGAGATTCAAATTCATATAAATCTTTATCAAGTTCATGAATAAACTTACTTGGTTTTAATTCAGATTGCATAATATGAGAATAATCACCTTTAACATAAGTTAAAAATAATTCTTCTTTTGCTCTAGTTAAAGCAACATATAAAGCACGTCTTTCTTCTTCTAATTCTTTTTGATTATTTTCAGATAGTCTTGTTGGAAAAATTCCTTGGTTTAATCCAGTAATAAAAACTATTTTATTTTCTAATCCTTTAGCTGCATGAACTGTTAGTAATGAAACTTTATCGATTTGTTGTGCTTCATCAATATCACTAGTTAAAGCTTCTTCTTGTAAAAAAGCAATTAATTTATTATCTTCACTATAATAGTTTGCATCAAAATTTTCATCAAATCTTTTTAATTGATCATATAAAGCATTTATATTATCTAAATCATCATGTTCATTTTTAACTTTTAATTTATTTTCATAACCAGATTGAATTAATAAATATTTTAGAATTTCTTCAATATTTGTATTATCTAAATATAATTGATGAGCTGTTTTAAACACTTCAATAAGTTCATCTAAATTTTTAGTAATTGATTGTAATAATGTTTTGTCTTCATTTGTAATTAAATCAAATATACTTATATGGTTTAAATTTGCAGTATTTATAATTTTTTCAATTGTAATATTTCCAATTTTTGGAATTAAACTTAAAACTCTTTGAGATGACAAGTCATCTTTAATTGAAATCATTTTTAAAAATGCCATAGCATCTTTAATTACTTTTCTTTCTCTAAACTTAATTCCACCAATTAATTGAAAAGGAATTTTTTTATTAATTAGTTCTTTTTCAAATTCTTGAGATCAAGCATTCATTCTATATAAAATAAAAATATCTTTATAATGATAACCTTGTTTTATTAGTTCTTTAATTTTAAAACTTACATAACTAGCTTCACTAGTTTTTGAATTACATTCTTTTAAAACTACTTTTTTACCTGATTTATTATTTGTAAAAATTTCTTTATGTTCTCTAAATTTATTGTTTTTAATAAAACTATTAGAAATATCTAGTATTTGTTTTGTTGATCTATAATTTTGATTTAAAACAATACTTATAGCATTATTATATGTTTTATTAAAGTTTAAAATAATATCTAATTTAGCACCTCTTCAAGAATAAATAGTTTGATCAGGATCACCAACTACTGTTAAATGATTAGTATTTATAGTTAAAAATTTAATTAGACTAAATTGAATATCATTAGTATCTTGAAACTCATCAACTAATACATAATCATAAGCATTTCTTCATTTATTTAAAATTTCTTGATGATTTTTAAATAATAAATAAACATAAATTTGTAGATCATCAAAATCAATAGAATTATTTTTTAAAAGTGTTTCTTGATACAGTTTATAAATAATAGCAGAATTTCTATCATAAGTACTATTAGCATTTAAAATTGCTTCATCTGGATCAACTAGTTCTTCTTTTCATTCTTTAATTTTATATAAAATCTTTTTATCAAAAGTTTTTTTATCATTTTCACTTAATTCTATATTTGATTCTTTTAAAGCATTTTTAATAATTCTTTTTTGATCATCAGAATCAATTATTAAAAACTTATCTTTTAAACCAACATGTTTTCCATCGATTCTTAATACTTTAGAACATCAAGCATGAAAAGTAGAAATAAAAGGAGATTTTTTTTGATTTTTTGTAATTTGTAAAACACGCTCTTTCATTTCTTTAGCTGCTTTATTTGTAAAAGTTACAGCTAAAATTCTAGTTGGATCAATATGTTTTTTTTCAATTAAATAAGCAATTTTAGTTGTAATTACTCTAGTTTTTCCACTACCGGCTCCAGCAATAATTCTTACTGGTTTATCTGTATTTATAACTGCTGCTAGTTGTTGAGGATTTAATAAATCTAATAAATGATCTACTGACATATTTACACCAATTTTTCTATTTGTTTTTGTTATTTGTATTCTGTTTATTGTCTTGATTTTGATTATTTAATTCTTGTTTTAATTCATCTATAAATTCTAAATCAAAATTACCTGGTTGTTCATTTAAAGAAATGTGTTTATCATTTCTAGTTAAAATTTGATTAGATACAATTGGTTCTTGTTTTATAATTTTTTGTTTTTGAATAACAATTAAACCTAATTTAATATCAATAAAAGACTGATGATTAGTTTGTAATCTAATTGAAATCATTAATCCTAAAAATCAAAACAAAACAATTACTAGTCCGATTTGATAAATAATTAAAGATAAAGAAATTCTTCAACTCTGAGTTTTTGTAAAACTAACTGGTAGTAAAAAAGCAAAAATTAAAGTGAAAATAAACCCAATAAATAAAGGAATAAAAATAAATCAAATCTCTCTAATTAGTATTTGAAAAAAACTAATTTTATTTGTTTTTAAACTTTTTAACTCTATTTTAAAAAGTTTTTTAGATAAACTATTTCCTCTTAACAAAAAACTTAAAATAACAAAATAAAAAAAAGTCCATAAAAAAGACACTAAATACTTAATTACTAAGCTTATAATATCTCCAGTTTTAGTTTTTAAAAAAATTGACATTATAATTAGTGGTATTGAGCAAATTAACAAATCAAAAAGTCTAGCAAAAAACACT
Source organism: Mycoplasma mycoides subsp. capri (assembly GCF_018389705.1). NCBI lineage: Bacteria > Bacillati > Mycoplasmatota > Mollicutes > Mycoplasmatales > Mycoplasmataceae > Mycoplasma > Mycoplasma mycoides. Next base: position 247,451 of record NZ_CP065581.1, on the reverse strand, counting down.
TTTCACAAACTAGCTAGTTTATAGTTATTATCTAGTTTAAAATCAGTTTGTTTACTAGTGATTAAAGAATTATTCATTATTTTATTTTTTTAAGCTCACTATATATAAAGCGCTCAAAATCATTCATTCTTTGGTTAAATTTAGTATCTTTATTTTCTAAAAAGACTTTATTTTTTTTAACAAAACGATTAATTTTAGTTTTTAGTTTGTTTTCAGTGATATTTAAAGCTTTTTTATATAAAACAGGGTTGTTATATTTTTCAATTAAATCTAAAAATTTATAACAAGTTTGATAATAATGAGCATAAGTTAATTGATCACTAAGAAGTTTATATTTATTAATTTGTCTAAAATAATTAATAATATGTGGTCATTGTCTTAACAAATCAAATGCTGAGTATTTCATTACTGAAATTCTATGTAATGATAAATAATCATCAGAAATATAGCAAGTATTTGAATAAGATAAAAATTTATAAGTAAATAAATGATCAAATCTAACTTTTCTTCTAAATGTTAAGTTATTTTTTCTAATAATATCAAGTTTAAATGCCTTAGTATAAATTAGTCTTTGAATATAAGTAAAAACTTCATAATCTTTATTTAAATCATATAATTTATTAGCTTCTAATAAGTTGTATGAAATTTGATCATCAACTAAACCATTATAGTTTTGATTAAATTCAATTAAATCTGCATTATATTTATCTGAGATTTTTTGAATTTCTTCAACAAAATTTGGGTATAAAAAGTCGCCTTCTTTAACAAAAACAACATATTTTCCATTAGCTAATTGCATTGCACAATTTCAATCAGTTGCTGTATCTTGTGGAATATTATTTTCGCTTAAAACAATATTTTCTGAGTTATCAAAAATTTCTTTTATATATTGTCTTTTAGTATTATCTGTATATTTAGAATCACTTATAATAATAGTCTGGTGTGAGTTATTAGTTTGATGTTTTATAGAATCAAGCGTTGTTTTTAATCTATCTAAATGTGCTTGTGAAGCAATTATAAAAGACACTAGCATTTTGACACCAACTTTCTTATACTATTTATATTTTACACTATTTAAAAATTAAAAAATGAAACTTATTTTGTTGTTATAAGTTTCATTTTTAATAAATATAGACAGTCTCAAATCTATTTATATTATTACTTTAATGGTTATTTAGCGGTGTTCGGTCCAAAGTTAGGTTGGTTTTCTTCAAGAAAATTATTTTCAGTACCTCTTCTAAAATTCTCTGCGTGTGTTACTTTTTCGACATTTCATCTTTTTAGGTTCTGATTAAATGATTTAGCATTTTCAAACATTTGTTCCATAGTTCCTACTTTTGAAGTGTCTCATCTTGAAATGTCTTGATTAAATGATTTAGCATCACTAAACATTCCCTTCATAGAACCAACTTTTGAAGTGTCTCATCTTGAAATGTCTTGATTAAAGTTTTTAGCTCCTGAAAACATAACTGACATGTCATCAACATTCATAACATTTCAATTTGAAATATTTCCATTAAAACTTTCAGCTTCCCAAAACATTCCCGACATACTCTTTACGTTTGCTGTATTTCAGGAATTTAAACTCTGATTGAATTTTTTAGCCCCTGCAAACATATTTGTCATATCAATAACCCCTGAAACATCTCAAGAATTTAAATCTTGATTAAAACTTGATGTCTCGCTAAAAGTTTCAGTCATATACTTTATATTTCTAGTATTTCACTTATCCAAATTATCTATCTTAGATGATTCTAGATTTTTAAATGATTCATTAAAAGAATTTATTTTTAATGGTAAATGTCTTGGAACTTGAGTCGTATTTTTATTAATTTGCTTCAGATTAATTCTGGTAATCGAATTATCTAATTTATAACCAACTTGAATTAATTTTTTATCAATATATTTGTCTTGTACTTCATTTTCTAGCACTTTTTTAGGACTAAAAATTATATTTTTGTCAAAAAAACTTAAGTTTATCTTATTTAATTTTTTATGTTCAGTATCTACTTTAAGATTAGTATTTTTTTCTTTTTCATTTGTTAATTTTAAATGATCTAAATGTTTGATTTTATTATCATTTAAATAAACTTTTAACTGATCTAATACTTCTTGGTGTGTATGAAAACTACCAAATGCATCTTCTTGTTCTTTAAATACTTTTTGTAGTGCATCTATAACTTCTTGTTTTTCTTCTTCACTTATTTCAATTTTAGGTTCTTCTTTAGGATGATCACTGGGTTGATCAGCTTGTGGTTGGTCTTTTTCTTCTTTTTTATCTTTATTTTCAGTATTATCTTTATTATTGGGTAGTTGGTCTTTGTTATTTTGTTCTGATTTATTAGTACAACTAACTGCTAAAACACTAGTACTTAGTACAGTTAAACTACTTATTATTTTTAATAAATGCTTCATTTTTTTCTCCTTTCTTAAAAACAAAAAAATACGAATTTTAAATTCGCAGTATTTTTATATTAATATTTTATTAATAAATTCTATAAATTAGTCTAAGATTTTTTTATATTCTGAATATCCTTTTTCATCCATTTCTTCATAAGGAATAAATTCAAGAGCAGCACCATTAATACAATATCTTAAACCACCCATTTCTTTAGGACCATCATTAAAAACATGACCTAAATGGTTATCTCCAGTTTTTGATCTAACTTCAACTCTGTGCATATTGTGAGAATAATCTGCTTTATATTCAACAGCTTTACTATTAATTGGAGTAGCAAAACTAGGTCAACCACAACCAGCATTAAACTTGGTATTTGAAGCAAATAACACTTCTTTAGTTATTTTTTCAACATAAATACCTTTTCTATGTTCATCATTAAATTCTGAAGTGTGTGGTTTTTCTGTTGCTGAGTATTTTAAAACATTTAAGCTTAATTCATCTAAACTTAATTCTTTTCTAATTAATTGAACAAATTCTTTTTCTTTATCAGTTAAATTAAAATCTACATTTAAATTAACATGACAATAACCTGTTGGGTTTTTATCTAAATAATCTTGATGATAATCTTCAGCTGTCATATAGTTTTTTAGTTCTTCTAGTTCAACATAAAATTCATCATATTGTTTTTTATATTCTAAAAACACTAATTCAATAACTTTCTTATCATTTATATCAGTATAATAAACACCAGTTCTATATTGTGTTCCTACATCATTTCCTTGTTTATTTAATGAATCAGGATGAATAATTCTAAAATAATGCACTAATAATTCTTCTAGTGAAATTTGATTTGGATCATAAGTAATTTTTACTGTTTCAGCATGTAAAGTTTTAGCTAAACTATAATATTTAGTTTTTTCACTAATTCCATTAGCATATCCATTTTCAGCATCAATTACACCTTTTAGTTTAGAAAAATATGCTTCAACACCTCAAAAACAACCACCAGCTAAATAAATAACTTTATTCATATGTTTTTACTTCCTTTTTTTATTGTTATTTATTTTAATATAAAAAATATAAATTTATAAACTTTAATTAAAATAATAAAAAACAAATCTTAATAGATTTGTTTTTCTAATTATTATAATTTGTTAACTTCTTTTACACTAAATGAAACTGTTCTTTCATCTCTTAATTTATACATTAGATTTGGGTTAGCATAACCTTTAGTTTTTTCAATGGTTAACATATTTAAACCAGATAGATATACTGGTATTTCTTGTAATTCCATTTTTTTATCTTCTTTACCAGTTTTAGGATCAACTTGGTAGATTTTACTTTCTGGTTTAAATTCAACACCAACATTTCCAAGAGTAGTGAAAGTCTCTTTTTTATTAGTTAAATCATTAGTATGATATTTATCAAGTCTATTTTTATCAACTGGAGATTTGGTTGTTTTAGATGAAAAGTAATTTTCAGATAAATAACTAGGTCTATTTGTATATAAGTTAATATGAGCGTGACTCATTCATCCACCATTTGATGAATGATCACCTAAATAACCAATAATAGTTCCCTTAGAAACTTTTTTAGGGTTTTTTGGTGTAACTTCTTTTACAACTTTTATGGTTCTTTGTTTTCCTAATTCTGTAGTTTCAGCTGATCAACCTAATTTATCATTATTTAATGTCTTTTGCGCATCTAAATGTAAAAATGATATAAATATATGTTCCTTACTATCGTTTAAATAAATTTCTTTTTCTTTAGGAGATCAAGGTAAGTTGGTAACTGGGATTTTAGCTACCAAAACTGTACCTACACCGCTAAATGGAATATTGCTTGTTAATTCATAAGCTGCTATGATTTCTCCATCATATGGCATTACTACTGCCTGAAAATCATTAGCTATATAATCTTCACCTACGTGCATATATTGTGGACTTTTTATTTTTTCACCATAAAATCCTCTAGATTTAGCATATCCTCCAGAAAACAATTCTGAATCAAATTGTCTAAAGAAGTCTTTATTAATACTTTTTAGATTTTCTTGAGTTAATTTTTCAGTTGCAAAGTTAGGAGCATGAATGTTATTTTTAGTAAAATCAGCACTATATAAATCAGTGTATTTTCCTACACCAAGTTTTTTATGTAGTTTTATTACATTATCTTTACTTTCATTAGTTAATACTTCTAAAAGTACACCAGAATTTCTATAATCTGTTGTTTTATCAATTGAACTTAACTTAATGTTTTTAATGAATTTAGACTTAGATTTTATTATTAAATTATCATTCATTAATTTAGTAAAATCTGTGTTAGTTTCAGAAAACTTAACAGTATTAACCTTAATAGATTCACTTATTTTTAATTCTTTTCAAAATGTATCTTTTTGATCAAAGTTAAACTTAACTCAAACATTAACACCAGTTTCAGTTTCTTTTTCCTTACTTCTTATACCTAGTCTTAATTTTAATAATCCTTCATTAATAGCTAAATTAGAGTCAGATAAATCTACATCAGTAATAGTAACTTTATGTTCAACTTCTTTATCTTTAACTAACTTGTCAAATTCTTCAGTTTTAACTTCAAAAATATCACCTAGTTGTTTTGAATTTAATTCATGAATTCCTCACTCATCAACTAGCTTTTTAGTTTCTTCAGTTACTTCTTTAACACTAGCTGTAAAGTTATTTTTATCTTTTAATTTAACAAGTTCGTTATATATATCTTTAATCTTAGATACATCTATTTTTTCACTATTACTTGCTTTTACATTTTTAATTCTAAAGTTAAAAGTTTGTTCAATAAATAAACCTTGTTGGTATTTAAAATTATTATGACTAACTAAAGGAAGTTTAACTCTTATAGGAAAAATAATATCAAAGTTATTACCATAATCTCTTGATATATTATTATAGTCAACCTCAAATTCTAATCTGTTTAAAAAGCTATCAGATAAATTAAATTCTTTTTTAATAATTTCTTTAAATTTGTCTTGATCAAATTTTATATATTTTGATGCATAGTTATTTTTCATTATATTGTTAAATTCAACAGTATCTCCAGAAGCACCATTAGTTGTGAATTTAACTAAATCATTGTTATGATCATGTTTAGTAAAATATTGATTAATTTCACTTAACATATTAATTTGGTTATAGTTTTCAAATTCTTGTTTGTCTTTTTCAGTTTGTAAATTATAGTTTAAATAAATTTTTTCACTTAAAGATTGAGTAGATTGAGGATTTTTACAAGAAACTACAACAAGTGAAGGAACAACAGCTAGTGTAGTTAGTAAAGGAATTATCAATTTCTTGCTCTTAAACATAAATCTCCTTGATAACTGTAATTATTTTTTCAGTTTTTTTATAAATAAGTATGTTAATAAAAAATTTATTATTATAGGAATAAAGTTAGTAAATTAATTACTAACTAAATTTTAATACTTGAAAATATGAATATTTGAGAATGACCTTTTTTAATATTTTTTTAAATATTAGTATTAAAAGTTTTAAATAAGTTATAGTTATAACTATTTATTTTGATATAAAACAAAAAAACAGATCATAAGATCTGCTTTAGTTTTATGCTAATTTATTAACTTCTTTTACACTAAATGAAACTGTTTTATTATCTCTTAATCTATACACTAAATTTGGATTAGCATAACCTAATCTTTTTTCAAATAAACTCATACTTAAGTTTGGTAAAAATAAAGCTTGTTCATTTTTTATTATGATTTTCTCTTTATTTTCATCTAGTTTTTCTACTCCAGTAATTGGATCAACTTCATATATATTAAATGGTGATTTTTCTGGTGATTGATGTAAACCAATATTTCCAAATTGTCTTCAAGTTTCTTTACCATTAACTATTTGATGATATTGTTTGATTCTATCTTCAGACAATCCTTGATTAGCTTTAGTTGAAAAGTAATTTTCAGATAAATAACTAGGTCTATTTGTATATAAATTAACATGAGCATGACTCATTCATCCACCATTAGATGCATTATTACCTAAATAACCAATAATAGTATTTTTTGCTACTTTTTGAGGTTTTTCTGGTGTTAAACTTTTAACAACTTGAATTGTTCTATTGTTATTTAAAACAACTTTTTCTGCGCTTCATCCTAATTTTTGATTATTTAAAGTTCTTGAGGCATCTAAATGTAAAAATGACATATAAATATGATCTTTATTATCATTTAAATAGATTTCTTTTTCTTTAGGAGTTCAATCTAAATCAGAAACTTTTATTTTAACAACAACAACTGTTCCAACTCCAGTAAATGGTATTTTAGTAGTTAATTCATATGCAGCTATAATCTCTCCATCATATGGCATTAATACAGCTTGAAAATCATTAGCTACATAATCTTCTCCAATATGCATAAATATTGGTGTAGTAATTTTTGGAGCATAAAATCCTCTTGATGAAGCATACCCACCAGAAAATAATTCTGAATTAAATTGTCTAAAAAAGTCTTTATTTACAGATTGTAAATTTTCTTGAGTTAATCTTTCAGTTGTAAAATAAGGAGCTTGAATATTGTTTTTGATAAAGTCATTTTCATATAATAAACTATATTTTCCAACACCTATTTTTTTGTTTAATTCTAATTTTTTATTATCTTTTAATAAAACATCTAAAACTAATTTAGCGTTTCTAAAATCATTAGTTTTTTCTATTTTTTTAATATCAACATTTTTAACATCTTTATTAAGAATTTTAACTATTAAATTATCTTTAGTTAATGATGAAAAATCAGTATTAGAAATTCCATATTTAATAGTATCAATTTTAATAACTTCATTTAATTTAATGTTTTTTCAAAATTGATCATTTCAATCAAATTTAAATTTTATTAATTTAGTTATTCCTGCTTCAGCTGGTAAAGCTTTTTTTTGAATTGTTTTTAGTTCTATTGTTTTTTGTTTAATTTGTTCAGTTAGTTTATCAATTTCTGTTTTATTTGAATCATTTTTATTATCTTTTTCTAATTTCTTTTTTCTTGTAACTAATTCATTAATTTCTTTATTAATTTCAATTAGTTTTTTAGCTTTTTTAGATGAATCAAAACCTTCTTTAACTGCAAATCTAACTTTTAAATAACCTTCATTTAAAGCTAAATTTTTATCACTAAAATCAACACCAAAAATTGTTGATTTAAAAACAAAATTAGGATTATTTGTTTTTAATTGATTAAATTCAGAAGTATTTATTTCAAAAATATTTGAAAGTTGAGTTGAGTCTAATTCATTAATATTTCATTGATCTATTTGTTTTTTAAGCTCATCAGAAATATTAGTTTTAATTTTAGCTGTAAAGTTATCATATTTAAGTTCTTTTAATTTATTAAAAATATCTTTTAACTCTTCAGCAAAAAACGCTTCACTAGGTGAACTTTTTACATTTTTTAATCTAAACTTAATTATTTGTTCAGTAAATAATCCAGGTTGATAACTAGCTTTTTTATGATTTTCTAATTGTCTTTTTATTCTAATAGGAAAAACAATATCAAAATTATTTGAATAATCTCTATCAATATTAGTGTAATCAACTTCTATTTCTAACTTATTTAAATAAGCATCAGAAAGATTAAACTCTTTTTTAATAATTTGTTTGAATTTATCTTTATCAAATTTAACATATTTAGCTGCATAGTTATTTTTCATTAAACTATCTAAAGTTATATAATTATGTGAATCTTTATTAACAAATTGTACTAGTTGTTCATTAAAGTCGTGTTTTTCAAAATATTGATTAATTTCAGATAATATGTTTATTTGATTTTCTTTTTCAAAATTTAGTATTTTATAAATACCTTGTTGATTTTGAGTTGTTTTACACCCAATAACTATAGAAGTTGAAAGTATTGGTAAACTACAAAGTACAGCAAAAATTGATTTTTTATTTTTTTTATTTATCATATAATTCCTTAAGCAACTGATATAACTACTCCGGTTTTCATCTTAATAGCTATACTAATAAATCCAATTATTATAGGTATTATTATTGAAAATATAATTACTAAAACAAACTTTAATAAATCAAATAAGTATGACTTAATACTAATTTGATTTTCTTTTTTTAATAAAATGAAATCTATTGTTTTAAAAATAATATCTATAAATGGAAATGCTAAATGAAATGAAAAGAATTCAAAAAATGAAGAAATAAATAAAATAGTTCAAATAAATAACAATTCCATTAATATAATTCCAAATTGATCAAACTTATAAATAGCTGTATCAATTGCTGATATAAATGGTAAAACTATTATTAATAAAGTAATAAACACAAACTCTTTAATACTAAAACCTAGTATTGATAAATCAGATGAGCTTTTAAAAAATTCTCTTAATGTTAATGTATTTAAAAATTGATATTCGATTTTTTTATTATTAACTTTTTTAATACTATAAAAAAATAAATAAAATACTAAAATACTTAAAATTACTCCAATAAATTGAGCAAATAAAATATATCAAATCCCATTAGTTAAAATAGATCCTACTAATTGATTACTTTCTTGACCAGATTTTCCAAACCCAATAAACACTGCTTTAAAAAAGACAATTAATGGGTTTAAAAATGGAGCTATAGAAGTTTTTACTCCAATTGAAGCAAATCCATAAGGTAAAAAGAAAGCTAAAGCTGTAGCTATTGTAAAACTAGTTGATAAAAATAACTTATTATGTTGTTTTTTTAACAATATTGCAATTAGTCTAAAAACTAAAACTAAAAATACTAGTAAAAATACTGCTAGAATTTCAAAACCAAAGACTGTTGGATTAAAAAACGTTCTTAACGCTTCTCCTGGTGTATTTTTTTGTATCATACTAACCCTTTCTAGTGTATATTAACCCCTCTTTTTTTATTATAAATAATTAGAAAAATTAATTAGAAATCTTAATAAAATAAAAAGCAATAGCTATTAGCTATTGCTATACATACTTACAAATAATTAATTAATTTGATTAATGATTTTTAAAAATTGATCAACAATTTGTTCGGTTCTTTTTTGAATTTCACTAAATCCTCAAACACTATAAGAATTAATAGAATCAATATTATAGTCTTTTAAATTATCAGATCCATTAATTAAAGGTGATGAAACAAGACGATAAAGTTTAGATTTTTTATCTTCAAATGAATAATTACTTATTTTAGAATTTTTACTTAAATCAATAAAGCATAAATTTCCTATTTTATTTAAATATGCTTTATGCTTATCTATAACATCTTGTTCTGAAGTGTTTTCATTACTTGCTATATATTTAATTCATTCACCAGTTAAAGTTTGAGGCATTATATGTTCTAGTGTAGTTTTTTTAGTATGATTGATTTCTTCATTAGCATTATTTAAAATAGTAGTTTCAACAACATCAATAACACTTTTTGCAATTCACTTAACTGTGTCTTTGACACTTAAAAGTGATTCTCTAACTTGTATATCATCAGGAGATATTGCATTTAGTGGTTTTTTAATAGAATTATCTTTTAAAATTTCAAATAAGTCTTTATAAGTTTTTTCTTCTTTAGTTATTTGTTCTTCAAATCATAAACAAAAATCTGAAAGTGATTGACCTGTACCTTGATAAGACATTAATCTTATAATATGTATTGAAAATACTTTCATATAATTAATAATTGTTATATTTTCTTTTCATTCTTCACTACTAGTATCAAAGTTTGAAAATTTATTAAATAATGCAAATAATAAACCTATATAAACTCTTTTTTGATCAATTACTCTTATTCATAAATTATTTCCAATATGATTAGCTTTTATTGGTTTAGTAATTGTTAAATATAAAATCAGATATTTTTTTAACTCTTGTAAAATATTAGTTAAAGTTCAGTTTTTGTCTTTACTAGACTTTATATAATATTTGAAATTTTTATAAATTTCATAAGATCCATATTTTTTATAATTATCTTTTAAGTATCATTTTAAAAATTCTTCAAAAAAGTCTCTAATTACTTTTTCTTTATCTTTATTTTTTCAATCTCCATTTGAAACTAAATTTCAAATGTATTTATCAAATTGTCTTAAGTTGTCTTTTGGATTTTTATTTTGATCTGCTAACATTATAATATTTTTAATTAAGTCTAGATCATCTAAAGGTACACCTTTAGAGTTTAAATTTTCAAAAATAGTCATTTCTTCAAATGGATCATTTATTGGATAAATCAATGATGAAAAAATAAACTTATTTAAAAAAATATCTAATAATCTTTTATAATCATCAACAATAAATTTTTTAGAATCAAAAAAGTTTTGAATAATTTCATAATTTTCTTTTATTTTTTTATCACTAAAATTTATTTCACTATTATCAAGCTCGTTACTTGTATAATAATTAATTATTTTTTTAATATCTTCTGATATAGATCAAGTTTCTTGATCATCAGAGCGTTTTTCTAAATTAAATTCTTTGATTGTTAAACCTTTTTCTTTAAAAACTGATTGTTGTAAAATATTCGATTCTTTATTTCTGATTATTTTGCTATTAAAAAAATGAATTAATAAAAGACAAGTAGTTAATCTTTGTTGACCATCAATTATTCGATGTTTTAAACCATTAGGACTATCTGTATCAGTTGGAGCTATTGCTTCAGTAATTGTTCCAAAAAAGTGCTGACGATTATCTTGATCTCTATCTAATAAGTCATTTAAAAGTGAATGAATATTTTCTTTGCTTCAACAATATTGTCTTTGATATAAAGGTATTTCAACTATTTGTAAATAAGAAAACATTTCTTTAACACTTCTAGGACTAACTGTAATTAAGTGATTTATCATAATTATTTTTCCTTTTTTATAAACTCATAATTTTCTATTTTTTTAAGACAATATGTTATTAATTCAGCATCTAAACAGACATCTTTTTCTCAAGGAGATACTTCTGCTTTTAAATTTTTAATTTTAACTTGATTAGTTCTTTTGCCTTTTAATTTGAAATCTTGATAATTATTTTCATTAATAATGTTTAAATTTACTAAAAGTGTGATTATTTTACTTTGTCTATATATTGAAACATTCTTATCAAAAGTTTTTGAAAAAATATTATCTGCAATTTGTTTTGTAGATAATTCTTTATTAATTATTTTTCAATTACCATTTACATTTTTAATATAACCAAAAGCAGTTAAAACTAAACAAAACTGATCATAAGTAGCATCACTAGTAAAAACATCAATTATTTTGTCATTTTCATTCATCACATTAATGTTGTTATTAATCTTGCTATTTGGTGAAGTATAAAAACTATTAAATTTTGAATATTTATCTTTAAATCTTTTTAAATAAGATTTAGCATTAGTACCAACTGTATGAAATATAGCATTCTTTATAATTTCTTTAAATTCCATAATTATTTATTCTTGTTTAGTTTTAGTTTGATTTGATTAATAATATCTTTGATCAATTCGCTTGGAATTGAACTTCTTTTTGAATAATTCCCTCTTGCCATATGATCATTGTTTCCCTTATTTCTATTTGTTAGTAGATCAAGTTTTATATTGCTTTTAAAAATAGTTGGTTTTAAAGAAAAATGAATATCATAAGATGAGTAATAAGTTTTATTTTCATAAAAATTCTCATAAAAATTTCAATGGTGTTTTTGAAAATCTCAAGTCTTACCTGTTGCTGGATTTTCTATAATTCATATCTTAGGTTTAAAAGTTTGAATTATATGAATAGTAGCTCCTATTGTACTAATTCCTAATATTCTCCCCACTTCTTTTTGTAAAAATAATCTTCTTTTAACTGGATGAGCAGTTTTATTATATTCATCATAATATTTTTTATTTCTTACTTTTCAAATTGAAGTATCATCTTCAACTTTTTCTGAAGTAGTAGTTATTTTAGAAAACATCTTACCACCACAATCAGCTCCACTTCAACTTTCACATGGTGGAGAAGCTAGAATAATATCTGGTTTTTCTAATTGCTTTAATTGGTTTATTAAATTAAAGTTAAGTAATGATAAATCAATTTGTTTATATTTATAATTTTCTGATTCTTTGAATTTTATTTTACTAGAATCATTAATACCAATTGAATAGACTATAAATTCATTATCAAAGTATTTTTTAATAGCTTTTTGATAACTACTTTCAGCATCATCATATAAAGCTCATACTACATATTTAGTCATTTGATAGAGAATTTTTGCTATTATCTATTTTATTGTGCATAGCAAAAACCTCCATATTACCTATAGAGTTAATGATATATATATGCAAGCAATCAGCATAAAATGGTGAAATTTAGATCTGAGTTAGTCTTAATTTGTAGTTTTTATTTATAGTTTATAAAGTTAATAATTTAGATTTTTAATATTTTAAAACTTGATATTTTCTAACATTTATTAAACTTAAACAAATAAAAAATTCCCTTTTTTAAGGGAATTTAACTTATTATTTAAAAATATAGTTTATTAATTACTTTCTAATTTTTTTATTAATATATCTAGCAATTAAATTTATAACTAGTATAGCAAATGTTCCAATTCATACATAACTCATAGCTAATCTTGGATAAAATGCTCTTGTATCTAAGTACTTAGTTATTAAATGACCTATATATAATTTGTCACTAGCTAAAATATAATAAGTAATTGAAGCTCTAAATATTAGTTCGAAATAAAAAATTGACAATGAGATAAATTCAATTTTAATTGCGGGCAAGACATACTTTAAAAATATTTGATTATTACTATATCCTTGTATTTTTAAATTATTGATGATTTGAATATTTAAATTATCAACTACTTCAACTAGTTGTTTAGCTTTACTAGAAGCTTGGTGTAAGCTAACAACAATAATTACTAGTGTTAAAACATTACTAAATATTGGGTGAAAAACATAAAAATAAACTATAGTTGGGATTAATCTAATTAAAACATTTAAACTTCTACAAATAATTACAACAAATAAATTATTTAGTCTTATTGATTGTAATCTAATACCTATTATTGTTATTACTATGCAAATAAACATAGCAACAATTGTAAACTGTAATGAGTTTCAAATTAAAATAATTGGGTTATTTTCAATATGTTTGTTAAAAATATTAAAACTAGCAAAGTTTGGGTTTAACAAATTATTAAAAAATGATTTAACATAATCTAAATTAAAGATATAAATTGGAATATTAATAAAAGTAATAATACTTATAATAGTCAGGCTAATAAAAATTAAACTAATAATAATTTTATTAACGTTTAGTTTTTTAGATAATCTTGTATAGTATTCAAATTTAGTTTCATTTTTTTGTTTATAAACTTTAGATCTAGCCTCAACTAAATATTTTTTAAATAAGTAGTTTAATAATTCTAAAACTAAAATAAAACTCATTAATACTAATAATGGAATACCTAATTGGTTAAAATGAGCAGTGTTTTCACTTCCATAAACTATTAATCTACCTATTCCAGGTAAACTTAAAGCTGCTAGAATTGAAGCTCATCTAATGTTTGATTCAAATGAAAAAATGAATAATGCAATTACTCTATTTTTTATTCTTGGATAAATTTCTTTAAAAAAAGCTTTAAACTTTGAATTACCTTGACTTATTGAAACATAATATGCCTGTAAATCAAATGAATTTAACATATCAATATAGTATTTATGCAATCATAATCAAGTAAATCAAATATAAACTAATAATAAACTTAAATCATTTCTAAAAGTTGAAGTTATCAGAGTAATAAAGATCAATTCAGGCGTACTTCTTAAAATTAAAATAACAGCACTTAATAAATAAGATAAAAATTTATTATTAACTTTACTAAATGATAAAAAACTAGTAATAACAGCTAATATAAAACCTATAAATGTTCCAGTTAAAGCTAGTTTAATTGTTACTCATAACAAACTAAGCGTATCTAAAAATAAGTTAGTATATTCATTTGAAATATAACTAGTATCTAAAAAGTTTTTATTTTCAAAACTAAATAGTAAAATTAGTTTTTTAGTTACTTGATAAAAATTATCAATTTTAATCAAACTCGCTTGATTATAAAAACAATAACCAACTAATACTAAAACTAAAAAAGCTAGTAAATGAAAATAAATTGGGTGGAATTTTCAACTTGTTTTTGTATTAGTAGTTCTGTTTATATAACGATATTTAAAGAAATTAGATTCTTTAACTAAGAACGGCTTTTTATAATTCTGTCTAGTTGCCATTGTTTTATATCCTTAGTTTTTTTATCAAATACAATTTGTTTATTATTAATTGCAATTACTCTATCAAAATATCTTTTAACTAAACTAAGATCGTGAATGTTTACTAAAATAGTTTTATTTTGTTTTGAGATATTTTTAAGTACTTCTAGTACTTCAATACTAGTTTTTTTATCTAAATTACTTGTTGGTTCATCAGCTAGAATTAGTTCAACATCTTTTATTAGAAGTTTTGCAATTTCTACACGCTGTTGTTGACCACCAGAAAGTTCACTTACTTTAAAAAAAGCTTTATCTAAAATATTTAATTCATCTAATTTTTCAAAAATTGCTATTTTTTGTTTTCTAGTTAAAATACTAAAAAACTTATAAAAATTATTTTTATATTTACTAGTTGATCTAATAATGTTGTTATAAACATTATCTGTATAAATAAGATTAGGAGTTTGGGTTAGAAAACCTATTTTTGAGATAAAAAGACGTTTTTGTTTTTTATTAAATTTTAAAATGTCTTTATCAAAGACTTTTACTTGACCTTTTACTGGTCTTAATGAATTAATAATTATTTTAAATAATGTACTTTTTCCAACTCCAGATGGACCAATTATAGCAACCAGTTCACCTTGAAAAATATCTAGGTTAATATCTTTTAAAACTAGATCGCTTTTATTATTATATTGAACTGATATTTCTTTTAACTCTATAACTTTATTCATCTATTTTTTTAATTCAATTTTATCGATGTCTTTAACTAAATCTTGTTTTGATTCAGCTTGCACTTGTAATTTTACTAATTTTTCAAATAATTCCATACTTAATGGCATGAATTTATTATATCCAGTATAAATTCCGTAAGTATTTTCTTCTAATGATAATGATTGTAACGCTTTTGAAAGAAGTTCAACTTGTTTATCTAATAAACCTCTTCTAGCTAAAACAACATCATAACCAGCTGGATTAGTCATTGTTAAAGTTCTTATAACAGAACCATTTTTATTCATACCATTAGTTACAGGTGTAGCTGGCATTGCTGGTTTTGCAGATATCATCATAGATCTAGCGTTCATTGAAGTAGAAGTAGATGAACCATTTACACTAGATTTAAAATCAGTTGGTTTATATTTTACACTATCTTTTTCTGATTTAGTTCAATTATATGAACCCTCATCATCAAATCCAATTAGTGGTGTTAAACTAATATTTTCTTGTTTTTTTCCTAATTGATCAGATACAGCTTTACCTTTAACAATATATTGTTTGTATGCTTCATTTTTTTCAAGATCATGTTTAATATCCTTTATATCCTTGTTAAAATGACGGGCAAATAAAGCTACCTGGTACTTATAACCACCTGCTCTACTTGCTTTTTCATAAACAATTCCTTTTTTTAGAAATGCTTCTCAGTTTTTATCCTCTCAAGCTTTAACAACTTCCTTACGTTGTTCTTCAGTTCCGGCAATTAGAACAGCACCACGATATACATAAGTTAATTCTTTATCTTTATAAAAATTAGTATATTTTGAGCCATCAAAATGTAATTTTTTACCATTCATTTCTTTGTCTTCTCTAGAATATCAATCTGGGTATTCTCCATATTCTAGTCATTTATTATTGTTTTCTTCTGCTAGTTTACGCAATGAATCATCTGATTTTCCATCCTTATAGAAAGTATTATCTTCTGATTGTCAGTTAAATTTTAAAGTAGCCGCTTGAGAAACTAATTTAAAATCTAAGTCTTTCTTTAAAGTATTATTTCTAGCATCTCAAACGTTATCTAAGTAATATGAGTAATTAGTGATATAAACATCATTTTCAGAATCGTTTTTTTCCAATTTTGAATAATAACTCTTTTTATTAAGATCAACTTTTATATCAAACTTAACATCTTCAAATTTTCTAGCTTCTTCATCTTTATTTTTTAATTCATTGAATCTTTGACTTAATAATTCAATAAATTTCTTACTTTTTTCACTTGGAGTTACAGCTCCAGTATTAGAATCTAATTTACTAAAAAAACCATCATTAACTCAACCATTGTTAATTGTTATTTTACTATCTCATTTTGCAGCTACTTGAGGTTGATTAGGATCTTTTCCGGTATTTTGACAAGCAACAACAAATGAACCTACAGAAGCAATAGAAACAGCCGATAACATTGTTCCTAATGCAACTTTTAATTTATTTGTATACATATTTATCTCCTTTTTTAAAATAAGGGGAAAATAAAAGGTTATACCTTTTAAAGGGTATAACCTGTAAAAAATCTAGCCACGCATGAATTACCATGATCTGCTAATAGGTATAATCTCAGCTTTTTACAGCACCCTTATTTGCTTTAATTATACTTTAATAGAATAATTTGTGAAATAAAACAATAATTCAAAATACTAAAAACTGAAAAAATACTAATTAATTACTTATCTATTTGAAACTCTATAGGAATTTCTTCTTTTAAAACATGTTTAAAAATATATTCACCAACTCCACCTTGATCTGCAGTTAAACTTGTAATATCATCAGCTGCTTTTTTAACTATATCTAGTTTTGTATTTTTCATAGCAACTCCTTTTCCTGCAAATTTAATCGCTTCTAAATCGTTTTCTCCATCACCAAAAAATAAAATTTCTTCTGGTTTAACATTTAATTCTTTTGCAACATATTCTAAACCATAACCTTTATTAACACCAATTGGATTAATTTCAATATTTTCTTTTGCATTTGTTACATAACTAAAAGAAAAAGCACTAAAACCTAGATCTTCAATTTTTTTTCTCATTTGTCTCATATTTTCTTTTTTACCAAAACAAATATATTTAGTAATTTGAGATTCTAAAGATTTATTAGGTTTATATATTTTTACAACTCTTTGAGCTCTTTTTTTCATTCATCAAAAAAAGATAGAAATACCTTTATTTTTATAAGCAATATTTTCATTAAGTGTATAACAAAAAGCATGAGCTTTATGTTGTTTTATAATACTAAAGATTTGATCAACTTGTTGAGCTGTAAAGTTTTTTGTATATCTAATCTTTACACTACCATTTTTTTCATAACTAAACACTTGTCCACCATTTTGTCCAATAAAAGGAATACTAGTATTTAACAAATCTAATTGTTTTGCAATAAATCTAGTAGTTGTTATAGTTCTTCCAGTTGCTATAACTATTTTTATTCCTTTATCTTTAGCTTTTTTTAAAGCAAGTTTAGTTAGTTCATGAATTCCGTTTTTTCTAGAATACACTGTTCCATCAATATCAATAGCAATTATTTTATACATAAAAACTCCTTTTTCTATTATTATGATTATAACAAAATCAATTATTCTAATATCTTGATGAATTTTAGTTTCTTAATATAAGGAGTTAATAAGTAATATAAGAACTTTTATAATTAATTTGAGGTGAAATAATGAATAAGTTTAAAACTGAGTTTGATAAACCTTTTAATAGATCAAAAACTCATGAAAGAAGATGATGTAAAGATAATATTAAACAATTTTATTTATTAGATGATTATGATAATTTTTTAAACTATTCAATAGCTGACACTAATTTTAAAACTCCAAAAGTTATAGTTGATACAATTGTTAAAATAGCTAAACAACAATCTTATAGTTATACTTGTAGTATTGAAAATAGTCTAGATGCTATTCAAACTTGATATAAACAATTACATAATATTGATTTAAATACTAATCAAATAATTCTAGGTCATGGAACTATTAGTGCTTTAATACAAGCTGTTCAAGCACTTACTAATGTAAATGATAATATTCTAATTCAATCTCCTGTTTATAAACCTTTTTATAATGTAATACAAACAAATAATAGAAATGTAATAGATAATCCATTAGTTTATAAAGATCATAATTATGAAATTGATTTTCTTGATTTTGAAAATAAAATAAAAAAACATAATGTAAAAATGTTTATTTTATGTAGTCCACATAACCCTTCTGGAGTAGTTTGAAAAGCTCAAGATCTTTTAAAAATTGTTGAAATTTGTAATAAGTATAATGTCATTATAGTTAGTGATGAAGTTCATGGAGATATTGTTTTAAAAGATAAATTTTATTCTTTATTAGAATTTGAAACTAAAAATAATAATTTTGTAGTAGTTAGTTCTCCAAATAAAATGTTTAATTTAGCTGGATTAAAAGGTTCTTATTTAATTAGTAAAAATAAAGATATACTAGATAAAATTAAACAACAATATTTAATTAATGGATTTGGATTATCTAATTCTTTTTATCAACAAGCTTTAATTAGTGCATATACAAATAAAGAAGTTTTAGATTGAGTAAAAGAGTTTAAAGAATATATTTATAATAACTACTTATATTTAAAAGAAAATCTTTTAGATAAATATAAACAACTAGATTATATAGATCTAAAAGCAACTTATTTAGTTTGAATTAAGTTTAATCATATAAGTTGTGAAGAATTTAAAAACAATTTACAGCACCAAAATCTAATTATTAATTTAGCTTCTGATTTTTATACAAGCCAAACTGACTGATTTAGAATAAATATTGCTTGTCCTAGAAGTGAATTAATACAATTAGTTGAAAAACTAAAAATCTGTTTAAAATTAAATTAGGAGGTAATTATGAAAATAATTAATACTGAAAATGCTCCAAAAGCAATCGGACCATACAGTCAAGCTGTTAAAATTTGCAATGGTACTTTGTATTTATCTGGGCAATTAGGATTAGATCCTATAACTATGCTTTTAGAAAATAATATTGAATTACAAACAAAAAGAAGTTTAAATAATATTTATGAAATTTTAAAACAAGCAGGATATGACAAAACTGATGTAGTTAAAACTTTAGTTTTATTAAAAGATATTAATGATTTTTCATTAGTAAATAGTATTTATGAAGAATTCTTTGAAGATCACAAACCTGCTAGAAGTGCTTTTCAAGCAGCAGCTCTTCCAAAAGATGCTTTAATTGAAATTGAAGTAATTGCTTATAAAAAAGAAACAAATTGTTGTTTAGATAAATAATAAAAAAATGCAGATCATTATAGGCCTGCATTTTTCTTATTTTTTAGATTTAATTTTAGATAATTTATCTTTAATTTTTTCTTTAGATTTGAAGTATAAGTTCTTTGTTTTGTCGGCTGAATTTAAATAAAAGTTTTTTAGATTTTTACGATAATAATAACTAGTTCCACCGACTATTCCTAGAACTGTAAAACTACCTAAAACAGATCCAGCAATAAGTCCTGCACTTGGCGAATTTGATTTTATTATAGTGTTAGGTTTTGCTGGTATTTTGTAAGAATTATTATCAATTTTTGAGTTTTTAATCTTGTCTTCTTTTAGTGATTCATTTTTTTCTATTGTTTCATTTTCAGTGCTTAATGGATGTTTAGGTTTTTCAGAACTGATTTCAGGTTTAGATTCAATAGGCGGTTGTATAATAAGATTATTAGGGGTATCAATAGAATCATTTATGTTTTTTGGTGTCTCAGAGATTGAAGGAGAACTAGGTATATTATCTAATTTATCTACTATTTCAGGTTTTTTCTCCGTTTCTGATTTTTTGGGAGACACTTGGTTTTCTAAATTCTCTGGAGTATCTGCTGGCAGTGTTGAGTTATTTGGTGCTGTATTAGGTTTTAAAGATTTTTCAATAGGTTTTGGAACTTCTACTTTTCATTTTGGTTGTCTATCTAGCTGGATGCCAAAATTTTTGTTATTAACACTATTATTTAAAGTTCATCCACTTAAATTTTGAGTAAAGGCAGAGGCTTTGTCAAACATACTTTCCATATTCACAGCACTTTTTAATTTAACATCTCAATTCAACGGTTTTTCATTATTATTAAATGCAGTTGAATGATAGAACATTTGTTTGAAATTTTTTACTTTTGAAACATCTCAATTTGAAATATCTTGATTAAATGACTTAGATAAACCAAACATACCCTCCATGTTTGTTACATTTGAAGTATTTCAATTTGCTATTGATTTTTCATTTATTCAAGTTGTGTTATAAAAAGCATAACTCATATCAGTTATATTCTTAGTATCTCATACAACCTGTCAATTAATCATATTGGTGTTAGTTTGAAAAGCACTTTTTAAACTAGTTATTTCTTCAGGCAACAAAGCTGTAATTGTTGATACAGTATAATCAATTCTTTTAATTTGAACAACACCATTAGGAAGAACATCATATCCAACTTCTTTTAACACACCTTTTTCAATTTTGTGTGGTCTAGAAGTTAGCTTTTTACTAAAATATATATTATTTTCATTACTATTCTTGTTAACTGCAGCAATTCCTGCTGTTATTAAAAAAACAAAACTACTAGTAGTTAAAATATTTAATAGTTTTTTCATTATTTCACTCTCTTGTTTAATTATTTTAATTTTTAATTGTAAGAAATATGCCTATACATTATATATAAGAATTATGTCAATGATCAATTTTTAATTTAGATAGATAAAACATAAAAAAGCAGATTACCTTAATTGGCAATTCTGCATCTCTCTTACTTTTTAGATTTAATTTTAGATAATTTATCTTTAATTTTTTCTTTAGATTTGAAGTATAAGTTCTTTGTTTTGTCGGCTGAATTTAAATAAAAGTTTTTTAGATTTTTACGATAATAATAACTAGTTCCACCGACTATTCCTAGAACTGTAAAACTACCTAAAACAGATCCAGCAATAAGTCCTGCACTTGGCGAATTTGATTTTATTATAGTGTTAGGTTTTGCTGATGGAATTTTGTAAGGATTATTATCAATTTTGGGATTTTCTATTTTATCCTCTACATAAATTTCATTATCTTTTTTAGGTTGCACTGCAGGTGTATTAGGTTTTATAATTGATGTTTCGCTATCAGGCGTTACATTATTATCAATAGAAATTGGAGAATTTGAATTATCTGATCTAGGTAAATTATTAAAATTGTTCGGTATTGAACTTGAAGTTGTGGGAGGCTGTAATTGGGGTTTAGCATATCACTTTGGATGTAAACTAGAATCTAGCCCAAAATCATTTTTATCAACTTCAGTTGTCATTAATCAATTATTTAAATTTTGTTTAAATTCTGGTGTATTTTTAAACATTTTGCTCATATTACTAGCGCTCTTAAGTTTTTCTCCTCAATTCAATGGTTTGTCACCATTATTAAATCTATTTGCTTCTTCAAACATACTTTGAAAATTTTTAACATTTGAGACATTTCAATTTGATAAATCTTGATTGAAACTTTTTGCTTTATGAAACATTCTACTCATATCTGTCACTTTAGAAGTATTTCAATTCTTTATGCTTGCATCATCAAATCATATTGCATCATAAAAAGTAGCGCTCATATCAGTTATATTTTTTGTATCTCACTGCTTTTCTCAACGAATACGTTGTTTATTACCGTAAAAAGCATTTCTTAGACTAGTTATTTGCTCTGGCAATTGTGCTGCAATTACGGAAACACTTGGTGGAATTTGCTGTATTATGTAATTATTTCCAGATTTGTAATAACCAATATCAGTTAGTCTATCACCAGATGTTTTATGCTTTTTTATTCAACTTATAGCATTATAATTTATTTTATGGTCTTCATTATAATGAGTCACCATTCAAATTGTTGATGTTACTAAAAATGCGGTGTTAAAACTCATAAAGATGGGTAATAATTTCTTCATAAATTTACTCTCTTGCTTGATTATTTTTATTTTTAATTATAAAAATGTGCCCTTCCATTATATAGAATATAAAAATTCTGTCAATAGCTGGCTGTAAATTTAAAGAGATAAAATACAAAAAAAGCAGATTACCTTAATTGGCAATTCTGCATCTCTCTTACTTTTTAGATTTCATCTTAGATAATTTATCTTTAATTTTTTCTTTAGATTTGAAGTATAAGTTCTTTGTTTTGTCAGCTGAATTTAAATAAAAGTTTTTTAGATTTTTACGATAATAATATCCAGTTCCAACCCCAATTCCTAAAACTGTAAATGTTCCTACAATAATTCCAGTAATGATTGCTATATTTGGTGAATTTGGTTTTATTATGGTATTAGGTTTTACCGGTGGAATTTTATAAAGAATGCCATCATTTTTATGATTATTAACATTATCTTTTATATTATTTGTATCTTGAGTAGTCTCATTTTCACCTTTAGGTGTTTCTGGTTGTTTTTGATCTACATCTTCATTAGGAGAATCTATTTGATTATTTAAGTCAGATTCTATAGGTTGAGTAAAAGAATTTGGATCATCATTTGATAATGGAGTCTCTTGTCTTGATTCACTAGATGAACTACTAGATGAACTAGATTTTGATCTTGATTCTGTTTCAATACCCTCTTTTTTGTCCTTTAATGATGATGAATCAGTATCAATTTCAGGTTTTTTAGGCGTTTCTACTGGTGAATCAGATCTAGGTATCGAAATAGAAGTAGAGGGTGGTGTTGGTAATTTTCATTCGGGCTGTTTTGAAGAATCTAAGCCGAACTCATCATTATTAACAACATTAGGCATCTTTCAACTTTTTAGATCATGCTTGAAGGGAGTTTTATTAAACATTTTTTTCATTGTTTTTACTGAATCTAGTTTATTTTCTCATCTTAGATGCTTATTGTCGTTGTTGTATTCAGTTGCACCATCAAACATTCCATTCATATTGACAACCTTTGAAACATCTCATTCAGAAAGATCTTGATTAAAACCTAATGCTCCATGAAACATATCACTCATATCAGTAACCTTTGAAACATCTCATTTTTTTATACTAGGATCGTTAACTCATATTTGACCATAAAAAACACCACTCATATTTGTTATGTTCTTAGTATCTCATGGTGTTCCTCATTTTATTTGTTGTCTATTTCCAACAAATGCGTTTTTTAAACTTGTTATTTCTTGTGGAAGTTGTGCATTAATTTGAGTAACAGTGGTTGGAATAGTCTTGATTCTAACTTCATTTCCTGATTGTTTGTATCCTATCTTTGTTAATATTCTTTTAGTATTTGGATCTGCAAATTCATGATTTGTTTCCTTAATTTTACTATTATAAATAATATTATTCTCACCATTATTTTTATTAACTAGTATTATTGAAGTTGTTATTAAAAATCCAAAACTACAACTAGTTAAAATGGTTAATAATTTTTTCATTAATTATTCATTCCTTATTTATCTTTTATATTGCAAATATTCATTATAGTTTTTTTTTTTTTTTCAAGAGTAAATATTAATTAGTGTTTAAAATTTACAAAACATATTGTGAAATTACAAAATATAAATTAGAGAATAAATGATAATTAAAACTAAAAAATGCAGATTGTTAATTCTGCATTTTTACTATTTTTTAGATTTAATTCTTGATATTCTCTCTTTTATTTTATCTGTTGATCTTAAATACAAATTCTTTAGATTTTTACGATAATAATATCCAGCTCCAGCTCCAATTCCTAGAACTGTAAATGTTCCTAAAGCAGCTCCAGTTATAACTAAAGCATTATTTGAGTTTGGTTTCAATATCGTATTAGGTTTTGGTTGTGCAGAAGGTATTTTATATAAATTATCCTTATTTTCTTTTGGTATTAGAGATTTATTTATTGGATTGAACTTTTCTTCTTTTGGTAATATTTCATTTTCTAAATTGCTTTTTTTTGAATTTGTAGTAGAATTTTTTGTTTCAAGATTTTTAATCTCATTTTCTGATGATTTTTCTACAGGTTCTTTAATAGGGTTTTTTTGTTTATTAATTGGTGGATTAATAATGGAATCTGAAATTAGGCTATTAGAGTTATCAGTAGAATTAGAATTGGAACCTTGTGATAATGAACTTGAAGACTCATCTGAACGAGTAAGTGGGACACTAGAATTAGATGGTTGGTTTATAGATGTACTAGGTGGAGTTTGAACTAGTGGTTCAATAAATCATTTAGGTTGTCTCTTTTCTTCTAACCCAAAATCATGATAATCAACTTTTTTTGTCATTATTCAATTATCTAAACTATGTTTGAAATCAGAAGCCTTTTTAAACATGCTTTTCATATTTTCAGCTTTATTTAGTTTTCCTTCTCATTTTAAAGGAGTGTTTCCATTATTAAAATCGCTTGCATCGTCAAACATTCCCTCAAAATTTTTAACATTTGAAACATCTCAATTAGAAAGATCTTGATTAAAACTTTTTGCTCTTTTAAACATTTTACTCATGTCAGTTACTTTTGAAGTATTTCAATTTTTAATGCTAGCATCATTTATTCAATTAGCATCATAAAAAACACTGCTCATATCAGTTATGTTTTTAGTATCTCATTGTTTTTCAAAGCGAACACTTTGTCTATTTCCATAAAAAGCATTTCTTAAACTAGTTATTTCTTCTGGTAGATCTGCTGCAACCACTTCAACAGTTGGAGGAATTTGACTTATTATTGTTTTTCCATCTCTGTAGTAGTAACCAATCTTTGTTATTTTCTTTTTAGTTTTATTATCAGCAAATTCATGATTAACTTTTTTTCTCTGAGCATTATAACTTATTATATTATTCTCACCATTATTTTTATTAACTAGTATTATTGAAGTTGTTATTAAAAATCCAAAACTACAACTAGTTAAAATGGTTAATAATTTTTTCATTAATTATTCATTCCTTATTTATCTTTTATATTGCAAATATTCATTATAGTTTTTTTTTTTTTTTTTTTTCAATAGTAAATTATATTTTCTAAAAACTTTTAAGTGTGCTATTAATTAATTAAAATACATATTAAAATAAGTTTATGAAAAATAAAAATAATGAATCTTTTAAAAAAAGACTAGGTAGAAAAATTTTTAAAGCTGCTAAAAGACCTTTTAAGTTTATTTATTGATTAGCAGGTAATTTAACTGTGTTTAAATCAAATAAAAAACTAGGATATATTAGTAAAATTGATGATATTAATAAGTTAAATAAAATCATGAAATACTATTATAAAAGAGATGAATTAGTATTATGTGATGATAATAAAATACAAAATGTTAGTTTTGTTACAAGTGATAATATAAAAATTAAAGCTATTAAATTTATTACTAATAAAGATAGTAAAAAATGAATTATTTCATCTCACTGATTTGCTGGACATAAGTATTTAGGATTAATTCATACTAAAGCTTTTATAGAACTTGGATATAATATATTATCTTTTGATTATAGAAATCACGGTGAATCTGATCAAACTGAAGTAATTAGTATGGGGTTATTTGAAAGTAGAGATTTAATTAGTGCTATTAATTATTTAATTACAAGTGAAAATGTACAAGTTTTAGGATTATTTGGAATGAGTATGGGTGCTTATATTTGTAATTATGTAGCTATTAATAACAAAGAGTTACTAGATAAAGCTAATGTTAAATTTATAATCAGTGATTCAACTTATGGATCTATTGAATCACTATTATATAAAAACTGAGAACAAAGATTAAAGTTTTTTATTAATAAAAAATTAGCTAGAAAAATTATTAATAAAACTATTGATCTACAAACTTTAGCAACAAATCATAACCAAGAGGAATTAAATTTATTTGATATGTATGAAAATAAAAAACTAGTTCCAGCAAAAGCAGCTAGTTTATTTATACATGGGTGTAATGATCAAATAACAAGTCATACTGATTCATTAAGACTATTTATTAATAGAACTATTTATAATGATAATGATGAATTAGTTTTATATAATTCATGTAATCATTGTTTTTCTTTTAAAGAACATTATTATCAAACTATTTATAAAATCTTAATGTTTGAAAATAAAATCATTAAAGATGATAATGCTACTAAAATAGCTTTAAATAAAATGAATATTACTAATGAAATTATTAATAATAACTTTAATGAAATAAAAGAAGTTTCAACATTTAGTTTTTCTAAAAATAAGAATAATTAATCTAAAACTAAATTAAAGATTTATAATTTTAAATGTCTTTAGTTTAGTTTTAATTTTTTATAGATTTATTTTAGAAATTATTTTTATAAATATTTTTAAAATTATTAATATTTTTTGCTTATTTATGTTGTAAATGGTAAAGATATTATCTATAATAATAAAGTCATTTAATATGATAAGATAATAACAAAGATAAATTTTATATGCGCCCGTAGATCAATTGGATAGATCGCTTGACTACGGATCAAAAGGTTGGGGGTTCGAGTCCCTCCGGGCGCACCATTTAGAAAATAAATTGTTATTATCTTTAAAACATAATAACAAGTATTCGGGAAGTGGCTCAGTTTGGTAGAGCATTCGGTTTGGGACCGAAGGGTCGCAGGTTCAAATCCTGTCTTCCCGACCATTATAATAATGGGCCCTTAGCTCAGCTGGGAGAGCACCTGCCTTGCACGCAGGGGGTCGACGGTTCGATCCCGTTAGGGTCCACCATTATGGCGGGGTAGCTCAGTTGGTTAGAGCGTTCGGTTCATACCCGAAAGGTCGAGAGTTCAACTCTCTCCCCCGCTACCATATTTATTTATGGACCTTTAGCTCAGTTGGTTAGAGCATCCGGCTCATAACCGGACGGTCATTGGTTCAAGTCCAATAAGGTCCACCATATTAAAATAAAAATATTTTTAGTATGAAAGAATGGTAGTACGGAAGATTACCCAAGTCCGGCTGAAGGGATCGGTCTTGAAAACCGAGAGTCGGGGAAACCCGAGCGGGGGTTCGAATCCCTCATCTTCCGCCATTTATTAAGAATTTAAAAACAACGCGGGGTAGAGCAGTTGGTAGCTCGCCGGGCTCATAACCCGGAGGCCGCAGGTTCGAGTCCTGCCCCCGCAACCAATGGCCCCATAGCGAAGTTGGTTATCGCGCCTCCCTGTCACGGAGGAGATCACGGGTTCGAGTCCCGTTGGGGTCGCCATTTTTTATGGTCGTGTAGCTCAGTCGGTAGAGCAGCAGACTGAAGCTCTGCGTGTCGGCGGTTCAATTCCGTCCACGACCACCACTTGAACACAAAAATTATAAGTAGTCATAAGACTACTTTTTTTTATTTTAAAAAACTAATAAGTATATAATTACTTTATATTTTTACTAGTAATTGGAGCAATAATTATGAAACTAATAGTTTTAGAAAATGAAGAACAAGTTGCAAATAAAGCAGCGCAAATTATAAGTGAACAAATCAAAAATAAACCTAATAGTGTATTAGGTTTAGCAACTGGTTCCACACCAATTAATACTTATAAAAAACTAATTCAAATGTATCAAGAAAAACAAATTAGCTTTAAAGATGTTATTAGTTTTAATTTAGATGAATATAAAGATATAGATAAAAATAGTAAACAATCTTATTATTATTTTATGAACGAACAACTATTTAATTTTATTGATATAAATAAAAATAATTGTTATATACCTAATGCTAGTTTTTATGATAATCCAAAAGCTTATGATGAACTAATTAAAAAAGCTAATGGTATTGATTTACAGCTTTTAGGACTTGGAGTTAATGGACATATTGGATTTAATGAACCAGATTCAAGTTTTGAGTCCTTAACTCAAATTGTTAATTTAACAAATTCAACTATTAAAGCAAATTCAAGATTTTTTGATTCAATAGATCAAGTACCAACTCAAGCAATTTCAATGGGTTTACAATCAATAATGAATGCTAAAAAAATTTTATTACTAGCAACTGGAGATAATAAATCTGAAGCTATTTATCATTTAATTCAAGGACAAATTACAAAAAAATGACCTTGTACAATATTACAAAAACATAATGATGTCACAATAATTATTGATAAAAATGCAGCAAGTAAATTAACTAATTTAAAAGCTAATTAGATTAGCTTTTTTTATTTGCTTATTTATAATAATTATTTTATTGAGTTTTAAAAATATATAATTATATAGGCATTTAATCTGAAAGGTAAATCTATTATGAAAAAAAAGGTAATTTTTGGTAATTGAAAAATGAATGGAACTAATGAAAGTTTGACAGATTTTTTAAACCAAGTAGATAATAAAATAGATAGTTCAAAAATTATAGCGGGATTAGCTGTACCTTATGTAATGTTACAAACTGGGCTAAAACTTGCAAAAAATGTTAAAATAGCTGCTCAAAACGTACATTATAAAGATAAGGGTGCTTATACTGGAGAAATTTCAACTACAATGCTAAAAGAAATCGGAGTTGAATATGTAATTATTGGACATTCTGAAAGAAGAGAAATGTTTAATGAAACTGATTTAGATGTTAATAAAAAAGCTAAAGCTTTATTAGAAAATAATATAACTCCAATTATTTGTTGTGGTGAAACTTTACAAACTAAAGAAAGTGGAAAAACTATTGAATTTGTAAATAATCAAATTAATATAATGTTTGAAGGTATTAAAAAAGAAGACGCAATCAAAGCAATTATTGCTTATGAACCAATTTGAGCAATTGGTACTGGAAAAACAGCAACAAGTATTGATGCTGAAGAAGTATGTAAACAAATCAGAAATAATTTAGCAAAAATTTATGATAAAAATACAGCTGAACAAATTATTATTCAGTATGGTGGAAGTGTTAAACCATCAAATATTCAAGAATATTTAAAAATGCCAAATATTGATGGAGCTTTAGTTGGAGGAGCTTCTTTATTAGCTAGTGATTATTTAGGTTTAGTTAACTATAATGAATAAACCAGAGATTAAGTTATTAATATTAGATATGGATGGGACTAGTTATTATAAAATGGGTCCTATTATAGAAAAAAATATTGAACCATTAAAAAGAATAATAAATAAAGGAGTTAAAGTAGTTTTTGTTACAGGACGACCTGTTTTAGCAAAACTAAATAGTTTAAAACATCACGGTTTGTTAGTTGATCATCAATTAATTGCTGGATATAACGCAGCTTGTATTTATGATTTAAGTAAAGATCAAATTTTATTATCAAATCCAATTAGTACAGATCAAGCAAAAAAAGTATTTGATTTAGTAACTAGTGATAAATATAAAAATAGTGATATTAAAATTTGAGGATATGTTGATGATTTAAAAACTGTAATAACTAATAAATGAACTCAAAATCCAAGTGATTATCATGATGAAACTGTTTTTTTTGATGGTCAAGTTCTTGAATATAAAGATATTAAAGATGATTTTAATTTTAAATTCTTTAAGCTTTTAGGTTTTGATGCAAACAAAGAATTTTATGATATTTTAGTTAATGAATTGAATTTTAACATAGCTACAAATGATAATAAACTAGCAGAAATTAATAAAAAAAATGTTAATAAGAAATTAGCTGTAGAATGATTTTCAAACTATTTTAATATTGATTTAAAAAACATTGCAGCAATTGGTGATGGAATGAATGATTGAGAAATGATAAATCATGTAGGATATAAAGTAGCTATTAAAAACTCAGTTGAACCAATTAAAAAAATAGCAAATATTTATATAGATAAAACAGCTGAACAAGGCGCAGTTGAAGAATTTATTAAACACTATATACTAGGAGAATAAAAATGAAAGTAAAAAGACCAGTTTTACTAGCAATTCTAGATGGTTGAGGAATTAGTGAACCTGATAAAGGAAATGCTGTTGATAATGCAAATATGGTATTTGTAGAGTACTTAAAAAAAACTTATCCTTGACTAAAAGCTCACGCTTCAGGAAAATGAGTAGGTCTACCTGATAATCAAATGGGAAACTCTGAAGTTGGACATATTCATTTAGGAGCTGGAAGAATTAATTTAGAATCTTTAGCAAAACTAAATCATGAAACAAAAACTAATAACATAGCAAAAAATGAAGAAATTGTTAAAAGTTTTGAGTATGTAAAAAATAATAATAGCGCTTTACATTTAATGGGATTATTTTCAAATGGTGGTGTTCATTCTCATTTTGATCATATGATAGCTATTTATAAAGCAGCAATTGATTATGGTATTACAAATATTAAGTTTGATTTAATTACTGATGGAAGAGATACTAAACCAAAATTAGCTTATGATTTTGTTAAAGATTTATTAGAATTAATAAAACAAAATAATAATATTGGTGTGATTTCTTCAATTAGTGGAAGATATTATGCAATGGATCGTGATAAAAGATTTGATAGATCACGTATTGCTTATAATGCTATTACTAATAGAAATAATGTTAGATCATTTACAAATATTTTAGATTACATCCAACAAGAATATATGATAAATCACGATGATGAAATGATTATTCCAGCATTTAATCAAGATGATTTAAATGGTAATTTAAAAGCAAATGATGCAATTATTATGACTAATTTTCGTCCAGATAGAGCTATTCAAATTTCATCAATTTTAACTAATAAAAACTATATAGCTTGACAAAGTGAAGCATTTAGTGATGCTGAGTTTATTGGAGATAAAATTAGATTTGTTTCTATGATGAAATATTCAGATAGTATAACTTCACCACATATTGCTTATCCACCAAAACCTTTAACAAATACTTTAGGTCAGTATTTATCTAAACTTGGATTAAAACAATTAAGAATTGCTGAAACTGAAAAAATTGCTCATGTTACTTTCTTTTTTGATGGAGGAAATGACTATTTTAAAAATGGTTTAGCAAAAAATGATGAAATTACTTTAGCTAATGCTTATATTGATTTAATTCCTTCAGCAAAAGTTGCAACTTATGATTTAAAACCACAAATGTCAGCCGTTGAAATTACAGATAAACTATTAGACGAAATTAAAAAAGATGAATTTGATTTTATAGTTTTAAACTTTGCAAATTGTGATATGGTAGGTCATACTGGAAATAATAAAGCCACTGAAATTGCATGTAAAACTTTAGACGAACAATTAAAACGTATTCATGAAGAATTTGTTTTAAGACATAATGGAATTATGGTGATTACAGCAGATCATGGTAATGCTGAAATAATGATTGATAAAGATGGACAAGTAAATAAAAAACATACAACTTCATTAGTTCCAATTATAATTACTGATCTAAATATTAAACTAAAACAAAACGATCCAGCAATTGCTAAAGTTGCTCCAACTATTTTAGATTTAATGAACATTGAAATTCCAAAAGAAATGGAATTAGAATCAATGATTGATCATAATTAGAATCTAAAAATAACTAGCACTATCAGGGTGCTAGTTTTTATTTTTTCTAATTTATCCCGAATATGATATAATTTTTGGGAGAAAGGAGTAAAAAATTATGTCATATTTATCACAAATTCAAAATAGAATTGATCACTTTGAACCTGGAACAATTTTTATTAGTAATGATTTTTTAGATATTGCTTCTAATGAAACTGTTCGTAGAACTTTAAATAAACTAGTAGAAGAACAAAAAATCAAAAGAATTATGAATGGTTTTTATTATAGTCCTGCTTATAGTGAACTTATTCAAGAATATGAAGCATTTGGAGTTCATGAATTAGCAATTTCTATTGCTAGAAAATATAATTGAGAAATTGCTCCTTTTGGTATTGCTTGTCTTAATATATTAGGTTTATCAACGCAAGTTCCAGCTAAAAATATTTATGTAACCAATGGAAAAAATAAAACATATAGAATAAATAGAAAGGTTATAGAATTTAAAAAAGTTAGTAATAAAGAAATTTCAAATATGTCTTTAAAAACAAAAATTGTTATTCAAGCTATTAAAGAAGTTGGTAAGAACAATTTAACAAAAAAGGACATTGGTAGAATCAGACATAGATTATCTGAAGTTGAAAAGAAAAATTTGCTAAAAGAAGCAAGTTGTACAACTGTATGAATCTATGATTATATTAAAGAAATTTGTAAGGAACAATATGAATAAATTTTATGTAAAAACAGATTCAGAACTAAGAGTTTTAATATCAAATGCAGCTGATATAAGAGATTGACCAAGAGAGGTTGTAGAAAAAGATTATTGAGTTAGTTTTTTATTAGATTATATTTTTAGTGAAAGTAAATGATCTAATTCATTTACTTTTAAAGGTGGAACCTCACTTTCTAAATGTTTTAATTTAATTGAAAGGTTTTCTGAAGATATAGATTTAATATTAGATTGAAAAGTTGTAGGTTATGAAAACAACGAACCATACATTGAAAGAACTAAAAGCAGCCAAAGTAGATTTAATACAGCATTAAATGAAAAAACAATAGTCTTTTTAAAAGATGAATTTGTAAAAACATTAAATGAAGATTTAAATAAATATAATTTAGAATTTTGAATTGATCCAGAAGATCCAAACAGTGTTTTATGTAGTTATCCTAAGCTATTTTCTCAAACCTATTTAACTAAAAATATTAGACTAGAAATAGGTTGTCTTGGTAAGTCAACTCCTGCTGAAGATGTAAAAATCAAGCCTTTAATTTCTGAAGTATATCCTGATGTATTTAAACAATCTGCTATTATAAGAACTATTAGTCCTGAAAGAACTTTTTGAGAAAAAACACTTATTTTACACTCTGTATGTAATAAGTCTGAAGAAAAACCACTTAATACTAGATATGCTAGACATTATTATGATTTGTATTGCTTATATAATTCAGTTTATAAGAAAAAAGCTCTTGATGATATAAATTTACTTTTAGATGCTACTCAATTTAAAAAGAAATTTTATTGATCAAAATCTGCAAATTATGATGATGTTTTAGAAAATAAGAATTTAAAATTAATACCAAATGATTTTAGACTAGAGCAAGTTAAAAAAGATTATGTTGATATGAAAAATATGTTTTATGGACATATACCATCAATAGAACAAATATTTGAAACACTAAAAAAACTAGAAGTTGAAATTAATGATAAACTAAAAACAAATTAAAAAATTACAATAATAAAAGCCCCTTTTTTGATTTTTAATCAAATAATAAGGGGCTTATTTTATATTAATAATTACTTTTATTTTCTTGTTTTAACATTATTTCAACAGATCCACTAGTTCCAAGTCTACTTGCTCCAGCATTTATCATTGCAATTGCATCATCATAAGTTCTAACTCCACCAGCAGCTTTAACCTTGGCTTTGCTTTTAACAACTTCACTCATTAATTTAACATCTTTAATATTAGCTCCAGATTTGTTAAACCCTGTTGAAGTTTTAACAAAATCTATTCCTGCTTGAACAGCTAATTCACAAGCTTTAATAATTTCTTGTTCTGTTAATAAACAGTTTTCTAAAATAACTTTAACAACATGATCATTAGCTGCTTTTTTGACTTCTTTCATATCATTTAAAACTAAATCATAATCTTTATCTTTTAAAGCACCAATGTTTAGTACCATATCAATTTCATCACAACCGTTTTCAATTGCTTTTTTAGTTTCAAAAACTTTAACTTCAGTTAGACAAGCACCTAATGGAAAACCAACAACATTTGTAATACCTACATTACTATTTTTTAATAATTCTTTACAAAGACTAGTTCAACAAGTATTAACACAAACTGTTGCAAAATCATATTGGATTGCTTGATTACATAAATTAATAATATCTTGTTTGGTTGCTTCTGGTTTTAATAAAGTGTGATCAATATATTTATTTAATTTAATTTCCATAAATTTACTTTCTAAATATTTAAAATTGTTTTTAATTCTGTATAGATCTTTTCAGCTTTATTTTCTGCTTTTTGTAAGGAACTATCAACTATTACAAAATAAATTTTTAATTTAGGTTCTGTTCCTGATGGTCTAATTGCAATTCAAGATTTATCTTCTAAATAAATTTTTAATAAATCTTCAGAAGGCATATTATATAACCCATTAATATAATCTTCAATTTTAACTACTTTTAAATTATTAATTTGTTTAATTCCTGTAGTTCTTAATAATTTCATAATTGGAGCAATTTTTGAATCTTTTTCTTCAGGTTTAAAGTTTAAATTATAAGTAGTTGTGTAATAATATCCATATTTTTCATATAACTGATTTAAATAATCAACTAAAGTCATATTTTGATTTTTATAATATCAACAAGCTTCAGCTGCAATAATTGATGCTTGAATTCCATCTTTATCTCTTGTTGAATCATCAATTACATAACCATAACTTTCTTCATAAGCAAACACAAAATTTAAACCATTTAAAGGCTCTTTTAACATTTCTTGACCCATTCATTTAAATCCAGTTAAAGTCTTAACTACATTAGCATTATAAGTTTCACTAGCAATTCTATCACCAAGATCACTTGTAACAAAACTAGAATATAAAGCTGGGTTTTTTGGTAATTTATTTAAACGTTTTAAATTACTTAGTTTTCAATCAATTAAAATAGCTCCAGTTTGATTACCATTTAATCTAATAAATTCATTATTATGCTTAATAGCCATACCAAATCTATCAGCATCTGGATCATTTAAAATAATAATATCAGCATCATATTTTTTAGCATATTCTAGTGGTATTTTTCATGCTGGATCAAATTCAGGATTAGGATTAATTACATTTTTAAAAGTCTCATCTTCAAAAGCGTGTTCTTTTACTTCTATAACTTCATATCCTGATTGTTTTAAAACAATTGGAGTATATAAGCTTCCAGTTCCATTTACAGCTGAATAAATAATTTTTAGATTAGATTTATCTTGATTTTTATAAAATTCTAAGTTTTTAATCATTTCAAAATATTTATCAATTACACTTTGATCAACAATTTCTAATAAATTATTGTTTGATATAAATGTTCAATCTAAAATATTTGTAATTTCATTCATATAACTAGCAATAACATCAGTATCATGTGGCATTAATTGACACCCATATGGATCATAAATTTTATATCCATTATACTCAGCTGGATTATGAGAAGCAGTTATAACAATTCCACCAATACAATTTAAAGCTTTTGTTGCAAAACTAACTACTGGTGTTGGTTGAAGATCATTATTTTTAAATAAATAAGCCTTAATATTAAAACTTGTTAAAATATCTGCTACTAATTTAGCAAATTTTTTAGAATTATGTCTATTATCATGACCAATAACAACACCTTTATTTAAGTCATTACTATATTTTGTTTGTAATAATTTAGCATAAGCTATTGTTACTTTTTTAATAGTATAAACATTAAATCTACCAGGACCAGCTCCTAGTATTCCTCTAATTCCTGCTGTTCCAAATTTTAATTCCAAATTAAAAGCAGCATTTAATTCATTATCATCTGCTTTATTTAATAATTCTTTTAATTCTTGATCTAAATTAGGATGATTAATTCAATCTAAATAAGTTTGATCTAATTTGTTAAAACTCATTTTTTTACTCCTTAATGACATTTTTATGTATAGTTATTATAGCACCTATGAAATATTTTACTATTTTAAAACCCAATACTAAAATTGTCAAAATTAATGTTCAAAATAATATTGATTTTAAAAGTATAATAAAAATAGACAAATAGAAAGTTGGTATATAAATGTTTACATTTGCAGATATAATAGAAAAAAAGAAACATAATATAGAATTAACTGAACAAGAAATCTCTTGATTAATTAATAGTTATACAAAAGGTGAAATTACTGATTATCAAATGGCTAGTTTTTGCATGGCTACTTATTTTACAGATATGACAGCTAAAGAAACTGCTTATTTAACTAAAGCTTATATTGAATCTGGAGATAGATATGATTTATCTAAAGTTAGTGGTTTTAAAGCAGATAAACACTCAACTGGAGGAGTTGGAGATAAAACTAGTTTAGTTTATGCACCACTAGTTGCAAGTTATGGAATTAAAGTATGTAAATTATCTGGAAGAGGTTTAGGAAAAACTGGTGGAACTATTGATAAATTAGAATCATTTCCAGGATGAAAATGTGAAGTTACAAATGATGAGTTTGTAGATGTAATTAATAAAACAAATATGAGCATTATTGCTCAATCAGATAATATTGTTCCAGCTGATAAAAAAATTTATGCCTTAAGAGATGTAACAGGAACAATAGATTCAATGCCTTTAATTGTTGCTTCAATTATGAGTAAAAAAATGATTGTTGAAAATGATGGTTTAATATTAGATGTTAAAACTGGTAATGGTGCATTTATGACAACAATTGAAGATGCTAAAGATTTAGCTAATCGTATGATTGAAGTTGGAAAACAATATAATAGAAAAGTAGCTGTAGTTTTAACTAATATGGAAAAACCATTAGGTAGAGCTATGGGAAATGCTTTAGAAGTTAAAGAAGCTTGAGAAACTTTAAATGGTAATGGACCTAGTGATTTTAATGAACTAATTGCAACTCTAGTTGGAATTACTTTATTACAAGCTAAAGTATTTGCTGATTTAAATGAAGCTAAACAAGATGTTTTAAAGAAATTAAAATCAAAAGAAGCTGCACATTATCTAAAAGACTTTGTAATTGCTCAAGGTGGAGATTGAAGTGTTTTAGAAAATTATGATAAACACTTTAGTTGTAAAAATAAACTAGAAATTAAAGCAACAAATAGTGGATATATTAGATATAAAAGAGCTGAAGAAATCGGAATGATTTTAATAGAAATTGGTGCTGGAAGATTTAAAAAAACAGATAAAATTGATCATGGAGCTGGAATTTATTTTGATAAGCAATATGGTGATTATGTTAATGCTGGCGATACAATTATGACTCTTTATACAAATAGAGAAATTAATCCAAAATGAGAAAAAGAAATACATGAGTCATACGAATTACTAGAGCAACAGCCCGTCAAAAAAGTGATCTGAGAAATCATATCTGAAGATGTGAAATAATGAATAATAATTAATCCTATTTTAGTTATAAAATAGGATTTTTTATTTCTAATTAAAAATCCTCTTAAAAAGAGGATCTATTTTAAACTTGAACTAATTGTAAACGTCCTTTATTAATATCTACTTTTTTTCAGAACCCTAGTATTAATGTCATTACAAGTGTTCCTATTAAAATAGCTAGTATAAATAAAGCTATACCCATACCTTTAGCAACACTGTGTTGAGTAAATAATTCTGAATTTAATAAAGGAAATACAAATATTCCACCATGTGGAGCTGGTAAAGTAATTTTAAATGCACCAACTAATAAACCTGTAACAAATCCACCACTTAAAGCTGAAACTGAAATATGTTTTGGATCAGTTACCATAAATGGAATAGCTCCTTCACTTATGAAAAATGATCCCATTAATCAATTTGCTTTTGCAGCATCTCTTTCTTTTGAGGTTCAAACTTTTTTAAATAAAACTGTACATAAAGCAATACCTAAAGGTGGAATCATTCCTCCAGCCATTGAAGCAGCCATAATATTTGTAAATATAGCTTCTTGTCCAAATGTTCCTGCTACTGAAGCTGTTCCTAAAACATAAGCAATCTTATTAATAGGACCACCCATATCAACACACATCATTAACCCTATAATAGCTCCTAAAATAATTAATAAATTATTTTTAGCCATATAAGTTAATCCTAATTGAATTCCATATAGTAAATATCCAAGCGGTATATTTAACACAAACATAGTTAAAGAAATTCCTAATAAAGATAAAATTGGAATAAATACTATATCTCTTACACCATGAAATGGTTTTTTAAATTTTTGCATTCCTATAGTCAGACCAAAAACAATAAAAGCAGCTAAATAACCTCCAACCATAGCACCAATAAATCCTGAACTAGTTGGTAAATGATCTGGTAGAATTCTTTTTCATAATCCAGATCAAGATCCTATAGTTCCATATGCAAAACCACCTGTATTATCTGCTAATAGTCCAGCTACAACACCAGGCATTAATCCTTGTGGTCCTACAATCGCATAAGCAATATAACCACCAAGTATTGGAACCATCATCATCATTGCAGTTTTACCAATTGCTGCAAATCAACCAGAAACTTTATTAACTGTTCCAAAATCACCTTTAGCATTACCATTACCAGTAATAAAATCTAATAAAAAAGCAATCCCTAAAATAATTCCACCAGCTACTACAAAAGGTAGCATTCTAGAAACTCCACCTAATAAATTACCTTTAAAGTCTTTAAATTTTTTTAAGCTTAATTCTCCAACATTTGAATCATCAGCTTTAATATTTTTAATTTCTTTTAATTTAGGATGTGTATCAAAATTAGAAATTAATTCTTTTCCATTATAAATTGCATCTTTTGTACTTGTGTCAATAACTTTACAATTATTAAATCTAGACATTCCTTCAATTGCTTTATCATGAGCTAAAATAATCACTTTAGCATTTTTAATATCTTGTTCAGTTAACTTGTTTTCAATTCCTCTTCTTCCTTGTGTTTCAATCTTACTGCTTAGATTTAAACTTTTTGCATATTCAGTTAACTTATCACTAGCTAGATATGTATGAGCAATTCCTGTAGGACAAGCAGTTATTCCAACAACATCAAAAAATTCATTTTTATTAATTTGTTCTTCTTTTAATTCTTCTTTATCATTAAAAATTTCTACTAATTCATCAAAATTTTCAATTTCTCTTAATTTATTTAAAACATTAGAATCTAAAAATTTAGATGAAAGACCTGCAATTGCAGTTATATGATCATCACCATTTTGATCATTTGTTACTATTAAAAAAACTAAATCAACTAATTGGTTATCATCATTATTTCATTTTATTGGGTTTTTTAAACTGATAAAACAAACTGTTGGTTTTAATACTGCTTCATTTAATGTATGTGGAATTGCAATACCATCACCAATTGCAGTTGATTCTAATTTTTCTCTTGTTTTAATTGCATTTAAAACTGCAGTTTTTTTACTAATAATTTTTTGTTCAAACAATTTTGAAACTAAAAAATCAATTATTTGTGTTTTTGTTTTAAATTCTTGTTTAAAAAAAGAAGTATTTTGATTAAATAAATCTTTTATTTGCATAACTACCTTTCTATTTTTTTAACTTCAATATTTTTTAATTGCTTATTAATTTCTTTTTTTGTTGCTAGTCATTTACTAAAAGCAGTACTTGAACCGCAACTAGCAGCATATTTTAAAGTTTTTATAATATCTAATTGTTGATTTAATCCATGAATAAATCCAGCCAACATTGAATCACCAGCTCCAGTTGAATTAACTAGTTTTCCTTGCCCAACTCCTATTTTATAAATATCATTGCTTTCTGAAAAATAATAACTTCCCTTACTTGCCATACTTAATAAAATATTTCTGGCTCCTAAACTTTGTAGTTGTTTGATTTTTTTATAAATTTGATCAAATTCATAACTAATAGGTTCATTAAAAACCGCAAATAATTCACTAATGTTTGGTTTAATTAAAAATGGTTTTGTTTTTAAACCTTCTAAAAGATATTTTTTAGAAGTATCTAAAATAAATAAAGCTTGTTTTTTATTAACAAGATCACCTATAATTTGATAAACATTATCATTAAATGATTTATTAATACTTCCACTAGCTATAACAATATCATTTTTATTTAAATTATCTTTAAGATATTTTAAAAGCTTATTTAAATAACTTGATTTCAGATCACACCCAACACCGTTTAGCTCTATTTCATCAAAAGTATTTAAATTTTTAATTTTAAAATTAGTTCTAGTTACACCATCATATAAAAAGAAATGATTTTTTAAATTCAATTCTATAAATTTATCAAAAAATTGATCACTATTATTCTTACCTAAAAAACCTGTACTTATAACATCATTTTTTAAATTATTTAAAATAATTGCTACATTAATTCCCTTACCACCAATTAATGAATAACTATTTGAATAATAGTTAGTATTATTAAAATCTATTTGATTAGTTTCAATTACACAATCAATAGCAGGGTTTAAAGTAATTGTATAAATCATTAATCTTCAATTAGTTCTAGTTCTAAGTTTGTAGCAAATTTATAAAATGATTTAGAATGTTTTTTAGATTGATCAACTAACCCATAACTTTTATTTGAATTTTTAATCACTTGAATTTTTAATTGAGCATGATCATCACTAGTTGTATAAATATTATTTTGATCATCAACTGCATTAATGCCAATAAAACTTAAATCAAAAGAATAGTTTTTTAAATCATTGACTGCTTGATAACCTAAAATAGAACTAGTAACTACTTGATATTTTCCACCTAATAAGTAAATATTTTGATGATTATTTTTACTTAATTCTTGAACATTTAAAATTGAATTAGTAACAATTTTTAAATCTAAATTAGGATCTAAGATTTTTGCTAAATAATAAGTTGTTGAGCCTGAATCTAAAAAAATACAAGTTTTAGGTTTAATTTTTTTAAGAGCTTTAATAGCAATTTGTTGTTTAGCTTGGATATTTAAATTAATCTTATTATCTAAATAATCTTCAACAATTAAATTACTTTTATTAAGTTGTACTCCTCCATGCGTTCTAATAACTTTATGTCTTTGTTCTAGTTCTTTAAGATCTCTTCTTAAAGTAGTTAAGGGAATATTTAAATCAGTTGATAGAAAATCTAAAGAAAGTAATTCATTTATTTCTAGTTTTTTTAAAATCTCTTTGTATCTTTGTTCTTTAATCATATGAATCCCTCGATTTTATTATAAACAACTATTTTCTAAAATAAACCAAAAAAATCCAAATTACACCAAATAAAACCAACTACAATCTTTATTAACTTAAACTTAATAACTAGTCTATTTTTTGTTAAATTTATTAATAGAAAGAAAAAATATATGTTTTATTATGCTACACACTCAGTTCTAATCCAAATAAATAAACTAGATGATAACTATTTAAT
The DNA here is from genome assembly GCF_018389705.1 of Mycoplasma mycoides subsp. capri. Lineage (NCBI taxonomy): Bacteria > Bacillati > Mycoplasmatota > Mollicutes > Mycoplasmatales > Mycoplasmataceae > Mycoplasma > Mycoplasma mycoides. The sequence goes on along the minus strand of NZ_CP065581.1, from coordinate 206,211 downwards.
TGGTGATCAAGTCTTTGAACAAATTCCAAGTTATATTCTAAATAGTTTATATACTTCAGCTAATTGAAATAGAGCTTTAAAGTATTATTGTTTAAAGGGTGATTTAGTTGGTTATTATATGTTAAATTTTGATATTTATTTAGACTTTATAAATAAAGAAGTTAACCTTTTAACTAAAAACAGTTTTTTTACAAATATTATTAATCAAAATAAATTTAAAAATGAATTCTTACAAAAAGTTTTAGATCACAAACACAGACACAGATTAGTATTAAACACTAATTTTGATATTAATAATGATTTTATTATTAAAACTAATCCAACTATTTTTTCAGATATTTTAAGAATTGCATCTATTAATAGATTTTTTATAAATCAACAGATAGATTTAAATAAATATAAATTTAAAGATGTATTTATAATAAGTGATAAATTTGAATTTGTTATTACTAATAAAAACCAAAGAATTTATAAAATACCAAAAGATCAACTAGAAATTGATAACAAACCAGTTTTTATTGATTTAATGAATGAAAAAACTTATTTACTTACTGTATTAAATTGATCTCATCAAATAGTTTTAGAACTAGAATATGAAGATATTAATAACATTAATGATTTACAACAACAACTGATTAAAATTTTTAAAAATAACTTTACAACTGATTTAAACTGACATTTATATAATCTAACTTTAAATGAAACACATTTAGTTAATGCAATTAAAGAAGTGTTTGAGAATAACTCATTTATCCTTTCTATTAATGTATTAGAAAAAACTTTTAAAAAATTACTTATAAATTATTTTTTTATTATTTTTCGTTCAAAAATTTTAATTGATCTTTTAAAAACTTATATTAGAACTGAAGATGATAATTTAGTATTTAACACTCTTTTAACTAGATATAATAAATAATTTAAAATTTAATAAAATAATTAAAGCTTATTTTGCTTTCATTATAGTATTAGAAAAAAAATTTAAAAAGTGATTAAAAATTAAAAATATTTAAAAAAATTAATTAAAACTAGTAAAAAACTAGTTTAAAACTTTTATTAACTTATTTGTTTTTAGTAATCTATAAATAGATATAAATAAACTTTAGTTAGGAGAAAAAAATATGCATATTGATAAAAATGCCGATATTGCTAATATTGTACTAATTGCAGGAGATCCAAAAAGAACTAAATGAGCAGCAGAAAACTTACTAACTGATTATAAATTAGTAAGTGAAATAAGAAATGCTTTTGTTTATACTGGGTATTATAAAAACCATAAAGTTAGTTTTGCTACTAGTGGAATGGGTCAACCATCAATTGCTATTTATGTTCATGAGTTATTTAATGATCATAATGTTAATACTATTATTAGAGTTGGAACTTGTGGAACATATAATAACGATATTAAAATAGGAAGTGTAATTGAAGCTAAAAATGCTTTTAGTGAAGTTAATATTTTTGAACCAAATAAAACAGGATGACAAAAAAATCAACCTAGTTTAGATCTAAATATTGGTTTAAAAGCAAATGTTCACTGTAGTGATGTGTTTTACAGATTATCTAAACTAGATATAAAAGAACATAATTTAGATGTTGTTGATATGGAAAGTTTTGCCTTATTTTATTTAGCAAATCATTTTAATAAAAAGGCAGCAACTATTTTAACTGTTTCAGATAATTTAAATGATCATTCAAATGATTTAACTGCAAAACAAAGAGAAATAGCTACACTAAAAATGTATCAAGATGTTTTAGAAAAACTATTTGCAAATTAAAAACCTTAGCTTTTTGTTTGCTAAGGTCTAATTTTTTATAAGTATGTTTATTTTGTATCTTTTATATTTAATTGCTGTTTTAGTTCATCAATTTGATGTTCTAAATCAGCAATTTTTTCTTCTAATTGTAAAAAGAGCTGTTTATAAGAAGTAGAGCTGTTTTTGGGTCTGCCGATTTGATTACTTAAACCTTGTATTCCTTTTTCTTTAAACTGTTTTTCTCACAAAGCAACAGTTGAAGAGTTTTTAATACTAAATAATTTTATAGTTTCTGGATAGCTTAAGTTATATTCTTTTTTATGATTAATAACATGTAATTTAAACTCTGGATCATATTTAGTATGAACTACACTTTTACTAATTCCTTGCTCAGCAAACATTTTATACTGGTGAATCCAATCTCTGATTGTTCAAATACCAATATTATATTTATCTGATAAAGCTTTAACTGAAGCTCCTTTTTTATGTTCTTCTATAATTTGTAGCTTAAAATCAAGATCTTTTGGCAGCATATTTCTACTCTTTTTCTATTTATTAGTTATATTATAAAGATAAAAATTAATAAATTACATAAATTTTAAAATATCTCTAATTACTAAATCTTTATCTAATTCATTTAAGATTTCATGTCTAGAATCTTTATAAATAATTAGTTTTGAATTATAACCCAATTTTTCTAATTTATTATTTAGTTTAATTACATCTTTACTATAATGACTTACAGGATCATCACTACCAGTTAGTAATAAAATTCTTAGATCATGATTCATCTTTTTTATGTTTTTAGTTTTTAAGTTAAATAACATTCCTTTAAACATATCTTTAAAAGCACTACTACTAAATACAAACCCACATAATTTATCATTTAAAAATTGATTTTGAATATTTGTATCTCTAGTTAGTCATTCAACTCCATTACTATTATTAGTTTTAAACTTTTTATTTAATTGTTTATAACTAATATTTCAGATAATTTTATTTGGTTGTTTTTCTTTTAAAAATAAAGAAGTTAATTTTGTTAATAATAAAGCTGAAAGTAAAGTAAAACTATTAGTTTGATTAGTTCCACTTAAAATTAATCCTTTAATAGTATTACTATATTTAATAGCATAACTTCTAGCAAGAAAACTTCCCATTGAATGACCAAACATATAAATAGGTAAATCAGAATAATTAGTTTTAATATATTGATTAACTAATAATTGATCTTGTATTAAACACTCTCAACCTTTAGTTTTATTAAAATACCCAAGTTCATTATTTAATACACTAGTTTGTCCATGACCTCTTTGATCAATACCAATTACTATTACATTATTTTGATTCATTTGTTTTATAAAATCTTCATATCTTTTTATATGTTCACAACTACCATGAACTAGTTGAATTACAGCTAGTGGTCTAATTACTTCATCTCATTTATATAAAACTAATTGTTTATTATCTTTACTAATTAGAATTTCACTTTTCATATAACCTCCTAATTATTTATCAAATAAATTATGTAACAAAAACTCATCCTAAGATGAGTTAATGTTTGTTTATATTATTATTTGTTAAATTCTTCTATTTGTTTATTTAAATCTTCGATAGAAGTTTTAAATTGTTCTAATTTTTTAGCAGCTTTTTGTTCATTATCTGTGATATCTTTGTAGCATTTTACAATAGCTTTAAAATGAGTTCTTCTAATTTTGTTTAAATCATTCTTGTATTGATCAACTGGAGTTTCAACATAAGTTTGAAGAGTTCTTTTTGCTAGTTCAATTTCAATTTTAGCTTTACCTGCAATATTTAAATTATTTCTGTAAATATTTTCAAGATCAACACTTAAAGTAATAATTTCATCAATTTTTTCAATTAATTTATTTTTCTTGTTAACTAATTCAGAAAGTTTATCCTTTAGCTCTTTGTCTTCTCTTTTCAATCTTTTATTAGCAGCTTCAGCAGATTCAACTATTTTAGACTCTTTTTCTATTTCACTTTGTAGTTCTTGATTCTTTTTAACAACTATAGCTAATTCTTCTTTTTCTTCTTCAGTTTGTTTATTTAAAAACTCTGTAAATTTTTTTAAGCCTTCTATAGTAGCGCTTGCATTTTTGATATCATCTGATGATTTACTTAATTTTTTTTCTAATATTTCTTTTTCAACAATTCTAAGTTTATTTTCTAATGATGTTTTTTCTTTACTTAATTGTTCATCAATAGTTGATAAATATTCAACTTGCTTTTGTAATTTAGTAATAGATAAGAATATGTCCTTACCTTCTTCGTTCTTCTTACCTAGTTCAACTATAGTTGGTTCAATTTCAGAATTCATTTTTTCTAAATTAGTAGTTTCAGTTGTAAGTTTATTTTCTAAGCTTTTGACAGTTTCTTTTAATTCTTTATGTTGCTTAATTAACATGTCTAATTCTTGTTTTCTTGAATTGACAATTGCACTGATTGGTGTTGTTTTGTCTTTGATATCATCTGCAGATTTCTTTAATCTATCGATATCTTTTCGTTTTTCTTCTAATTCTTTTGTTAATTTAGAAATTAAATCTTTATTATCTTGCTTATCTTTATTAATCTTTTGAATAGTAGATTCTATTTGCTTATCAATATTAGAAATTTCTTTTTCTAAATCAGCTTTCTCAGTTTTTGCTTTATTTAAATCTTCATTTTTTGAAACAATCATTCTAGTTAATGAATCAACTTGTTTTCTTATACTGCTATTTTCTTTATTTTTTTGATCTCTTACTTTTTCTAAAGCTATTACTTTGTTTTCAAAAACACTAAGTTCCTTTTGTTTTTCTAAAGCTTGTCTGTTAGCTTTTTCAAATTCTTTAGCGTATTTTTCTTTTTCACTAGTATTAACTTTTAACTCATTTTCTTCTTTAGATAAGTTAGATAGAATTTCTTCATATTCTCTATCTTTTTCAACTTGAGATCTCTTTAATTCTTCTTTAGTACTTATTAAGTTAGTTTCTTCTTTTTTAGTTTTTTCTAAAAGATCATTTTGTTTATTTGTTTCTTCATTTATATTTTGAATTTGTTTGTTTATTTTTTCTTTTTCTTTTATAAATTCAGAAACAGTTTCTTTCAATTTTTCTATTTTATCTTCATATTCTTTTTTAGAATTAGCATTTGAAGTAATTTTTTCAGCTATTTTTTGTTCAAGATTTTCAATTTCTTTTTTAATATTGTCAATTTTTTGTTCTATTTGTTTTTTATTTTCTTCAAGTTGTTTTTTACTTGAAGCTAATTTAGAAATGCTGTCTTCAGATTCTTTAATAATAGATTCTTTTAAGATAATATCAGCTTCAACTCTTTTAATAGATCTCTTTAGACTACTTAATCCATCCTCAACAGTCTTTTTGTTTGCTTTTCTGTCTTTTATTTGTTTATTAAGTTTTGATATTTCTTTTTCTTTAGCTTCTATTTTTTGATGGTATGAAGATATTTTTGTAGTTAATTGTTTAATTTCTTTTAAAGCTTGTTCTTTTTTACCTGCTAAAGATTTTAATTCTTTTTCTAACTTATCAATACTTTGATGTTTTTCACCAGTTTGTCTTTCAATTTCAGCTATTTGATCTTTAAGGTTCTTAATTTCTGATTCTATTTTGTTCTTATAATTAGTTCTATCTGAAATTTTGTTATGCAGATCTTGTTTTTGTTTTGATAAATTATCATATTGAGTTTTTAGAACAAAAACTTTTTCTTTATAGAATTCTTTTAATTTTATTGTTTCTTTTTCTAATTCTTGGACTTCTTTATTTAGAATTTCTACTTCAGTTTTTTTTGAATTATAAGCTTCTATTAATTTCTTGTTGTTAGATTCGAATGTTGGAAGTTCTTTACTTAATTCTTCTATTTTCTTTAAAACTTCTTCTTCAGTTAATTTTTTTAAAGTAAGATCTTCTTTATTTTTTTTAATTTGTTTTTCTAGTCAATCTTTTTGTTTAATAGCTTCTACTAACTCTTTTGGAATTAAACCTAAAGTAGCTAATTTTTCTCTTGCATTATTTAATTCATTCTGCTTTTCTTCTAATTCTTTAGCAATTTTTTCAAAGTCAGCTAGTTTATCTTGTATAGTTTTTAACTCACTTTGTTTTTTTATTAGAACAGCATCAGAATCTTTTAATTCTTTTGTCAATGAGGTAAGTTTTTCAGTTTCTTTAACTAATATTTTTTTATTTTCTTCAATTGATTTTTTATCAGAAGTTATTTTATCCTCTAATTTTTTGATTTGATCTTGTTGTTTAGAATCAAGTTCTTTTAGTGGAGCAAGTTTTTTGTCAACTTCAGCAAAATCTTTAGCTAATTTATCTCTTTTAACTTTAATTATTTTGATTTGATCTTGCTTTTCAGCAATTTGCTTTTTAATTTTGTCAATAGAAGCTTGAAAATTCTTAATACTTATTTCTTTATCTAATTTACCTAGCCTTAGTTTATCACTATTAGATTCTTTATCTTTAATATCTTTTTCAATTTTATCAATTTCAGATAACAGATTCTTTCTATTATTGTGTTGATTTGCAGAAATAGAAGTTATATTATCATAAGCTACATATGATACACCTGATGTTGTAAAAAGAGTTAGTCCAATTAATACAGCTAATAACTTTTTCATAATATTTTCTCCTTATTATTGTTTATTAAATTAAGCATTTAATTTTTCTATTTCTTTTTTGATTTCATATAACTTATCTCTATATTTAGCTAGTTGATCTGCAAAATCTTTGGCTTTATTAATGTATTCGTTATCTAAATTGGTTTTAAAACTATTTATTTTAGTAATAAATTCTTTGATATCTTCTTCTTTAAATATATTAAATCCAGTAAATTCTTCTTTTAGTTCGTTATATTGTTTTTGAAGAGCTTCAAAAACTTCATTTTGTTTAGTAATAGATTCTAAAATCTTTTTGTTTTCAGCCTGCGCTTCTTCTAATTTAGATTTAATTGCATTTTTTTGTTGGGTTTTTTCATCTAATTCTTTTTCTAGTTGAAGTTTTTCTCTTTCATATTCTTCTTTTATTTTTTGATTTGAAGCTTTTTTATCTTTTTCTAGTTTTAATTTACTTTCAAGCTCAGTATTTATTTGTTCTGCTTTTTTTAGTTGTTCATCAGAGTTAAGAGATGCACGTTTAGCTTTTTCTACTTCATCGTTAGCTCTTGCTACTTCTTGTTCAACACTAGCAATTTGTCTTAGCATAGATTCTGCAGATTTATCAACTTCTATTAATGCACGTCTTTTTCTTTCTAATAATTTACTTTTTTCTGAACGTTCAACTTGATCTTTATTTATCTTGGCAATTAACTCTTCTTTTTGTTTTTCTAATACATTTTTAAGTTCTAATTGATCTTTATTTTCTTTATCTATACTTAAAGCTTCTTGATCTAAAGTATTTTTTAAAATTTTAACTTCACTAATTTTTTTAGAAATAGAAGCTATCTTTTCTTCTAATTTAGTTTTTTCTTTTGTATAAACTGCAATTTCTAATCCAATATCACCAGTTCGTTGAGTTATTTCAGATACTAAATCATTATTTTCGTTATATTTTCTTAGTAATTCAAAATATTCATTACCAATTTCATATTCTTCTTTGTCGTAATTTAAAATTGTATTTCTATTTTTGTTGTAGAAATCTTCTCAAATTTTTTTGTATTCGTTTTTACCAGATTGAATTTCTTTTTCTAATGAACGTACTCTTCTATTTCTAGCAATTTTCTTTTTCTCTATAGATTCTTTGTCTCTTTCAACTTTTCTAATATTTTCTTTTACCTCATCTATCTGCTTATTTTTTTCAATTATTTTATTTTTTAAAGTTTCTTTTTCTCTATTTTGCTCTTCTAAAACTTTATGTATTGTAACATCTGCTTCTTGAAGCTCATCTTTTCTTCTTGGGGCTTCAGATACTATTCTTTCAGCTTCTTTAATATCTTCTTTGGTTTTAGAAATTTCATTCTTAAGAGTTTCATTTTGCTTTTTGTTTTCTTTTAGTTTAGAATCTTGCTCTAATATTAATTTTTCTTTTTCTTTAATATTGCTATTTTCTTTTTCGATTTCAATTTCTAATTTATTTTTCTTTTCTTTTTCAACCGCAACTTCTTTTTTAATTTTTTCTAATTTAGATTCAAAAACAGTTTTTTGGTTTTCTTTATCTTGTTTTTCATTATTAGCTGAAACTATAGCTTTATTTAAATTGGTTACTTCAGCTTCTAATTGTTTATCACTTTCTTTGTGTTCTCTTTCAAGCTCAGCTAATCTTGATTCTTTTTCTGTTTTATTTTTTTCAAGATTTTTGATTTGAGAATTTAATCCTTCTATTTCATTAGCTTTTGAAGAAATATCCTTTTTAATTTGTTCAAGTTCTGCATCTTTTTTATCAATTTGTTTTTTTAGTTCATCTACTTTAGATTTTTTAGAAAGTAAAGTCTTTTGTTCTTTAGATACTTCTTCAGTTATTTTTTTAATTTCTTCTTGTATTTTTTTATCTTCTTTGTTTAAATTATCAATATCAGTTTCTTTTTCTTTTAATTCTTTTTCTAGATTTTTAAGTTTTTCTTTTTTAAGGTCTAATTTAGAAAGTGTATCTTTAATATCTTTTAATTTTTCTTGTAATTCTTTTTCTTTTTTAATTTTTTCTTCTAAAGGTCCGGTTATTTTATTTTTTTGCATTTCTAAATACTTTTTATTAGTATTCAATTGGATAAGTTCTTGTTTTAAATCATCTGATTCTTTGTTTAATTTATTAATTTCTTTATTTGTTTTATCAATTAGATCATATAATTCTTTAATTTTATCAACTAAATGTTTAACAGCACGTTGGGCATCAAGTTCTAATATTTGACGTCTTTCTTCTAAATTTTTTTTACTTTCTGAAAGTTTATTAATTTGGCTTTCCAACTCTTTGTTTTGTTTTTTTAAAGCTTCAACTTTATTTTTAAGTTCAGTAGATTTTTGTTGATTTGCATTTAATTTATTTAATTGTGAATCAATAGCACTTTTTTCACTAGATAGTCTTAAAATTTCTCTTTTAAATTCATCTTTTACTTTTATAACAGGTTCAAGTTCTTCTTCTTTTTTCTTAATTATTTTAGATAAACTATCAATATCTTTTTGAAGTTTTTGAATTTGATCTTGTTCTTCTTTTGATTTTTTATCTAATGAATTAAGGTTTTTTGAAATATTCTTAATTGTTTTTTCAATTGAAAGTTTTTGAGCTTGAACATTTTCTAGTTGAGATTTTAATTCACTAACTTCTTTTTGTTTTTTTTCTAGTTCTTTTTTACTATTAAATGCTTTTGTTTCTCATTCTTTTTTAGAATTTTTTAATTCTTCAATCTTAGTTTTATTAGTTGGATTTTCTTTTTCTAATTTTTTGATTGTGTCTTGTGCTGTTTTAATATCTTCAGTTAATTTTTTAATTTGATCATTTTTGGCTGTAATTTCATTATTATTAGCTTCAATTTGTTTATTAATATAAGCTAAATCCTTTTCTAATGATCTAATAGTTCCGTTATTTAAAATATCTTCAGCTGTTAAGTTTTTAAATTTCTTATCAGTTGAATATAAGTTTTTTTTGTAATTATCTAATTTTATAGAAAGATCTTTTAATTCTTGTTCAAAAGTCTTTCTTTCATCAACTCTGTTAGATTTTCTAGTAACGTTTTCATGTATTACATAAGTCAATCCAGATGATGTTAGAATACTTGTAACTGCAAGTAAGGCCAATAGTTTTTTCATATAACCATCCTTTTTCATGTTTTACTTTCAAATAATTTGTATTCTATTTAATTTTATTTTATTTATAAATTAGAAAAGGGGTTTTGGCACTATTTTTAAAAAAAACAATATATTATAAAGCAATTATTCTCTTTTGTATATACTATTTTTGACGAAATTTAAAAAAAATTCTCTAAATAAGCTAAAAATACCTGGTTTTTTAAATAAACCCTGTATTTACTACACTTTTTGTGTTTTTTTATAATTTAAAATAAAAATGGTTTTTAGACTTAATTTAATAAGATTTTTTATTAATATTTAACTTTTTATAAACTTAATAAAATATATAATTAATTCATAAATAAATACGTTAATAATAATAGTAAATATATGAAAGCTAATTTTATAGAAGAAGAATTTGAGATTAATTTATCTGTTAAACACTTATTAGAGTTATGAGATAAGAATTTATTAAATACATTTGAAATAGGTACTTTTAAAGGTTTAAGCCAAATACATTCTTATGTTTTTAAAGATGTATTTGACTTTAATGGACAAATTAGAAATGTAAATATATCTAAAAATAATGCTATGTTCTGTTTAGCAAGATATTTAAAACAAAACTTAGAACTTGTTGATAATATGAAACAAGATACATTTGATCAAATAATAGATAAATATGTTGAAATGAATATTTGTCATCCATTTAGAGAAGGTAATGGCAGATCTATGAGAATTTGATTAGATTTAATATTAAAAAAACAACTAAATGTAGTTGTTAATTGAACTAATATAAATAAAGATGATTACTTATTAGCAATGATTAATTCTTTAATTGATTCAACTAATCTTAAATTACTAATTAAAAACAACTTAACAAATAAAATTAATGATAGAACTGTATATATTAAAAGTATTATTAAATCTTATGAGTATGAAGGTTTTAAAATAGATATTAAATAAACTATGAATTTTTAAAGTTCCTAGATACTTTTAAAATACTTAAAGTTGATTAATACTAGTTATTATTTATAAGTATTGTTAGGAATAATAGGTTTGCCATTAAAAATCTAAAATTCTTTTTTTATTAATGTTTTTTATTTCTTGTTTATTGTTTAATAGTCAAACAAAAATAAAAATATATACATTGGAAACTAAGCAAAAATAATAAAAAATAATAAATCAAATTTTTAATAAATAAAAGAGAGATTTAAAATCTCTCTTTTTAATTACATTATCTTTATTTAAACTACAATGATATTTTAAAATGACTATTAGAATCAATAAAATCTAATAAATATAATTCATCAGGATAAACTGATGCTATGTAGTTATATAAATTGTTATTATCAATATAATTATCTTTTAATATAATATGTAATTCACCTTTATACCTATTAGCATTATTATTTAAAATTACAATATCACCTTTATTAAATACTTGTTTAATATTATTTGGTTTTATATCAAATGAATTTCAAATAGTTCTTGAAAATGTTGATCTTATATAACTAGTATTAATATCACTTCTTCTAAAGTGATTGTTTCACAATAAAATTTCTTTTTCTGTTTTTGATATTTTTTGTAAATTATTTATTCTTAAAGTTAAATGATCTTTATTAAGTAGTGATAATTGTTCTAGTTCTTTTTTACTAGCAAACATATTTGCAATAATAACATTATTAATTTTATTTGAATAAAATAAGTATTTAGCTTGACTGATTGTATCTATGTTTCTAAAAAACTCTAAACTTACTGCTTTAGTGTAATTATCTGCTAAAGTAATATTTGCTATTTGACTTGATATAAAAGCTGAAGTATTTAAATTTTTTCTTATAAATTTATCAGTTGTTTTATTAAAAAAGTCTATATCTAGTGCTGAATCTTTTAGTAAATAAAAATTATGACTGCCACTTAATCTAGTTAAAATAGGTTTAAAATCTAAAACATTATCTAAAAAATTAAAGCTATTACTAATATTTAATTGAACATCAATTTCATACGGATTATAAGTTAAATTAGCTAAACTTTGAGCATCAATTTGTTGATCAAATCTAATGCAATCTATTCCAATTTCTTTTATGGTTTTTAGATCATTAGATTTAGTTAAATTATTTAAACTAGTTTGATCAAAATCTGCTATAACATAATAATTTAACTCTTTTGCTTTTTTAATAACATCAATATTTTTAAAATAATCTGTTTTTAATAAATGTACAAAACTTATAAATAATATTTCAAAATTATAGCTTCTAGCTAGTTTTAAATACTCAATAATTTGTTCAAAATTTGCTTTTTTACAATAAACACTAATTCCTAATTTCTTTTTTTCCATATTATTCAAATCCTTGATCTTTAATTACTTGTTTAATTCAATAACCTGATTTTTTAATTCTTCTTTTTAATGTTTTTGTATCTAAACTTATAAATCCATACCTATTTTTAAAACCATTAGCTCAGCTTCAATTATCAATTAATGTTCACATATGATAACCAAAACAATTTGAACCTTGTTCTATTGCTTTATATAAATAAATTAAATGTTCTTTTATAAAATCTATACGATATTGATCATCAATATAACCTTGTTTGTTTAAAAACCTATTTTCATCACTCACACCAATTCCATTTTCTGAAACTATTCAAGGTATATTATCATAATTATTTTTAATATCTATAGCTATATCATATAGTGTTTGTGGGTGAATTTCTCAACCTCTATAAGGATTAATTCTACTTTTTTTATCAACATATACTTCAAATCAATTTTCTAGTTTTAAATCATTTGAGTTATTTAAATTATTGTTTGGTGCTTGTACTCTTGCTGGTTGATAATAATTCACAGCTAAAAAATCAATTCTTGTTTTTTTAATTTCATTTAATTCTGATTGATCATATTCAGGCATTAGATTATTTTCATTTAAAAATTTGATTAAAAAAGTACTAAATTGTCCTTTTATAACTGCATTTAAAAAAGATTTATTAAGTAATTCATCTCTAATTTTTGCTGCTTTTAAATGTTTTAATTCACTGTTTTTTGGTATTGTTGGAGTAAGGTTTAATATTATTGATATTTTTTTATTTTGATCATTTTTAAAATAAGAGTGAAAATAATTAGCTACTTTACAATGAGCAAGTATTGTGTTGTATGCTGCTTGAACTGCTAATTTTAAGTTACTAATTTTTGGATAATATCACTTATTTAAATAACATCCATCTACTAAAACTACAGGTTCATTAAATGTTGTTCAATAATCAACTAAATCACTAAAATATTTAAAACATTGTTTAGCATATAAAAAATATAATTCTACTGTTTTTTTATTAGTTCAACCACCAATATTTTCTAATTCAATAGGTGTATCAAAATGAAATAAATTAACAATTAATTTAATATTATTTCTTTTAATTTCTAAAAAATAATTTCTATAAAACTCTACTTGTTTTAAATCAACTTCACCTGTATATAAATTTTTTATTAATCTTGTTCATTGAATAGAAGTTCTAAAACTATTTAATCCAATTTCACTCATTAATTTAACATCAGTTTTATAGTTAGAATAAGTATCACAAGTAATATTAGGTCCTTTATTATCATAAAAATCTGTTGGTGTTTGTTTGTATCAATAATCCATAATATTTAAATTTGGTTTATCTTTATCTGATTCAGTCTGACACCCAGAACTAGCAGCACCTCACCAAAAATCTTTTTTAAATTTAAACATATAAATCCTTTTTATATAAAAGATAAGCTCCATAAATATTAGCATCATTAAAAAACATTGCTGGTTTAATCTTTATATTTAAATTAATATTAGACATAATCAAATATTTTTTAAACTTTTTATTTAATAAGTTGATAAATAATTGATTTTGACTAATAGCTCCACCAATTACAAACACTTCTGGATCAATAATAGTTGTGATGTTAATCATTAGTTTACAAAGACCATTAATTGTTTTATTTATAACTTTTCTAGCAACTTTATCTTCTTTATATTTATTAAAAATTTCTTTAGCTGTTATTTTTTTATTTGTTAAAGTAAAATAGTTAGTTTCAATAGCTTTTGCTGAATAACTTTCTGAAGCATTAATATATTGATTATTTTGAATCTTAGCTAAACTACATCCAAATTCTCCAGCAAATAAATTACTTCCTTTATATAGCATTTTATTTATAATAATTGCTCCACCAATTCCAGTTCCAATTACTAAAAAAACAGCGTTTTTATTATTTTTAACAACTCCTATTTCAGATTCACAAATAGCAGCACAATTAGCATCATTTTCAATAAAAATTGGTATATTAAATTCTTTTAAATCTTTTTTATAGTTTATTAAATAATAATCTTTAATAGCTGAAGAACCTGAAATTTCTCCACTAATTGAATTAATAATTCCACAACTAGAAATACAAATTGCTTTTAGATCATTATTTTTAAATTGATTAATCTTTTTTTTAATTTCAAATAATAAAGATTGACCATTTATAAAATTAGAATAAATTATTTGATCTTTTATTATAATTTGATCTGTTTTACTATCAATTAAAGCAATTTTAGTAGACATTCCACCAACATCAAAAACTAATACCATACTAAATAATCTCAACTTTACTAATTAATTGATATAACTGATCAACATTATTAGCTTTATTTAAGTCTTTTCTAAAATCATCATCAACTAATTTTCTAGCAATACTACTTAAAATTTTTAAATGATCATTTGCACTATCATTTTCTGGAATAGCTAAAGCAATAGCGATTGTAACTAAACTATTATCAATAGAATCTCATTCAACACCATTTTTAAATTTAAAAACAAATACTCCAGGTTTTGTGATTTCTTTAATTTTTGCATGAGGAATAGCAATTCCATCATTAAATCCTGTTGAACCTTCTTTTTCTCTTTTTTTTAAACCTTTAAGAGCTTTGTTTTTATCTGTTGTAAAACCTAGTAGATGAAATTTTAAAGCAATAATTTCAAAAGCTTGTTTTTTAGAATTAGCTATAACATCTATAAAAACATGATTTATATTAAATATTTCTTTATTCATATCTTCCTTTATTTAAATAATTTTAATGAATAAGTACCTATTTCATATGGTCTTAATCAATCAGTTTTAAGATCTTTATTTTTTATTTCTTCTAACATATTTAACTTATTAAAACTTACTAATTGATTATTTATTAATAAACTAAATTGTTGGTTTGTTTTTGAATTGTTAAAACATCTAATGATAACAAAATCATCATTTTCAGCAAGTTTTATTGTTTTAATAATGATATTTTTATTTAAGTTTTTAATAAGTGAATAAATTGGTATTTTATTAGTATCTATTTTGTCATTTATAAATAAAAATCTGTCAAAACGTTTTTTTAAATTATTAAATCTTTGATTTTGATAATAACAAACTGGAGTTATTAAATTATTTGCTAATTGAGCTATATTAGTAGAACTATTTATATCAAATCAATATAAATTAAATTCAAGATTTTTATACAATAATCTAGCATCATCAGTTTTTATACTAAACTCACTAGTACCACTAGCTCTATTTGGTCTTCATAATAAATTATTTCTTCCTAATACATCAATACTTCTAAATAAAGTTAAATGAATTTCTTTTTTATTAATAATTTCATACTCATTAGTACCAAGTGTAACAAATCCTGTTTTTGATCTATTAGATTTTAAATAAACATAACTTTCATTAGTTTCAATTCCAACAGGTTTTTCTACTCAATTTTCTTTTTTTCAAACTAATAAGTCTTTAGTTAGTTCTACTGGTCTTTTTATTTCACAATAGCATTGATCAGCATAAGAATAATTATTTATTTGATCACAATTTGAAATTATTCTTCATCTTATTTGTGTTGCCTTATTTAAAGTATTAATTTTTATTTTAATAATTGGATCATTTGTAAATAATAAACTAATATCAAATTCTTGACTTATATATTTTGTTTTTGTTGTATCATATGGTATTTGATAAGTATTTTTTAATTGAATTAAAACATTGTTATTAGAACTGTATTCTACTTTATCAATTTTTATATCTATTAGTTTTGAAATTATTTGATTTGTTTCAGTTAATGGTGAATAATCATAAGAATCACCAAAATCATGTTGAGCATAAATCATAAATTGATTATGGTATTTTTTATTAGTGATTTTATCTAAATAAGTAATAGTATTATCATCATTAATTCATATATCAAATCTATTAGTTTTTATATTATTGAAACTAGAATTTGTTGGTTTTTTATCAGATTGAACTATATCTAAAATTTCAAATTTGAAAGGGTCTATTTTTAAATTATTAATGATAATTTTTGAACTATAAAAGCCTTTAGTTTTACTACTTATTTCTCCTTGTTTTTCTAAATTAACAATCATTCCATCATCATGATATTGTTGATCTAATAAAATAAAATCAACAGCTTTTTTATTATGATAAATTTTAAAATTATTAAATGAAGTAAAAATATTTAGTTCTTTAAAAATATTGTTTTTATAAAATGAATTAGAGTTAAATACTAAAACTTGATTTTCTTTTAAATTAATATTTAAAGATAAATTTTTAATAAGTTTAGTAATTTGAGATTCAATTAAATAATTAGCTTGTAATAATCTATTATAAATATTTAAATTAGTTTCATCTGAATTACAACACCCTATTGAATCATGAGCTTGACTAGTTAAAATTAGTTTTAATGCATTATTAATGATTTGTTTTTCGTATTTATTAGTTAAATATTTGTAATATATAGCTAGTGGTTCTAAAACGTTATATAAATTATGTTCAACTGTTTTTAATAATTGTTTAATATCATATCTTTGTGAAGCTATTGTTTTATGAATTCTTGCTTTAGATGGTGATTTTAATTCGCCTTTTATAGTTTTTAAATTGCTATTATCTATATTTTTAAAATAAGCGTCATAATCAGTTAATATTCAATTATCATTAGATAATTTGTTAACTTGTTTAAAAAATTCTGGAGTTAGTTCTACAATTGGAGCTTGGTCTCCACCAAGTGGTAATAATAAATTATTATTTGAATTTTTGGTTACTTTTTTTAATTGATTTAAGATTGGAGTAATATTTTTTAAAAACTCTATAGCTTCTTTTTTTAAATTATCTTTTGTTAATTTAGTATAAGCAAATTTTGAACCAAGTACTCAATAACCATAATAAAAGTTATAAGAGGTGATTTTAGTTTTATCTATTCCTTGTCAATAATGTAAAGTACCAGCTTTTTTTAATTGACTATTTTTTATACCTCTTCAATAAATAAAATTATTTAAATTAAAGCTTTTATAAATTTGAGGCATTTGGTTATTATGCCCAAAAGAATCAGGTACATAAGCTGTTTTTAAATAATCTGCATTGTATTTTTTAGATAAATTAATACCAATTAATAAATTTCTAATTATTGATTCAGAAGTTGTGTTAAAAAAATCTGGTTGTGTATATCATGGTCCAACTATAAGCTTTTTTTGTTCACACAGTTTTTTAATTTGTGCTTCATTTTCTGGATAATATGTTAAATAATCATCAATAATTGAAACTTGACCATCATAAGTAAATGATTTATATTCATCATTTGAACTTAATATTTTAGTTATTTGATTTAAATTTGAACATAATAATACATCACTATCTTGTTTTGTAAAATATCATTCTTTATCTCAATGTGTGTGACAAACAACATATATGTTTCATGACATAATAAAGTTTCCTATTTTTTCTTACTAAACATTTGTTTTAATCTATTAAAGAAATTTTTAGTATTCATTCATTTTAAAATAAAGTATTTTTTAATTTCTTTTCAAGCATTTAAATAAAATTCTTTAACTTCACTTATATAGTTAGTTCATCATTTTTTAATCACTTTTTTAATTAAAGTAAACATCATTTTAGGACTTTTAATTGCTTGTTTAAAGTTTTTATGTGCTTGAATACGTTTTAGTTTTTTATCTTTTAATTCTTTTTCTAATTGTTCTAATTCTTCTCCTTTAATTTTTGGTTTTGTAAATCCTATGATTAAAGCAGTTGTTAAAATACCTAGTAAAATAGGAATAATTCATCCCATTGGTCAACCTAATATTCCATCTAATTGAATATATCCTAAAAATACACCTATAGGTGAACCTAAACCTGCTGCAAATTTAGCATTAGTTAAAGTTACACCAACTCCAGCAACAGCAGCACCAATTACATTTGCAAAAATTACTCTAATTGGATCTGTTGCAGCAAATGGTATTGCTCCTTCTGTAATACCAACAATACCTTGAGCAAAAGCAGCTTTTCCCATAACGCGTTCATTTTGTGTGAATTTCTTTTTAAATAATAAAGTTGCTAAAAACATTCCTAAAGGTGGAACTGAAATAGCTGCTTGAGCTGCTGTTCCAGGAACAAAGTTTGCATCTCAAAAAGTTTGTCCATTTGATAACACTTGAGCTAGTGATTGATAAAACACAACAGTACCAAATACTAATGCAGTTTTATTAAATGGCCCTCCTAAGTCAAAAGCAATCATCATTGAAACAACTAAAGCAATCACAAATGAAGTTCCAGCAAATTTATCTTGTAAAGCAGATAAACCATCAAATAATCCTAAAACTAAATTAGCAATAGGTGCTCCAATAACAAATTTAACAAAAGTACTAATTATAAATACTGAAATAATAGGAATAATCATTAATGGAACAACAGGTTTTAAAATTTTTCATCAACGTAAAGACTTTAATAATTTAACAAGATATCCAGCTAATAATCCAACAATAATTGCTCCTAAAAAACCAGCACCTGGCTCAATAGAAGAATTTTCTGAAACCGGAACATTTATTCCTAGCATTTTATTATCATTAATAATTCAACCACCAATTAAAGCAGGAGCTATACCTGGTTTATCAGCAATTGAATATGCAATAAATGCAGAAAATAATGGTATTACTAGTTTAAATCCTAAAGAACCTACATTCATTAAAAATTGTGGAAAAGGTCTTTCATATAATACTCAAGCTTGAGTATAATCTCCAACCTGATCTGAATAAATAGTTTGAAATGCAGATAAATTAGCTATAGCCATTAATATTCCTGCTGCAATAATTAATGGTAATACTCATGAAATACCTGTCATTAAATGGTTTAATATACCTTTTTTCTTAGTAGCTCCAATTGTAAAAACACCAACTTTGGTTCCTTTTTTACCTTGTTCTACTGCTTGTTGTCAAGCTGTTCTAATTAATAATTCAGGATTTTTAATTGCATCATTAACACCTGTTATATAAATTTTTTTACCATTAAATCTAGAAGTATCAATCTTAACATCAGCTGCAATTATAACAAGATCAGCTTGTTGTAGTTGTTTATCTGATATAACATTTTCAGCACCAATTGTTCCTTGTGTTTCAACATGAACATTAATATTAAGTGCTTTTGCAGCTTTACTAATACTATCAGCTGCCATATAAGTATGAGCAACACCAGCAGCACAAGCAGTAATAGCAACTATATTTTTTAATCCTTCTAATTGATCTTTGTTACTAGAAACAATTGTTTTATTATCGTTTGACATACTAATTCTCCTTTCTAGTTATTTAAATCGTGTTCAATATAAAAAGCTACGTTTTTTGCATCTTTAAAATTTAAAACATTAGCATTAAATGATACTAAATAAACAATTTTATTTATTTTTAAATTTGTATCAGTTTTTGAAGATAACATAGAGTCTAATTTTAGTGAATCTATAATAGATACTTTGTTTATACTAGTATCAAATCATTTAGGCTTATTTGTTTTATCAATAGAAATAGATTTATCTTTATTTCTAAAAGTAACAGTTTGTAAACCATTTAATTTAGATAATCACTGATCTTTATTTTGAGAAACTAAAGAATTGAAATTAATATCAGCTAAACTAATAGTAAGATAATATGGTTTTCATTTTTCTTTAATAAAATCTTTTGTTATTTGTTTTGAAAAAATATCGTCTTTTAGATTGGTTTTATCAGAACTAATAGTTTCAAAATTGATTATTTTATTTGAAACAACAGATGATATTTTTTCTGTTAGTTTATCTATAATAAGTTTTGAATTTTCTTCAATTTTTTTATTTAATTTATTTTCTCTGTTTTCTTTGATTTTTTGTAAAGAGTTTATGTCTATATTAGAAAGACCACTGGCCTTAATTACTACAACATTATCAGAATTTATTTGCTTTAAAGATTCATTTTTATAAATATCTAAAACATCTGAAATTTGTTTAACTGTCATTGGTGCTGTTCTTCATGATGAACAAGAAACTGTTATTGTTATAGGTATAGTTATCATACTTAAAACACTTAATGTAGTTAAGACTTTTTTCACTTAAAGCACAACCTTTCTTTATTTTTTTATTTATTACCAATATGCTTGGTTAATCCAATATTATCAACTCGCAATACTTTTTTTTTTTTTTTTTTTACAAGCAATTTAATACAAACTTGTAATAAGATAATAAAAAAGGTTCTTAAATATTTAAGAACCTTATTAATTATTATCTGGTTGATATAAAGCTATGTATGGTAGGTTTCTATAATCTTCATTACAATCAAAACCATAACCAACAATATAATAATCATCAATATTAAAACAATTTCAATCAGGAGTAAAATCAACAGTATGAAAATCTTTTTTATCAACTAAAGTTACTACTTTAACACTATTAGCTCCTTTATATATAATATGCTCTTTAACTTTACTTAAAGTTAATCCAGTATCAACCATATCTTCAACAATTAAAACATCTCTATTAGTTAAATCTAAACTAGTATCTAATTTAATTTTAATTGCTCCAGTTGATTGCATTCCATTATATGAAGAAACAGCCATAAAATCCATTTGAATAGGATAATCAAAATTTAAAACAAATTCTGTATTAAAAATAACACAACCTTTTAATAATCCAACTGTTATTAAAGGACCATTAACTGGTGGATGCTCTAAATAATATTGTTTAACTTGATTAGCTACTTGTTTAATACGTTCATTGATTTGTTCTTTAGTAAATAAAACTTTTTTTATGTTTTTTAAATCGTACATTTTAACTCCATTTTAATTAATACCAATATAAAAACTTATTTATTAAACACTCTATTAAAAATATAATCAACATGTCTTAAAAAGAATTGATCATCAAAAAGTTGTTCTATTTTTTTTACTGAAACAAATTCAGTTAATTTACTATTTAAAACTTCAGTTTTAAAATCTAAATTATTTTTAGAGCATTTAAAAGTGATTTGTTGAATTAAATCATAAACTTGATCTCTAGTAACATTTGTTTGTTCTAATAAAATAAATGTTAAAACTCTTTGAGAAAAGTAAATATTTTTAGCTTGTTTAATGTGTTCTAACATTTGAGTTTTATTAATAACTAAATTAGTTAATGTTTCATTCATTCTTTTTAATATATAAACAGTCAAATTAAAAATATCTGGTAAATAAATTCTTTCATTTGAAGAATGAGAAATATCTCTTTCATGTCATAAATTATTATTTTCTAAAACAATATGAACAATTGATTTAATATATCTACTTAATCCAGCTATATTTTCACTAGAAATTGGATTTTTTTTATGTGGCATTGAAGAACTACCTTTTTGGTTTTTTAAAAAACCTTCAGCAAGTTCATTAACATCACTTCTTTGAAATAATCTAATTTCAGTTGAAATTTTTTCTAAAGTTGAAGCAATATTTGCTAAAACTTCAACTAAAAAAATGTGTCTATCTCTTTGACTTACTTGAGTTGATAAACTATCAATATTCATATTTAATTTATTAGCTACATATAATTCAATTTGTGGATCTAAGTTAGCATAATTTCCCATTGATCCTGATATTTTAACAACTTCTATATCATTTCTAGCTAATTCAAAACGTTTAATATGTCTTAAAAATTCATCATATCATAAACAAAACTTTAACCCTAAACTAGTAGGTTCACCATACATTCCATGAGTTCTTCCCATAATTAATGTATTTTTATGTTCTAAAGCTAGTGTTTTTAAGGTCTTTAAAATATTTTCTAATTCATTAAAAACAATTTGATTAGATTGTTTAATTAAATAATTTTGAGCAGTGTCAACAATATCAGTTGAAGTAATTCCTAAATGAATTCATTTACTTTCATTATCTAATTGTTCTGATAACATTCTAGTAAAAGCAACAACATCATGTTTTGTCTCTTGTTCAATTTCTAACATTCTATTTAAATCAACTTTTAAATCATTATTAATTTTAAAAAGATCATCCTTATTGATTTTTATAATTTCAGCTCAGCCATTAGTTACTAATTGTTCAATTTTTAACCAAGTGTTGTATTTATTTTGATCACTTCAAATATCTGTGATTTCTTTAACTTGATATCTACTAATCATCAAATTCACCTTTAATTAAGATTGTTTGCTTACGATCTGGTCCTACTGAAAATCCTAGAAATGGAACTTTTACAATTTCTTCAATTCTTTTAATGTATTTTTGAGCATTAATTGGTAGTTCTTCAAAAGAAGTTACTTTAGTAATATCTTGATTTCAACCATCTAATTCTTCATAAACTGGTTCACATCTTTTTAATTCATAATCACTTGCTGGAAATCAATCAATAATTTTTCCATCTAGTTTATAATGTGTACAAATTTTAATTTTTGTTTCTGTATCTAAAACATCAAATAAAGTTAAAAATAATTGATCAATTCCACCAACTCTAATTGCATATTTTAAAGCAACTAAATCTAATCATCCAATTCTTCTTGGTTTTCCAGTGTTTGATCCATATTCTCTTCCACGTTCTCTTAATTTATGAGCTAGTTCTGTTTTAATTTCACTAACCATAGCTCCAGACCCAACTCTAGTATTATAAGCTTTAACAATTCCTAAAACTTTATTAATTTGTTTATTATGAATTCCAGTTCCAATTGAAGCATTATTAGCTGAACAATTTGAAGAAGTTACAAATGGATAAGTCCCATGATCTATATCTAATAAAACTCCTTGAGCTCCTTCAAATAGAACAAATTTATTTTCATTAATTAAATTAGAAACTTCATACCCACTATCAATAATATTATTTTTAATAAACTGATAATTTGTTATTAATTCATTATAAATAACATCAAAATCTAAAGGTTCATGATTATAAACTTTAGTAATGATTTGATTATGATAATCTAAGTTTTCTTTTAATATCTCTTTAAAATTAGGGTTTTGAAAATCACAAATTCTAATTCCATATCTAGCTGCTTTATCAGCATAAGTAGGACCAATTCCTCTTTTTGTTGTACCTATTTTATTTTCTTTTCTATTTTCTTCTTGTAATTGATCTATTAAAGTATGTCAATCAAAAATTAGATGTGCTCTATCTGAAATAAAAACATTATCAGTACTAATATTTGATTCATTTAATCTTTTAATTTCATTAACTAAACTTTTTAAATTAATTACTGTTCCATTACCAATAATATTTTTTACTTTAGGGTTAAATACTCCTGATGGAATAATTGTTACTTTATGACGTTTATTATTAAATTCAATCATATGCCCAGCATTATCTCCACCAGCAAATCTTACAACAACATCAGCTTTTTGGCTAAAATAATCTGTTATTTTTCCTTTACCTTCATCCCCTCATTGGCTACCTACAATAACTAATGACTTATAGTTGTTTTTCATAAATTCTCCTTAAGAACGTGTTTTAAAAATATCTTCTAAAAAAGATATCGAAAAATTCATTATAATATTATTTAACTTCTATTCCAATAAAATTAGTAAAAATTTAAAAATAAAAAATTAAGATAAGAATTAAAAACTACTTTTTAAAAATTGTTTTTTTATTATTAAAAAAATAAAAAAACCAAATACTAAAATTTTAATACTTGGTTAAAAATTTATTAAATTTTACATGCATCACATTCATAGTTTTCACTATTTTCTAAAACATCTTGACGGATTCTTACATAATAAATTGAAGAGCAACCTTGTTTAAACTTGTGATTATTTCGATAATTCTTCAATTATTCTATTTCTTACATCATCTATTTTTAAAAGTTCAGCGATAAAAAAGTTTAAATTCTTCTCACTATCTCTTTGTCTCTCTTTTTGAATTTCTTGCTTACTTATATTCAATAGATCACAAAACTCTTCACCTGTCATAATATGTTTGATAGGAACTTTACTTTTTAAACCTAAAAAAATTTCTTCTTTACTATCATTATTGAAACTGCATATCCAAATTTTTGTTATAAAACTTATTGATTTAGATATTTCATTTTGAAAATTTATTAACTGCTGATACTCTCCTGCGACCTTTTTTGTATCAAAAACTCATCCATCTTTAAGTTCTATTATATTTAATGTCTCACTGGATTTTTGGATTATTAAAAAGTCTGGTTCCATTGAATTTTTAATTGATGAATTTTTAATAACTTTTTTAGGAACTATAATAACATCTCAACTATCATCAAATTCCTTTTGTAAAATGGAATTTAGCTCCTTTGCATCCTTCACCACTTTTTTGCATTTATTTAAGATGATTTTCTCTAATTCGTTACCGTTTGAGATAGATGTAGAATGCACCATACTTATTAAGGAACCTAATTCCTTATTTCCAAAAACACGTTCATAAGAACCACTTGTTATTCTTTCCTTTTTTCTTTTTTCTATTAATGCCATTATTGCTTTTCCTTTATATCGGTTCCTATAAATAATCTACCTGTTTCAATACAGCTTGTTAAAACTGAAAAACTACCAGCAGCAACATCCATAATAACATCACCAGGATTTGAGACTGCTTGAATTAATATTTTTTGTAGCTCTATAGGTTTTTGATGAGGATGAACTTTGTCTACTATTTTTTCTTTTCAAACATCTCTTATATTTCTTAATCTTCAGACATTTTTAGCTCTAATTGGTTTTTTTTGTAAAACAATTAAATATTCGCATTGGCGTCTTGTACGATAGCCCATACCCATTTTTTCTTTATCTCACACAATCATATCAACAATAGATAATGATGTATCTTTTATTCAATCCGAAATTCCTTGACATAAATGAAATTTATCGACTCATAAAAATAAATGACCTGTTGGGATAAGAACCCTATCCATTTCCCTTATAAAATGAACTATTTTTTCTTCAGTCATTTGTTGTAATTCTGATCTTTTTATTTGTCGTTTGCCTTCATTGCCATATGATAATTTATCTAGAACACCTCTATACTGAGGGTCAAAAAAAACAACAGGAATGGCATTGTCTTTTATATTGTTTAACATAACAAGACCATCTAAGCCATATTTATGGTTAAATTCCATACGCTCATTTTTAAAAATATCTTTTCCTAATTCTGAGATTTTAGTCCTTTTGTTACTAAACACAGATGGTGATACTTTCATTTTTACACCCCCATTTTTAAAAAACATATTATACAACTATAGTATATTTTATTTAAGTAATTATGTTTTAGAAATTTTAGAAATAAATTTTTTTGGTAAATATTTCTTATTTTTATCTATTTTCGAATTATTCGAAAAACTATTAAATAAATTAACTTTTGATACATTTCAAGATGAAATATCTTGATTAAAATTTCTAGCATTATGAAACATTCAACTCATTTCCTTAATATTAGAAGTGTTTCAATATGAAATGTTCTGATTAAATCCTATTGCATTCTTAAACATAGATCTTGTATTAATTACGTTTTTGATATTTCAAGATGAAATATCTTGATTAAATTTTAAGACACCGTAAAACATATATTCCATATACTTAACACTGCTTACATCTCATGTTGAAATATCGCCATTAAACGAGCGTGCTTCATAAAACATAGATCTCATATTTTGTACTTTAGATGTATTTCACTTATTTAAGTCTATGTTAAAAAGATAAGCAGATCTAAACATAGCTTCCATATTTAAAACATTTGATGTATCTCACTTATTTAGATTTTGATTGAAATTTTCAGCTCCATCAAATAAAAGTTGCATATCAACAACATTACTAGTGTTTCAGTTAGATATATCTTGATCAAAACTTTTAGCACCTTTAAACATTCTATTTAATGATGTAACATTCTTAAGATTTCATTTATCAAGATTACAAATTATTTCATTTTCATTATTCCAAAAAGCTAATGTTAAATTAGTAATGAATTCAGGTAGTTTCTTAGGAACTTTATTAACAGTTGATGGAAAAGGATGTATTTGATATTCATTATTTTTGTTTAAGAAATAACCTATTTCTTTACAAATAGTTTTCTCTTTATTATATTTTGGTTTCTTATTTTTCTTATACATAATTCACCTCATATTAGTATTAGAAAAATAATTAAAAATATTACATTTTTTTCAAAAAAACCTTGCATTTTTTAAAAAAAGCAAGGTAAATTGTTGAATTTAAGCTTTTAAATTTTACATGCATCACATTCATAGTTTTCACTATTTTCTAAAACATCTTGACGGATTCTTACATAATAAATTGAAGAACAACCTTGTTTAAAAGCATTAACATATGCTTTGTTTAAATCTCTAGTTGTTGCCTTATCAGTCATAAATAAAGTTAGTGAAATTGCTTGATCAACATGCTGTTGAGCTGCTGCTACAATATTAATAATTGGATCTGGTCCTAATTCATAAGCGCCCATTGCATAATATCCCATATTATCAAAATTAATTTGATATGCTGGAACATAAACTCTTCCTAATTTTCCTTCTTTTCTAACTTCAACAGTTGAAACTACTGGTTGTAGTGAAGGAGTACATGATGATAAATAACTAATTGATCCAGTTGGAGCAACTGCCATTAAATGTGAGTTTGCTAAACCTGTTTTTTTAATTTCTTCAACTAATTTTATTCAATCAGTTTGACTTGGAATTTGAACATCATAATCTTTAAATAATTCTTTTACTCTATTTGTTTGTGGTGTTCATTTATCAAATTCACATTTAGTATATTTATCAAATCAAGAACCATCAGCAAATCTTGATTCATCAAATGAAGCAAATTTTTCAAATTCTTGAGCTAATTTATTTGAAGCTTTAAAAGCATTATAAGCAACTGTATAAAAGAACATATTAGTAAAATCAACAGCTTCAGGTGAGTCATACATAATTTTATTAGTTGCTAAAAATCCATGTAAATTCATAGCTCCTAATCCAACAGCATGATTTTGTGCATTTCCTTTTTGAATTGAAGGAGCAGCACTTAAATCTGAATTTCTTGAAACAATATCTAAAGCAGAAATTGCATTATAAATAGAATCTGAAAATTCTTTTCCAGATTTCATCATCTTATCAATATTTAAACTACCTAAATTACAACAAATATCTTCTCCAGTTTTTACAAATGATAAATCAGAACTATATTCGCTTGCTGTACTTACCTGAACAATTTCACTACATAAATTACTCATGATAATTCTTCCTTTTTTATCATGAGCATTTCTTCTATTAACAGTATCTTCAAATAAAATATATGGATATCCACTTTCAAAATGTAATTCAGCAACAGTTAAAAAAAATTTTCTAGCACTAATATATGTTTTTTTAATATTAGGATTTTCTAACATTTCATAATATTTTTCAGTAATTGAAATATCTGATAATGGCTTACCATATACTTTTTGAACATCATAAGGACTAAATAAAGCCATATCTTTATTATCTCTAGCTAATTCAAAAGTGATATCTGGAATTACTAATCCTAATGATAAAGATTTAATTCTAATCTTTTCATCAGCATTTTCTCTTTTAGTATCTAAAACTGAAATAATATCTGGATGATGAGCTGAAATATAAACAGCTCCAGCTCCTTGACGTTGACCTAATTGATCAGCATAAGTAAATGAATCTTCTAAAATCTTCATTACTGGAATTGGTCCTGAACTTAGACCTGAAATATTTTTAATAGGAGAACCTGTTTCTCTTAAATTTGTTAAACAAATCGCAACTCCCCCACCTCTTTTTGAAAGTTGTAATGAAGTTGAAATTGTTCTACAAATTGATTCCATGTTATCTTCTGTTCTTAGTAAATAACATGAAACATACTCTCCTCTATGTTTTTTAGCTGCATTTAAAAAAGTAGGAGTTGCTGGTTGAAATCTACCTAACATCATATCTTTTAATAAGTTTTTTGCTTTAGTAAAATTACCATTACCTAAAAATAGAGCATTCATTAATACTCTATCTGTATAAGTTTCTAAATACATTGTAGTATCAAAAGTTTTTAATCCATAAGCATTAAAGAATTTTAAAGCTCCCATAAAGCTTGGAAAATGATGGTTAAATGAATAAGCATAATCATTTAATTGATTAATTTGATCAAAACTATATTTATTTAAGATTTCTGAATCATAATATTGATTTTCTAATAAATAATCTAATCTTTCTTTTAAACTAGAAAACTTTTTCATTCTAGGTTCAATATAGTTTTTTAAATACAATTCAGCTGCTTTAACATCTAATTGAAAATTATCTTGATCTTTTGAAAAAATCTTAGATCTAGCATTTAATTTAATATATTCATCATCAACATCATCTAAAACGATTGTGTTTTTATTTTCTTTCATTATTACCATCCTCTCAAAACTTTAATAGTATTTGTTTTATTTGACTAACATCATGTTGAGTTCCTAATAATTCAAATTGGTATAAAAAAGGAACATTTAATTTTTTAGAAATAATTGGTCCAGCAATTCCAAAAGTATCACCAAAATTAGTGTTACCAGATGAAATAACACCTCTACAAAAACTTCTATTTTCTTTATTATTTAAAAATTTAATTACTTGTTTTGGTACAGCACCTTCAACATATTCTCCCCCACCACTATAAGTTGGAGTAACTAAAACATAATCACGATCAACACTGATTGATTGATCTAATTCATAAGGAATTCTAATATTTTCAATTTCTAGTTTTTGAATAAATCTATGAGTGTTATTTGAAATTGAAGAAAAATAAACTACAAAAGGTATACCAACTGGTTTAATTACATCTTTATCTGTAACTTTTTTAACATTTGAGTGCATAATAACTCCTAAAATTCTCAGTCTTCGTCTTCTGTTTCAACTGAAACTCCCATCACATATGAAGAACCATTTCCAGAAAAGAAATCGTGATTTTCATCAGCTCTTGCAGATAATTGGTTAAAAATTTCTGGTTCAATTCTAGTTTCTTCTTCACTAAATGGTGAATCATATCCTAGGTTTTGTAAAAACTTACCAGCATTATAAACACTAAATCTAATAGCATCATCAACAATATCAAATCCAGCATATAATTCTTTTAAATAGGCAGTTTCTAAATCAATTAATTCATATAATAATTTAAAAACAAACTCTTTCATTTCAGCTTGTTTTTCAACTGGTAATTTAGCAACCTTTTTTTGATATTTATAACCACTATAATAATTATGAATTACTTTATCTCTTAAAATTAGTCTTATGATATCTGAAGTATTTGGTAATTTACCTCTAGCAGATAAATAAAATGGCAAGTAAAATCCCCCATATAATAAAAATCCAGGCATTAAAGCGGCTGCAACTTTAGATTTTAATGGGTCAGTTCCTGTATAGTATGGAATTAAAGCTTTTGCTCTTTTTTGTAAAGTTTCAGTTTTAACAACTCACTCATGAGCTTCTTCAATTTGTTCACTTGAACATAATGTTGAAAAAATAGTTCCATAAGAACGCGCATGAACACCAACCATAAAAGCAAAATTAGAATAAATTACTTGTTCATGATCAGTTAATGAGTGTTCAATTTGAGCAACATCTCCAACAGTTGCTTGAACTGTATCTAATAAAGTTAAACCAGTAAAAGTTCTAGTTACTAATTGTTG
Source organism: Mycoplasma mycoides subsp. capri (assembly GCF_018389705.1). Classification (NCBI taxonomy): domain Bacteria; kingdom Bacillati; phylum Mycoplasmatota; class Mollicutes; order Mycoplasmatales; family Mycoplasmataceae; genus Mycoplasma; species Mycoplasma mycoides. Next base: position 176,851 of record NZ_CP065581.1, on the reverse strand, counting down.
TCATTCACTAGATAAACTTCTTCATGATGATAAATCATTTGATACTGGAATTTTTTCTGGTAATCAAAAGTTTTGAGTAATTCTATTTCAAACTTCTAGATCTTTTTCATCATTAATAACATTTCAATTAACTGATCTTAAATTTCCTTTAAAATTATTTTTAACAAATTCGATTGGTGAAACTGATTCATGATAATATTTTTGTTCTTTTGCCATAGTAATTTATCCTTTCTTTTTTTGTCATGTAAACTCATTATATTATAAATTTGATAAAGTTAAGATTTAACCACTTAAAAAGAATTTCATGACTTGTAATAGTATTTTAATAGTAAAAATTGAGTATATTTAACTAGATTTTTATTTTTTTTGTGATATTTAAAAATAGGAAAAATCAATTTCTAGAAAGTAATAACACATTAAAAAAGTATATAATTTTATATAACGTATTAAGAGTAAATGTTTAAATTTCACTTATTTTAAGATATTATTATATAGTAACATTTTGGAGGTTTTTATGATAAATCTATTAGCTTCAACAACTAAATTAGCTCAACAATTAATTTTAGGATTTGAAATCTTTATTTTTATTATTGCTTTTATAATGATCGCTATAGGTTTATTACAAAATAAACAATCTCAAACTGGACTAAGTGCTTTAAATGGTGGAAACGAAGAATTGTTTTCTAATTCAAAAGAACGTGGGTTAGACAAAACTCTTTCTATTTGAATGCTGGTTTTAGGAATTATATTTTTTATAATAGCTTTAACAATAAGCATCATTACAAACACTATGTTATAAACTAGTGTTTATTTTTTTATTTAAAAAGGAGTAGTATGGAATCTAAAATTATTGAAATTTTAAAAAAGAACCATCATAAAATTAGTTTAAATAAACTTTTAACTTATTTTAAAGCTCTAGATTATTCATTAGTTAAAAACTACTTAGACCAATTAGAAAAAAATAATAACATTGCTATTTCATTAGAAAATAATATTTATTTATTAGATGAAATTTATAAAAAGGGAACTATTAAATTAAATCCAAAAGGTTTTGGTTTTATAAATGATGTTAATGATTTAACTACAGAAGATCATTTTGTTGCTGGAGTTGATTTAAATAATAGTATTCATCAAGATGAAGTAGTTTATATTTTAAAACAAGAAGAAGATAATAGATTAAAAGCTATAGTTATTGATCTAATTAAAAGAAATAAAGTTTATTTAATTGGTGAAATAAATAGAAGTTTTGATAAAAGATTTTTAGATTTCATTCCAAACGATAAGTCATTTGATAGTTTTAGATTTGTAATTGTTAATAAAAATGAATTTAAATATGAAGAATTTAATATTATTAAAGCAAAAATTATAAGTTGTAAAGAACGTAAAATTTTTATAAGACTTATAAAAATTATTGGTAATAGTAAAAAAGCAAGCGATCGTATTTTAGCAATAGCTGAAGAATTTGACATAAAAACTAGTTTTGATAAACAAACTCTAGATAATGCAAAACAAATTAATTTAGCAACTGATAAACTAGAAAAAGAATTTTTAAAAAGACAAAATAATTCTTTAATTAATAAAACGATCGTTACAATTGATGGAATTGATTCAAAAGATTTAGATGATGCAATTTGTGTTGAAAAATTAGAAAACAATAATTATAAACTATTTGTTGCTATTGCTGATGTTTCTTATTTTGTTAGATATAAAACCGCTTTAGATAAAGAAGCTTTGTTAAGAGGTAATTCAACTTATTTAGCAAATAAAGTAATTCCAATGCTACCAAACATTTTATCTGATGATTTGTGTTCATTAAATCCAAATACTAAAAAATTAGTTTTTGTATGTGAAATGGAATTTGATAATAACGCAAACATGTTAAATAAAAAAGTTTATGAATCAGTGATTATTTCTAAAGCTAGATTAAATTATGATGAAGTAAATAATTACTTTAAAACTAAAACTTGAACTCATGATGATCAAACTAAAAAAATGTTAGACATAGCATATGAGTTGTATAAAAAACTAGAAGATCTAAAAGCTAAAAAAGGAACTATTAGTTTTGATGTTAGAGAACCAAAAATTATTTTAGATAAAAATTTAAATGTAATTGATATTAAAACAAAAACAGCTGATCAAGCTGAAAAATTAATTGAACAATTTATGGTAAGTTGTAATGAAGCAGTAGCTGAATTAATCTATCAAAAAGATTTACCATTTTTATATAGAAATCATAATAAACCAGATGAAGATGAACTAATTAATTGATATAAATCACTAAAAACATTTGGAATTAATCCTAAATTAACTAATAAACAAGTTTTAGATCCAATATTTATTAATCACACTTTAAGTCAAATTAAAGAACAAATTAAAGATGAAACTGAAGTTGAATTATTAAATATTTCTTTATTAAGATATATGGATAAAGCTAAATATGGATTAGAAAATATTGGTCATTTTGGTTTAGCTAGTGATTGTTATACTCATTTTACTTCTCCAATTAGAAGATATCCAGATTTATTAGTTCATAGATATCTAAAACAATATCTAATTACAAAAGATCTAGAAAAAACTAGTTTAGAAAATAATACAAATTATGTTAATAAAGTAAGTAATATTATTAATGATACTGAAACTAAAAGTGTTGAATGTGAAAGAGAAGTTATTAAAGCGTGTATGTGTGAATATATGTTAAATAAAGTTAATAATACTTATACAGCAACAATTTCAGCAGTTTTAAAATTTGGAATTTTTATTCAATTAGATAATTTAGTTGAAGGATTAGTTCATATTTCAAATATGAATAGTGATTTAGTTTATGATGAAACTAACCGTATTTTAATTAAACCTGATAATACTTATTATAGAATGGGTCAAAAAGTCAAAGTTAAACTAATTAATGTTGATATTAAAAAAAGAACAATTGATTTTGTTTTAATAGAATAAGAGGTTTTTATGTCTGAACATTTAATTGTTAAAAATAAAAAAGCTTATTTTAATTATGAAATCATTCAAACTTATCAAGCAGGAATTGTTTTAAATGGTCCAGAAATTAAATCAATTAGAAATCATGATGTTTCTATTAATGAAGCTTTTGTTTTAATTAGAAAAAAAGAGATTTATATTTTAAATATGAATGTTAAAAAATACCAGTTTGCTAATTATATTAAAGGTTTAGAAGAAACTAGAACTAGAAAATTGTTATTACATAAAAAAGAAATAATTAAAATATTAAATAAAATAAAACAAGAAAATCTAACAATTATTCCTGTTAAACTATATTTTAAAAATGATTATGTTAAATTAGAAATCGCTTTGGCTAAAGGTAAAAAACTTCATGATAAAAGACAAACTATTAAAAAAAGAGATACAGAAAGAAAAGAATTAAAAGATTATAAATAATGATTATATTTACTCAACAAACTAGTCATATACCAACATGAGCTGTTTATTTAATTTTAGTTTTAGGTTTTTTTGGTTTAATCATTTCATTATATGGAGCAAGTACTGCTTTTAAATATAATAAAAACTTAAAAAATAAAAACAATTATAAAAAAGTTTTAAATCTTTTATCAACACGTCAAGCTTATAATTGAACTCAAATTGATAATATAGATCAACAAGGTTATTTTTTAATAGGTATAACTTTAAAAGATTCTGATTATAATAAAAACAAACCTTTAATTACTTTATTAAAAATAACAGATTTAAAAAATGATATTAGTAAATTTAAATCTAATATAAATGATTATAAAAACATAATTAATTATTTAAAACAATACAATTTAACTACTAAAGATTTAGTATTTATTATTATAGAAAAAGTTGAAAATTCTGATGAATTAGATAAGCTTTTAATAGAATGAAATTCTTTAATAAGTCCCTAATATACTAAGTGAAATAAAAAAAGAAGTCAATAATTGCATTAAATTCCAAAATTTTAATTTATGCAAATTAAACTTCTTTTTTTTAATATACTATTATAAAGAGGTGTACAAATATTTTTATGTTATTAATGTTAGTAGTTAAAACTGAATTAATAGTTAATTTAGGGGTTTTAGGATTTGGGATTTTATTTATCTTATTAGGTTTGTTTTTATTTTGAAAACAAAAAAACAAAAACCGCTATGGTTTTGAAAACCAAAACAGAGAATCAAAAAATGCTTGAGAATTTGTTAAAAAAAACTTTTACTTACTAGTATTAACTATTGGATTTTTATTTATAATAACAGCAATTATAACACTAATAACAAAATAATAACACAAAACTAATTAACATCTTTTTTATAGAAAGGATTTAACATACTCATGTTAACACAGACAAACAAGAGTAGTTTTAAAGATAAATTAAAGGCATTTGGTGCTAATATTATGCCTACTTTATCTAAACTAAGTAAAGCATTCTTATTACCTATTGCTTTATTACCGATTGCTGGTGTGTTTTTAGGAGTTGGAGCTACAATCACTGCTAATGTGTCAAATACATCAGGTTTTTGATATGTTGGTAGTGTTATGAAAACAATGGGGGATGTTTGTTTTGCTAACTTACCTGTATTATTCTGTATTTCTGTAGCTTTAGCATATACTAAAGATTCAGGAGTTGCAGCAATTACTGCTTTGGTTGGATTTTTAGTATTAAATGGAATTCAATCAGCATTACTTCACGATGTTACTACTGAAGTAATGGTTAATGGTAAAAAAGAAACTGTAACTCACATTCATTTACTATGATATTATGGTAATTGATCAGTTCCTGAAAAATTAATTACAAATAACTTAGGAATTAGATCATTAAATACAGGGGTTCTTGCTGGTATATTTGTTGGTGCAATATCAGCAAAAATATATAACAAGTTCCATGCTGTTCAACTACCTTCAGCAATTAGTTTCTTTAGTGGTACTAAATTTGTACCTATTGTTTCTTTTGCTGTGGTTGCTCCTTTAGCTTTAATTTTTGCAATGGCATGACCAGTTATTGGTATTGGATTTTCATGAATTGGTGAAAATTCAGGAACTTTACCTTATGGAACAGATTCATTAATGTTTGAAGTTGTTGAGCGTTCATTAGTTCCATTTGGACTACACCACGTGTTTTATGCTCCATTATGATGAACTAGTGCTGGAGGGTCAATCGCTGACGCATTAGATAAAATGAATAGTGCTGGTGAACAAGCACAAAATGCATTTAAAGAATCATACAATGCTATCCACGGCACTTCACACTCATCATTTAGTGAAATTTACAATGCTATTAAAGCCGTTGATTCTTTATATAGTGCACAAGGTGACCAATTTATGGCTCAACAAATCCTAGCTAACTTAAAAACATTAAACTTTATTGATGCACAAAACCTAGGACTAAATATTGGTAGATTCCAATCTGGTAAATTCGGATTTATGTTATTAGGTTTACCTGCTGCAGCATTAGCTATGTGACTAGCAGCACCAAAAGAAAATAGAAAACAAGTATTTGGGATTTATTTCTCAGCTGCGTTTACTTGTTTCTTAACAGGTATTACAGAACCTATTGAATATACATTCTTATTTGTTGCTCCATGATTATTCTATGGTGTTCATATGCCATTAGCTTCACTTGCTTTCTGAGCAACTGGAGCATTACAAACTCATGTTACTCAAACAGTTAGTGGTGGATTTATTGATTATATTATCTTTGCAGTAATTCCATACTTTGGTTCAAAAGCTATGAGTGCTACATCAGCATTTGGAGTATTAGGAGTTGCTGTTGTATTAGCACCAATTTACTTCTGTGCATTCTACTTCTTAATCAAATTATTTAATGTTAAAACACCAGGTAGAGATGGAAATGCTGAAGCTAAATTATACACTAAAGCAGATTTCAAAGCTTCTAAAGGATTAAATGTTGATGGTTCAAAAATGAGTTCATCAACAGATGATAAAGAACAAGCTAGATTAGCAAAAGCTGCAGCTATTATTGAATATCTAGGTGGAGAAGAAAACATTGTTGATGTTGATTCTTGTGCTTCAAGATTAAGATTAACTGTTGTTGATGCTAAAAAAGCTGATATTGATGGAATTAAATCTTTAGGTGGAACAACTGGAGCTTTAGTAAAAGGAAATAACATTCAAATTGTTTATGGTGGAGAACAAGAAGCTATTAAACCAAGAATGCAAAAACTTTTGGAACAACAAAGACAAGAAAAAATGATGGGTCATTTAGAAATGAAATCTGAAGAAATGAAATCAGAAAACATGGGTATGACTTGTGAATCAGATCAAGCTTGTGATAAAAAAGATGAAGCTTGTGGTTGTGAAAAAGATTGCATGTGTGAAGAACCAAATAAAGTTGAAGAACAACCTGTAAGTGAAATGAAAGTTGAAGAAAAAGTAGCTGATGAAATGAAAGTTGAAAAACCAAAAGCAACTAGAGCAAAATCAACTAAAGCTAAATCATCAGCTTCAAAATCTACAAAATCTACTTCTAAATCAAGTTCAAAATCAACTAAGTCAACTAGTTCTAAAACTAAATCAACATCTTCTAAACCAAAAACAACTAAAGCTAAATCAACTAGTTCTAAAACTAAAACAACAAAATAATAATTTTTAATTAAAGTACTCAATTTATCTATTGAGTATTTTTTTTATAGTGATTTTAAAATTTATTTTAAAATTAAAAAGAGGTAAAAAAATAATGGAATTTGTTAACATCGAAAAAACAATTAACTCTTTTATAGATAAAAAATATTTTAAAAATGCAGCTATTAGAATTGCTAAAGATAAAAAGATTATTTATTCTAAACAATTTGGATATAATGACCAAAATAATACTATCTTATTAAAGGGTGATGAAATTTATCAAGCTTATTCAATGACAAAACCAATAACTACACTAGCAGCTTTACTTTTAATAGATAAAAAATTAATTAGTTTAGATGACGATTTATCTAAATACATTCCTTCATTTAAAAATAAAAACATCAAAATCTGAAACTTATTAACTATGACTTCTGGTTTGACTTATAGTGGTAATAAAACAAATACTCAACTTCAAATTAAAAAAGTATTAGATGATTGAAAAATTAATAATTATACTTTAAAGCAATTATGTGATGAATTAAGTAAGGTTGATTTATTATTTGTTCCTTCAACTAATTGATATTATGGACTAAGTTTAGATGTGTTAAGTAGAGTAATAGAAGTAGTTTCAAATAAATCATATAGAGACTTTGTAAAAGAAGAAATTTTTAACAAATTAAATATGAATGATTCTGATTATTATTTATTTGATAAAAATAGAAAAGCAAATGTTTTTAGATGAACTTATAAAGATGATCAAAATCATTTAGATCAAGTAGAAAATTTTGATTTTTTATTTCAATCAATTGATAAATTACCAGTATGTAATTTAGGTGGTAGTGGGTTATTTACAACAGCTGATGACTATTTAAAATTTTTAAATGTTTTAATTGATGGAAAATTAGAAAATGGTGATGAATTAATTTCTTTAGATTTATTAAATCAAATGAAATCAGATCAACTTACAAAAAACAATTTAAAACAGTTTTTTAATTGAAATTTAAATGAAGATTATAGTTATGGTTTTGGTGGAAGAGTTAGAATTAAAAATCAATTATATCCACTAACTGAAGTTGGTGAATATGGTTGAGATGGATTATTAGGGTCATCTGGTTTAGTTGATACTAAAAACAAAATCACAATGACAATAATGTTATCATCACATCCCGGACATAACAAACTAGTTGAAACTGAGTTTTTTGATGCTTTATATCAAGATTTAAGATTAAACAATTTAGCTTAATTTTTTAATTTTTACTAGTTTTATTCTAATATAAAAATTAAAAAAATTTTAATGTGATAATTAGAATAAGTGAAATTTAATGATTAAGGAAAAAGATGAAAAAAATATTAGGAATAGATCTTGGTGGGACTTCAGCAAAAGTTGGAGTAATTTTACAAAACGGAGATTTAGAACATAGTTTTTCTATAACTAATCCAAAAACTAAAATTATAGAAAACTTATATTTTGAAATTTCAAAAATTTTAAAAACTTTAAATATTGATGAAAATGACATTATGTTAGTTGGAATTACAGCTCCTGGGTTTGTTGATCATAATAAAGGAATTGTAGTTATGGCTCCAAATATTGAAAATGGATGATTTAATTATGATTTAAAAACCGAAGCTGAATTTCTATTTAAAAAACCTGTTTATGTTATTAATGATGTTAATGCTGCTGCACTTGGTGAATATAGAAAAGGTTCAGGATTAGTTTATAAATCAGGATTATTTTATTGATTAGGAACTGGAATTGGTGGAGCAATTATTTGTGATGGAAAACTAATTTCTGGATCGCATGGATTTGCTGGAGAATTTGGACATGGTGGAAGTAATAATCACATTTTAAAATGTAATTGTGGTTTAAATAATTGTATTGAAAAAGTATGTTCAGCAACAACTATACCAAATTCACTTTTAACAATTTTAAAGAATAAATATTTGGAATTTTATAATAAGCATTTTTTAAATATTAAAAATTTAGATATGAAACTTTTATTTGAAATCTATAATAATTTAAACAAGCCAATAGAATTAAAAAACAGTTTATTAGAAGTTTATGATGAATTGTTTAACCATATGTCATTACTAATACACGCTTTAGATCCTGAAGTTGTTGTTATTGGTGGTGGTTCATTAGCTGGAAATAATTTATTAGAATTATTTCAATTAGGAGTTAAAAATAAATTAACAGATTCTTATAAAGATATAGTTGATTTTAAACTAGCTTTATTAAAAAATGATGCTGGTATGATTGGTGCTGCTTTTTATGCACTAGAACAATCACTAAAAACAAATTAATATAATAAAAAAGTTCAAATGCTTTTAACATTTGAACTTATAAAGTAGTTAATAACTACTTTTTTTATTATTTAATAAATTTAGTTCCATTTAGGTTTTGTAAAACTTTATCAGCTTGTTCTAGTGAACCAATATAAGCTGGTTTACCATTAGTTTTTTTAACAAATGACATAACAGCTTGTACTTTTGGAAGCATTGAACCTGGTGCAAATTGGTTTTGATCAATATATTCTTGAGCTTGAGCTAAAGTTATTTGATCTAAAGCTTGTTGATTTTCTTTTTTATAGTTAATCATTACTTTATCAATTGCAGTTAAAATAATTAAGCTTTCTGCACCAATTATTTCAGCAATTTTAGCTGCTGCAAAATCTTTATCAATAACAGCAGCAATTCCTACTAGTTTATCATCTTTTAAATAAACAGGAATTCCACCACCACCTCCAGCAATCACAATAAATGAATTATTAACTAATTGTAATATTGCATCTTTTTCAATAATATCAATTGGTTTTGGTGAAGCAATGACTCTTCTACAACCACGTCCTGCATCTTCAGAAATATTTCAGTTATTTTGTTCAGCTAGTTTTTTTGCTTCACTTTCATTCATAAATGATCCAATTGGTTTAGTTGGTTTTAAAAATGCTGCATCATTTTTATCAACTAAAGTTTGAGTAATTAAACTAACTGTTGGCTTATTAATATTTCTTAGTTTTAATTCATTATCTATTGCTTGTTGTAGATGATATCCAATATATCCTTGACTCATAGACCCACATTCAGGAAAGTCTAAAATAGGAGATTTAACTTCATTTTTATTTGCAATATCAAAAGCATTATTAATCATTCCAACTTGAGGACCATTACCATGAACAATTACAATATCATTACCTTGAACAATAAAATCTACTAAAGATTTTGCTGTTTTTTTAACAATTTCTAATTGCTCAGTTGGTGAATTACCTAAAGCATTTCCACCAATTGCAATTACGATTTTTGACATATTTTCCCTTTCTTAAGCAATTGTTTTTCCAATGGATGCTCCAATTAGTAATAAAGTTAAAGAACTAGTTGTAAGAATCAACATATAAGGTGCCATTGATTTTATAAATTTAGCATAATCCATTCTAGCAACTGCTATTGAACCCATAACAATACCTGATGTTGGAGTTATTAAATTAACTAATCCAGAAGCAAATGAGAATGCTGTAATAGATCCAGAAGCTAGTATATCTGTATTTTTAATAACTACTCCACCTAATAAAGGAAATACAGCAGTTGCAAATCCTGAAGTTGATGGTATTAAAAATGATAATGGTATAAAGAAAATAAACATTATTAAAAGAATTAAAATAGGAGATTTAAGTGAACCTAAAGAATTAGAAAGAGATTCGACAAATAATTCTTGCATATGACTTTCTTTTAAAATTCATCCTATACCAGCAGCAACCGCAATAATTAAACATACATTTAACAATCTAGAAGCACCATTAATAAAATCTTTTAAAAATTGTTTTTCACTAGATCCATTAATAATACCCATAATTATTGCTGTGATTAAAAATATAGCAGCTACTGAATCAACTGAACCATTACCAAATCCTTTATCTGTTCCTGTTAGATAAGGTATATTATTTCTTATTCATCTTGCAAAATCAGCTGAATGTGTTGTATGAAAAATATCATCTCAACCTATTAAATAAACAACCATTAATATAAGTGATATCAAAAAGACTATTAAATTAGTTTTCTTTTTTCAATCCATTACTATTTTTTCAGCTGAATTAGATAAATAAAATTCTTTATCTTCTGTTAAAGTTTTAAATACTACTGATTTTGTTTGATCTTTTTTTACTTTCTTAGCATATAACATTACTAAAACTATTGAAAGAGCAGTTAGAATTATTCAACAAATTATACGTCAAACTAAGCCATCAGATACACTTGTAATCTGTTTATCTAATCCTTTATTTAAATTAGTTACAGCTATTCCAATAGCAAACGGATTAACAGTTGATGTTAAAACACCAACTCCAGTTCCAATTAGCACTGCTATTAGTCCAGTAAATTTATCAAATCCTGCAGCTACCATTAAAGGAATACAAATCATTTGAAATGCTATTACTTCTTCAGCTAATCCTACTGTTGTTCCACAAATAGAAAAGAAAATCATCAACGGAATAAGTGATCAGATTTCTTTTCCTTTCATTTTTCTAACAATAGTTTGAGAAAAACCTTCTAAAGCTTTAGAAGCAACAATAACATTAATATAAGCTCCCATAGTTAAAACAAAAACTATAATTTGTGCTCTTTGAACAAAACCTTTTAATGGAGCTTTAAATAGATCAAAAAATCCTAGTGCAATTATTTTTTCTTGATTTTGTCCTATTTTAACAGTAGTATTTGTTCATTTAAATATTCATGAAAGTATTATTAGAGTTGCAATAATTAGAAATAGAATGGAAAAAGCTGAAATCATCTCAACTTTATGTTTTTTCTTAGCAATTTTGTTCTGTTTATTTATGAGTTTTTCTTCACTTACTATCATAAATTAGAATTATTTACCAATTGTAGCTACCATAACAGCTTTAATTGTGTGAAGTCTGTTTTCAGCTTGTTCAAAAACAACTGAATGTTTAGATTCAAATACTTCGTTTGTTACTTCCATTTCAGGAATGTTAAATTTTTCATAAATTTGTCTTCCGATTTCAGTATTTAAATCGTGAAATGATGGTAAACAATGCATAAAGATTACATCAGGTTTAGCAACTTTTATTGCATCCATATTAACTTGATATGGTTTTAATAGATTAATACGTGATTCTCATACTTCAGCTGGTTCTCCCATTGAAACTCAAACATCAGTATAAATTACATCAGCATCACTGCATGCTTGTTTCATATCTTCAGTAAATGAAATAATAGCATTAGTTTCTTTTGCAATTTCTTTAGATTGATCGATTAAATCTTGACTTGGTCATAATTGTTTTGGAGCAGCACCAACAAAATGCATTCCCATTTTTGCACAACCTATCATTAATGAAGTTGCAACATTGTTTCTAGTATCTCCAGCAAAAACAAATTTTAAACCTTTTAGATTTCCTTTGTATTCTTCAACTGTTAAAAAGTCAGCAAGAATTTGAGTTGGGTGAAACTCATTAGTTAATCCATTATAAACTGGAACTCCTGAATATTTTGCTAACTCTTCAACAACAGCTTGATCATATCCTCTAAATTCAATAGCATCATACATTCTGCCTAAAACTCTAGCAGTATCTGCTACTGATTCTTTTTTACCAAATTGTGATCCAGATGGTCCTAAATAAGTAACGTGAGCTCCTTGATCTAAAGCAGCTACTTCAAATGCACATCTTGTTCTAGTTGAATCTTTTTGAAATAATAAAACAACATTTTTTCCTTGCATTGTTTGAATTTCATTACCAGTATATTTTGCTCTTTTTAAATCTCTAGATAAATCTAATAAGTATCTAATTTCTCTTGGACAAAAATCTAATAATTTTAAAAAACTTCTACCTTTTAAATTTAAAGCCATATAAATCACTCATTTTCTATTATTCTATTTAAATATGAAATTAATTATATAAACTACTTAAAGAAATAAATGCAAAAGTGTACATGTTATCATCTCCTTGTATAATAATTATCTCTCTTTAAAGCATTTAAAGAATTTTTGACAAATTTATCAAAATTATGGTTTTTAAAATTAATTTGTAAAAATATTTTTAATAAAAAGAAAAAGTTCAAACACAAATTTTGTATTTGAACTTTTGTAGTAAAATTATATATCTTATTTTATAATCATTTTTTAAAGACTTTTTTATAACCTACTTTAGCTAATTGAGCTATTAAACAATAACTAAATATAATAGCTATAGAAATTGGAATATAAATCAAACCAGGACTTTGCAGTTGAACTAAAGTTCCAATTTGACTTATATAAACAATAGAAAACGCCATTATTGTAGCTAGTGCTCCAATTACATAAACTGGTCAAGTTGAACGAGATTGAATTACTGGTAGTTGTTCAGTACGCAATATTTGGAAAACAAATGTTTGAGATAATAATCCAATAATAAATCAACAAGCATGGAATTGAGCTAGTGATTGAGCTGCTAATAAACTATTATTTTGAGCTATTGCACTATTATAACTAGTAATAAAGCCAAAATAATAACCAGCAATTGCAAATGTAATTAAATCAAAAATCGTACTTATCGAACCATTAATTGTTGTAAATGGTAAAAGATCTTTTGATTGCCATCGTTGTGGAGAAGTTAAAAATGTAGAATCAACTCTATCTAATGCTACTCCAAATTGTGAAAAGTCATAAATTAAGTTTTGTAATAAAATTTGAGCTGGTGCCATTGGTGAAAATGGCAATCAAACTGTTCCAATTAAAACTGATAAAGCATTACCAAAATTAGAAGCAGTTGTAATTTTAATATATTTTAAAATATTTCCAAAAATAGTTCTTCCTTGGATAATTCCTTTTTCTAAAACTAGTAATGATTTTTCTAATAAAATAATATCACTAGCATCTTTTGCAATTTCTGTTGCATTATTAACTGAAATAGCAACATCAGATTGTCTTAACACAGGAGCATCATTAATACCATCTCCCATATAACCAACTACGTGATTATTTTGTTTTAAAACTTGAATAATTTTTACTTTTTGTAACGGATTTAACTTAACAAAAATATTATTATCTTCAACAATCTTTTTTAATTCATATTCACTAGCAGCATCAATTTCTTCACCAGTTACTAAACCTTTGATATCTAAATTAACCATTTTACAAATAGCTCTAGTTATAGGTTCACTATCTCCAGTTAAAATTTTTAAATCAACACCATATTTTTTTAATAACTTAATAGTTTGTTTTGTTGATGGCTTTGGTGTATCTAAAAATGATGCAAATCCCATAAAGATTAATGATTCTTCATCTTTTGGACTAAACTTAGCTTGATTATCTCTAATTTTTTTATAAGCAACACCTAATAGACGTTTACCTTGCTGATTAATAGTTTCATAATAAGCAATAATTTGTCTTTTAAAAGTATCAGTTAAATTAACAACTTTATCATCTTGAATAACTCTTGTACAAGAATTTAAAATTTCTTCAACACTACCTTTTGTAACCATAAAACGTTTTTCGTTTTCATCATCAAAAATAATAGTTAGTTTTCTTCTATTAAAATCAAAAGGTATTTCATCAATTTTAGTAATATCTTGAATAGAAAAGTTATGATTGTGTTTATTAACATAATCAACAATTGCTTTATCCATTGGATTTTTTAACCCAGTTTGATAATAACTATTAATATATAAATATTTTAGTAATGTTGGATCTGCTTTTTTATCCACTCTTAAATAGTCAACAAGTTCGATTTTATCATTTGTTAATGTACCAGTTTTATCAGTACATAAAACATCAATAGCTCCAAGTGACTGAATTGCTTCTAATTGTTTTACAACAACTTTTTGTTTTGACATTTTAGAAGCTCCATTTGCTAAATTAGTAGTTACTATCATTGGTAACATTTCAGGAGTTAATCCAACTGCAACTGCTACAGCAAAAAAGATTGCTTGAAATCAAGGATTGTCTTTAATATTATCAAAACTTCCACCACTTGAAATAGTTCCAATAATTGATTTTGCTAAATAAACAGTTGGAACCATTACAAGCATAAAAATTAATAACATTCTTGTTACTTGTTTAATTCCTTTAGTAAAACTTGAATCAGGACGTTTTTCTAAAATGGCTTTACTAATAGTTGAAAAGTAAGTGTCATTTGCAGTTGCTAAAACTACAGCTAAAGCACTACCAGAAACAACACTAGTTCCTGTATAGCAAATATTTTCTAAATCTAAAATATTATTTGTATTTTTTTTATTGTTTGCATGTTTTTCAACTGGTATTGATTCTCCAGTTAAAGATGATTGATTAATAAATAAATCAGTTGATTGAATGATTCTAGCATCAGCTGGTAACATATCACCACTTGATAAATAGATTAAATCACCTGGAACTAATTGCTTAACATCAATTTCTTCACCAAGTCTAATTAAATCTAATTGATTTCTTTTAGTAATTTTTAAATAATCTTCTACATCTTCATCATTTTTATGTCTAATGATATTAGTAGTACTTTTAACAATAGAACTAATTTTTTTAGTCACTAAATGAGAACGTAAAGATTGAATAAATGAAGCTAACCCACTAGCTAAAACCATTACTAAAATAATTAATGCTCCAACTAATTCAAATTTAGAATCACTTGAATTTGTATCTTGATAAAACCCATTTGTTGCATATGAAATAAAATTGTATAAAGAAATTAGTAATAAAACAATATTAAATGGTCCAAAAAAAGCGTGTAAAAATTCAGCTATTAAATTGAATCTTTTCTTTTTTAATTCATTAGTACCATATTTTTTTAATCTTGATTCATATTGTTCATTAGTTAAACCAAAATGTTGTAATTGCATTATTTCTAATACTTCGTTTTGTTCTAAATTACTAACTTGTTTTATAAATCTTTCATTTGCAAAATGAGTCTTTTTTTTGTGTCTTGTTATTTTTTTAGGAGAAAACTTTCTCTTTTTAAATAAAAACATTTCTTCACTCCTTTACAGGATTAAATAATGTTATAAAACACCTATAAAACACTAGTTATGGGATTATTTATAACAGTATTTAATCGATATTTTTTCTTACTATGGGACTCAGGACTCTCATCGACTGAAAAAACTATACTTATCATAAAATAATCACCACCTTAACTATTTAATTATACTTTAAAAACCTAATATATAATACAATTTAAAATAAGTTATCTTTAATAAAAAATAGAATTGTCAAATTTGTATATTTAAATAAAAAAGTTTTGTTGTTAAATAATTTGAATTACTTGATTTTTATAAAATTATATAAAAATATACTTACAAATAAGGAGAAATCAATGCGCGATTATAACTCATCTAATAATCGAAATAATCATAATAATTATCAATCTAATAATTCGCAACGCAATAATCAAAACGATAGATATTATCAAAATGATAATAAAAATAACAATTATCATAATCAGTACTATGATAATAGATATGACCAAAATCAATATAGTGATTATGATGATGACAGATATTATGATCAAGATTATAGATATGATCAAAATTATCAAGATCAATATTATGACCAACAAGAATATAATTTACAACAAGTAGAATATAACAATTCAAATTCAGATCAACAAGTTAAATTTATTCCTGATAAAAAAATTAGAAGAATAGTTAGATTTAATAGTATAAAATCATTTATTAGTATTTTTATTTTAGTAGGATTAATTGGTTATTTTACAGTATTTTTAATTAATCACTATTATCAATTTTTATACGATCCAAATAATATTAAACAATATCACAAAACTCTTCAAAGTTGATTATTTACAATGAATGGTTTTAAAGTATGACATTTATCTGTAATAATAGCTATTCTTAGTGTTTGTTGTATTATTTATATCGTTGTAGCTTCAACATTATTTAGTAACTATAATAAATATTTAAAAGATATGCAACATAGAACTGAAGAATATCAAGCTCAAAAACTACATATACCTTATCCTAAAAAACCAGAAGAAGGTATTCCACCTTTATTAATTAAAAAAATGTATGAAAAACAAATTAAAAAGCCATATTATGCTAACTGATTTTGTTTAGCTGCATATATTTATTTAATTGTAGCTGCTATTATTTATACAATGTATGTGATATTTAAATGAGGTTCAGCTAAACTTCAAGATCATGAAACAGTTGTTAGAATAACTTTAAAACAATATTTTGTTCAACCAGGACAACTAACACCTTATTACATTTTATTAGGTATATTTTTAGCTATAATTTTAATTCATATAATTGTTTTATTATCAGTTAAATATGTTAAAAATGCCTTAGAAGAATATTGACAAGTACCAATTTTATCTGATGAAAAAATTAAAGATTTAGAAAAAAAAGCTAACCGTAGATCTCTAATTATCTTTATTATTTTAATTGTAATTGCCTTCTTTATTCTTGCATTCTTCTTTATCTTTTTTAAAGTTGAAAGAAGAAAAGGTTCTATATTTAGCTTATTTAAAAGACCTGGTAAATAAGTTTAAACAAGCATTAAAAAAACCTATACTATTTCTATTAATTTAGAACTAGTATAGGTTTTTATTTTATTATGTTAGTTTTAAAGGAGTAGGTAGTTCTCTGTCTTGTTTATCTACTAAATATAAATTTTCAGTAATAATCTTACATTGATTTTTACTAATAACT
This sequence comes from Mycoplasma mycoides subsp. capri, assembly GCF_018389705.1. Lineage (NCBI taxonomy): Bacteria > Bacillati > Mycoplasmatota > Mollicutes > Mycoplasmatales > Mycoplasmataceae > Mycoplasma > Mycoplasma mycoides. Next base: position 159,655 of record NZ_CP065581.1, on the reverse strand, counting down.
ACTAAGCCTTGATCAACATGTATATAAGTATATGTGTTTTTTTCTTTAAAGTTTAAAATATCATTTCTTAAAGCTGTTACAAATGGAGCCATATTAGCTAAAACCCCAATATCTCCATCTATAGTTTTAAGATTAATTATATCTACTTCTTTATTTTCAACAAAAGTACCATTAGGTGTTAAGATTTTTAATTTAATTCCCATTATTTATCTTTATCTTTGTTATATTTTTCAATAACATCATCAATAGTTGAAGAATATAAGAAGTATGTTTCAGGAATATAATCAACTTCACCATCTAAAATTGATTTAAATGATCTAACAGTATCATTTACTTTAACAAAAACCCCAGGTCTTCCTGTAAATTTTTCACCAACAAAAAATGATTGAGATAAGAAGTTTCTGATTTTTCTTGCTCTTTGAACAATCAACTTATCTTCTTCACTTAATTCATCCATACCTAAAATTGCAATAATTGATTGTAAATCCTGATATTTTTGAAGTGCAATTTGTACTCTTAAAGCAATATCATAATGTTCTTGTCCAACAATTTCTGGATCTAGAACTCTTGATGAAGAAGCTAAAGGATCAACTGCTGGATAAATTCCTAAACTAGCAATAGATCTATCTAAAACAATACGTGCATCTAAGTGAGTAAAAGTTGTAGCTGGTGCTGGATCTGTTAAGTCATCAGCAGGAACATATACTGCTTGAACTGAAGTAATTGATCCGTTTTTTGTTGAAGTAATACGTTCTTGTAGTGAACCCATTTCAGTTGATAAAGTTGGTTGGTATCCAACAGCTGAAGGCATACGACCTAGTAAAGCTGAAACTTCTGAACCTGCTTGAGTAAATCTAAAAATATTATCTATGAATAATAAAACATCCATATTTTTTTGATCTCTAAAATATTCAGCAATAGTTAAACCAGTTAAAGCAACACGCATTCTAGCTCCTGGTGGTTCATTCATCTGACCAAATACTAAACAAGTTTTATTTAAAACTCCAGCTTCAATGAATTCATGATATAAATCATTTCCTTCTCTAGTTCTTTCACCAACTCCAGCAAAAACTGAAACCCCATTATGAGCTTTTGCAATATTATTAATTAACTCTTGAATTAAAATAGTTTTACCAACTCCAGCTCCACCAAATAATCCAACTTTTCCACCTTTTGTAAATGGAATCATTAAATCAATAACTTTAATTCCAGTTTCTAGAATTTCAGTTGTTGTAACTAGTTCTTCATATTTTGGAGCATCTTTATGTATTGGTTCTCTTTTAACATCTAAATCAGGTTTTTCATCAATTGGATCACCTAATACATTAAACATTCTCCCTAAAACTTCAATTCCAGTAGGAGCTGTGATTGGAGAATTAGTATTAATTACATCTAATCCTCTTTTTAATCCTTCAGTTGGACCCATTGCAATAGTTCTAACTATTTCATCACCAATGTTTTGTTCAACTTCTAAAACTAGTTTTTTACCATTATTATCAACAATTAAAGCATCATAAATCTTTGGTATATTGTTTTCTGAAAACTTAACATCAACAACTGGTCCTAATACTTGAATAACTTTTCCAATAGATTGATTCTTTTTTTTATCTGTTATGTTTTTAGATACCATATATCCTCCTAAGATTGGGCGTTTGCTCCAGAAACAATTTCACTAATTTCTTGAGTAATAGCACCTTGGCGTTGTCTGTTGTATTTTAAACTTAACTCATGTTCAAGATTTTGACCATTGTTTGTTGCGTTTTCCATAGCAGTTCTTCTTGAAGCTTGTTCGCTAACTTGTGATTCTATAACTGTTCCATAAATAATCGCATTTATATAAATAGAAATAGTGTTATTTAAGATTTGATCAGCATCTGGTTCAAAAATAATTTTTTGTTTATGAGTGAAATGTAATTCTGATTTAACTATTGGAAAAATTCTAATAATTGCTGGTTCAAAAGTAACGTTATTAATAAATTTAGTATATACTATTTTAATTTCATCAAATTCATGATTAGTATACATAGCTAATAAATCATTACTAATAATTTTAGCTTTTTCATTTGTAAAATTAATATCAATGTTTGTAACTTGATCTCTAATTTTAATTTTTTTAGATTTAAAAAAAGAAACAGCTTTAGAACCAATTGCAAAAATTTCATCATTAGTTTTAAAGTTTTGTAAAACTAATTTATTAACATTAGAATTATATCCACCACATAAACCTAAATTAGAATTAATAACAATTCATAAAGTTTTTTTAGTTTCAAAATTACTATCTTTTAGAAAAACAGATTTATCAGTTTGACTAATAATATCGTTAAATAAAGAATAAACTTCACTTACATAATTATGAGTATCAATTACTTTTTTACTAATTTTTCTTAGTTTTGCTGAAGCTACTAATTGCATTGCATTAGTAATTTTTGAAATATTTTTAACAGATAAAATCTCTGTTTTTAATCCTTTTAAATTTGGCATACTATTTACCTAAATTTTGATATTCTGAAATATTACCAAATGTTTCTGGTTTATATTCATTAATATTTTTAGTAATTTTTAAAACTACTTTTTGAGCTTCTTTTAGTATTTGTTGTTGTAATTGATCATCAAAAGTTTTTTGTTCATCTAGTTTTTTTCTAAGTTCAAAGGCATTTTTATCATTTTTAAAGTGTGATAAAATTTCATGTTTGAAATTATAAATACTTTCAACAGGTAATCATTTTATTAAATGTGATTTAATTGTTAGTAATAAAATAGCTTGATCAACTTGTTCTAAAGGATTGTGTTGTTTTTGAATTAACATTTGAATAATTTTTGCACCTTGATCTAAAGTAGCTTTAGTTGATTCATCTAAATCAGATCCAAATTTTGCAAATGATTCTAATTCATAATATTGAGCTAATTCTAATTTTAAAGTTCCAGATACTTGTTTAATTGATTTAATTTGTGCACTAGATCCAACTCTTGAAACTGAAGGACCAATATCAACAGCTGGTCTAATACCTTGATTAAATAATTCACTTGATAAAAAGATTTGTCCATCAGTAATTGAAATAACATTAGTTGGAATATAAGCTGAAATATCTCCTGCTTGAGTTTCAATAATTGGTAAAGCAGTAATTGAACCACCACCATAATTTTCATTTACTCTAGCAGCACGTTCTAATAATCTTGAATGTAAATAAAACACATCTCCAGGATAAGCTTCTCTACCTGGTGGTCTTCTTAATAATAGTGACATTTGTCTATAACTTACAGCATGTTTTGATAAATCATCATAAACAATTAAAACATCACTTCCATTTTCCATTCACTCTTCAGCAATAGTTATTCCAACATATGGTGATAAATATTGTAGTGGAGCTGGTTGACTTGCTCCAGCATTAACAACAACTGTATATTCCATAGCACCATATTTTTTAAGTTTTTCAACTACTTGAACAATAGTTGAATCTTTTTGACCAATTGCTACATAAATACATTTAACGTTTTTGTTTTTTTGATTAATAATAGCATCAATTGCAATAGCAGTTTTTCCAGTTTGTCTATCTCCAATAATTAATTCACGTTGTCCTTTACCAATAGGAATAGCTGAATCAATTGCTAAAATTCCAGTTTCTAAAGGTTGAGAAACAGATTTTCTAGCCATAACTGAAGTTGCTACTCTTTCAATAGGTTTAGTTTTTGTAAAATTAATTGGACCTAGATTATCAATTGGTTTGCTTAAAGCATTAATAACACGACCTAATAAAGCATCACCAACTGGAGTTTCAACAACTTTATTAGTTCTTTTTACTATATCTCCTTCTCTAATTAAAGTTTCATCACCTAAAATAACAGCTCCAACTGCTGATTCTTCTAAATTTAAAACCATTCCATAAACGTTATTTGGAAACTTTAAAAATTCACCCATAATTGCATTATCTAATCCATAAATTAATGCAATTCCATCCCCAACACTAACAACTGTTCCTTGTTCTGTTTGAACTATTTCTTTATTATAATTTCTTATCTGTTTTTCTATCATCTCAGAGATTTCTTTGATATTAAAACTCATCTTAAACCTCCTTATGTATTCATTTGCTTTTTAAGAGCTTCTAATTTAGCTTTAATAGAACCATCAAAAACTTTATCTTCAACACTAACTTTTATTCCACCAATTAGAGTTGGATCAATTTTATTAACTAGTTCAACTTTTTTATTAACTTTATTTGAAATTTTTTTCTTAATTGCATTTAATTGGGTTTTAGTTAGTTTTTCAGTTGAATATACTTCACCTAAAACTATATTTTTATAAGCAAGTAATTTTTTATATAAAACTTTTAGAATCATTCTTGTATTTATAAATAATTGATTTTCAACTAATATCTTTAGTGCATTAATTAGATAAATATCAAACCCAAATGAGCTAAAAGTATTTTCAATAATTAAAATAGCATCTTGTTTTTCTTGCTTATTAGAAAAACTTACAAGCTTATTAAATTCATCTTTATCTTTTAAACTTTTTATTAAAGCATCAACTTGAATAATATAATCATCAACTAACTTTTCTTTAACAGCAATATTAAATAAAGCAGTTGCATAATTATTTATTGTAGTTTCTTTTAAAATCATATTAATCTAGGTCTTTTATAAATTCTTCAATAAGTTGTTTATTAGTCTTTTTATCAATTTCTTTATTTAGAATTTTTTCAGCTGAATTAATAGCTAAATTAACTATAGTATTTTTAATTTCTAATTGTGCTTTAATTTTTTCTTGTTTAATAGAATTTTGAGCATATGATTGAATGTTTCTTGCTTGTAAATTAGCATTATCAATAATTTTATTTTTTTGAATTTCAGCATCCATTCTTGCTGTTTTTAAAATTGATACTGATTCAGTTTTAGCATCTTCTAATAATGTATTTGCTTGCTTTATTTTAATGTTTGCTTGTGTTTGTTTTTCAATAGCATCACTTAATACTTCAGTGATTTTTTGTCTTTGTTTTTCAATCATTTGTTTATATGGTTTATAAACTAATTTTGTTAAAACAATAACTAAAATAATTGTTGCTAATAAGTGTGCTATAAAGTTTGGTAAATTTGGAAAAAGTGATTCAACAATCTTTGGAACACCTTGAGTTGTAGCATTAATTACTACATTAAAACCTTGAAATAACACAATTTATTATCCTTTCTTAACAACAAATCTAAACAACAAAGATTAACAAAATAGCAATAACTAGTGAATAAATCGCTCCAGATTCAGAAATACCAGCAGAAACTATCATTGTTGAAGTTACTTTTGAAGCCATTTCAGGGTTACGTCCAATTGCTAAACAAGCTCCTTGTCCAATTAAACCTTGCCCAACCCCAGTTCCTAAAATTCCAACAGAAGCTAGTCCAGCTCCAATGTATTTAATATTTCCTTCAACTGCTAAAATGTTTGGTAAAATTATTGACATTGCTCCTAAATAATTAGCTAAAATATTTGAAATAAATGCTGTGTGTAACATGTTATATTCCTCCTTTAATTAATAGAATATTATGATTGATATTTATTAGTTATTTCTTCTTTAACTTGATCAACTAAATCAGCTCTTTTTTCATTATCATCAATTTGTGCAGATCAATATGAAAGTGTTAACATTGCAAAAACAGTTGATTGAATTACACCACTAAACAAATCAAAATACATATGTAAAAATGGCATAATTGGTGTTGTAAATAAGTTCAGTCCTGCTCATCAATATTCATATTGTTTTAAATAACCATTTTCAACTAATTCAGGATTTCAAATTGCATATGAAGCTCATCTTGTCATTCCATCAACTTCAATATTATTTACACCTCAACTTAATTGAAAACCAATTAATAATCCATATAATAAACCTAAAATAATAGATCCACCAATTAGATTACCAAATAAACGAAATGAAATAGAAATTAGTGGTGTAAATTGAGTAAATAATTCAACTGGATTTCTAAATCTTTTAAAAAAAGCCAGTTTTTGATATTTAATCCCAAAATAATAAATCATTATAAAAGTTACCATTCCCATAGATAAAGTAACTGTAAAAGAAGTTCCTTGTGCTTCAAGACCTAATATTGAAAGAAGACACCCTATAAAAATATATGCAAATAAATACATTATATAAGGTGTAAGTTTTTGATATTTTTTACCTAATATTGAAACTACGATATTTTCAACACTTGCTACAAAAACATTTACTAGTACTAAAAAGCCTGGCATTTTATCATCAATATTATAATTTCTAACTTTTTTATTATAAATAATTGAAATTGTACAAACTATAATAACAACTAATAGAATTGTTATTAAAATTCCATTAAATTTATTTCAAGTAGCTAAATTATCTTTTATTGATGCAAAAGTTACTAGTTTCATTAAGTTCCTCCTTTCTTTTCTAGTCTTTTATGTATAAAAAATGGTATTGCTAGATTTGAACTATAACCAATTAAAATACCTAAATAACTAAAAATATTTTCATCACTTAATAACAAAGCAATAAAAAGTGGAATAACATATATACCTATTCTTAAAAGGAACATTAAATAAACTAAATAAGGATTTTGATATTTTATAATTAATAATTTAGTTAAAAACAATAAAAATATTGCTATATATGAGCAAAAATAAGCAATAACTAAACTTATTAAATTAATCCAATTTAGTGTTTTAATCACTGATAATACTATAAAAATTATAATAAGTATCAATCATCAAACAGTGTTAAATATTAAAGCTTTTTTCAGTTGTTTATCTAAAAAAATCTGCTTTAACATTGTTAATGAACCTTTCTTGAAATATGAAACTCCTTATATATATTCTACTCTCTTTTTAAAAAAAACATTTATTTTTTAAAGTGTATAACTTAGAGTAAATAAAAAAAATGATACATAATGTATCATTTATAAATATGAATTATTTTGTTCCAAAAATTCTATCTCCAGCATCTCCTAATCCTGGAACGATATAACCTTTTTCATTTAATTTTTCATCTTTTGAAGCTGCATAAATTTCAACATCTGGATGTTGTTCTTGCAGCCTTTTAATACCAGGTTCTACAGCTACTAAACAAACAAATTTAACTTCTTTAGCTCCTCATTGTTTAACAATATCTATTGCTTTACATGCACTTCCACCAGTTGCTAGCATAGGATCAACTACTATTACATAACTTTTATCAATATCTTTAGTAGTTTTTGCAAAATATTGATGAATTTCTAATGTTTCTTCATCTCTATATAAACCAACATGAGCAATTCTTGCTGTTGGAATTAATTTTTGAATCCCATCTAACATTCCAATTCCTGCTCTTAAAATTGGAACTAAAACTACTGGTTGATTAATTGTATATCCTGTAGTTTTTGCAACTGGTGTAGTTATTTCAACTGGTTCTAATTTTAAATCTCTAAAAATTTCATAAACCATTAATTGAGCTATTTCGTTTAGATTTTCTCTAAAATCTTTTGAAGAAGTTTCAGTTTTTCTCATTCTAGTTAGCTTATCTATAATCAGTGGATGTTTAATTTCTGTAAATGCCATAATATGTTCTCCTTTTTTATGCGCTCGAATGATTGTATAACAAATAATTCTAATTAGCAAATTTTTTTAAAAAAAGTACTCAAAAAAAGAGTACTTAAAATTAGTATTTAATATTTTGATATATTGGGAATTTTTCACATAAACTATTAACTTGCTTTGCTAGTTTTTCTAAATTTTCTTCTGATGGATCTTTTAAAGCATTAACAATAATTAATCCTACTTGTTTAAATTCTTCTTCTTTAAATCCTCTAGTTGTCATTGCAGGAGTTCCAAGTCTAATTCCAGAAGTATAAAAAGGTTTTTCAGTATCAAATGGAATCATATTTTTATTACAAATAATGCCAATTGATTCTAAAATCTTTTCAGCTTTTTTACCTGTAATTTGTAAAGTAGACTTAACATCAACATTAATTAAGTGATTATCACTACCACCAGCAACTAGTCTTAAACCATTTTCTTGTAAAACATTAGCTAAAGCTTTAGTATTTTTTACAATTTGTTTTCCATATTCTTTAAATTCATCAGTTGAAGCTTCTAAAAGAGCTTGAGTTTTTCCAGCGATTAGATTTTCTAAAGGACCACCTTGTGAACCAGGAAATACTGCTGAATCAACTTTTTTTGCAAACTCTTGTTTACATAAAATTAATCCACCACGTGCTCCTCTTAAAGTTTTATGAGTAGTTGTTGTTACAATATCTGCATATTCCATTGGATTTGGGTGCACTCCAGCAGCTACTAGTCCGGCAATATGAGCCATATCAACCATTAAATAAGCTCCAACTTTATCTGCAATTTCTTTAAATTTTTTAAAATCGATAATTCTAGAATAAGCACTAGCTCCAGCTACAATTAATTTTGGTTGATGTTCTAAAACAATTTTTTCAATTTCTTGATAATCTAATTGTTCAGTATCTTTATTAACTCCATAAAATCTAAAATCATAAGTATTTCCTGAAAAGTTAATATGATATCCATGAGTTAAATGACCACCAGCATCTAAACTCATAGCAACAACACGATCTTTTGGTTCTAATAAAGCTTTATAAGCAGCATCATTTGCTTGACTTCCTGAATGAGGTTGAATATTAGCATGCTCAGCATTAAATAATTCTTTAGCTGTTTTAATTCCTAAACTTTCAATTTCATCAATAAATTCACAACCACCATAATATCTTTTACCAGGATAGCCTTCAGCATATTTATTAGTTAAAACAGAACCATTTAATTCTAAAACAGCTTGAGAAACATAGTTTTCAGAAGCAATTAATTCAATATGAGATTGTTGTCTTTTTAATTCTTTATTTAATGATTCTTTAATTAATGGATTAATTTTTGTATTCATTTAAAGTATTAACTCTTTCTATATGTCTTCCACCTTCAAATGGTGTATTTAAAAATACATCAACTAGATTAATAGCTTTTGAAATTGCTATAATTCTAGCTCCTAATGCTAAGATGTTTGCATCATTATGAATTCTTGCTAGTTCAGCTGTTTCTTTTTCATAAACTAAAGCAGCTCTTGCGGTTTTAACTTTATTAGCAGCTATACTAATACCAATTCCAGTTCCACAAATTACAATACCTCTACTATTAGTATCATTTACAACATGTTCAGCTACAACTTGACCTATTTTTGCATAATTACAAGATTTACCATCATTATTTCCTAGATCAATTACTTCATAGTTTTTTTCTTGTAAATGTTTTACAATTGCTTGTTTCATTTCAACTGCACTGTGATCGTTTCCTATATAAATTCGATTTGACATACTAACCTCTCTTTTAAAATATTTTACAATAATATTTTTAAGAATTTTTAGCAAGTAAAATATTATTAGGTGAGCTTAATGAAAAATTCTATTGAAATTTCTAATGATAAATTTTTTGAATTATTGGATAAAGGTTGACAAGTAATTGATGTTAGAGATAAGTATGAATATGAAAATTTTGAAAAATTTTTACCAAGTACTAATATCTCTTATCCAGAAGTTTTAGATAACGTTAATAAGAGATGACCTAATTTAGATACTAAACTAATTTTTGTATGTAATCACGGTAACAGATCAGGTTTAACAGCTAGACACTTAAACAAACTTGGTTATTATAATGTTTATGTACTAGATACAGGAATAGCTGGACTTTAGAGTTTTAGCTATTTTTTATTTGGATTTAATTTAATAGTAGTTAAGTTATCTTTTTTTAATTTTTTAATAAAATCAGTTCTTATGTTTCCATCAAATCCATTTTCATAAGTACTTTGACCTTGCATTAAACTAATTCCATTTGTTATTGTATTATGTTTATCATCTTTAGTAAGTAAATAATTAATACCAATTAAATTAAATGAAGAATCAATAGCCATTGATCCAGATGAGCCTTCATCTAAAGCTTTATGATCTTCATTTTTTTCTATTCTAGTAAATAAAGATGAATGTTGAGCTAAAACAGTTTTAACCATTCCATGTTGATCTTTTATAAATGGCTCAGTATACTTTTTTCAATTTTCATGATGTGAATTTCAGTCTTTATTTTCTTTTTCATCATACTTAGTTCATAAACTTTGAAAATTACCTTCATTAACATATCTATTTTGAGTACTAATAATTCCACCAATTGACTTATTACCCTTAAATTCATAAAGTGGTTGATAAATCCCATTATAGTCTGCATATCTCTTTAAAGAAGGATAACCTGCATAAAATTGAGTTTTTAATGGAGTAAATAATTCATTTTTTCCTAAACCTATGTGCCAGTTTTTTTCTTCAGGTTTATCAATCACTTTATTTAATTCAGGTAATATGTATTCTAATTTTTCTTTTTTAATTTTTAATCTTAATATTACAAAATCAGCTCCACCATTTTTTGTTGATCCAATTCTAGTAGCTTCATTAAAATCTTCTAAATTAACTAAGCCTGCATATGGAGTATCAGTTTTAAATCCTGAGACCTTATAACGAAGTGTATAGTAAGGGGCAGTTAAATATTGTTCTTCGGCTTTAAAAGTTGGTTTAAAATCAGAAACATCAGAAATAATACTAGATTTTAATAATGTTTCTTTTGCTCTTGTTGTCATAAATTCAGCTTTTTTAGAATCAGAGTAGTTTGTAAAATCAAAAAAACTACCTTTTCAACTATCATGATATTTTCTCTTACTATTCTTTTCAAAATAAAGTGATTTATCAAAAGTTTTATTGAAACTAAATACGTGAATATTTGTTGCTAATAAAAGCTCTCAATATCCTTCTTTTTCAGCTTGTTCATTAATAATTCTATCTAAAACTCAAGCAGTTCCACCTTGATAACCTTTTGAAAGCATATCATCTCTAAGTTTGAATTCATCTCTATCTCATTTGTTTACTCCAACTAAAATAGAAAAGCTTCTATCATAAATATATTGATAAAAATCTAAGTTCTTCTTTAATGAATTAGTGATAGATTGATCAATTTTTTGATAATAATTCTGGTTGTTTTTATCAGTAATTAGTACTTCAAATTCACCTTTTTCATCATCAAAATTAGCTCTTATTTTTAGAATATTATTTATCTTAAACAATTTAGAAATCGATTCAAAATTCATATAATAAAACAACTGACTTAAGTTTGATGGTAAAAATCCAAAAGGATTTTTTAAAATAAAACTATTAAAATCAAAGTTTAAAAATTTACTAGAACCAATTTCTTTTTCTTCAAAGTTTTTCAAATATGCTTGTTTTACCATTCCATCAACTGATATATTGTCATTATAAAAATCAATTTTTTCTTCTTTTGAATTTCCAAAATCACCATACCAACCAATATCTTTTGTATGTTTTCAAAATTCATTATCAGTATTTGAATTATAAATACTTCTAAAATCAACTGGATTATTATAGTTACCAGTTTTTAAAAACACATTCATATTATGTGTACCAGTATGAAATTTATTTGTAGATCTACTAATTGTATAAGCTGAATTGTTTAACAAAAAGTCTGAACTAAATAAGTGAGAATCTTTAAAGTACTCAGGATTTTTTTCAGATTCATAAATCTTGTTAGGTTCATAAACTAATTTAGTTATATTATTTGGAATTGTATAATTTGGATTTGATTGATCGTTTGAGTGATTATTTTGATTATTAGGGTCTAGATTATTGTTATCAGGTGTTTTAGGAATTTCTGGTTTATTGTCACTAGAATTTGGTACATTTTCTGGAATTCTTTGATTTGGAATTTCTGGTTTAATTCCAGGTTTTTTATTAGTGTTTGGAATTGTTGGAATTTTATTAGTGTTTGAATAGTTATTAGTACAACTAATAACTAATAAAGACGAACTAGTAATTAAACTAAATAAACTGATTAAACTTAAAATCTTTTTCATAATTTTTAAATAACATTTTTATATATGTATTAATTATACTAATCTTTTAAAATAAAAAAATCTCATTTAAATGAGATTTAATTATTAATATTCATTGTTATGGTATTGTTCAGCTAGTAATTCAACTTCTTGAGTTCCAGTTAAACCAGTACCAGCTGGAATTAAATTACCTAACATAATATTTTCTTTTAGTCCTTCTAATTTATCTTCTTTTCCTTTAATAATTGCTCTAGTTAATACTCTAGCAGTATCTTGGAATGAAGCAGAAGATAATCATGAACTTGATTCTAAAGGTGCTTTTTTAATACCAAAGATTTGAGCTTTTGATAAAGGTGGTCTAATTGATTTAACAATACAATCTTGTACAACTTCTTTATAGTTTTGAATTGTAATAACTTCTCCAGGTAATAAATCAGAATCACCACTATCAGTAATTTTTACTTTATTTAACATTTGTTTAATGATGATTTCAATATATTTATCTGAAATTTCAATACCTTGTAATCTATAAACTTTTTGTACTTCTTTTAAAATGTAATTTTGCACATCTTGAATTCCACCAAATTCTAATAACTGGTGTAAATCAATAGCTCCTTCAGTTAATTTTTGACCAGCAACAACACTTGATCCTTGTTCAACACGTAATACTGAGTTAAATTCAGTTTTATATTTTTTAACTTCTTCATTTTCAGTAACAATATTAATTACAAATACACCATTATAATCTTCAATTTCACTAACTACTCCATCAACTTCAGAAATTATAGCAACAGCACCTTTTGGAGTTGTAACGTCTAATAATTCTTTAATACGAGGAAGTCCTTGAGTAATATCAACATTACCAGCAACTCCTCCTGTATGGAAGTTACGCATTGTTAATTGAGTTCCTGGTTCTCCAATTGATTGAGCAGCAATAACTCCTACTGGTTCACCAATATTAACAACTGAAGCAGTAGCTAAGTTTAGTCCATAACATTTTTGACAAACACCACGTTTGTTATCACAAGTTAGAACTGATCTAATAATTACTGAACTAATACCTGCCATAATGATTTTGTCAGCAATATTTTTATCAATTAATGTGTTAGCAGAAACAATTAGGTTTTTATTATCATCATAAATGTCTTCAAATGTAAATCTTCCAACTAATCTATCTTTTAATGGAACAATAACATTATCGTGTTTTGTATCAATAATAGCTGATACTTCAAATCCTTTAGTTGGTTCACAATCTTCATTAACAACAACAATTTCTTGACTAACGTCAACTAATCTTCTAGTTAAATAACCTGAGTCAGCAGTTTTTAAGGCAATATCTGCCATACCTTTTCTAGCTCCATGAGTTGAAACGAAATATTCTGAAACTGTTAGTCCTTCACGGAATGATGATTTAATAGGAATTTCTTTAATATCTCCTTTAGTATCGTTCATCAATCCACGCATACCAACTAATTGAGTAAAGTTTGAAACATTACCACGGGCTCCTGAATCAACCATTACAAAAATTGGATTTTTAACATCTTTACGTAGTACTGTTGCTAATTCATTTTGAATTTTATCTTTAACATCAGATCAAACTTCAATAATTCTACGTTTCTTTTCACTATTAGTTAACATACCCATGTTATAAAAATCAGTGATTTGTTCAACTTTTTGATCTGCTTGTTTAAATTCATCATATTTATGAGTAAAAGCAACAACATCTCCAGCTGAAATTGTAGTTCCTGATTTTGTTGAAAAACTAAATCCTAGATCTTTCATTTTATCTAGCATTTCAGCAGTTTTTCTAGCTCCATGAGTTTCAAAGTATCTTTCAATAATTAGTGATAATTCTTTTTTCTTGATTGGCTGTTGAACTTGAACATTTTCAATTACTTTATCAATGTCTTGTGAAAAATCATAAATAAATTCTTTAACTGCTTCTTTAGCATTTCAAATATTATTTGAATTAATTCATGGGAAATTATCATCAAAAATTTGATTAAAGTAAAGTTTTCCAACAGTTGTTAATAAATAAGAATTTAGTCTTTGATTCTTATCACTAAATTTTTGTTCAGGTAAAGCTGATAAAGCAATTCCAATTAATGAGTTTAAATGAACTTGATTGCTTTTATAAGCCATAAATGCTTCATCTAAACTTGAAAAGATCATTCCTTGACCTTGAGCATCTTTTTCTTCAGTAGTTAAATAGTAATTTCCTAAAATGATATCTTGACCAGGAGTAACAATAGCTTTTCCATCTTTTGGTCCTAAAATTGCACTTGATCCTAACATTAAAGCTCTTGATTCAGCAACAGCTTCTTTTGTAATAGGAACGTGAACTGCCATTTGATCACCATCAAAGTCAGCATTAAATGCAGTTGTAACTAGTGGGTGTAAACGAATTGCTTTTCCTTTAACTAATTTAGGTTCAAATGCTTGAATTCCTAAACGGTGTAAAGTTGGTGCACGGTTTAATAAAACTGGACGATCTTTAATTACTTGTTCTAGTGCTTCTCAAACTTTTGGGTCATTTTGTAATAACATTTTTTCAGCTATTTTTACATTTTCAGCATACTCATGATCTTGAAGTCATTGAATAACAAATGGTTTAAATAAAGTAATTGCCATTTCTCTTGGTAAACCTGCTTGATACATTTTTAGATCTGGTCCAATTGCAATAACTGATCTAGCTGAATAATCAACACGTTTTCCTAATAGGTTTTGTCTAAAACGACCTTGTTTTCCTTTTAAAACACTAGTTAAAGATTTTAATGGGCGTTTATTTTTACCTTGAACTAGTTTTGGTTTTCTTTCATTATCAAATAGAGCATCAACAGCTTCTTGTAACATACGTTTTTCGTTATTTACAATAATTGATGGCGCACCCATTTCTTTAACTTTTTTTAATCTTTCATTTCTAATAATGATTCTTCTATATAAATCATTAATTTCAGAAGTAGTAAATCTACCACCATCTAATTGAATAATTGGACGAATGTCTGGTGGAATAACTGGAATTACTCTCATAACCATTCATTCAGGACGTTGGTTAGAACGTTTTAAAGCATCAAAAGTTTCTAAACGTTTTAATAATTTAGTTCTTTCATTTGGGGTTTTTTTAGAATTTTCAAGTTGAACTTTAATGGCCTCAATTTCTTTTTTTAGATCTACTTTTTCTAATAGATACTCAACAGCTCTAGCTCCAATTCCAAATTTTGCACCAGTATATTTACTAATTAAACTAGTAGCTTCATCAATTGAAAATGGCACAGCAGTATTTTTTAGTTCTTCTAATAATCTATTAGCTTTTTTTGTATCTCTATGATTTGGATCATTAATTAGATCAATAACATCTAAAATTGTTAATTGTAATTTTTCTCTAGTTTTAGTAATTCTTGATGAACCTAAATCTAAAACTTCTTTTTCAATAAAATGTTTTTGATTTCCTTGTTCTAAAACAATATGTGAAACAAAATAAACTACTTCTTCTAGTTCTTTTGCTTTTAGATCTAAAATTGCAGCAATTCTATAAGGAGCAACTTTTAACATTCAAATGTGAGTAACTGGTTCTTCTAATTCAATATGTCCCATTCTTTCTCTTCTGACAATTGATTCAGTTAATTCAACACCACATTTTTCACATTTTTTCCCTTTATTCATAGGGTTGGCTTTTTTATATCTTCCACAAACACATTCATAGTTTTTAGTTGGTCCAAAAATTCTTTCATCAAATAGCCCATCTTTTTCAGCTTTTAATGTTTTATAGTTGATAGTTTCTGGTTTTAAAACTTCACCATGTGATCATGAACGAATTGTATCAGGGTTAGCTAATTCAATTTTTATTGCTTTTTTACGATTTAGATTTTCCATATTTCCCCCAATTATTCTTCTTCATCAATATCATTTTCTGATTCAAATGATCTTAAAATATCATTTTCATCAACATAAGTTAGATCTTCAAATTCAGCATCAACATCTTCATCATCAATATATAAAGTATCTGTTTTTACTAAAATTTCATCATCTTCATAATTATCTGCGTCAAAGTCTTTTTTATCATATGCATTAATTACTGATTTTTCACCAGTTTCATCAATCATATACATATTAAATCCTAGACCCATAATTTCTTTTGATAACACGTTAAATGATTCTGGAATTCCAGGTTCAGGAATTCTTTTTGATCTAACAATTGCTTCATAAGTTTTTGAACGACCTTTAATATCATCTGATTTAATTGTTAGAATTTCACGTAGTGTATGAGCAGCTCCATAAGCTTCTAAAGCTCAAACTTCCATTTCTCCAAAACGTTGACCACCATTTTGAGCTTTTCCTCCTAATGGTTGTTGAGTAATTAATGAGTAAGGACCAACATTACGTGCATGAATTTTATCATCAACCATGTGAGATAGTTTTAACATGTACATAACTCCAACAGCAATTGGTTTATCAAATGGTTCACCAGTTTGACCATCAATTAAAGTAACTTTACCATAATTTGTCATTCCAGCTTCAGCCATTATTTCTTCTAATTCTTTTTCATTTAATCCTTCAAAAACAGGAGTAATAACTTTTTGATTTAGTTTTTTAGCAGCCATTCCTAAATGGATTTCTAAAATTTGTCCAATGTTCATACGTGAAGGAACCCCTTGTGGGTTTAAGATAATATCAACTGGTGTTCCATCTTCTAAATGTGGCATGTCTTCAATAGGTAAAATTCTTGAAATAATACCTTTGTTTCCATGTCTACCAGACATTTTATCTCCTTCTTGGATTTTACGTTTTTGAACAACATAAACTTTAATTACTTCTATAATGTCAGCTGGTAATTCAATTCCATCAGGATTTAATGCACTTTTTGCTTTAAAACGTTTAATTGATTGAACAATTCCTTCTCCACCATTTGGAACTCTTAATGAATTATCTTTAACATTTCTAGATTTTTCACCAAAAATAGCATGTAATAATTTATCTTCTGGAGAAAGTTGAACTTGTCCTTTTGGAGTTACTTTTCCAACTAAAACATCTCCAACTTTAACTTCAGTACCAATAGCTACAATTCCTTCAGCATCTAAATGTCTTTTAGCTTGTTCTGACATATTAGGAATTTCTCTAGTTACTTCTTCTTGACCTTGTTTTGTATTTCTTACTTCTAAAGTATATTCATCAATATGAATTGAAGTAAAACGATCATCTATAACAATTCTTTCACTCATAACAATAGCATCTTCAAAGTTGTATCCATTATAAGTTGAAAAAGCAACAACCACGTTTTGACCAATTGCTAATTCACCTTGATCCATTGATGGACCATCAGCAATAATTTCACCTTTTTTAACAACATCTCCAACTTTAACAATTGGTGATTGAGTTAATGAAGTTCCATTATTTGATCTTTCATAATCTGATAGAATATAAGTTCTAATTCCAGATTCTCCATCAGTAATAATAGTTTTTGAATCAACATATTTAACGATTGCATCTTCTTTTGCAACAATAGCTTCACCTGAATCACGTGCTGCTTCAAATTCAATACCAGTAGCAACAATTGGTGATTCTGGTCTAATTAAAGGTACTGCTTGACGTTGCATGTTAGCACCCATTAAAGCACGGTTGGCATCATCATTTTCTAAAAATGGAATACCACTTGTAGCAACTGAAACAATTTGTTTTGGAGAAACATCAATATAATCAATTTCTTCAACTTTAGCCATATAGTCATCACCATTAAAACGTGAAACTATAATTTCATCTAAAATTTTTCCATTTTCATCTTGATTAACATTAGATTGAGCAATAATAAAGTTTTTTTCTTGATCAGCTGTTAAATATTCAACTTGATCATTTTGAATAATTCCATTAATAACTTTTCTATATGGAGTTGTAATAAATCCATATTCATTAACTCTTGCATAAGTTGACAAGTTATTAATTAATCCAATATTTGGTCCTTCTGGTGTTTCAATAGGACAAATTCTTCCATAATGAGAAGGATGAACGTCACGCACTTCTAATCCAGCTCTATCTCTTGATAAACCACCAGGTCCTAAAGCTGTTAATCTACGTTTATTAGTTAATTCTGATAATGGGTTAATTTGATCCATAAATTGAGATAATTGTGATAAATTGAAAAATTCACCAATAATTGCAGTTAAAGGTTTTGCATTAATAATTGTTGAAGTTTTAACTTTATACAAATCACTTGTAGCTAATTTTTCTTTAACATTTTTATCAATACGGTTTAATCCCATTCTAAATTGATTTTGTAATAATTCACCAACAGTTCTAACTCTTCTGTTTCCTAAATTATCAATATCATCAATTTCACCAATGTTATATTTTAAATTTAATAAATAAGAAACAGTTGATAAAATATCAGCTACAGTTATAAATTCTTCATTAGATGAACTAGTTAAACCAATTAAACAAGTAGTATCAGTTTTTAATTCACTATCTTTATAAACTTTAATTTTTTGAACTTTTCTAGTTCCTGGGATATCTGATAAATAATTTAGATCAACACTCATTACATCTTGATCTAATATTTCACTAATTTGTTTAATATTATGTTTATTAACTTCAGTATCTTTAGCTATTAATACATTATTATTAGCATCAACAACATCTTCTGCTATTACTCTATTTAAAATTCTATTTTTAATTGATAATTTTTGTTTTAGTTTAAATCTTCCAGCTTTAGTTAAATCATATTTTCTTTTATCAAATAAAATACTATTAATAAATTTAGAAGCACCTTCACTAGTTGCAGTTTCACCTTGTCTAATTTTTTTATAAATTTCTTGGACTTGATTTGATCAATCTATTTTAAAATCACCAATAATTGAATCTTGTTGTAAAGTTTCAACTAGTACTTCATCATTATCAAAAATATCTAAAATATCATCTTTACTAATACCAAAAGCTAATAATAAAGAAGTAGCTGTAGTTTTTCTTGATTTATCAATTTTTACATATAAAGGATTGATTGCATCAGCTCCAGTTTTTTTAGAATCAGTTTCATATTCTAATCAAGTTCCTCTACTTGGAATAATGTCTGCAAAATAAATCATCTCACCAGTTTTACGGTTTAATTCTTTATTAAAATAAGCTCCTGGAGATCTTACTAATTGAGATACAATGACTTTTTGAGAACCATTAATAATAAAAGTTCCAGCTTCTGTCATTAATGGAAAATCACCTAAAAACACTTCACCTGATTTATAAATAGAAACATTACAAATCAATGAAGTTTTTTTATCTTCAATAATATCAATTTGAATTAGATCTGGTTTATCTGATTTTTTAATAGTTAATTCAAAAAAGTATGAGTTTTGAGATTGTTGTTTAAAAGTTATGTTCTTACTTACAGTTTTTTCTTCTAATCAATTAGTTAAAATTTTTAAAGTATCATCTAAAACAACACCATCAAATTCTTTTTGAATTTCTTCTGTTTTATTAACTGATAATTTTAGATTAGCATAAATTGGTGCATCATAAATTTTTGATTCTTCTCTAGCTTGTCTTACACTTAATCTAGGTTCTTTAAACCCTCAGTTTTCTAAAGTTAAAACACTTGATCCATCAAATGATAAAATTGGGAAAAATTCATCTAAAACTTCTTGAATTCCTTTAGTTTTAAATCATTCAAAAGTTTCAGTTTGAATACCAATTAAGTTTGGTAGAGAAAGGTTCATTGACACTTTAGTATAATCACGACGTTCTACATTACGATTAATTTTTCTAATTTTATAAGCCATTGTATAGTCCTTTCATATTAACTAAATATTTAGATTTTTCTAAATATTTATCAACTAATACGTATTTAACAACACTAGTACTTGTTGTTTGTAACACTTGATTAGCTATCAAATTAGCTAATGTGCTTTTAATTTGTTCATCTGTAAATAACTTAATTTTATTAATTGTTAATAAAGTTTTAATGTTATTAAAAGATAAGTTTTTAGTATTTTGTAAAATTAAAATTAAAACAAAAAAACTAAGATCATCTTCAAATATAAACAACCTTTTTTTATCTTTTTTAACTCATTTATAAATACAGCTTGCATGATTGTACATATTAATATTTTTTAAATAATCAATATTAAAAAGATTAATTAATTTATCAGCATTAAAATCATTGTTTAAAAGATTTTCTAATTCATACATATATTCATTTTGATTTTTTAAAAAATGACAAATTGGAATTACTAATTTGTATGAATTATTATATTGAAATGAGATTCACTGACTTAATAAAGTTGCAAATATTAAATTATATTTTTGAAAAGGTGAAATTAAAACTAATGTACTAAATATTAAATAAGTCTGACTATAAGTACATAAGTTATTTGCTTGTAAAAATTTTAAATAGTCTAATAAATTTTCTAATTCTTTACTAATCAATTGATTAGATAAAACATTAGAAATTAATGTCTTAGTTTTTGGTGTTCTATAATAATTAGTTTTTAAATCAAGATCATATTCTAAACCTACTAATAAAATACTAATTAACATTTCTAAATTTTCTTCATTAATTAAAACTTTAGGTTTTTTAATATATTCATAAGCATAAATAATATTAAAAATCAGTCGTTCTAAATAATTAGTAGGAGTCTTACCTTTTTTAATATCTCTAAATATTTTTAAAACAGATAAAAAATCCAAATCTGTTTTAGTTTCATTCATTACTAATAATGCTAATTCATATGTTTTTAGTTTCTTTTCAACACTAGATTCTAAAAAATCATCATAAAAAGCTTTAGTATAGTAACTTAAAAACCGATCTTTTGAAATTTTATCTATGAAGTTGTAATTAAATTTAGATTTTAACGAGTAAGGCAAAGGGGTTTTGAATATATTATTTTCAAGTTTTCTATTAATTTTATTAAGTGATTTATTATTTAAAAAATAGTCAAAACTCATAGATTTAATCCTTTTATAGTTGACCAAAAAATAAGATAGAGCATAGCAGAAGCTCTTAACAACTAAACTACACTCGATTATTTAATTATATTTTTTTTTAGTATAAAAAGCAATTAAACACACAAAAACTCACCCATTATGGTGAGTTTAAAAATTATTCAAAAATTTGATTATTTTAAATCAATTGAAGCTCCAGCTTCAACTAATTTAGCTTTCATTTCTTCAGCTTCTTCTGGTTTTACGTGTTCTTTAATAGTTACAGGCATTGTTCCATCAACAATTTTTTTAGCATCCATTAATCCTACACCAGTTAATTCTTTAACTACTTTAATAACTGCAACTTTTTGTTGTCCTACTGAAGTCATAACAACTGAAACTTCAGTTGGAGCAGCATTTGCAGCTTCAGCTGGAGCAGCAGCTGCAACACCAACTGATGCAACAACTCCAAAGTGGTCTTCAATAGCTTTAACTAATTCGTTTAATTCGTTTAATTTCATTTCTTCTAATGCTTTAATAATTTCATCTTTAGTGATTGGCATGATATTAATTCTCCTTTATATATATAAATTGTTTAAAATCTTGCTACTAATACGGAATAATTGTATAGTTTATTAATTTCTAGTTTCAGCAACTGCGTTAATAGCAGCCATAACTTTTCTCAATGGGTATAGTAAGCTTGAAGCAAACATTGAGTATAGTTCTTCTTTTGATGGTAATGAAGCAACTTCGTTGATTCCAGCAGTATCAACAACTTTACCTTCATAAATACCAGCTTTTAATTTAAGAGCATCATTTTTCTTAGCAAAATTTGCAACTAATTTAGCTGCAGAAATTGAATCTTCATTTGAGAAGATAAACACGTTTTGTTGAGTTAAAAATGGAATTAAATCAACTAAACCTAATTCTTCAGCAGCTCTTCTTACAAGTGAATCTTTATAAACCTTAATATCAATATTTTGTTTTAAGGCTTGAACTCTTAATTCAGTCATTTTAGCAACTGTTAAATGCTTGTATTCAGCAATTGCAACACCTTGAGCACTTTTAATTTTTGAAACAATTTCAGCAACTATTTCAGCTTTACGTGCATGAGCAGGTCTTGAATTTGACATTTAGACTCCTCCTTTATTAAATAAAATAAAAACCTTGGCTAGTAACACTAAACCAAGGACAAAACAAAAAATGTTTTTTAAAACAAGTCTTTTCCTCGGTAACATGATTAAGGGAATTTCCCCGTTACTGTCTTAGGTATTAATAGCAATATAATATTATCATTTATTTTTATTATGTTTATATTTATTTACAAAAAAACAACTCACATATATGAGTTGTTTAATTATTAAAATTCAACTTTGATACCAGGACCCATTGTTGTTGATAAAGTTACATTTTTAATGTAATCACCTTTTACAGTTTGAGGTTTAACTCTTCTTATTTCATCAACAACTGCTTTAAAGTTTTCTTCTAATTTTTCAATTTCAAATGAAACTTTACCAATAATTAAATGAATATTTCCTTCTTTATCAGCACGATATTCAACTTTTCCTTTTTTAATATCATCAACTGCTTTAGCAACATCTAAAGTTACAGTTCCAGTTTTTGGGTTTGGCATTAATCCTTTAGGACCTAAAATTTTACCAATTGCTCCTAATTTTGCCATCATTTCTGGAGTAGCAACAATAATATCAAAATCAAATCAGTTTTCATTTTTAATTCTATTGATTAGTTCTTCTCCACCAACAATATCTGCTTTTGCTTGTTCAGCTTCTTTAGTTTTAGTATTAGTTAAAACTAAAACTCTTTGAGTTTTTCCAGTTCCAGCTGGTAAAACTACAGCACCACGAATTTGTTGATCAGCTTTTCTAGGATCAATATTTAAATTAAATGCAATTTCAACTGTTGAATCAAATTTAGTTGTAGAAGTTTGTTTTGCTAAATCTAGAGCTTGAGTTAATGGATAAACTTTATTTTTTTCAACTTTGCTTAAAGCTTCTTTGAATCTTTTACTAATTTTAGCCATTATTTAAAGTCCTCCATACCAGTAACTTTAATTCCCATATTTTTAGCTGTTCCAATAACTTGTTTCATAGCTGCTTCAATAGTATTTGCATTTAAATCTGGCATTTTGTATTCTGCTATAGATCTAATATCATCTAGTGTAACAGTTGCAACAGTTTGAGTTCTAGAGTTACTTGCTCCTTTTTCAATTTTTGCAACTTTTTTTAGCATATATGCTGTTGGTGTAGTTTTTAAAACAAAGTCAAATGATTTATCATCATATGCTGTAATAACAACAGGAACTACATCTCCTGCTCTATCTTTAGTAGCATCGTTAAATTCTCTAGTAAATGCAGGCATATTAATACCTAGTGAAGCTAATTCTGCACCAGGTTTTGCTTGCATAGCCATAAATTCTAATTTAGCTACACGTGTGATTTTTTTAGCCACGAATTTGTTCTCCTTATAATTTTAAGGTCGTTTTTTATCCGCTGTGGTTCATATGAATTATAAAAATAAGTTCTCCCACAATAAAAATCGCCTAAAAAATATTATACATTTTTTCTATAAAAAGTGAGTAATTAAATTAGTAATATTAAATTATTAAAATTATTTTGCATTTATTTTAAAGTTTGAAAAAAGAATAATAAATGGTGTTAATAAACAGGGCAAACTGATTACTAATGTAGGTAATACTGAATCTCAAGAAAAATAAGTTAAAAGAATTACAACTGCACCAAATAAAATAGGAATTAGCGAATGCAATATTATATATTTTAAAGAGATTTTTGTATTCGTTTTTGGAGTGACTATAAACTTAGGTTTTCTATTAAACAATGCTAAAAAAACTGATAGTAGTAAAGTTATAGTTAGACTGGTGTAAGTAGCAATTGTTGCAATAAAATTTGGAATAATTCAAATTATTTTTTTATTCTTACTATGATGAATTGCATTTACTAAAATTGGAGATAATAAAAATAAAATTCAAATAATTATAAAAGCAGTTTCATAAAATCTAGCCTGAAAATCTATGAAACCTAAAATAATGAAGTTTATTAAAAATATAAATCCAAATATTGGGACTAATGGAAGAGAATAATGATTTAATAATAAATCTATTCTCTCAAATCATTTATAATCTATTTTTCTATTTTGCTTGCCATACTTTCTTATATATTGAACATTACCAGCAGTTCATCGACTTTGTCTTTTTTTTAAAGCAATATAATTAGTTGGAAAATCTTCATAACATAAAATGTTTGATGCATAAGCTATTTTAAAACCTTGTTTTTTAAGTTCAGCTGACATAGAAGTATCTTCAACTAATAAATGTGGGAATCCTCCTGTTTTTTCATAAGCTTGTTTGCTTAAAATCATCCCATGTCCAAGTAAAGAAGTTTCTCCAAAAATATCTCTCATAATATGAAATGAAAGTGCTGTGTTATTATTAGAATCTCCTAATAAATATTGAAATAAGTTTTTACCTTTGCTTGCTGCATGATATGCCTGAACTGCACCAATTTTTTCATCAAATTGAAAATACTTTAAAGATTCAGTTATAAAGTTATTTGGAATAATTTCATCACTATCTAAAACAACAAAATAATCATAATCAGGATTATTTTTTAAATAATTATTTAAATTACCAGCTTTATAACCAATACGGTTTGTTCTTCTAATAACTTTAATGTTATATTGATTACTAAATTCATCAATTTCTTTAATTTGTTCTAGTTTTTTACTATCATCTAGTATTACTATTTCATAATTCTTATAATCTTGATTCATTGATCTTAATAAAGCATCCTTACTAAAGTCATCACAAGTACAATACAATACAACTACTTTTTTACTTAAAAAATTCTCTCTAAGTTTAGTTTTTGTAATTGGGTGATATAGTTTCAACAAACTCTTTTTTTTGATAATGAAAAATAGAGAAAAAATTAAATCTCGTGTTGATTTTAATCAAAATAAACAAAAAATCGTTCCATTAATAGTTAATAAAACAGCAATTATAATTTTAGTAGTTAAAGAATGACTATCATCAGCATTAAAAAGATGTATAAATTTAAATACTAGAGGTATTGTGATAGAAAGTGAAATAATAAATCATATAATTAATATTCACTTGTATAAATAAGAATGTTTTTTCATAGGATTATTTTTTTCTATAATTTAGATAAAACTTTATCTTTAATTTAGGTTTTATGTAAAAATAACCACACACTTAAAACATGTAAATTATTTTTGTTGAATTTATAGTATTTTAACAAAGGGCTACAAATTCTTAAAAACAAATGTAACACTATTTACCTATAAAAACAATAGTAGACTCTAAAATTATTTGCAACGATTTTTTTATATTCTAAAAAAACTACTCTTTTTTAAAAGAATTATTTTTATTAAAGTAATATAACTTTTTTAATAATGCATTTTTATTTTGTAATTTTAATTATGAAAGTTTTAAAAAAGTATTTTATTGTTTTTGTTAACCCAAAAATATAAATTATTAAAATTATTTCTTGTTTTACAAATTAATTGTGTATGTTTTAATCTTTAAAATAGCTTTCTTTTTTTTAAAATAGCATATGTAAAATAGTTATTCTGATCTAGAAATATAAATAATAATAGAATTTTTTTAAATCTAAATTATAGAAATGGAGTATGGGGATTTGGGGAATCTAGTTTTTTTATATCATGTTATTGTTTTTCTCAGTCAATATTTCCATTACTAGATCTACCTAAAACAAAAGATGAAGCACTAGATAAAGATTTAAATTCAACATAATCTAAAAGTTTATAATCAACTATAATTTTGTTTTTTATACATTCTTTTCTTAAATTATGAATATGTAAAAGTTTTGTTTTAAAGTGATTAGCTTCAATCATTTCAATATCTGAGTTTTTTAGTACAACAAATTTGTTTTCATTAGTTTTTTTTACAATAAGCAATTATTTTTTTATTCTTATCATTTCTTCTATTCTTACAAATTCTATATAAAATTTCTTTATCTATACTATTTGATTTTGATAATAAATTACTCAAGTCTGGTATTTTATTACAAGGTTTTCATTCTTGTTTACCATTACTAGATCTACCTAAAACAAAAACTGAAGCATAAGAACTTGAACTAAATTCCTGATCTTCTTGTAATATTCCATTAATTATTTTTTGCTTAGAAATTAAATCATCTCTTTTTTCTTTAATTGATTTGAACATATTTTTAAAATAATTAAAATTACTATTATTTAATCTTATTTGAGAACCTGCTAGAACAACTCATTTATCATCTCTTTTTATACAATAAGCAGTTAAGATTTGTTTTGTATGCTTATCTTTTTTTACCATTTTAAAATAACTATTCTTACTAGTTTGTTTGTTATCCAATAATAGGTTTAAAGATTCTTGTTTAGTATTTATTTTTCTTGTAAAAATATCAAAACCTATAGATCTAAAAATAGTAATTGTATTATCTAAAAAATCTTCTCAATGTTTTTGATCATATAAAGATATATTACCCTTACTTCCTGAATTCTCATTTTTTAGACTAATTAATTTATTATCAACTCTATTAATAAAACAATACTCTAAGTATTTAAGTTCAGTTGCTCCTAGCAAGTTATTTGTACTAGTTAAAATATAAACATAATCAAAATCTTTTGTTTTTGGTTCTTTAAAATGAGCTAGTACTCTTGTAAGTATTCCTGTGTTATCATTTCTTACATCTGCTTGACCTATATAAACACTTTTATTTGTAACATCTTGTTTGACTAGAAAATAAATACCAGCAGATTTAAGATCTACTTCATTTTTTACTTGTTCATTATTAATAAAGTTTTTTGAAATTTTATATATTACTCCAGTTCAACTTTTATTGACATATTTAATATAATCTGTGCTATCTAAAAGATAGGTATGAAAAGTACTTATTGACATATTAACCTCTATTTACAATTTTATCAATTTTAGATATTAACTAAATTAACAAATTTAAAGTGTATTTTTTAGTCTATATTGATTTTAATAAAACCAAAAACAACTTAAAATTAACAAACACTTGAGAACAGGAAAAGTTGGGTAATCTACTTATATATGAACAACCAACGAATTACATTGTTAAATCAGAAAAATATACAAAGTCAGGAATTCCTGTGTTAACCGCAGGTAAGTCATTTATATTAGGTTACACAAGAGAAAATTTTGGAATCAAATATGTAAATAATGAAAAACCTGTTTTAATATTTGATGACTTTACAACAGCAATACACTTGATTAATTTTAATTTTAAGGTAAAAAGTTCAGCTATCAAGTTGTTGTCAAATAGAAAAAATAATGATAATTTATTTTTTAACTTTTTATTAATTAAAAGCTTAAATTTTGAACCAGAAGCTCATGAAAGACATTGAATATCAAAATTTTCTTTATTTGAAATGAAACTTCCTAAATTAACTGAAAAAATAAGAATTTCATCATTATTTTCTAACCTAGATTCACTAATCACCCTTCATCAGTGAGAGTGTAATTTTTGAAAATTCAGAAATTTTGTCTTTGATTTTTTAAAATTTTCAACTCGATTTTTAAAAAAAGTACAAAAATACACTCACACTTGAGAACAGTGAAAAATAGGAGAAATATTTAATATTGATAGGGGTTTAGGAATAACAAAAAAAGACATGAGTTCTATAAAGACTGGTGACTTTAAATACCCCGTTTATTCATCACAAACAACCGAAAATGGTTTAATCGGCTATTATAATAAATACACATTTGAGGATGCAATAACTTGAACAACCGATGGTGCTAAAGCGGGGACGGTTTTTTACAGAAAACATAGTTTTTTTGCAACTTCTCATTGCGGAATACTAACTAAAAAACACTTTAATGTGAACGAATATTTCTCGATAATCATTTCAAAAAATACAAGTAAAAGCGTAACATGAGTTGCAATGCCGATGTTAACAACAAGCGAAATGGAAAAGATGAAAATTATATCTAGTTCCGATCCAAAAGAACAACAAAAGATATCTTTATTAATTTCAACCCTAGATTCACTAATCACCCTTCATCAGCGTGGGTATAAATGAAGGGAAAATAAATGAAAAAAGACGATATATTGCTATACAAATATTTTCAAAATTGAATAAATGTATATAAAAGAGGTTCTATTAGAAATGTTAGTTTTAAAAAATATGAGCTTACATTAGACTGAATCATAAAAATAGCACCAACTACTAGATTGTGCGATTTAGATAGAGTGACATATCAAGAGATCATTAATGAATATGCCCAACAACACGAAAGACAAACTACAATGGACTTTCATCACCATTTAAAAAGTTGTTTATTAGATGCATTTGATGAAGGATTACTAACTAAAGATCCAACTAGAAAAGTTGTAATAAAAGGTAAAGCAGCAAAGCCTAAAAAAATTAAATTCTTAAGTAACTTTGAATTGCAATTACTATTAAAACAATTAAATTTAAAGGATAAATTAAATTTTGATTGGCTAATTTTTTTAATTGCAAAAACAGGATTGAGGTTTTCTGAAGCTATTGCACTAACTCCTGAAGATTTTGATTTTACAAAACAACTTTTAAATATTTCAAAAACTTGAAATTATAAAGAAGCTGGTGGATTTTTACCAACTAAAAATAAATCTTCAATAAGAAAAATACAACTAGACTGACAAACTGTTTCAAGATTTGCTTCACTTATTAACAATCTTGAAAAAAATAAACCAATTTTTATCTTTAAAGAAAAAATATTTAACTCTACTATAAACGATACATTAGCTAGAAGATGTAAAAAAGCTAATATTCCAATTATTAGTATTCATGGTTTAAGACACACTCATGCTTCTATTTTATTGTATGCTGGAGTTTCTATAGCTTCAGTTGCAAAAAGATTAGGACATTCTAGTATGAACACAACAGAAAGAATTTATTTGCACATTATTAATGAATTAGAAAACAAAGATATAGATCTAGTTATGAGATCTATATCAACATTAAACTAATATAAATGAAGACCCACGCAAAAAACGTCGCTTTTATTAGCGGCGTTTTTTTGTTTTTTATATTTTCATTCTCTTCTTTTTTTGTTCTTTAATAAATGCTTTTATTTCTTTTTTATACGGACCGGGTTTTATTTCTTCTATACTTGTGTCTAAATATCTTGCTATAGCTGATTTTGCTTGTTCAGTTAACCCATTTTTGCATAGATCTTCAAATCTACCATATGCATTAATAGGATCGTCTGAATCAATTATTTTTTTTAATTCTTCAGTATTAAGATTCATTGCTCCAGAAAAGTCAGAAATTTCTTGATATATTTTATTTCTAACCCTTCTAATAACTTCATCTTTTAAATCAAATTCACTAACATTTTTATTAAGGCCACCAATTAATGAATCTAAACATCCTCTTGCTATTTGTTGATATTCTTTAGGGAATTTAATAATGAATTTATTTTCTAATTCTTTTTTAAACCAGATTCTATACTCTTCTGTAATTTCTTTGTTTTCTTTTTTGTAATTATAATCATTAAATAGTTTTTTTAAATAATTATTATCAATCACAAATGTTCAAGATGTGTTTTCTACATCAGCTAATTCTAATATTAAAAATAGCTCATCATCTTCTTGAATTGAATCCTTAAATTGTGAAAAATCAATATCTTTAATTCTTGATTCAATTAATTCTCATTGATCTTTTGTCATTATAATTTTTTTGTTATTATCAAAATCAAAACCTAAAATAATAGCTGTTCTTAAATTAGTTCTTATATTTTGATATTCAGATAAAAATAGTTTAGCGTCATCTTTTTTTATTTGCTCAGAATTAGGAACTGATTCAAAATTTGGATAGTTTCATTGCTCAAATAGACATTTTATTTTTGTAAATGATTCATCTATTTTTGAATATAACAATTCTAAACTCATAGGAGCACCCATTTCAGGATTAGTATTAGTATATAATACTAGCGCTTTGTCAACATTTCATCTCATTTGACCAGGTCTATTGTAAAACACAACATCACCTAAAGGTTTTTTTTCTTTTTTATAAATTCTATTAGTTCTTGAAATTGCTTGTATCAAATGTTCATCTTCTAGTTTCTTATCAAAATATACCGTATTAATATATTTAGAATCATAACCTGTTAATAATTGATTAACTACTATTAATAAATCTAATCTTTGATCTTTATTTTCTTTATTATCTAAATTAGTATATTTATCTTTTCTAGCTAATCTTTTTTGAATATCAATTTTAAAATTAGCATAATCATTTGTTGATGATGCATCAAAATTAGTATTAAAGTCATTGTTATATTGATATATAATTTCTTTTATTTTTTCTGACTTTAATAATCCCTTTGAAATATTGTCATATTCTTCTGAAATATCAGTTGATGGATCAAAAAGTGCAGTAAATTTAATTTGAACTTTTTTGTCATTTACTTTTTTAGAAAATATTTCAAAGTAGTCGATAGCATCTTTAATAGATGAAGTAGCAAAAATTGCACTAAAAAAATTATTTCAACTTTTATTTCTTCATTTTTTTAAAATATCATCAACAACTTGTTCTTTGTAATTGTTGTTCTTGTCTGACTGTAAGAACTTATAAAGATTTTTCTCATATTTTAATAAATGTTCATCTTTTTCCTTAATTAAATTTTGAAGTTTTTGAAGTTTCTCAAATGCTATTTCAGTAGGATTATTATTTAATGAAGATCTATTATCATATTGATCAATTGTTGGAAGTAATAGTCTATCTAAATAAACATACTCAGATGTAAAACCTAAAACTTTACCATCATTCATACCATCATCCATAGTGTATTTATGTAATAATGGACCAAAATTATCTTCAGTTGTTCTATCTTCTTTTTTGTTTTCCTTAAAAATAGGAGTTCCAGTAAAACCAAAAACTACAGAATTAGGAATGCTTGTAATAATGTTTTTAAACATATCTCCAAATGTTGATCTGTGAGCCTCATCAAAAATAAAAACTATTTTCTTTTTAGAAATTTGTTGTAATTGTTTTTCATAATTTTCTTGATTAGCTCTTGATTGTTTATGAATAGAAGTAATAATAAGTTGATGTCTTGAAGAATTATCAGATAGTAGTTCTACTAGATCATTAGTCGATTCTGCTTCTAATACTGAGATTTTTCCTGATGAATTAAAGTTTTTAAATGCGCTTTTTGTTTGTGTTCCTAATTCTATTCTATCCACAACAAAAACAACAGTATCTGCTTGATTTCATTCTAATAATAATGTTGATAATTTAAAACTTGTTAACGTTTTACCACTACCTGTTGTATGTCAAACATACCCACCTTTTTGACTTATTTTAGACAATTTTTCAATAAAAATTTCTTTATTAAAGAATTTATTTTGTATTTTATTAACCGCATGAATTTGATAACTTCTCAATAATTTTAAATTATTATCACTACTATCAGCTATTGCAAAGTCAGCTATTAATCTATGAGCAAAGGGAATTCTAAAAAACTGTTTTACTATAGTTTTTCAATCATTTATTGGTTTATTATTTTCATCAGTTCATTTTAAGAATCTTTCCTTAGAAATATCTTTGTGATCAACAGCATTCGGCATATACATCATTTCATTTGGCGTCATTGCAACTATTACTTGAACAAGTTTAAAAATACCATTATAAAAACCTAATCTTGAATAATTATGTAATTGAGCAACAGCATTACCTATAGATTGTGTATTGTTTTTTAGTTCTATGTGAATTAGAGGCATTCCGTTGATTAACAACATTAAATCTCCTCTTCTAGACTTACTATCTTCTAATTTATCAGTTCTTATTTGTTGAGCAATTTGATAGGTAGTATATCCAGAATTAATATCACGTTTATTTATTAGTCTTAATGCAACTTCTTTATTAAAACTTTTTTGATCATCTTTATTTGTTCTTTTTATTGTTATAAATTCGTTACTAATTAATGTATTAGAATCAACAAAAGATTTACAATTATTTACTAATTGAATAATTTGATCCATTTCATCAGAAGAAAGTTCAATACCATTTAGTATGTCTTTATTATTAGAAAAAATTATGTTTTTTCAGTTTTGGATAAGTTGTCTTTCATCAGGATTTGTTAGAACAACTTTATAGTTATTTTGTTTAGTTAAGTGATCATCTAAATTATTAGGAAATCCTTTTCATCCATACTCTTTTAAATTATTAATTATTGTTTTTTCAAAATCTTTTTCTGAAATAAAATGCATATTTTCTCCTATACAAACATTTTTTCTAATAATGTATTTTTTATGTTTTTTAATAATAGAAGCTTACGCTGATGAAGGGTGATTAGTGAATCTAGGTTGTTAAAAATTTTTAATATTTTTTCCTGTTCAATTATAAGTGGGAATAACAATCTAGTATCTTCAAAATCTACTCTAGTGAACATTGGGTATGTGCTTTGAGAACCATAAAAAGTTCTACCTACTTTACAAATAAAAAAATATAAAAATTTATTTGCTACGATATCATTACTTTTGGATTCTATAATATGATTTTGAGAGGAAATAAAAGGGCCATTCACATACTTGGGATTAGGATTTCTAGCTCTACCAACTGTTATAATTTCTGCATTATTTATTAGATGTGATATCTTTTCACTGTAATTAGATTTTCAATTATTGTTATTTGAAGATGGTAAAAGGAATATATTTCCTTTATGTTCGTTTATTTTTTGTAGAGTATCAGCACTAATTTGAGAAAAACGATTTAAAATAGTTAAATTCCCCAACTTTTCCTGTTCTCAAGCGTTAGTAAATTCCTTAAATCTGATGCTTGGAAATTCTGATTTTTCATCACAAAACATCTTTTCAAAAAGTCTATTTTTTGTGTTTTTTAGCAAAATTAACTTACGCTGATGAAGGGTGATTAGTGAATCTAGGTTAGAAAATAATGATGAAATTCTTATTTTTTCAGTTAATTTAGGAAGTTTCATTTCAAATAAAGAAAATTTTGATATTCAATGTCTTTCATGAGCTTCTGGTTCAAAATTTAAGCTTTTAATTAATAAAAAGTTAAAAAATAAATTATCATTATTTTTTCTATTTGACAACAACTTGATAGCTGAACTTTTTACCTTAAAATTAAAATTAATCAAGTGTATTGCTGTTGTAAAGTCATCAAATATTAAAACAGGTTTTTCATTATTTACATATTTGATTCCAAAATTTTCTCTTGTGTAACCTAATATAAATGACTTACCTGCGGTTAACACAGGAATTCCTGACTTTGTATATTTTTCTGATTTAACAATGTAATTCGTTGGTTGTTCATATATAAGTAGATTACCCAACTTTTCCTGTTCTCAAGCGTTAGTAAATTCCTTAAATCTAATCTTTGGAACTAGTAATTTTTCACCCATTTTATTCACTCCCTAGTATGCTTATTAACTCTTGAATCGCTTTTAAATCACTTTCTTCACCTTTTAAGTCTTTTAATAAAGTTGATAACTGTCTCTCATTGTCCAATATTTGATCATTAATGTCACTTAAAGTGTCTTTATATTTATTTTCTAAACTTTCAAATTGAGATACATAATTATCAATTGCATCAGTTGAAACTTGTTTTAATTGACCAACTATTTTATCTAATCATTTTTTTATCAAAAGATCATAAAACTCAGTTTCATTTAAACTTAGATATTTATTGTATGAATCATTAATCAATTGTTTAAATAGTTTATTTTTAGATTTTTTAAACTTATCTTGTTCTACATAAACATCATTTGCTTTGATGATATTATATTCAAAACTATCTTGATCAAATACTTCTTTAGATTTAATTAATGATTTAGCTAAATCTTTAATCTCTTTTTCTTTTCACTCTTCTTTTTCACTATCATAAATCTCATCAGTTTTATCTTCTTCATTAATAGATGAAAATATTTCTTCTAATTGGCTATTTAAAAATTCTAATTGTTGTTCAAACTCACTAATTTGATCAAATGTCTCTTTAAAGTATGTCTCTTCTATTAATGTTTTATCTAATATATTAGAACTTCATTTCTTAACTAATTTAGACTTCTTTTCTTTTTCTAAGGTATCTATTTCATTTAATAAAATTTCATAACAAATATTATCTTTATATTGGAAATTGTTTAGATAGTATTTAGAAATTAATCAAATATCTTCTTTAATAGGTTCAAGATTATTAATAATTATTTGATAGATATCATAAACATCAACAAAAGAAATATCATTAAAATTATTAAAAACATATTCACTTAATTGTTGTTCAAGTTTCATTAAATTAACATCTTTAATATCATTAATTGAAGTAATTAAAGTTTTAAAATAATTTTTAAATTTTTCAGATTTATCTTTAACATTATCTAAATAAGTTTTAACTTGAATATCATCATAAATTATTTTTCTAATATCAATATCTTTTAGAAATTCATAATAGCTATTTTTATTTAGTTTGATTAATTTATCTTTAAGATTTTTAAATACATCAAAAAAATCTTGATATTTATCTAGCTCTTGATTACTAATTCCTCCATACATTAATGAGTAAAGATCGTATTGTTCTTGTTTTTTGAAATTATCAATATATCTTGAAATATTTAAATTGTAATCGTTTTGCTCAATTTCTTTTAAACTAACTTTTTTTGAAAGGTTTTTAACTTCTAATCTATTATTTACAATATCTGATATTTTTTTAATATGAGATTTTGTAAATTTATTTTTTTTATCATCTTTAATATACAGTTGAGAAGCATCAACAAATAAAATATCATTTCCTTTTCTATATTTTTTTAAAATCATAATAATTGTAGGAATACCTGTTCCATAAAACATATTTGATGGTAGTCCAATAATAGTATCAATATTTGATCTCTCGATTAATCTTTTACGAATAACCCCTTCTTGATTACCTCTAAATAAAACTCCATGGGGTAAAACAATAGCCATTATTCCATTGCTAGCAACGTGATATAGATCATGAAGTAAGAACGCATAATCTGCTTTTGATTTTGGAGCAATCCCATATTCACTATAACGCGAATCAAATTCATGATCTTCTGGATTTCATTTTTGAGAATAAGGTGGATTTGAAACTACTGCATCAACACTTAAATGTTGATAAGAATTAATATCATTATTTTCAAACATTGGTCAGTCTTGTTCTAAAGTATCACCACATCTTGCATGAATTTCAGTTGGATTAATTCCTTTCATAATTAAATTCATTCTTGTCAAGTTAAAAGTATCAGGTTTAATTTCTTGAGCATAATAACTAACAGGACTAGTTTTATTATTATATTTTTTAAATTCTTCACCAATATTTAAAAGTAAAGATCCAGATCCACTAGTTGGATCATAGACTTTAATAGTTTCTCTATCTTTTAAATGAAATGTAATGATTTTTGACATTAATTCAGATACTTCATGAGGAGTATAAAATTCGCCTGCGTTTTTACCTGCAGTTGAAGCAAATCTTGCAATTAAATACTCATAAATAAATCCTAAGACATCATAATCTTGGTTTGTTGTTGGTATTTTTTTAATAGTATCTAATAAATCTAAAATAACTTTAGTTCTTTCTTTAGTATCACTACCAAGGTTATTTAATCCGGTTTCAAATTTAATAAAAATATCTTTAAATAAAGTTTTATATTTTTCATTAATATTGTTGTTGAATTCATTAAAAGCTTGTTGAAAACTCTGAATATTAAACTCACTTTTGTTATCTAATCAATAGTTAAATAAATTACTATAGTCTATATAATATCCTAAATTTTCTATGCATTCATTTTTTAACTCATTAACATCATGTTTTGATTGGATTTCACAATCTTGTTCTATTTTAATAGATTCAAAATTTAACTTAGTATCTAAATATTTTAGATCACTTTTTTTTAACCAATCTCTTAATAAATATTCAGTTTGTCTTTCACATAAAAACTTATATAAAATTAATCCTAAAACATAATCTTTATATTCAGATGCATCTAAATTCTTTCTTAATTTATTAGCTGATTCTCAAATAATAGAACCTAATTTTTGCTTAGTTATTTTATTACCCATCTTTTCTCCTATAAATATTTTTTAAAAATTACACTGATATATTTGTCACTTAAAATTATAACAATTAGCAAACTACTTATTAATTACTTGCATTTTAATAAACTACTAAAAAGCTATTTACTAATACTTATAACTAAAAACAGTGAACTTATTTGTTCACTGTTTTTTTATTAGTTCTTTCTAAATACCTTCTAATAGGTTTTATAAAAGCATACATTTCTTGTTCTTTTAAAAATCTAATTAATCGATAATAAGTAATTTTAGTTGGTTTAAAATTTATTCTTCCTAATTTAACATTAGTTAATATTTTAGTAATCTTTTTATTATCAATAATTAGTTGTTTGTTTTCAGAAATAATAGTCTTTAAAGGTTCATTTAATTCATTAATATGATTTAAAATGTTTTCAACATTCTCATATTTATTAATTAAACTCTCAGCCTGTTTTCTTTTTATATATTTAACACCTTTAATATTATCTGATTGATCTCCTAAAATAGCTTTAATATCAGCTACTTGATTTGGTTGACATAAAAAGTGTTCATATACTTGTTGTGGTTTTATAATTTTAGTTTTTTCTTTTTTACTTATATTTGTAATAATAGAAGTTTTATTATTTACTAATTGGTAAATATCTTTATCATTTGTAAGAATACATACATCATATCCTAATTTATTAGCAATTCTACAAATTGATCCAATAACATCATCACCTTCATAATTATATTTTTCATATCAAGAAATATTTGCACTAGTTAAAAAATCTCTAGCTATTTGAAGCTGTGGAACTAGATCAATGGGAGTTGGTTTTCTTTTTGCTTTATATTCTGAATAAAGTTCTTTTCTTCAACAATTTTCATCAAAATCAAAAGCAACAATTACACTATGATATCGATCTGATTGAACAAATTTTAATATATTTGCTACAAAAGAATAAATTGCATTAATCACAATACCATCTTTATTTTTTGAAACTATTGTTCTTTTTAAAGTACCATAATATCCTTTATGTAGTAAATGATAACCATCAATTAGTAAAATTGGTTTGGTTTCATTAGTAATCATTTTTAAAAAAATCCTTACTTTTTAATAATATCATTATAGTTAGTAAGAATTTTTAATAACTTGTTATTACAAACATTAATTTTTTATAGTTTTAAAATCAATAATTTTAAAAAAATTACAACTACTTATTTTACTAGTTGATCTAATTTTAAAAACTACATTTAAACTAAAATCTTTACTAATAATTTCTATATTATTTTGATTAATTCATTGATTAACTAGTTTTAAATTTTTAATATCAAAACTAATTAAATATTGATAATAAGTCTTAATTTCAATAATTTCTAAATCTTTAATAATTAAGCTTGCAGCATTACTATAAGTTCTAGTTAAAACACTAGCTCCTAATTTAATTCCTCCAAAATATCTAATTACTAAAATTACAATATTAACTAAATTATTTTTACTAATGACATTAAAAATAGGTTTACCAGCTGTGTTTTTTGGTTCATGATCATCATTATATCCACCAATTAATTTTTGATCATAGATCATATAAGCATAACAATTATGAGTAGCATTTATATCCGAATATTTATTTAAAAATTCTTCTAATTCATCTTTAGAATTTATATTTGTAGCAATTGTTATAAACTTAGAATTTTTAATAATAAACTCATTTTTATAAATTTCTTTTTTAATAGTTTTCATACTTTATTTTTATAATCTATATCATTAGTTTAATGCATATTTGCTATATAATTATTATATTGTACAATCTTATTTTCTTGGGAGGATCTAATGGTTTCTGATAAAAGACTGTTAAAAAAATTTGGAAAAATTGCTGATAAAATCATTGCTTTAGAACCACAAATGCGTCAATTAAAAGATGAAGATTTCATATTAAAAACACAAGAATTTAAACAAATGTTAGAAGATGGAAAATCATTAGATGATATTTTAATTGAAGTTTATGCAGTAGCTAGAGAAGCAGCTAGAAGAGTTTTAGGTTTAAATGCTTATAAAGTGCAATTAATTGGTGGAATTATTTTAAATTCTGGTGATATTGCTGAAATGAGAACTGGTGAAGGTAAAACTTTAACAGGAATTTTTCCTGCTTATTTAAACGCATTATCTGGTAAAGGTGTTCATATTGTTACAGTTAATGAATATTTATCAAAAAGAGATAGTGAAATTAATGGTCAAGTTTTTGATTTATTAGGAATTAGTGTTGGGTTAAATGGATCATCATTAACTAAAACAGAAAAAAGAGAAGCTTATAATAAAGATATTACTTATACAACTAATGCTGAACTTGGATTTGATTATCTAAGAGATAATATGGTTAGTGATTATAGTTTAAAAGTACAAAGAAAATTAAACTATTGTATTATTGATGAAGCTGATTCAGTTTTAATAGATGAAGCAAGAACTCCTTTAATTATTTCTGGAGGAACATCAACAAGAATTAATTTATATAAAGCTGCTAATAATTTTGCTTTAACTTTAAAAGAACATGATGATTTAGATATTGATTTAGAATCAAAACAAGTTTATTTAAACGAACAAGGAATGAAAAAAGCTAATGAATTCTTTTCTTTAAAAAACTTATTTGCTATTGAAAATACTGAGATTTTTCACTTAATTATGAATGCATTAAAAGCTCAATTTGCATTTAAAGAAGGTGTTGAATATACAGTTAGAGATAATGAAATTTTATTAATTGATCAATTTACTGGTCGTATAATGCATGGAAGAAGTTATTCAGATGGACTACAACAAGCTTTACAAGCAAAAGAAAATGTTGATATTGAAGAAGAAACTGTAACTTTAGCAACAATTACTTATCAAAACTTTTATAGATTATATTCAAAAATTGCTGGAATGACTGGAACTGCAAAAACTGAAGAAGAAGAATTTATTAAAATTTATAATACAAGAGTTATTCAAACTCCAACTAATAAACCAGTAATCAGAAAAGATGAACCAGATCTAACATTTGGAACAAAAAACGCTGCTTTAAAAAAACTAGTTGAAGATGTTTTAGAAGCTCATGAAAAAGGTGCTCCAATTTTGATTGGAACTACTAGTGTTGAATCAAGTGAACAAATTGCAAGATATTTAAAAAAAGCTAATTTAAAATTTGAAACTATTAATGCTAAAAATCATGATAGAGAAGCTGAAATTGTTTCAAAAGCCGGAGAAATTGGAGCTATTACTTTAGCTACTAATATGGCTGGAAGAGGAACTGATATTAAACTTGCAAAAGGTGTGGCTGAACTTGGTGGATTGCGTGTATTTGGTGTTGAAAGAAATGAAGCTAGAAGAATTGATAACCAGTTAAGAGGTAGATCTGGAAGACAAGGTGATCCAGGATTATCAAGATTTTATATTTCTATGGATGATGATCTAATGATGAGATTTACAGCACCAAAAACAAGACAACGCTTTAAAGCTTTAGGTGATGATTATATTAAATCTAAAATGTTTACAAGAGCAGTTACAAATGCTCAAAAAAAACTTGAAGGAATGAATTTTGATCAACGTAAAAATGTTTTAGATTATGATAATATTTTAGCTCAACAACGTGAAATTATTTATGCTCAAAGAGATGATATTTTAGAAGCAAGTGATCTAAGTGTTGTTATTGAAAAAATGCAAATTACTGCAGCTTATGAATTAATTGAAAAACACTCAACTTTAGTTCATGGTGAAAAAACTATTAATAAAAAAGAACTTTTAGATGCTATTGATGGAACCCTAGTTCCTAAAAACAAATTTAGAGTTGATGATTTTAATAATAAAGAAAAAATGGATCTAGCTGTTGAGATTGCTGAAGCTATGATGCAATTATATAAAGCAAGAATTTCAGATATTCCAGATGATGTAATTATTGGAATGGAAAGAAAAATAATTCTAGATTCATTTGATAAATATTGAACTAAGCATTTAGATATTGCTGGTAAATTAAAAAGTGGAATTTATCTACAACAATATGCACAAAACAACCCATTAGCTATTTATGTTGAACAAGCAACTGATTTATTTAATAAAATGAAAATTAATATAGCAAATGAAGTTGTTGAAAACTTAGCAAATGTTATTTTAAGAGTTGTTGAAGATGAAGAACAACACGAAGAACGTATTGAAGTTACAGATAAAGATATTGAAGAAATTTTATTTGAAACTGGCTTACAACCAAGTGATATTAACAATAAAGCAATTAATCAACGTTTTGATGAATTAGAAGAAGAATTTAAAGATGACAAACAAAAACTAAGACGTTTAAGAATCCAAAGAGATGTAATGTTAGGTTTAGTTTTAGAATTAGAAAGAAGAGCTGAAATGATCATCAGTCCACAAAATGATCAACAAGCAATAACTCAACTGATTAAAGAATTACAAAACGATATTGATATTGCATCAATTACTATTGAACAAATTCATCAAAACTTTAATAATATGGTTGAACAAATCAATGATCCTGAAAAACTAAAACATTTAGTTATAGCAAAAGATGTTTTATTACAACTTGTTGCTAGAATGGATGATATTAAAGAACAAGAAAAACAAACTAGAAAAAAGAAAAAGAAAAAACCTCACGAAGATGAGAGTAGTAAAACTAAAATAGGCTAATCTAAGGTGTTATAAATTTATAACACTTTTTTACTATTTATAAGATAAAATTAATTCTGTTCTATATTTTAAAAGATATTTGATAGTATATTGTTATGATTAGAGGTTAAAAAAATGCAAAAAAGAACGATTAAAAGTGATACTATATTTTATTCAGTAATTCTTTTTTTAAATTTACTAACTAATTTTATATATTGAATAACTCACGCATTTAATGTAGTTTATGTTGATGAACCAACTAATTTAGATATAGTTTTAGCTCTAGATTCAGCTTCAATTGCTATTTGAGGATTATGAATAAGTACATTTTATGCAGGTATTTGTTTATATCATAGCTTTATTAAAAAACAGCTTTATCAAGCTTATTTACTACAACTATTTATTATTAGTATGTTAATTTCAACTGGACTAATTTTTATAGGAATCTCAATTATTAATAAAACAGCAAATATTAATAATTGATCTGCTTTATTAAGAGTTGTTAATGTTCATTTTTTACTACCAACTAGTATGTTATTGTATTTAATCTTTTTTAGAACTAATATGATAATTTCTAAAAAAAGTAAGCTAGTTGGAATGTGAAGAATTTTAGCTGTTGGTTTGAGTTATATAAGTTGAATTACTTATAGAACAGTTCCAAATGTTCAAGTTAATTTAATAAACAAACCGTTTTTATACACTTCATTGCAACCATCAAATATTGGATGAGCAATCTTTATGAGCTTGTCTTTTAGTTCATTTATTTTATATTTTTTAACTTATTTAATAATAGTTTTAATTAATAATAAAATTAATGATAAATATGGAGGTTGTGATGCTAAAACGATTTAACCAATTTAGACAACAAAGAAGTTTTAAATTAGAATTAATCATTTCATCAATATTACTATTTTTTGCTATTTCTTGTTTAGTACTTTATTTTATTACTAAATCAGTTGGGTTATATAATAAAAAAACATTATCAGCAGATGTTATTTTTTTACAAGATATTACTTTTTTAAGTGAATGATACGCAGTATTTGTAATGATCTTTTGTAGTTTTAAAATTTCAAGAATGCTAACAAGTAAACAAGTTTATTTATATAAATATACAGAATATAGTTTTACTTCATGATCAATATTTATCTTTTTATTATATATAGCTGGATTTATTATGGGTCAGGCTATTATTAATGATGATAAAGATTTTCCAACTTTATATAGAGCTTTAGCAATTCATGTTTTTATTCCTATAACTTGAATTACTTATTTTAGTTTATTTCCTTTAAATGATCAAAAAACTAAAAAACAATTATGATTAGGATGTTTACAAACTTTTAGCATTTTATGTTTTTATTCTTTATGATTGTTATTAAGATTATTACCTGGAATTAGTTTAGATGATAAAATCTGAATTAATAAAATACCTTATTCATTTATTTCTCCATATAATATAGGTGTTATTAAATATATTTTTGTAAATATAGGTATATTTAGTGTGTTTATTGGTGGTTATATATTAACTTATTATTCTAATAAATTTATTTATAAAAGAATAACTGTTAGTAAAAATATAAATAAAACAAAAGAAATTATTACAAAATAACTTTTTAATTAAAAAGCATAGCCAACTAAAAGTACGATGTGTACTAGGTTTGTTTGCTTTTTTTTTTTTTTTTACAAAGGATCTTTTGTTAAATTAGCAAATATATAATTTTAACATACAAATACTAAGATAAAAGTATTTATTTTTTAATTATATAGGTGTGAATATATGAAAAAATTACTAACAATATTAGGGTCAATAATGATTAGTACAAGCGGGGCTGCATTAGTTATTGCATGTAAAACTCCAAGTACTAAACAACCTACAAATAAAGACAAAGATGAAAATCCATCTAATGGTGGTGGTTCTAAAAAACCTGATAAAACAGATGAAGAAAAAACTCCAAGTGAAGATAAAAAACCTGATGATAATAAAAAACCAACCAACAATTATGATTCAAAAACTTATCCACATACTATTTTTAATAGACATTTTGTAAGTGGTAATCCAAGTCCATGAGTTGGAACAATTCATAATTCAAGTTTTATATATGGTAGTCCATTTAAACCTAATAATGAAATTAAACCAAACGAATCAACTACTCCAAAAAAACCAGACAAACCAAATACTCCATCACATAAACCTGATGATAATAGAAATGATTCAAGACCTTTAACTCCACTTCAACCATCTATTCCAACAAACAAACCTGAAACTAAACCAGGTGAATCAACTACTACTTGATACAGCGTTTATAATGATAGTGCTACTGGAGCTGATATTAATCTAAACCCAACTAAAAAACAAATTGAAAAAGAAGAAAAAAGATTAGAAGATTGAGTTAAAGAATACTTAGATAAAAATAAAAGAGAAAACCAAGCACTTTTTGATTATCTAATTAAAATAGAATATGATCGAATCTTTAGAGATAGTCCTACTGGAGCTGATATTAACTTTTATCTAACAAAAGAACAAATTGAAGCTGAAAACAAAAAACAAGAAGATCAACTTAAAGCAATACTAGATAAAAACTATAAAGATAATTTTGCTAATTTAATGGCAATTAAAGCAAGTCAAACTGCTAAAGAATTATTTAGTGATGAATTTAGTGATTTAGTAAAAGAGGCTGTTGAAAGATACAAACATCATGGAGATACTCATGCTAGAGAATCGGCAAAAATTACTGAAGAAATCTTTAGCGATGAGTTTTCAAATAAAGTAAAAGAGGCTGTTGAAAGATACAAACATCATGGTGATACTCATGCTAAAGAATCAGCAAAAGCAACAATTGAATTATTTAGTGATGAATTTAGTGATTTAGTAAAACAAGCAGTTGAAAGATACAAAAAACATGGTGATACTCATGCTAAAGAATCAGCAAAAGCAGCTGAAAAACTATTTAATGATAAATATAATCTAGTTAATGAATATAAACATAATCTTGAAACTAAGTTAGCTAAATTAAATGAAGAAGTAAATACTCACATTTTAGAAAGAACTAGAATAGAAAAAGAATATAACAATAAAGAAAAAGAACTAGAAGAACTAGCAACTAATAATCTTGTAACACTTAAAAAAGAGTATGAAACTGGAAAACAAAGTCTAGAAAATAGAAAAACTGAAAATGAAACAAAACTAGATAAAATAACACTAGAATTACCTAAACTTAAAGATCAAAAAGAAAAAATAAAAGAAGAAATTAAGGATTCTACTGAATTATTAGAAGAGGCTAAATTACTTCTTAAAGAAAATCAAGATAAACAAGTAGAACATAATAAAGTTTTAGACCAAGCTAAAGATCTAGAACGTCAAATAGATTCAATTAATAAACAAATTGAATCTAAAAATAAATTAATAACAGATAATAACAATAAAGAAAAAAAACTTTTAGATATAGAAAAAGAATTAGATAAAGAACTTAGTGAAGAAAAAGTTATTATAAAACAATTAGATGATGAGAATAAATTGTATGAAAAAATTATAGATGATCTAAAAAAAGAAACTTATGATTCTGATTTATGATTCTATGATTATGGTGATTGAACTTTATGAACTGGATTTAATCACAATAAAATAGCTAGATTGAAAAACTATATTTATGGAAACAATGAACTAAAAAAAGAAGTTCCTAACATTATAAAAAACCTAGAAAAAGAACTACAAACAACAAAACAACAAAATATAGAAAAAATTAAGCAATTAAAAGAGCAAAATACAAAAATACAAGCTGAAGTTTCAGAAATGACAAAATCTTTAGAACCACTTAATGCAGAAAAAAACAA
The DNA here is from genome assembly GCF_018389705.1 of Mycoplasma mycoides subsp. capri. Classification (NCBI taxonomy): domain Bacteria; kingdom Bacillati; phylum Mycoplasmatota; class Mollicutes; order Mycoplasmatales; family Mycoplasmataceae; genus Mycoplasma; species Mycoplasma mycoides. The sequence goes on along the minus strand of NZ_CP065581.1, from coordinate 115,316 downwards.
AATTGATAAACAACTATCTGATATCAATCCTGAAGTTGTAAAAACTAATAAAAATATAGAATTATATACAAATAATCTAAAAACTTTAGAAGAAGAAATAACTTCAAATAGTGAACTTCAAAAACAAATAATTGCGCAAATTGATCAATATACTTCTGATCAATTAAGTTTAGAAAAACAAAAAGAAGAAATTTTAAATTCTATTAAAGAATTTGAAAACTCAACTAATAAAATCATTTTAGAATCTAAACAACAATATGAAGATGAATTACTAAAATTAGAAAAACAAGCTCATAGTTTAGAATCAAAAGAAGATGAAAAAATTAAAGAAATAGAAAAAGCTATAGCTAAATTAAAAGAATCTATCAAATTGTTAAACCAAAAATAGTCTTAATAAAATAAAAATCACACCTATAATTTATAAATTTAAGATTAAAGTTAATATAATTGAATAAACATAATATAAGCAAACAACACAAAAGTACGATGCGTACTAGGTCTGTTTGCCTTTTTTTTTTTTTTTTTAGAAAGTCAATTTTGCTAATTTGGCAATTATATAATTATAACATAGAAATACTAATAGTGGAATCTATTTTTTAAATTATATATAGAGGCGCAATATATGAAAAAATTATTAGGAATTTTGGGAACTCTTGTTATTAGTTCGATTGGTGCATCTTTAGTAGTTGCATGTAAGACTCCTAATACTAAACCAATAAAAATTGATAGCAAGAATCCAACAAATAAAATAGAAGAACCTACAAAACCAATAAACAAACCAGTAAACACAATTACTCACCACTTATGAAGTGATATCTTTAAAGATAGTATAGCTGGGGCAGATATACAAAATCATCAAATTGAAGAAATTAGAAAACAAGCTGTAAGTAATTTTATCTATGAGTTAAGAGGACTAACACCAAACACAGATAAAGAAAATAAAGAGTGGGCTGAACCAAACAGTATTAAAAAAGAAATTGATAGTCAAATCGATAAAGAAGAAGAATTTGATTTAATCTCTGAAATTGACAAACTAGAAGAAGCATTAATAGCTGAGTTTAAAAAATGAACTGAAGAAATTAAAGATGTTAAAAAAGAAATTGATGCTAGAGTAGATAAAGAAGAAGCTGAAGAGTTTAGTATTGAATTTAATGCTGAAATTGAAAAACTAGAAGAAGCTTTAACAAATGAGTTAAGTCTTTGAGAAACAAGAATTAAAAATGAAATTGATAAACTGGTTGAAAAAGATGAAGCTGAAGATTTCAGTAAAGAATTTAATGAAGAAATCAATAGATTAGATGATGCATTAAAAGCTGAGTTTAAAAAATGAACTGAAGAAACAGACAAAATTAAAAAAGAAATTGATAAAAAACTTGATAAAGAATATAGTACAGAATTTAGCATTGAGTTTTCTAAACTAGAAGATGCTTTAAGAAACGAAATCAATGTTTGAGAATCAAGAATTAAAGATCAAATCAATCAACTAGTTGATAATGAAGAAATCAAAGAATTTAACACTGAAATTGACAAACTAGAAGAAGCATTAAAAGCTGAGTTTAAAAAATGAACTGAACAAATTAAAGATGTTAAAAAAGAAATTGATGCTAAAGTAGATAAAGAAGAAGCTGAAGAGTTTAGTATTGAATTTAATGCTGAAATTGAAAAACTAGAAGAAGCTTTAACAAATGAGTTAAGTCTTTGAGAATCAAGAATTAAAAATGAAATTGATAAACTGGTTGAAAAAGATGAAGCTGAAGATTTCAGTAAAGAATTTAATGAAGAAATCAATAGATTAGATGATGCATTAAAAGCTGAGTTTAAAAAATGAACTGAAGAAACAGACAAAATTAAAAAAGAAATTGATAAAAAACTTGATAAAGAATATAGTACAGAATTTAGCATTGAGTTTTCTAAACTAGAAGATGCTTTAAGAAACGAAATCAATGTTTGAGAATCAAGAATTAAAGATCAAATCAATCAACTAGTTGATAATGAAGAAATCAAAGAATTTAACACTGAAATTGACAAACTAGAAGAAGCATTAATAGCTGAGTTTAAAAAATGAACTGAAGAAATTAAAGATGTTAAAAAAGAAATTGATGCTAGAGTAGATAAAGAAGAAGCTGAAGAGTTTAGTATTGAATTTAATGCTGAAATTGAAAAACTAGAAGAAGCTTTAACAAATGAGTTAAGTCTTTGAGAATCAAGAATTAAAGATCAAATCAATCAACTAGTTGATAATGAAGAAATCAAAGAATTTAACACTGAAATTGACAAACTAGAAGAAGCATTAAAAGCTGAGTTTAAAAAATGAACTGAAGAAATTAAAGATGTTAAAAAAGAAATTGATGCTAAAGTAGATAAAGAAGAAGCTGAAGAGTTTAGTATTGAATTTAATGCTGAAATTGAAAGATTAGATGAAGTAATAAGATCTGAGTTTAAAAAATGAGAAGATGAAATTAATCAAGCTAAAAAAGAAGTTGATAAGCAACTTGATAAAGAAGAAGCTGAAGAGTTTAGTATTGAATTTAATGCTGAAATTGAAAGATTAGATGAAGTAATAAGATCTGAGTTTAAAAAATGAGAAGATGAAAACAAGAAATTAGATGCAGAAATATCAGCATTATTTAAAATATTAAAGAGAAATCCATATCATAGAACTTTTGCTAATAAAACAATAAATGAAAATATAAGTAAAAACTTAGAAGCATTAGAAAAAAATCAACATAGTGAAAATCTTTGAAGATATCAATTAAGACTTCATAAATGACAAGAGGCTCTTAAAGAATTTAATAAACTTAAATAAAAAAAATCAAGAAAATAATAATTACTTGTAACTAAATACTTTGGATTAATAATTTAAATTTGAGTTACTTTTCTCTTATATCAATAATATGTTTGCTAATGTCATTTAAAATAATATATTTCACCTATAATAATTGATATATGATTAATTGTAATATTAGATAATAGTATAAAGTATTAATTCTATTAATAAAACCAATTGAAATATTAATTACAAATCTATAGTAAAGTAAAAAAATTAGTAATTTATAAAAGCAAGACACCAAAAAGTGCGATATTTACTAGGTCGTTTTGCTTTTTTTTTTTTTTTTGCAAATTTCTATTTTTAAAAATTTTGATTGGTAAAATGTTTTGGTGCTCAAAAAGCGCTAATTGAATGTCAAAAATAGGTGTGAATATATGAAAAAATTATTAACAATATTAGGGTCAATAATGATTAGTACAAGTGGTGCTGCTTTAGTTATTGCATGCAAAACCCCTATTACTAAACAACCTACAAATTCAAATGAAAATACTAATCAAAATGAACCTACAAAACCAAGTGAAAAAGATAAAGACCAAACTGATCCAAAAAAACCAGTTGAACCAGCTAATCCTTCTAATAAACCTGAAAATAATCCTACAAAACCAAGTGAAAAAGATAATAATCAAGACACTCCAGTAAAACCAAAACCAGCAACTATTAGTTGAAATAGTATTTTTAGAGATAGTGCTACTGGAGCTGATATTAATCTAAATCCAACTAAACAAGATCTAGAAAAAGAAGAAAAAAGACTAGAAGAACTTGTTAAAAATATCTTAAAAGATAATAAAAAAGTTAATGATGAAGCTTTTAACAACTTCATAAAAGAACATAAAGAATGATGAACTAAATTTGTTAAAGATTTAAAAATACAAATCTATAGAGATAGTGTTTCAGGATTAGATATCAACTTAAATCCAACTAAAGAACAACTTGAACGTGAAAATGAACGTTTAGATAAATGAGTTAAAGAATACTTAGATAAAAATAAAAAAGAAAACCAAGCTCTTTTAGATTATTTAATCAAAATTAAAATTGATGAAATCTTTAGAGATAGTCCTACTGGATTAGATATTAACTTTTATTTAACAAAAGAACAAATTGATGCTGAAAATAAAAAACAAGAACAATTGATTAAAGAAATTCTAGATAAAAACTATAAAGATAATTTTGCTAATTTAATGGCAATTAAAGCAAGTCAAACTGTTAAAGAATTATTTAGTGATGAATTTAGTAACTTAGTAAAAGCTGCTATAAAAAATAGATTGATTAGAACTTATAGTGATTCAATAAGTGGTGCTGATATTAACTTTTATCTAACTAAAGAAGAAGTAGAAAAAGAAGTTAAAGATATTTTAGATAAAAATTATTCTGATAACTACGCTCGTTTTTTAGAACATTTAGCAAGTAGAGATACTAATAAATTGTTTAATGATGAATATACTGATCTAATAAAAGCTGTATTAAAAAATAGATTTATTAAAACTTATTCTGATTCTATAACTGGAGATGATATTTCTTGATCTCCAACTAAAGATCAAATTGAAAAACATCTTTCTACATTAACTAAAGAAATAGAAGACCAATTAGTAGAAAAAGAAGCAAATGAAGATGAATTTGGTAAAAAAGAAGATAGTTTAAATAATTTATTTGAAACTACTCTTATGAATACTAAAAAACAATTTGAAGAAGGTAAAGCTAGACTAGATCAACAAATAAAAGAATATGATAAAAAAATCAATGATCTATTAGAGCAAATTAAACAAGACGACACTAAAGATAAAAAAGAAAAAGAAGAAGAAAATCTAAAAGAACTAACAGAATGATTAGAACTAGCTAAAGAACTTGAAAATGAATATGCAGCTATTGAAAAAGTATATGATCAAAAAGTACAAGAAGCTATCAAGTTAAGAGATACCATTTCGCAAACTGAAAAAGAACTAAAAAAGAATAAACAAATTGCTAGTCATTTAGATGAAATTAAAGAAAAAATTTCACAACAAGAACAATCTTATAAAAAAGATTCAGAAGAACAAAAATCATTAGCTAAAGAAATTAGTGAAGAAATTAAACTTTTAGAAAGTTATAAAAAAGATCTTGTTTCAGAGACTGATTTTTATGATTCATTCTTCTATAGTAGTAGAAAAGATTACGGATTTAATCACGAATTTATTGATCATTTAACTGAAGAAATTAAAAATAACACTGAAGTTAAAGAACAAATAGACAAAAATATTAAAGAAATAGAAGAATCAAATACTCAAATAAGTACAAAGCTAAATAAAGAAAAACAAGAAGCTGAAAAAGCAAAAAGTGATGTTGACCAAATGACTCAATCACTAGATCAAATGAATAAACAAAAAGAAGAGATTGATACTTATTTACGTGAAAATAATAATGAAATTTCTAAAATAAAAAACTTTTCTAGTTTATATAAAAATGATGTTAGAAGAACTCAAGGTGAGATTGAAGATTCTAAACAAAAACTAGAAGAATTAACTAAAAAAGTTAGTGAATTTGAATCTCAATTATCTCAATTAGAAATGCAAAAATCTCAAATTCAAAAAAGTATTAGCGAGTTAGAAAAATCTACAAATAGAGTAATTTCAGAAGTTGAATCAAATTATAAAAAAGATCTTTTAGAATTAGATAATGAATCTAATAAAAAAGAAAAAGAAATAAATTCTAAAATTAAAAAACTAGAAAAAATGATTAATAAACTTGAAGAAAAGAAAAAACAATTAAAATAATCATATTTGTTATGAAAATTACTTTTAAAAGCAAATGGTGCGATCACACCTTGTTGCTTTTTTTTTTTTTTTTGCAAATTTATCTTTTTAAAAATTTTGATTGATAAAATGTTTTGGTGCTCAAAAAGCACTAATTGAATGTCAAAAATAGGTGTAAATATATGAAAAAATTATTAACAATATTAGGGTCTGTTGGGCTAATTGCTGCAACAAGTGCTGCAGTAATTGCTTGTGGTGATAAAACTCCTAGTGCAAAACAACCTACAAATTCAAATGAAAAACCATCAAGTAATGGTGATTCTTCAAATCCAAGTGGATCAGATAAAGACAGAAAACCTGGAAATAATAAGCCAAGTGAATCTGATTCAAACAACTCAACTACTCCAGTGAATCCAGAAAAACCAAATGAATCTGATAGCAAACCTACAAGAAAACCAGATAAATCCAATAATGATCAAACTACTCCAATAAAACCAAAACTTGTAACTATTAGTTGAAATAGTATTTTTAGAGATAGTGCTACAGGAGCTGATATTAACTTAAACCCAACTAAAGAACAACTTGAAGCTGAAAATAAAAAACAAGAAGAAATTATTAAAAATGAATTAAACAAAAATAAAGAATACAATATATCATTTCATAAACAAAACATTGATGTTCTAAAAAATGAAATTATTGATCTTAGATCTAATAGATTTGTTATTGGAAAAGAATCTGATAAAAAAGAAAAAGAATTAAAAGCTTTAAAAGACACTAATATTAGAAAAACTACAAAAGATTTTGAAACAAATAAAGAGATATTAGATAAGAAAAAACAAGAAAACGACCATAAACTAAATTATCTAATAAAAGAAGTTTTTGATAAACAAAATTTAAAAGCTAAATCAGAACAAGCTAAAAAAGAATTAGAAGATTTAAAAGACTGATTAAAAGAAGCTAATGAATTAGTTAATGAGTATACTACTAAAGAAAAAGAATATACTGATCAAGTTACTAAAGCAAAAGAACTAGATACTGAAATAACAAAAACTGAATCAGAAATCAAAACAAATAAAAAATTAGCTGAATCTATTGAAAAAATCACTGAAGATATTAAAAAAGTTGAAGACCAATATAATAAGGAAATTACTGAAAAACAAAACTGAATTAAAGAACTTGATGATGATGATAAAGAACTAAAAAAACGTAAAGAAGAATTAACAACCTCATACGATGAATTTGATTCATTTATTTATAATGGTAGACTTGAGAATGCATTTAGACATGAAATAATATCTTCTTTAGATGAATTTATTAAAAATAATAATGAAACCAGAGATGAAATAAGAAAAATAGAAGTGGATCTAAATAAATTAAAAGAATCTACTATTGAAAAATTAACTAAAGATAAAAATCAAGCTGAAAAAGCAAGAAATGATTTACCATCATTAGAGTCATCATTAAATAAGATGAAAATCGAAAAAGAAGAAATAGATAAACATCTACACTTAATTAACGATCAAGTATCTAAGGATAAAAAATATTTAACTGAATACAAGAAAAACGTTGGTCTTTTAGAAGAAGAAATCGAACAAGCAACTAAATCAGAAAACTATTGAACTAGAACATTAAATGAATATGAAACTGATTTAAATAAATTATTATCAGAAAAATCAGAAATTGAAAATTCAATTAATATGTTAACTAAAACACTAGAAGATTCTATTTTAAAAACTGAATTAACCTTTGAAAAAGAAACTGAAGAATTAGATAAACAAGCATTTGAAAAAGAAGACAAAATAGATAAACAAATCTTAGAACTAGAAAACTTAATTAAAAAAATAGAAGAATTTGTATCTCAATTTCAAAAATAAAATAAATTAAATTTAATAGGCTAAATTTTTAATAAAATATCTATTAAAATTAATCTAAAATTAACGCTAATTGTATATACAATTTTGACTTAAAATTTAATGAAAAAATATAATTTCTAAAAACAAGATATGCGATGTGTACTGAGCTGTTTTGTTTTTTTTTTTTTTTTTTTTTGCAAAAATATATTTCACATAAATTTTAATCATTAAAATTAGTATTAATGTGTCTAAAAACAGATTAAAAATATAGGTGTGAATATATGAAAAAATTATTAACAATATTAGGAAGTTTAGCAATTATTTCATCAGGTGCAAGTGTAATTGTTTCTTATAATAAAACTAATGTAAGTTCTTCTGAAATTAAAAAAGAAGAAGAAATAATAAAACCTACTGATCCAAATAACTTTACTATAAACAAATCTAAATCTACTTGACAAGACATTTTCAGAGACAGTATAACTGGAGCTGATATTTTTAGTTATAGTTCTAAAAATAAAAAAGATGATAAAAAAGAGGCTGAAGCTAAGTTTATTAAAGATCTAAGAGATTTAACTCCAAATACAGATAAAGAACAAGCTGAATGAGTTAATAGAAAACATGATAAAGCTATAAAAGATTTTATTAGAGATCTAAGAGATTTAACTCCAAACACTGATGCTGAAAATAAAGTTTGAAGTGATAAAAAAGACGCTGAAGCTAAGAAAAAAGAAGAAGCTAACAAAAAGGATGCAGAAGCTAAGTTTATTAAAGATCTAAGAGATTTAACTCCAAACACTGATGCTGAAAATAAAGAATGAGCTGAACCAAGTGCTGTTAAAAATGAAATTAATGAGTTAATCAAAAAAGAAGAAATCGAAGATGAAATTGCTAAATTCTTTGATGATTTAGCTGGTTTAACTCCAAATACTGATAAAGAACAATCTGATTGAGCTAATAGAAAACACGATAAAGCTATAAAAGATTTTATTAATGATTTAAAGGATTTAACTCCAAATACTGATGCTGAAAATAAATCTTGAGCAGATAAAAAAGCTGAAGACAAAATTAAAAAAGAAATTGATGCTCAAATCGATAGAGAAGAATCTCAAGATTTTGATAGTGAGATGTCAAGATTAAATGAAGCTTTAAGAAATGAAATAAATCATTGAGAATCAAGAATTAAAAATGAAATTGATAAACTAGTTGAAAAAGATGAAGCTGAAGATTTCAGTAAAGAATTTAATGAAGAAATTAATAGATTAGATGATGCATTAAAAGCTGAGTTTAAAAAATGAGATGATGAAATAAACAAAATCAAAAAAGAAATTGATGCTCAAATTGATAAAGAAAATGAAGAAGATCTACTTATTGAAATTTCTAAATTTAGTGATGCTTTAGAAAAAGAATTAGATGAAAAAGCATATCCAAGCGAAATTAAAAAAGAAATTGATGAGTTAATCAAAAAAGAAGAAATCGAAGATGAAATTGCTAAATTCTTTGATGATTTAGCTAGTTTAACTCCAAATACTGATAAAGAACAATCTGATTGAGCTAATAGAAAACATAAAGAATTTATAAAAAAAGTTACAGATAAATTTATCAGTGATTTAAGAGATTTAACTCCAAATACAGATGTTGAAAACAAAGAATGAGCAGAACCAAATGCTGTTAAAAATGAAATTGATAAACTAGTTGAAAAAGATGAAGCTGAAGATTTCAGTAAAGAATTTAATGAAGAAATTAATAGATTAGATGATGCATTAAAAGCTGAGTTTAAAAAATGAGATGATGAAATAAACAAAATCAAAAAAGAAATTGATGCTCAAATCGATAGAGAAGAAACTGAAGATGCAATTAATGACTTTATTAATGATCTAGAAGGATTAATTCCAAATACAAATAAAAATGAACCTGATCTTGATGAATGACTTAAACAAAATAAAAAACAAAATGAAGAAATTAAAGAATTGCTAGAAAAAACAGATAAAAAAGTTTTAAATGAATATATTCCTAAAGTAATTCATAGAACCAAAGAAAGTAAAAAATATTTAACTTTTGAAGGAAAATGAGTATCAGATCTTTTAACTTCTAAACTAAAAAGAGTTTTAATACAATTAAATAAATAGTAAATTGAATTTAATTTATTTATTTTAAAATATTGTTAATAATATTTCAAAAGTTACCTATATAAAAACTAATAAAAACCTATTTAAAAAAACATAATATAAAAGCTTAATAACTAGAAAGTGTGATGAGTACTAGTTGTTTTGCTTTTTTTTTTTTTTTTTTTGTAAAGTGATATTTGATAACTTTAGTAAAAGTAAAATTGTAATATACAAATACTAAGAGTATGTATTAATAATTTATTAAAAAATTATAGGTGTGAATATATGAAAAAATTACTAACAATATTAGGTTCAATAATGATTAGTACAAGTGGGGCTGCATTAGTTATTGCATGTAAAACTCCTAGTGCTAAACAACCTACAAATTCAGACAAAAATCCATCAAATAATGGTGATTCTTCAAATCCAAGTGGATCTGGTGAAAATAAAAAACCAGAAAACACTAAACCAAGTGATTCAACCACTCCAACTAACCCAACTGATCCAAAAAAACCAGATCAACCTGATTCAACTAAACCAAAGCCAGGTGAAAAAGAAAAAGACGAAACTAAACCAAATGAAACAACCCCAATAACTCCAAAACAACCAAAACCTACAACTATTAGCTGAAATAGTATTTTTAGAGATAGTGCAACTGGAGCTGATATTAATTTAAATCCAACTAAAGAACAAATTGAAAAAGAAGAAAAAAAATTATAAGAACTTGTTAAAAATATCTTAAAAGACAACAACAAAATCAATGATCAAGCTTTTAGTAAATTTGTAAAAGAACACAAAGATTGATGAAATAAATTTTCTAAAGATTTAAAAATACAAATTTATAGAGATAGTATTTCAGGACTAGATATCAACCTAAACCCAACTGAAGAACAAATTAAACGCGAAAATGAACGTTTAGATAGATGAGTAAAAGAATACTTAGATAAAAATAAAAAAGAAAATCAAGCTCTTTTAGATTATTTAATCAAAACTAAAATTGATGAAATATTTAGTGATAGTCCAACTGGACTAGATATTAAAATTCATTATGATAAAGATTCAGTTAAAAGAGCTGAAAAAATTCTAGATGAATGAGTAAAAATATATTTAGAAAAAGTTGAAAAGTACAACAAAGACTTATTTAAAAAACATATTCAAAGTATATGAGATAATCGTGTTTATAACTATAGTCCAACAGGAAGTGATATTAACTTTTATCTAACTCAAGAACAAATTGATGCTGAAAATAAAAAACAAGAAGAAATTATTAAAAAAGAATTACAAAAAGCTAAAGATCGTAATATAAGAATTCATAAAGAAGCTATTAGTGAACTTAAAAAAGCAATAGATGAATTTAATTTAGCAAAAGCTAAAATTGAAAATGAAACTAATAAAAAAGAAAAAGATCTAATAAGCGCAGCTGAAAAAACTATAACTGAAGCTAAAAATACTCTTGAAAAAACTAAAAAATCTACAATTAAAAAACTAGAAGAAATAGATAATAAAATCAGTCAATTTGAAAAAGATTTAATAGAAAAAAATATTGAAGATGAAATAGCTAAATCAAAAGATACAATAGATGATATAAACGAGCTTTTAAAAGATTCTCGTGCTTTAGTTAAAGAATATAGTGAAAAAGAAAAAGAATTTGATAAAGAAGTTGAAACAGCTAGACAGTTAGACAAAAGAATGACAAATTTAGACAAGTATATAAAAGAAAGAGAAGGTTTAATTGCAGTTGCATCTAATTTCAAAAAAATTATTGAAGAAACTAATACAAATAGTAAAAAGTTAATAGATGAAAACAAAATGAAACTTGCAAAAGCTGAAGAAAAACAAAAAATGTTAGAATCTATTAGAACTGATGCTAATGATACAAATAATTCTTCATATGAATTCTACTACAACTTTGGTAAAACAAGATATGAGATTTTATCTGAATTACCATCTAAAATAAAAGAAGCTAAAGAAGAGAAAGAACAATTAAATAAATTAGTAAAGCAATTAGAAGAACAAAAACAAAAGCTAATTGATGATTTAGTAATTAAAAAAATAACTGCTAAACAAGTAAAAGATAGACTTCCATCATTAATGACAGAATTAGATTCAATAACAAAAGAAAAACAAATGCTTGATGAACATTTATCAGAAGTAAATCCTCAAATAGTTGAAATCAAAAAAGAACTTGAATCATCAAAAAATGATATTAAAAATCTAGAAAAAGGTTTACAAGACGCTAATAAAATTCAAGAAGGTTTAATTAAAAAACTAGATGAAGCAAAAAGAGAAATAACTCAATTAGAATCTCAAAAAGTTGAACTTGAAAAATCACTTTTTGAACTAGAAGCTAAAACAAAAGAAACAATTGATCAAACCATAGAAGATTTAGATCAAGACATTCAAGATTTAGACTGAGAAGTTTATGATGATGAAAAGAAAATAGAAGATGAAATCACTAAATTAGAAAAAGCAATTTCTCAAATTCAAGAATTCATTAAAGAAATTGAAAAATACTATTAATCAAAACAAAAGTAAGAATTTTTTCTTGCTTTTTTTAATTATTAACTACACAACCATAAAAACTTCTATTTTTAAGTCTTATTTTTTATAACTTTGATTAGTATAATATATTGAATGAAAAATAAGATTTATCAAATAGGTGTGAATATATGAAAAAATTATTAGCAATACTAGGATCAGTAATAATTAGTGCAAGTACAGCTACTTTAGTTATTGCTTGTAAAGTTTCTGATAATAAAATAATAAAGACAACTAAAGGAACTGATTCAACTACAAAAAACTTAACAAAATCAAATAATAATAATTCTGAAAATCCAAATAATAACTCTAATGATCAAAAAAACTCAGATATTAAAAAAGAAAATGAACTTATAGAAGTTGATAAAAATGATGTTAAGACTTTAAAACTAAAAATTGAAGATCTTAAATCTCAAAAGTTAAAAATAGAAGCTGAATATAATAAAAAAGAATTAGAATTAAAAAATAAAGCTACAAAAACTATAACTGAAGCTAAAAATAACCTTGAAAATAACAAAAGTACAATAAAACAAGAAATTGAAAAAAATAATAATAAATTAGAAAATCTAACTAAAGATTTAACCATTGAAGATGAAATAGATGATATTAAAGAAGAACTAGAGCAATTAAATGAATTATTATTAGAAACTAAACAACTAGAAAAGGATAATAAACAAAAACTAGATGTTTATGAAAAAGAACTTAATGAAGTTAAACAATTAGATAAAAAAATAGAAGAGATTAGCTCTTTAATAGAATTAGTTAATAATATTTCAATGATTGAAAAACAAATACAAAGTACAGAAGACACTTACAAACAATTTATTGCAGTTGAAGAAAAAATATTAGAAGAAATCAAACAAAAAAATAAAACTTTAGAAACTATTAAAAACGATCTTATAACTACAGACAATTTTTCAGATCTTTTCTTTTTAAATAATAGAAGAAATTATGTTTTTAATTACGAATATATAAATAACTTAAAAGAAGAAATAGCTAAAAATAATAAACAAGAACAAGAAATCAAAAAAACAAAAGCACAGCAAGAAGAACTAAAAAACAAAGCACTTGAACAACTAACTAAAAATAAGAAATTAGCTGAAGAAAATAAATCAAAAATTTCTGAATTACAAAATTCACTACAAGAAATTAATGGTAAAAAAGATATAGCAGCTAAACGTGTTTTAGATAATAATAATCTTTATTCTCAAACTAAAAAACTTGACTCAGAGTATAAAGATGAACTTAAAAATCTTCAAAAAGAAATTTTGAAATTTACTAATGATCAAAAAAACTTATCTAATAAATTAAAAGAACATCAAGATCAATTAAATAAACTATTTATAGAAAAAACTCAACTTGAAAACTCACTTTTTGAACTAGAAACTAAAACAAAAAATATAATTGATCAAACTATAAAAGATCTTGATAAAGATATTCAGGATTTAGATTTAGAAGCTTATCAAAAAGAAGTAAAAATTGATTCACAAATCAATAAGTTAGAAGAACTAATTAATAAAAATAAAAAGTAGTTTGAAACTAAATATTTATGAAATAATTCTATAAAAGTGTTTTTATTGATATTATAAAGTTGTATTTAAATATTTATTATTTAATCGCACTTATAGGCGGTCGTGGTTCTTGCCGGCCCTTTGATCTTCGTAATGGTCATGAAATAAGGAAGTAGAACTAAAAATGAGTTTTTACAAGCTCATTTTTTATTTAATAATCCAACCAATAAACTAATATTTTTAAAAATTTGTTTAAATTTTGTTATACTTATTGTTGTATTATAAATTATTGTTTATAAAAGGAGTTGAAAAAATGGCAAATATTAAATCTCAAGAAAAACGTGTTTTAACTAATGAAAAATCAAGATTAGCAAATAAAGCATTTAAATCAGAAATTAAAACTGCTATTAAAAAAGCTTTAAATGCAAAATCTAATGATGATGCAAATAAAGCTGAATTAGTTAATCATGCAGTAAGTTTAGTAGATAAAGGTTTAAAAAAAGGAATCTTTAAAGATAATAAAGCTGCTAGAGAAAAATCACGCTTAATGAGTGCTTAGTTTTTCAATCCATAAAATAATGTTATCAACCTATCAGGTTGATTTTTTTTATTTTCCTAAACAATATTTTCTAAAGATATTATCAATAATTTCATCTTCATACTCAACACCAATTAGTTCATTTAATAGGTTTCAAGCATCATATAAATCAACGTTTACTATATCAATAGGCATTCCTGATTTAATTACACTTAAAGCAGTTGAAAGTTTGTTTTTGATTTGTTCAACTAAAGTAATTTGATTTAATCCAATTAAAATTAGTTCATCATTTTTACTAATCTCTTCATTTAAAAACATTTGATTAATTCTTAAAACTAATTGGTCTATATCGTGATTTATAGCACTAGTAAATACAATATTTTCATATTTTTTTTCTAAGTTTTGTTTTTCAGTTTGACTTAGTTTTTCAGCCTTATTTACAATTAAAATATAAGTTTTATCTTTTAAAAGTTCAAAAATTTCTTGATTATCTGAATCATTAATATTTTCTTTATTAACAACAAATAAAACTAAATCAGCTTCATTGATTAAGTTTTTAGATTTTAAAATTCCTAAATTTTCAACAACATCACTAGTTTTTCTAATTCCAGCTGTATCAATTAAATTTAAACTAACATTTTCTAGATTAATTTGTCCTTCAACTATATCTCTAGTAGTTCCTGGAATATCTGTAACAATTGCTTTATCTTCATTAATTAAAGCATTTAAAATTGATGATTTACCAACATTAGTTTGACCAATAATAGCAGTTTTAATTCCTTCAGAGTTTTTAAAAGCCATTTTAGATCTCATTAAAAGTTTATTAATTTGATCATTAATAATTTCTAATAAATTAGTTAAATCTTCTATACTTGAGCCTTCAACATCATCATAATCAGGATAATCAATTGAAACTTGAATACGACTAATAATATCTAATAAATTATCTTTTAATTCAATAATTGCTTTATTATTAGATCCACTCATATTAGCAACACCAATTTTTAAAGCTAAATCATTTTTTGCATGAATTAAATTATTAATACCTTCAGCTTGAATTAAATCAATTTTTCCATTTAAAAAAGAACGTTGACTAAATTCTCCTCTTAAAGCCATTCTAGCTCCTGATTGAATTAAAATATTGATGATTTTATTAGTATTTAAAATTCCACCATGACAAGCAATTTCAACAACATTTTCACCAGTAAAAGAATTAGGAGCAACAAAACAAGATAAAACTACTTCATCAATTAATTCGTTTTCAAAATACAATTTTCTTAAAAATAATCCTCTTTTTTCTTCTAGTTTTTTATCTTTAATTAGCTTATTAACTATTAAAAAAGCTTCAGAACCACTAACTCTAATTAAAGCAATAGCTTGAGTTGAAATATTTGTAGCAGGAGCAACTACTGTATCATTTATTAACATAAAATCATCTCTTTTCTTAATTAAATTATATTATTTAAATCTATAAGTTCATTAGTTGAAAACTTGTATTTAATAATCATTAAAATAAATATCTTTAATTTTATAATTATTGTCAAATATTTTGCATTTAAAATTAGAGCATTTAAAAAAACTCTATAGTAAAATAAAATATATATTTATATTTAAATAAAGGAGAAATATGGCTGAAAAACAAGCAACAGTTTATCATGTTACACCATATGATGGTAAATGACAAGTAAAAGGTGTAGGTAACACACGTCCTACTAAATTATTTGATACTCAAAAAGAAGCCATTGCTTATGCTAACGAGTTAACAAAAAAACGCCAAGGTTCAGTAATCATTCATAGAACTACAGGTCAAGTTAGAGATAGCATTAATAACAAAGACAAGAAAAAATAATAAATATAAGATTACTCAACCATCTAAAAAACTATTGTGGGTATTCTTTTTTTATTATTTATTTTTTTATTTAAAGTAGTTTAAAGGAGAGAAATGAAAATCTTAGCTATTGAGTCAAGTTGTGATGAATTTTCTATTTCGATTATTGATAATAATAAAATTCTTACAAACGTTATTTCATCTCAAATAAAAGATCATCAAGTATTTGGTGGTGTTGTTCCTGAATTAGCAGCAAGATTACATGTACAAAATTTTAATTGAGTATTAAAAGCAGCATTAACCGAAGCTAATTTAAGTATCAAAGATATTGATTATGTAGCTTATACAAAATCTCCAGGATTAATTGGTTCTTTGATTGTTGGAAAACTTGTAGCTGAAACTATTAGTTTATATATAAACAAACCAATATTAGCTTTAGATCATATTCAAGGACATATTTTTGGAGCTAGTATTGAAAATGAGTTTATATATCCAGTTTTAGCAATGGTTGTTTCTGGTGGACATACTCAAATTGAAATTATTAATTCTGCAAATGATTTTCAAATCATTGGATCAACTAGAGATGATGCTATTGGTGAATGTTATGACAAAGTAGCTAGAGTTTTAGGGCTTTCTTATCCAGGAGGACCAATTTTAGATAAATTGGCTTTAAAAGGAAATAAAGATTCTTATTTATTACCTGTTTTAAAAGATGAAGATAATTATGATTTTTCTTATTCTGGATTAAAAACTGCTTGTATAAATTTGATTCATAATTTGAATCAAAAAAATCAAGAAATTAATTTAGAAGATTTTGCAGCTAGTTTTCAATATACAGCAACAAACATTGTTGAAAAAAAACTAGAAAAAGCAATTAAAGAATTTAAACCAAAAACATTAACTGTTGCTGGTGGGGTAAGTGCTAATAGTGAAATTAGAAAAATAATTTTAAGATTGGGTGAAAAATACAATATTAAAAATACATTTGTTCCTAAGATGAGTTATTGTACAGATAATGCTGCTATGATTGCTAAATTAGCATATGAAAAAATTCTTTTAAATAACAAATAATAATTTTAAAAAGAAAGATTATTATGACAGCTAAACAAAAAAGAGCTCTTATTAAAAAAAGTGGGAATAAGATATTTAGATCAATAAATAAATCATTTGCTAAATTTCATAAATTACTTGAAACTTCAGTATTTTTTAAAAAATCTCATTCTAAAAAACATATTTATATGAATCCTGAAATCAATAAAATGAATAAGATTATGAGATTATTTTTTAAACATAAAGAACTAGAATTTAAGATCAACGATAATTTAATTCCAATTAAATTTAAAACTAGTGATAATATAACAATTTCTGCACTTAAATACATAACTGATCATAAGTCTAAAAAATGAGTTATTGTTAGTCATTGATTTTTAGGTGATAAATATTGAAGTTTGTATTGATCTAAAGCTTTTATTGAACTTGGATATAATGTATTAGTTTATGATTTTAGAAATCATGGTGATTCTGAAGAAACACCATTTGTAACAATGGGCTTATTAGAAAGTAAAGATCTAATTGCAGCAATTAATTATTTAAATCAAACTCAAAAAGTACAAACTATTGGTTTACTTGGTTTAAGTATGGGGGCTTTTGTTATTAATTATTTAACTTTAACTCAGCAAAAATTCTTAGAAGAAAACAAAGTTAAATTTATTATTAGTGATAGTAGTTATGCAAGCATTAGTTCTTTATTAAATAAGTTATTAAAACTAAGCTTTAAAAGATTTTTTTCTAAAAAATATGATATTTATTTAATTAAACAAATTTTAAAAAAGCAAAAAGATTTAACTTTATCTGATTGAAATAAAATGAATTTGTTTGACAAATATGAAAAACAGCATATTATTCCAGCTAAAATTCCAATTTTATTTATTCATTCAATTGAAGATAAAATTTCTAGTCATAATGATTCAATAAGAATGTTTATAAATAGAAAAAAATTTAATCTAAATGATGAACTTTTAATTTATGAAACTTCAAAACATTGTTTAAGTTTAAAAGAACATTATTATCAAACTATATATAGAATTTTACAATTTGAAAACAAAATTATAAAAGATAATAATAAAACAAGCATAGCTTTAGAAAAGATGGGTATTATTGATAAAATCATCTTAAATAACTTTAATGAAAAAAAAGAAATTTCAACATTTTTTTATAAAGACTAAGGAGTAGTAAATGTTAAAAAATATTAAGCTAATTGTTACAGATTTAGATGGAACAGTTTTACATCATGGAAAATTAGCAAACGATATTGATAAACCAATATTAGAAAAAGCTATTAAAAACAATATCCATGTAACAATAGCAACAGGCCAACCTTATAAATCAGCAAAACCTAGAGCAGATTTATTTAGTATAGGTGAGCACGTTGATTTAGCTGTTTTAGCTAATGGAGCTTTAATTTCAAAAATCAGTAGTTTTGAACCAGTTTATGTAAATAAAATTGATAATGCTATTGTTAATAAAATGGTTAAAAAATTAACTGAATTAAATATTTGTACAGTAATATTTACAGCAACAGCTAGTGATGTTTATTGAAACAATATTCCTTTTGAAGTTGATAGTATGATTAAAAGAAATTGATTTGAAAGATTTAATAAAACAATATGTTCTACTGATGGAAATTTTGATTTTATTGATCCAGTTCAGATTATGATTTTTGTTCCACTAGAAAAAAATCAAATTCTAGAAGATTGATTTAAAGCTGAAAAATTAGATGAACATTTAACAAGTATGAGAAATCATATTGAAACTATTCCAATTTATGAATTTACAAATATTACAGCAACTAAAGGAAAAGCTATTAAAAAAATGGCTGAAATCTTAAATGTTGATATTAATGATGTTGTAGTATTTGGTGATAATATGAACGATATGACAATGTTTGAAGAAATCCCAAATTGTGTAGCTGTAGAAAATGCAGTTGATCAAATTAAACAAAAAGCAAAATATATCACTGATACAAATATAAATGGTGGTGTAGGTAAATTTATAGAAAAATATATTTTAAATTAGGAGATATTATGGAAATCAGACAAATATTTGAACAACACTCTGAATTACTTGATAAAGAAGTTGAAATACTTGGTAGAGTTAGATCTAATAGACAAGGTAAATTTGTTTCATTTATGATTTTAAATGACGGAACAACTTTTACTGATTTACAAGTAGTTTATAAAACTAAAACTAAAGGATATGAACAAGCATTACAAGCAAGAGTTAGTTCAATTGTTAAAGTTATTGGAAGAGTTGTTTTAACTCCAGAAAAACAACAAAAATTCGAACTACAAGCAGATGAAATCGAACTTATTGATCAAGCAATTGAAGATTATCCATTACAAAAAAAAGAACACACAACTGAATATTTAAGAGAAATCGCTCACTTAAGAGCAAAAACAAAAACATTTAATGCTATTTTTAAAATCAGATCAGCAGCTGCTTATGCTATTCATAGATTTTTTAATGAAAGAAACTTTGTTTATATACATTCACCAATTATTACTTCAAATGATGCTGAAGGAGCTGGTGAAGCATTTTTAGTAACAACACGTGAAGATGCAGACTATGAAAAAGACTTTTTTGGTAAAAAAGCAAGCTTAACAGTTTCAGGACAATTGCATGCAGAAGCTTTTGCTCAAGCTTTTAAAAAAGTTTATACATTTGGTCCTACTTTTAGAGCTGAAAATTCAAATACTGCAAAACATGCTGCTGAATTTTGAATGATTGAACCAGAAGTTGCTTTTGCTGATTTAAAAGATAATATTCAACTAATTCAAGATATGGTTAAATATATCATTAATTACATTTTTAAACACAATAGAAGAGAATTAGAATTTTGTAATGAACATTTAGAAAATGGTTTAATTGATAAATTAAATAATGTTAGAAATTCAGAATTCAAAATTACAACTTATACACAAGCTATTGAAATTTTAAAACAAGCAGTAAAAGATGGTCACAAATTCGAAGTTTCAGATATTGAATTTGGATTAGATTTAGGAACTGAACATGAAAGATATATTTGTGAACAAGTAAATAAAGCTCCAACTTTTGTAACTAATTATCCAAAAGAAATTAAAGCATTTTATATGAAACAAAATGATGATAATAAGACTGTTGCTGCTGTTGATTTATTAGTTCCTGGAATTGGTGAATTAGTTGGTGGAAGTCAACGTGAAGATAATTATGAAAAACTAATCAAAAGATGTAAAGAAGTAAATATTGATATTGATCAATTAGAATGATATAACAATTTAAGATTGTATGGATATTACAAATCAGCTGGGTTTGGGTTAGGATTTGAAAGACTAGTTATGTATATTACTGGAGCTTCAAATATTAGAGATGTTATTCCATTCCCAAGAACTCCAAAAAACTTATTATTTTAATTATTAACAAACAAATGCAATACAAAATTAAATGCTATTGCATTTGTTTTTATTCTCTAATTTTTAAATATCTAAGCATAAAATATTAAAAAATAAAGCACAATTGCATACTTGTATGTAAAAATATTTTTATTTTTTGGAATGTATTTTATGTTTATATCGGTTCTATAAAAGCCTTTTATTAATATTTTGAGTATATTAATTCTTATATAATAAATTATGTAACATATATCTTTACTTACTAAATAAATTATTTAGTTTGTAAACAAAAACTAAAGAAAGAGAATAATATGAAAAAATTAATATCATTAATGGGAATAAGTTTATTAGCTACTAGTGCTACTGTTGTTACTGTTGCTTGTGGTAAAAGAGATAACGAACTAAGAGTTGTTTTTGTTCCATCTCAAAACCAAACTGAAGTTGAATCAACAACAGCATCACTAGAAAGATTGTTAACTGAATCTTTAAAAGAAAAGGCTTCAAAAAGAGGAGCTAAATTCGATAAAAAAGTTAAAGTTACAACTAGTCAAAACTATGAAATTGCTGGTCAATCATTAGCTAATGGAAATGAAGATATTGGATTTTTACCTATAAATACTTATTCAGCTTATAGAGGTGAAAAGCAAAACGATGGAACTTATAGTAAATTAGGAGTTCTATTAACTGCTGGAAGATCTGGTGTAACTCCTGAAACTACACTTCAAGATTTTAAAAATGGCGATAAGTTTGATAACGAAAAGGCAACCACTCAAATAAGTGATGAAACATCATTCAACTTAATTAAGAATTATAAGGATTCTGTTGAAAAAGCTAAGCCTAATGCTGATAAGGATGGTTATTCAAAAGGAATATATGATTCACAAAATCCTGCAAACTACTATAGATCATATGTTTTTGCAAATATTCCAATTTTAAAATCTATTAGTGTAGATAACAATTCAAATGGTGAATGAAAAGGTAAAAATTACTATGAAGCTATTGATTCTTTATTAAAAGATGGTAATAAAAATGGTAATGTAAAAAAATACAAAGATCTTTTAAAAATGCTATTTCAAAATCCTAAAGTTAAAATTGGAATTGGTAAATCTAAAACATCAAGTTCAGGATTCTTATATCCAGTTTTATGACTAAAAGACTTTGTAGGATTAAGTGAAACTGAAATTACTAAAATGTTAACTGAAAAAGATACTAGCAGAAGATTTGTAAAAGCTCTTTCATTTACTGATTCAGCAACAACTATTGGAAGCAAAGATGCAAAAGCTGAAAGTAGTAAATATGCAATTACTTTTGGTTTTTCTGATATTCGTTTTAGAGATAGACAAACAGATGGTAAAGACGAAAATAAAATAAGAGAAGAAAGACAAAAAGAAAAAGAATTATTTGAAAATTCATTAGTTATTGGTGCTTCACAATCAATTTATAATGATGGTATTTCTTATTCAAAATCATCAAAATCAGTTTTTAAAGATAAACAACTTTTAGATGATGTAAGACAATCATTTGTTGATCTAATTGAAAAAAATGATGAAGCTAAAAAGATATTTAAAATTTACAACCATGAAAGATATATCATTCCTGGAAGTAAAATAGATGAAGAGATTTCAAAATCTAATACAAATATCGAAGCTATTAAAAAATTAGTAAAAGATATTAATTGATAGAGATTGGTAAATAATGATACTATTTAATAATGTAAATAAAGTTTGACCTAATGGAAAACAAGTTTTAAAAAATATAAATTTAGAAATTAATAAAGGTGAATTAGTTGCAGTTATTGGGTTATCTGGAGCTGGAAAAACTACACTTTTAAAAACCATTAATAAAATTAATGATATTTCTTCAGGTGAAATTATTATTGATTTTGATAAAACAAAAGAGCATTATGAAGTAACTAAAACTAGAGGTAAAAAACTTCAAAAACTTAGACAAAAAATTGGTTTAATGTCTCAAGAATATAACAACATTGCAAATAAAACAGTTTTACAAAATGTTTTAAACGCTAGAGTAAGTAGTCAAAAAGGAATAAACAAAATTCTTGGATTCTTTAAAAGAGAAGATAAGATGATTGCTTTAAATTCTTTAGACAAATTAAACCTATTAGATTATGCTTATATAAGAGCTGATAATTTAAGTGGTGGTCAACAACAACGTGTAGCACTAGCTAGAACCTTAGCTCAACAACCTTTTTTAATCATTGCTGATGAACCTGTTTCTGCTTTAGATCCAATTCTTGCAAATCAAGTAATGAAAGATTTTAAAAACATTAATAAAAAAGATGGAATTACTGTAATAATCAATATTCACCATGTTGATCTTGCAAAAAAATATGCAACAAGAGTAATTGGATTAAATAATGGAGAAATTGTTTTTGATGATGTTCCAAGTAAATTGGATGCTCAAGCAATGAAAAAAATCTATGGAGAATAGATAATGTTTAATAAAAAAATAATTAAAGATAGAAATTTATTTAAAATAGGTAATCACTACACAAAACCACCAAAGCGTGTTTTTACAATTTGTTTTACTGTTGGAATAATAATATTTGTAGTTTTAGGATTTGCTTTAGCTGATGAAAGATGAAGTGAGTTTTTTGATAATTTTGATAAATTAGTTAGTTTATTTAAAGATTTTTTTAAATGAGATCTTAATAATTGAAATCAAAAACACGGGCTACCAAATACTTTTTTAGAAACTAGTTTTTATAATTTATGACAAACTATTAAACTTTCATTTATTGGTACTTTTTTAGGAATAATATTATGTCTTCCTTTTTCAGTACTAGCTTCAAGAAGTATAGTTTCAAATAGATATATTAACAATTTTTCAAGAGGATTTTTATCACTATTTAGAACTATACCAAGTTTTGCAATGGCTATGATTATAGCTGGTTATTTTTTAACTGGGTATGGGTCATCTGTAATTGGTATTATATTCTTTTCATTTTCAGTAGCTGGTAAATTGTTTTATGAAAAAATAGAACAAATTGATACAAAAGTATTTACTACAATGCAAGCTACTGGAGCTAATAAGTTTCAATCATTTAGAAAAGCAGTAGTTCCACAAATTTCCACTAACTTATTATCAATTTCACTTTATACTTTAGAAACTAATATTCGTTATTTTTCAGTTATTGCAATCGTAACAGGATTAGATAGTTATGGAGAATTAATTAAATCAACTCTTGATTCTTCAGAATATAGCAAAGCCGGATTCTTATTAACAATATTTGCAGTAACTATTTTATTAATTGAATTATTTATTTTTTTAATTAGAAATTACATAATAGAAGAAAAAGATTATTTATTAGAAAAAAAACTAATAAATAAAATTCAAAAACCATATAAAAATATAGATAAATTAAGTAATCTTAAATTTTATATAAACTACATTTTAACAAAAGAAATTAATGACAAAATAGCAAAAACAACAGATCCTAATGAACTTCAATCTTTAAAACTAGAAAAGAAAAAACTAATTTCTGAATTTAAAAAACAATATAATCTTGATGTTAAAAAAGACAAAGACAAATATAAAAAGTTATTTAAAGAAAATAAAGAAAACTTGTTTGTAAAAGTTGATTTTGTAGATCATTTAGTAAGAATTGATAAAATCACTCAAACTAAACTTGCAAATGAATGTTTAATTATTAGAGAACAAATTAAACGTCAAGTTGAAGACACAATAAAAACAGAAACTACAAAATTTAAAAAAACACTAACACCTGAAGTTGTTTTAAAAAAAATGCCAAAAACATATATTAAAAGAATTGTGTTTTTTGCAATTATTTTATTCTTATTTATTTTCTTAATTAAAGATGTTAACTTTTCTTTAGCAAGTAGTTCATCAATAAAAGAAACAAACCAAAGAGTTTTAAGTATTTTAAATATTAATTGAGAATCACTATATTATGCTAATCCGCTTAGCGCTACTAATAAAACTGCTCAATCATATTCTGTTCTTTATATACTTTGAGAAACACTAACAATTGCTATTTTAGGAACTGTAATTGGAGCTGTATTTGCTTATATATTAGGATTATTAAGTTCATCAAAAATAGTTCATCCTATTATTGCAAAACCAGTTTTATGTCTAACTACTTTAATTAGAGCAATTCCAACATATATGTATGCTTATATTTTTGTTTTTGCAGTTGGAGTAGGTCCATTTGCTGGATCATTAGCTTTAGCTGTTGGAACAATTGGAATGCTAACAAAATATAATAGAGAAATTTATGAAACAATAAACTTTAAAATAGTTAACCAATTAAAAGCTTTAGGGTTAAATAAGTTTCAAGTATTTAGATACGGTATTTTTGCTCAAACTCAAAATGAAATAATTTCATATATTATTTATCGTTTTGAAATTAACTTTAAAGAAGTAGCTACTTTAGGTATTGTTGGAGCTGGACGACTAGGAAGTTTATTAAAAGGATATTTTGAAGAAGCATTATATGCAGAATTTGGGGCTTTAGTATTTGGTTTAATTATCTTTACTTTAATTGTTGAAAGCATTTCAAATACATTAAGAGTAAAATTTTTAGAAAATAAAAATCCTAAATGAATAGATTGACTAATAAATAAATATCAACATTATTGTTTTGCAACTTACAAAGCTACTTTAAAACTATTTAAAAAAGAAGTTGATATGAGTTATTGACAAGCTAATGCTTTTAATAGTTATGTTAAAAGTAAAATAAGTTTAGATAAACTACCTGATAAACTTATTTCTAAAAAGATTATCTTTTTAAAAAACTTAAAAGTTGATATTGATTATGATAATAAAACTTTAGTTGATCAAAAATATCAAGAATTAATTAGTTTACATAAAAAATATATAAAAGAATTTAAAGATAATAGAAAACTATTAGTTGATCAAATTAATCAACAAGCTAATAACTATTTAAAAACAGCTAAAACTAATTATTTAGATTCTAAACTAAAATTAAAAAAACAACTAATTGAGTTAAAAGCTGATATTAAAAACATTGAACAACAAATCAAACTACAAACTGATTCAAATAATTTAAATCAAAAATTACAAGATCAAAAAACTAAACTAACAAGTATTAAAGACTTGTTAAAATCACTAAAAAGAGAGTATAAAAAAACTGTTTTATTTACAAAACAAACTAGAACTATCAAACTTTGAAATTTAGATTATTAATTAAAACCTGGATTTTAAAAATTCCAGGTTTTTTATTTTTTAAACCAAAAACTATTGGTTAAAAAATTATAAAAAGTATTATTATTAATTTGACTTATAAAATATTTAACATTATGTTTGTATAAAGTTTCTAGTGTTTGAATTCTTGGAAAATTATAAGTTCTTTTATTACCTGATATTAATCCGTATTTTGGTTTTATTAAACTAATAAACTCATCAGTTGAACTAGTATTAGAACCATGGTGTGGTACTTGTAAAATATCTATTGGCTTTAAATTAATTACGTATTTAAAATAATCATTATTAACTAATAATTGTTCAGCTTCTTTTTCAACATCTCCTGTAAATAAAATTCTGATATTTCTATACTCAAACAAATAAACTAAAGATTTATCGTTTTCATTTTCTAAGTTATTTCAAAAAAAGTATATATTTACATTTTTAATACTTTTAAAAGGTAAAAAGTTGTTATAAGTAATTGTTTCATAAACTTTAATATTTTTTTTAATAGCATCAATTGCATTATAATGATCAGCGTGATTGTGTGAAATTATAATTAAATCAACATGATTAATACCAAAATATTTTAAAAACTCATAACCAATATTTTTAGAAAAACCTTTTCCAACTCCACAATCATTTATAATAGTTGTGTTTTTAAACTTATCATGAAAAATAAAACAATTACCATTACCAACATTTAGCATTACTAAAAACACACTTGGTTTAATTAACCAACTAATTAAATAACTTAATAACAAAATAAGAATTAAACTTATTCAACTTCATATTGATTTAAAGTTATATTTAATTATTATTAAAATACTTAAATAAGCTAAAATTAAAAAAATAACATTAACATATCCTATATTAAAATTAATATTAATCTTTTTAATAAACTCAAAAATCTTAATTAATATATTAGTTAAAAAATTATGATCAAACCAAATTCAAATAAAAATACTAAAATATAAAAAACTAAATAATGGTCTTAAAACAATTAATAAACTTTGAATAACTATACTAAAACTATAAAAATAAAAAATTTGTAAAGGAATAAAATAAAAAGTAAAAATTAAAGATTTTAAACATAAATCTAAAAATTTATTTCTAAAAATTTTTTCATAATAAAACATAAAACTAACAATTATAAAAACAGCACTACTTGAAGTTAAAAAACTGGGAGTTAAAACAAAACAAATTAAAAGAGTTAAAAATCTTTTAAAAACTAATTCTGTGTTTTTATTAAACTTTTTAAAATATAAACTAACAATAAAAAAAATTATTATTCTTAAACTAGCATAAGAAAAATTTGATAAATAAGATAATAAAAAAACTATTAAATAAAATAAATAAGTAATTATTGTTGTTCAGTTAAATTTGGTGTTTAATTTATAAAAAAACTTAGTAAAAAAGTGAATGTTATAACTACTAATAACTATTAAAAAACTTAAATTCAAATCTTTTATTAATTCACCTAACTTAGTAGATCTATCTATTGATTCAAATAAAAACATACTAGCTAATTTATTTGTATAAAAATAATTAGTTAAAATAAAATTACTTCTAATCCCATTACTAATTTTTTCTACTTTATAATTAATCATTTCAAAATCAATAAATTGTTTATTTAAATAGTTAAAAAAGTCAAATTGATAAAAACTAGTATTACTTTCTAATTTGTTAAACACACCAGATATTTCTATTATTTGATCTAATAAAAACTTATTATTAAAGTCATTAACATAAAACTTAATATTTTTATGTTGTAAAATAGCATAATTAGTTTTTTTATCAATCACTTTGCTTATAATAGTTTTATTATTTAAATAACTTAAATTAGAATGTTTAAACCAAAACATATACATTATAAAAATCAAATTAATAGATATAAAAATAAGAACTATTTTTAAAGTGTTTTTGTGATTTAAAATAATAGTTAAACTTAAAAAGAAAATAGCTAAAATTAAATAATGAATATTTAAACTTAATATAAAACTAGCACTCATACAAATACTTAATAATAAAAACAATAAAAAGTAATGTTTTAAAATTAAGAAATTATAAAAATCAATTAAAAATAACTTTATAGTTTTCATTTTCTATCCTCATTTTGGTTTTAGAAAAAAACTTTTAAAAGTTATTAGTTTTTTAAAAATTTATTAATTATTTACTAAATTTTTATTTTTTTTAATAAATCTAATAATTTTATTTAATATATAAATAAAATCTTAACTAGTTTAATTGAAATTAAAATTTAAGAATGCTATTATTATATAGGTCATTGTGACTCGTTAGCTCAGCCGGTAGAGCAACTGGCTTTTAACCAGTGGGTCCGGGGTTCGAATCCCCGACGAGTCACCATTGGGGGATTGGCGGAATTGGCAGACGCACTAGACTTAGGATCTAGCGTCTTTGACGTAAGGGTTCAAGTCCCTTATCCCCCACCATTTTTTTGAAATCTAACCAGATATTTCTGGTTTTTTATTTGAAAAAAGTTAACTTTTATAAAAAAGAAAAAAAGTTAAAAAAACAATGGTCAATTATTGAAAAAAAATTTAAATAATTATATACTCTATATTATATGACTAAGATATAGATATCTTAGTGACCACGATCTTTGAAAACTAAATAGAATAATTATTGTACAAATCTTGTCAAAAGATTTATTTGAGTAATAAAAAACTTATAACAATAAAAATAGTCAGAATCACTTTTATTTAACAATTTTTAAAATGAGAGTTTGATCCTGGCTCAGGATAAACGCTGGCGGCATGCCTAATACATGCAAGTCGAACGGAGGTGCTTGCACCTCAGTGGCGAACGGGTGAGTAACACGTATCTAACCTACCTCATAGCGGGGGATAACTTTTGGAAACGAAAGATAATACCGCATGTAGATCTTATTATCGCATGAGAAAAGATCAAAAGAACCGTTTGGTTCACTATGAGATGGGGATGCGGCGTATTAGCTAGTAGGTGAGATAATAGCCCACCTAGGCGATGATACGTAGCCGAACTGAGAGGTTGATCGGCCACATTGGGACTGAGATACGGCCCAGACTCCTACGGGAGGCAGCAGTAGGGAATTTTTCACAATGGACGAAAGTCTGATGAAGCAATGCCGCGTGAGTGATGACGGCCTTCGGGTTGTAAAGCTCTGTTGTAAGGGAAGAAAAAATAAAGTAGGAAATGACTTTATCTTGACAGTACCTTACCAGAAAGCCACGGCTAACTATGTGCCAGCAGCCGCGGTAATACATAGGTGGCAAGCGTTATCCGGATTTATTGGGCGTATAGGGTGCGTAGGCGGTTTTGCAAGTTTGAGGTTAAAGTCCGGAGCTCAACTCCGGTTCGCCTTGAAAACTGTATTACTAGAATGCAAGAGAGGTAAGCGGAATTCCATGTGTAGCGGTGAAATGCGTAGATATATGGAAGAACACCTGTGGCGAAAGCGGCTTACTGGCTTGTTATTGACGCTGAGGCACGAAAGCGTGGGGAGCAAATAGGATTAGATACCCTAGTAGTCCACGCCGTAAACGATGAGTACTAAGTGTTGGGGTAACTCAGCGCTGCAGCTAACGCATTAAGTACTCCGCCTGAGTAGTATGCTCGCAAGAGTGAAACTCAAAGGAATTGACGGGGACCCGCACAAGTGGTGGAGCATGTGGTTTAATTCGAAGCAACACGAAGAACCTTACCAGGGCTTGACATCCAGTGCAAAGCTATAGAGATATAGTAGAGGTTAACATTGAGACAGGTGGTGCATGGTTGTCGTCAGTTCGTGCCGTGAGGTGTTGGGTTAAGTCCCGCAACGAACGCAACCCTTGTCGTTAGTTACTAACATTAAGTTGAGAACTCTAACGAGACTGCTAGTGTAAGCTAGAGGAAGGTGGGGATGACGTCAAATCATCATGCCCCTTATGTCCTGGGCTACACACGTGCTACAATGGCTGGTACAAAGAGTTGCAATCCTGTGAAGGGGAGCTAATCTCAAAAAACCAGTCTCAGTTCGGATTGAAGTCTGCAACTCGACTTCATGAAGCCGGAATCACTAGTAATCGCGAATCAGCTATGTCGCGGTGAATACGTTCTCGGGTCTTGTACACACCGCCCGTCACACCATGAGAGTTGGTAATACCAGAAGTAGGTAGCTTAACCGTTTGGAGAGCGCTTCCCAAGGTAGGACTAGCGATTGGGGTGAAGTCGTAACAAGGTATCCGTACGGGAACGTGCGGATGGATCACCTCCTTTCTATGGAGATATTTATATTACTGACTATTTAATTCTATTTAGTTTTCAGAGATCGTAAAACATCTCTGAAATATAGATTGTTCTTTGAAAACTGAATATTAGATGAAATGCAATTTTCTGATTATAACAATATTTATAATTAGATAAATTATTACGAAATTATATTCGTAATGACATCAAAAACAATTAACTAAAATTAATTGAGTTACAAATTGCTAGTAAGATTTTCTAAAAAATAGTAAGAGCATATGGTGAATGCCTTGGAAAATGGAGCCGAAGAAGGACGTGACTACCTGCGATAAGTCTGGGGGAGCTGGAAGTGAGCTTCGATCCCGGAATTTCCGAATGGGGGAACCTGACATGATTTATCTCATGTTATCTATAAGTAAATACATAGCTTATAAGAAGGGAACCTAGGGAACTGAAACATCTTAGTACCTAGAGGAAAAGAAAATAATAATGATTCTGTTAGTAGCGGCGAGCGAAAACGGAACAGGCCAAACCACTTTACGGAGTGGGGTTGTAGGACTTTTGTTCGAGTTAGAAAGTCATTATATAATAGAAGCTACTGGGAAGTAGCGCCATAGAGGGTGATAGCCCCGTATATGAAATGTAATGACCTCAATAAAGTATCCTGAGTACGGCGAAACACGTGAAATTTTGTCGGAATCTGCCAAGACCACTTGGTAAGCCTAAATACTACCATTTTACCGATAGTGAACCAGTACCGTGAGGGAAAGGTGAAAAGCACCCCGAAAGGGGAGTGAAATAGTCCCTGAAACCATATGCTTACAAGAAGGTAGAGCCCGTTAATGGGTAATACCGTGCTTTTTGTAGAAAGAGCCGGCGAGTTACTATTGCATGCAAGGTTAAGTTGATATAAACGGAGCCGTAGTGAAAGCGAGCCTTAATAGGGCGTTTAGTATGCAGTAGTAGACACGAAACCAGGTGATCTAGCCATGAGCAGGTTGAAGTTAGGGTAAAACCTAATGGAGGACCGAACCAGTATTCGTTGAAAAGACTTTGGATGACTTGTGGCTAGCGGTGAAATTCCAATCGAACCTGGAGATAGCTAGTTCTCCCCGATATATCTTTAAGGATAGCGTTGTGTGAATTGTTGTGGAGGTAGAGCACTGAATCTATGATGGCTGCACCTAGCGGTACTGATTAGAATTAAACTCCGAATGCCATAATTTGTGCACAACAGTCAGAACATGGGTGATAAGGTCCATGCTCGTGAGGGAAACAGCCCAGATCGTCAGCTAAGGTCCCTAAGTGTAAACTAAGTGTGTAAGGATGTGGAACTGCACAGACAGCTAGGATGTTGGCTTAGAAGCAGCCATCATTTAAAGAGTGCGTAACAGCTCACTAGTCGAGTGATTCTGCGCCGAAAATGTACCGGGGCTTAAGTTTACCACCGAAGCTACGGATTGTATGTAAATACAGTGGTAGGGGAGCGTTCTAAATATGATGAAGTCAGACTGTGAAGACTGGTGGAGTGTTTAGAAGTGATTATGCCGGCATGAGTAACGTTTGGAAGTGAGAATCTTCCATGCCGTTTGACCAAGGTTTCCTGGGCAAGGTTCGTCCACCCAGGGTTAGTCAGGACCTAAGGCGAGGCTGAAAAGCGTAGTCGATGGACAACAGGTTGATATTCCTGTACCAGTTAATTAGTGATGGAGTGACGAAGAAGGATAGTATATCCCGGGTGCTGGATGTCCCGGGCTAAGCACAAAGATGGCAATGTTGGAAAATCCGCATTGTATTAACATTGAAGTGTGAAAATAGGGGAGTGAACGGTTCGCCTAGTAACGAAGTATATGACTCCATGCTTCCAAGAAAAGCTTCTAACTTAATAATTAACTGCCTGTACCTAGAACGAACACACGTGGTCAAGGAGAAAATCCTAAGGCAAGCGAGATAACTGTAGCTAAGGAACTCTGCAAAATAACTCCGTAACTTCGGAAGAAGGAGTGCTTATCTATGATAAGCCGCAGTGAAGAGGGAGGGGCAACTGTTTAACAAAAACACAGCTCTCTGCTAAGTCGCAAGACGATGTATAGGGGGTGACACCTGCCCAGTGCCGGAAGGTTAAAAGGAGAAGTCAGCGCAAGCGAAGCTTTGAATTGAAGCCCCGGTGAACGGCGGCCGTAACTATAACGGTCCTAAGGTAGCGAAATTCCTTGTCAGGTAAATTCTGACCCGCACGAAAGGTGTAATGATCCCTTCGCTGTCTCGGCTGCAGACTCGGTGAAATTTTAGTACCGGTGAAGATGCCGGTTACCCGCAACTAGACGGAAAGACCCCGTGGAGCTTTACTATAACTTGATATTGAAATTTGGTATGACGTGTAGAGGATAGGTGGGAGACTATGAGACTAGGACGCTAGTTCTAGTGGAGTCAACCTTGGAATACCACCCTCGTTATATTGGATTTCTAACTTGGATCCATTATCTGGATTAAGGACAGTGTCTGGTGGGTAGTTTGACTGGGGCGGTCGCCTCCCAAAAAGTAACGGAGGCGCTCAAAGGTATCCTCAGTATGGTTGGAAATCATACATAGAGCGCAAAGGTAGAAGGATGCTTAACTGCGAGACTTACAAGTCGAACAGATACGAAAGTAGGACTTAGTGATCCGGCGGTCCCGTGTGGAAGGGCCGTCGCTCAACGGATAAAAGTTACCCCGGGGATAACAGGCTTATCTCCCCCAAGAGTTCACATCGACGGGGAGGTTTGGCACCTCGATGTCGGCTCATCGCATCCTGGAGCTGTAGTCGGTTCCAAGGGTTGGGCTGTTCGCCCATTAAAGCGGTACGCGAGCTGGGTTCAGAACGTCGTGAGACAGTTTGGTCCCTATCTGTTGTGGGCGTTGGAAAATTGAAAAGAGCTGTTCCTAGTACGAGAGGACCGGAATGGATGCACCCCTGGTGCTCCTGTTGTCACGCCAGTGGCACAGCAGGGTAGCTATGTGCAGAAAGGATAATCGCTGAAGGCATCTAAGCGAGAAGCCTCCTTTAAGATGAATTTTCCCATTCTTTTAGATGTAAGATCCCATGTAGACCACATGGTTGATAGGATGGATGTGTAAGTGCTGTGAGGCATTAAGCTAACCATTACTAATAGATCGAGTGAATTTTAGAAAATGCAATTTTAACTTACATTTCAAGCTAATAATCAGTTTTCAAAGAACAATCAAAAAAATAATCTGGTGGTTATAGCATAGAGGTCACACCTGTTCCCATGCCGAACACAGAAGTTAAGCTCTATTACGGTGAAAATATTACTTATGTGAGAAGATAGCAAGCTGCCAGTTTCTAAAGAACCTTAATGGTTCTTTTTTTAATATATGCTTGAAATAAAGTTAAAATGCTATAGAATATTAATTTAGTAATTTATAGGTATAATTATTTTAAAACAAAGGGAGAAATGAAATGGATAAGAAAAATATTATTATTTTTTCAGATTTGGATGGTACATTGCTATATGATGATTACATTTTTTCACCAAAGACTATCGAAGTTGTTGAAAAATTATACAAAAAAGGAATATATTTAGTTCCTATAACTGCTAGAACAATTAAAGATTTAAAACAAAAAGCCAGCTTATTACAAATTGACAAATTTAAAGGGATTATTGTTGCAAGTAATGGTGCTCAAATTTATGATTATAAGACTGATAAAATAATTTTTGATAAAACTTTACCAAAAGAATTTATCAAAGAAATGTTTAATAGATATCATAATAAATTTTTTGCTAAAATGATTTTTTATTCTCCAAATTGTTGTTATGTTTTTGCAGAAGGTAAAAATAGTAAATATTGGGCTCATCAAGTTATGGGCTTAAAATACATATCAGTAGATTCACCAGATCAAATCGATGAACCAATTACTCATTTTTATATCGTTACAAACAGTAAAGCTACACCAGAAGAAAATCTTAATGAATATAAATATTTAATGAATAATTATGCTGATAATTATAAAGTAGATAGTTATAACAATAGAGTGTTTGATATTTCAGTTAAAGGTGTTGATAAAGGTTGTGGGGTAGCTGAAGTTATGAAATATTTAAACTTAGATGAAAAAACTACTCACTCATATGGATTTGGTGATGGACCAAATGATTTTTCATTATTAAAAGCTTGCACAACAGGTATTGCAATGAAAAATGGGATTATAGAATTAAAAGAAATAGCTGATGATATCACCGATTATTCAAATGATAAAGATGGTGTTGCTAGATATATTTGTGATAAAATTTTAAATGTAGACTAGGAGAGATATAATGGCAGATATAATTAAAATCACTTCAAAAGAACAATTTGACAAAGAAATCAAAGAAGGAAAGGTACTTGTAGATTTTAATGCTACTTGATGTGGACCTTGCAAAATGTTAGCACCAATTCTTCATGATTTTGCTAAAAAAGTTGAAGGTGTTAAATTTTTAGATGTAGATGTTGATTTAAATCGTCAAGTTGCTGAAGAATTTAGAATAATGTCAATTCCTACACTAATAACTTTTGAAAATGGAAATCAAGTAAATAAACATATAGGATTTGCTACTCCTGACCAATTAAAGAAATTGATTGATTAATACATAACCAACTTTTATAACAGGTTGGTTTTTTTATTATTAAATTTTAGTTTTGTAATAAAAAAGTAGAACATATAAGTTCTACTCAATTATTCTCTTGGTTTCATTTGTGGAAATAATAATACATCCTTAATAGATTCTGAATTAGTTAAAAGCATTACTAATCTATCAATTCCTATACCAATTCCAGCAGTTGGTGGCATTGCGTGTTCTAAGGCTTCAATAAAGTCAATATCCATATCATTGGCTTCATCATTTCCTTTAGATTCTTCTTCAATTTGAGCTTTAAATCTTTCATATTGATCAATTGGATCGTTTAACTCACTAAATGCATTAGCATATTCTCTTCCAAGAATAAACAATTCAAATCTATCAGTAAATCTTGGATCACTTGGATTAGATTTTGCTAGTGGAGAAATTTCTTTTGGATGACCATAAACAAAAGTTGGTTCAACAATAGTTGATTCAACAAATTCTTCATAAAATAAATTAATAATATGTCCAACTGATTCTTGATGTTTTTCAACATGAACTTTATGTTTTTTAGCCAATTCTAAAGCTTGTTGTACAGTCATTTCTTGTCAAAAATCAACACCTGTTACTTGTTTAATTCCATCAACCATATGTAATCTTTTAAATGGTTTTGATAGATCGATTTTTGCATTATTATATTCAATTATAGAACTTGAATTAACTGCAGCATTACATACTCTAAAAATTTCTTCTGTTAAATCCATTAAAAAGAACATATCTTCATAAGCTACATATAATTCAATACTTGTAAATTCAGGGTTGTGTCTTGTGCTCATTCCTTCGTTTCTAAAAATACGACCTATTTCATAAACCCCTTCAAAACCTCCAACAATTAAACGTTTTAAATGTAGTTCTGTAGCTATTCTTAAATAAACATCAGTATTTAAAACATTATAATGAGTAATAAATGGTTTAGCAGAAGCCCCACCTTTTAATGAGTGTAAAATTGGAGTTTCAACTTCCATATAGCCTTTATTATCTAAAAAGTTTTGTAAAGTTCTTATTATTTTAGTTCTAGCTTGAAATGTTTTTCTAACATCATGATTCATAATTAGATCAACATATCTTCTACGGTATTTTTCTTCTATATCTTGAATTCCAGCGTGTTTATCAGGTAGTGGTCTTAAAGCTTTAGATAATAAAACAACTTCTTTACATCTAATTGATAATTCACCATGATCGGTTCTCATCATGATTCCTTTAACCCCAATAATATCTCCTAAATCAAAGTTTCTAAAATCTTCAAAAGATTGATCACCTATTTCATCTAATCTTACATATAATTGAATACTTGAATCTTGATCATCGATATTAACAAAAGCAGCTTTTTTACCAGCTTCTCTATACAACTTAATTCTTCCAGCAACTACTACTAATTCTTGATTTAAATTTAATAAATCTTCTTTACTATAATCTTTATATTTTTCATTTAACTTTAATAATGTAGTGTTTCTTTTTCAATTAGTAATCTTATAAGGATCTTTGTTTTGTTCAACTAATGTTTTATATTTATTTCTTCTGACTAATTCTTGTTCACTAAATTTTCTATCATCTAACATACTTATTCTTCTTTATACTCCTTGATAATCTCTTCTACATCTTTAATAGTCTCTATTTTATTAGCTTTTTCTTTTAGAATTTTAGTTAGTGCTTTATTATTTAAAACATCTAAGTATCAAGTTAAATGTTTTCTAAATTCTTTAATTGCATGTTGCTCGGTTTTTAACTTTACTAATAAATCTAAATGTTGTAAAACTGTTGTTTTTCATTCTTCAAAACTAGGTTTTTCTAGTTCTTTTCCTGTTTTTAAATAATGATTAATTTGATCAAAAATTCAAGGGTTACCTTGACAAGCTCTTGATACCATAACAGCATCACACCCAGTCTCATCTAACATTTTTTTAGCTGATTTGGCATCAATAACATCACCATTTCCAATTACAGGAATACTTACAGCTTGTTTTACTTCTTTAATTTTTTCCCAATCAGCATGCCCAGTATAAAAATCATTTCTAGTTCTAGCATGAACGGCAATTGCACTAGCTCCAGCCTTTTCAATCAGTTTGGCAACTTCAACAGCATTAACACTATTTTTATCTCATCCTAACCTAATTTTTGCAGTTACTGGTTTAGTAGTATTTTTAACAACATTTTTTACAATTTCATAAATTAAATCTGGAGTTTTTAATAAAGCTGAACCACTTTGAGAACGTATAGCAACTTTTGGTGCAGGGCAGCCTAAATTTAAATCAATAATGTCACAATCAACATTTTTTTCAATTCATTGAGTTGCTTTAATAAATTCATCAACATCATTTCCAAATATTTGCATACTCATTGGATGTTCAATCTCATTAACATTTAACATATTAAGTGTTTTTTTATTATCATGAACCATACCAGCAACTGAAACCATTTCAGCATAAACTAAACTAGCTCCGTGTTGTTTTGAAATTATTCTAAAAGCTTCATTACTAACACCAGCCATTGGGCCTTGGACTACTTTACCATCGATTTGTATGTCTCTGATTTTCATCTTATCCTATTTTTTTTCTATGTGCATATAACTTAGAATTTACATCAGTAAAGAAAACTCATACTTTTTGTGAATAATCTTTAAAATAATCAACAATAAAATCAGCTAATAATTGTTCTTTATCTGGTCTTGACATTCATTCAACTGTTACATAAATTGGTTTAGTATCAGGTTCTGTTACAAAAATTTCTGAATTTTCTCAAATAACAAAAATGTTTTTTGGGTCTGCTTTTACTAATTCTGCAATTGTTTGAATATTTTTAGAAAATTGGTTAACTTGTTCTTTATCTAGTCCACTAAATTTAATAATTGGCATAATATTATTCTTCCTTTTTTCTATGTAATTTTATTACAAAATTAAAATAAATAAATTAATGAGAAATACAAAAAGTTCAAAACTTAAAATTGCTTGAACTTTTATTTTAAAAACTCTTTATTGTCAAAATAGGGTCTTAGAATAGTTGGTAAAACTAGTTTTTCACCATCTCAATAATTTTCTAAAATAGCTGCAATTAATCTATCAACTGCTACTCCACTACCATTTAATGTATGAACTAATTTAATTTTTGAATCTTTATCTTTAAATCTTGTTTGAATGTTTCTAGCTTGAAAATCAGTACAATTTGAACAAGAAGAGATTTCTCTATATTTGTTTTGTTCTGGGAATCATACTTCTAAATCATAAGTTTTAGCTGAACTAAATCCAATATCTCCACTACATAATTCAACTACTCTATAAGGTAAATCAAACATATTTAAAACATCTTCAGCATCTTTTACTAGTAATTCTAATTCATTCATTGACTGATCTGGGTGAACAATTTTTACTAATTCAACTTTATTAAATTGATGTAATCTAATCATTCCTTTAGTATCTCTTCCAGCACTTCCTGCTTCTTGTCTAAAACATTGAGTAAAAGAAGTATATTTTAAAGGCAACATATCATAAGTTAAAATTTCATTAGCATGTAAATTAGTTAAAGGAACTTCACTTGTTGGAATTAAATATTGTTCTCCAACTTGATACATATCTTCACTAAATTTTGGTAATTGCCCTGTTCCTAACATAGCACTTTTATTTACAATTAAAGGACAAAAAATTTCTTTATAGTTATGTTTTTCATGTCTTTTTAATAGAATATCAGCAATTGCTCTAACTAATTTTGAGCCTAATCCAGTGTAAATTAAAAATCTTGAACCACTTAATTTAACACCTTTTTCAAAGTCAACTAAACCTAGTTTTGTGGCTATTTCTCAATGCGGAGTTGAGTGAGTTAATAAAGGGTTATGTTTTGTTTTTCTAATTTCAACATTATCTTCATCACTTTTACCAAAATAAATATCTTTATGAGGTAAGTTAGGAATATATGATAGTTTTTCTAGGATTTGTTCATTAACAATTCTTAGCTCATCATCTAATTTAATGATTTGTTCATTCAAACTAACAACTTCAGCTTTTGCTTTTTCAGCTTCTTTATTTTTATTATCTTTAATCAATATTCCAATTTCTTTTGATAATTGATTTTTTCTAGATTTTAATGCTTCAGATTTAACTAATATTTCTTTTCTTTTAAAATTTTTTTCTACTGCATATTTTAAATCTTCACTATAATCTTGCTGATTACGCTTGTTTAATCTTTGAATTACTTCATCTAAATTCTGTTCAATATAATTAATGTCTAGCATTACAAAAAACTCCTTTTATTAACATTAATTATATTATAAGTAATTCTTAAAACAAAAAAACAAGCCGTGGCTTGTTTTGATATTATTGATATATTTTTGTAATTTTATTAAGTAATCCTAATGTTTTTCCTAACATTGGTCCTGCTAAGAATAAGAATCCTATAGTACCAATATTTACATAGTTTAATAAGAATTTAGCTTTAATATCTCAAGATATAGGATTTACTAAAAGCATAATAACTCCAGGAATAATAATTAATACATCCATTAACACTCTTGAAACATTAAATGGTAATTTAGTTAATCTCATAAAGTTTGTGTTGATTGAGTTATATGATCCTAATAATCAACCTGAGTGAATTCAAAATGTTAGTCCAGCAATATATAAAACAAATGCAATTGTGAAAAATATTGTTCTAAATTGGTAAGCAGTTGATTGATTAAACATTCAATCTAAATATCCAATTACTTTTAACATTTCAATTTGACCATCAATTACATATGATAATCCAACGTTAATTATTACATCTAAAACAATTAGTGGTATTAATTGCAATCATAGCTTTTTATCTTTTGTGACTTTGTATTCTCTAATAATTGATAACACTAGAAACACAACTGAAACTAGTAATAAAAATCCATATAATGACATTAAAGCTAGTTTGTAATTAGTTGCAGCAACTAATCCTTCAACAGTTTTGTCTTCAACTTTTGCTCAATCTTTAAACAATGCTAATATACTAAAGTTTGTAAAATCTACATGACTTGCTCCTACTGCTGTTGGCACATATAAAGCAATTGATAATGAAAACAAATACAATCCAATTAGTAAACAACCTAACCTAATTAAATATTGTTTTTTGTTTTGACTAATACTTGTTTTTAAATTACAAAAATATTTCTTCATTCTCTATCTCCTTTTTAGTTTTCATAATATTATAACCTATTAAATGTTTATTTTAACATTTTTTTAAAATAAGGTATATGGTAAATATCAATATCTAATCTATTAATTGATAAAAGCATTACATAAATACAACTCACTAATAACATAATAGAATCTATAATAAAAAACTCAAATCCTAAAAAATAAATCTATTTTTTAAATTAAAAAAATAATATCTTTATAGTTATTAATTAACTTAATTAAGATTTAAAAATAGATATAAAAAATCTAGCAATTGCTAGATTTTGTTTTTTTATTATATTGCATTATCTATTTCTGTATATTGAATATTTAATGAATCAGCAACGTTTTTATAAACTAATTTACCATTAACAGTTTGTACACCTAATTTTAATGCACTATTGTCTTGAATAGCTTTTTTTCACCCTTTAGATGCGATTTCTACTACATAAGTAAGTGTAGCATTAGTCAAAGCAATTGTTGAGGTTCTTGGAACTGCCCCAGGAATGTTAG
Organism: Mycoplasma mycoides subsp. capri; assembly: GCF_018389705.1. Taxonomy (NCBI): domain Bacteria; kingdom Bacillati; phylum Mycoplasmatota; class Mollicutes; order Mycoplasmatales; family Mycoplasmataceae; genus Mycoplasma; species Mycoplasma mycoides. The sequence continues at coordinate 75,255 of NZ_CP065581.1, read as the reverse complement.
GAACTGAATAATGAATGACATTATGTCTTATAAAAGTAGGATCAGCATGTGAACTAATATGATCAACAGTTTCAACACTTCCACCTTGATCAATAGCAACATCAATAATAACACTATTTGGTTTCATTGTTTTAACCATTTCTGTTGTTACTAATTTAGGTGCTAATTTACCAGGAATTAATACAGTTGAAATAACTACATCACTTTCTTTAACGGCTTTTGCAATATTTGCATAATTTGATTTTAATATGTTTGCTTTGTGTCCATATGTTTCATATAGTTGTCTAATTCTATTTTCATTAAATTCAATTATAGTAACATTAGCTTCCATAGCTATTGCTAATCTAAGAGCTGAAGTCCCAGCAACTCCTCCACCAATAATAGTAATATTAGCTTTTGGAGTTCCAGGAGTTCCACTAACAAGTACACCTAAAGCATCTTTATCTGTATTTTTTAATAATAAATTTGAAGCAATAATAACTGCCATTCTTCCAGCAACTTCACTCATTGGACGTAATAAAGGTAAAGCTTTGTCTGGTGTTTGAACAGTTTCATAAGCAATAGCAATGACTTTATTTTTGATTAATTCTTCTGTTAAATCTTTTAAACCAGCTAAGTGAAAATAAGTAAAAATAATTTGGTTTTCATAAAAATATTTGTATTCTGATTTTAAAGGTTCTTTAACTTTAACAATCATTTCTTGTTTTCAAACATCTTCTACATTTTTAGTGATTTTTGCTCCCGCTTTTTCATATTCAAGATCACTAAAACCACTACCTAATCCAGCTCCTGATTCAACTAAAACTTCATGATTATTTCTAATTAATTCAACAACTCCCATAGGAGTAATACCAACACGATTTTCATTTTGTTTAATTTCTTTAGGTAATCCTATTTTCATATTATTCTCCTTAATCAAACAAATATATATAATAAAATGTCATATTATTTATGATTGGCATTTACGGTTTTATTTTATCACTACATATAAATCAAATATAAAATTGCAAAAAGCTTATTTATTTTTATAAATATCAATATCTAATTTTTTAAATAAGTTTAAAAAACTCTGAGTATTAAACACATTGTATAAAACTATTGCAGAAATTACTGATACTAAATATTGAATAAAATCAGTTATTAAAGATATTAATGCTTTAACATTAGCTTGACTAGTATCACTAGAATTAGAATAATAATTAATTAGATAAGCATATAAAACATATAAAAATATAAAGAGTTCAGCAATCATTATATTTAAATAAAATGGTAATTTATACATTAATAATTTGATTGTAGCAAACATTAAAATATGAATAATAATTGAAATAGGAACATAAAAAACTGCTCCTGAAACTAAATCAAAAATCATTGCATAAACACAACCAACAACTAGCATCATAGGACCAGGAATAAAAAAAGTCAAACTTAAAAACAACCCATCTGCAACTTGAAACAAACCAGTTCCTGCGATTTGAATCATAGAAGTAGTTAAGGCTATAACTGTTAATAAGCTTGACAAAATTGCTGTTAAAACTACGTATTTAATACTTTTAAAATAAGATATTCAATTAATAATTAATTTTATTTTATTCATTAATTTATTTTATCTTATTTTATTTTTTAAATATAGTAGATAATAATCTAAAGAAGTTTCAAATAAACCCAGCTATAAAAATTAAAGGTCCTACATAAACAACTAGTACAACTCCAATTTTCTCTTGTACTGATGATAAGTTTAGTTTTAATAGATCTATAAAATTATGACTTTTTAAAATATTGGTTGCTCTTTGTAGGAAGTTTAGATCAGTAGTACTTGTTGAAAATCCTAAAACAATAATTCCAATCAAAATAATAATAGCTGCTAAAACTAAAGAGATAAGAATTTTAAAAATCTTTCTGAACATATATTACACTCTTTCTAAAACTATAATAACATAGCACAATATATTATCTATTACAATAAGTAATTTTAATAAAAAATTTGTAACTTACTATGTGTACAAGTTTATTTGTGATTTTATTATTATTTTTTGTTTAATATATTGTTTATTTTTTCTGACAAAATAGTAGCTTCTCCACCAAATATTACTTGAATATTATTGTTTTTAATAATGTTTCCATGACTACCTAATTTATTTAGTTCTTCAATATTTACTAAACTTTGATCTACTATTTCAACTCTTAATCTAGTAGCACACGCTGAAACTGATTTAATGTTTTTTATTGTTCCTAAAGCTTTAATTATTTCTAAAATTCTTTGTTCATTATTATTTTTATTCTTTAATTCTTGATAATCTTTTTTACTAATTAATCCTAATACATTATCTTTTCTTCCAGGAGTTGGTAGATCTTTTTTAATAATTCAAAAGTAAAAAATCACAAAAATAACAAGTCCTTGAATTAAAGCAAAAACAAATGCTCAATAGAATCTAGTTCCTTTTAAAACAGGTAAAGCTCCATAAACTATTAGATCAATAAATCCTCTAGCAAAACCTACTCCAACATGAGCATTAACTAAACTCATAAATAGATAACTCAATCCTGAAAAAGGCACATAAACTGCATAATATAAAACTGGTGTAATAAATAAGAAAGTAAATTCTAATGGTTCAGTAATTCCAGTTAAAAATGACACACCCATAGCACTTAAAATTACTGAAGCTGTTTGTTTTCTAGTTTCTTTATTACTTGTTAAAATAAATGCTAATCCAATTCCCATACAAGTTCCTAGATAAGTTGGATAATCTTGAGTAAATCTTCCTGCATTAATATTTAAATTGTAAGAAAATCATTGAAAAATTGGTGTTTTTTGAATATTATTTAATGGAATTGAATTAATGAAGTTTCAAATGTTTTGATCTCCAATTATAATTTGTGAATTATTTTTAGTAAAACTTTTAAATGCTTCACTTATTTGATTTATTGTGTTTTGATCAACATTCATTTTTTCTAATTGACTTATTAACTTATCATATTCTAAAATTCCACCAAATTGAGTTTGATAAGCTAAAGTAATTAAAATGTGATGTAGTCCAAATGGCATTAACGCTCTTCCAAAAACTCCATAAATAAATCCATCAACACCAGTTGGAGTTTTAGATAAACCTATTCCTATTTGATTAATCACAAAACCAACATAAGGTCAAACTATTAAAAATAATAATCCCAATAAAAACATACTTGGAATAATTAAAATTGGTAAAAATCTAATTCCTGAAAAAAAGCTTAAAGCATTTGGTAGTTGAATATATTTAAATTTGTTATAAATTTTTACAATAATAATTCCAACTATAATAGAACCAAATAACGAAGTTTGAAGCGAAGTGATTCCTAAATTAGAACCAATAATTGCTTTTAATCATTCACCTTTATGAATATAAAACACATCAACTAAAACATTATTGTTGTAATGAATAAATGCTGCTTGAGTTGAATTAAAAACTAAATAACCTAGAATTGCTAAAAAAGCAGCCGATCCTGATTCATTTGTAAAAGTAATTACGATTGAAATAGTAAATAAAATTGCTAGATTTGCAAAAACTATTTCAGACATTGCTTTTAACGATCTGCTTATAATTAAACCAACTTCATTAGTACTACTAATATTTGCTCCAATTGCTCCACCAATTCCTAGTAGTAAACCAGCAAAAGGTAATATTGAAATTGGTAACATTAATCCGCGTCCAAATTTTTGTAAAACCGCTGTAATATTTGATGATAGCTGTTTAAAATCAGTGTTTTTAAATTTTATTTTTTTAAAATTCATAATCGACCTTTCTATACATAAATTATATAAAAAACACTGATTAAATATTTTAGATTAGTTTTTTTTAAAAAAAGGACTACAATATTCATATGATTTCAAGGAGGAAGTTATGAAAAATTATCAATTAAAAGATCATAAAAATAACTTAGTAGAATTAAACAGCTTAGTTGGGCAAAAAGGTCTTATTATCTTTTTTTATCCTAAAGCTAAAACCTCTTTATGTACTTTAGAAGTTATAGAATATCAAAAACATTTAGATGAATTTAAACAATTAGGATTTAATGTAGTTGGAGTCAGTCAAGATGAACCTAATAAAAATGATGAATTTTGTTGTGAACAAAATTTAAGTTTTTTATTACTTTCTGATTTAAACAAAGATTTAGTAAATGAATTTAATTTAACAAGTGAAACAATTGTTTTAGATGATGAACCATTTGTTAAATATGAACGTTCAACATTTGTTTTAGATAACCAATTAAATTTATTAAAAGAATTTAGAAATGTTGATCACATTGAACATGTTAGCGATCTTTTAGAGTACTTAAAAAAGAATGACTAATAAATTAGTAAATTCTACTATAACTTATGATATTAAATTGTAATTAACCTTAATAGTTTTATTAAGGTTTTTTTGTTAAATTAAATTCAATTTTTGAAATAATAAATACTATAAATTAATACTAAAATTATGTTGGAGAATTCCTACATGAATAAATTAATAAATAAACTTAAATTTGTTTTTATATCAAGTATTGTTGTTATTCCAAGTGTTTCAACTATTTCTTGTTATAAAACTGATTCAAATAAAATTGATCAAAAACCTAATAACAATAGCAATTCAAATAATAACCAAAATCAAAATAATCAAACAAATCAAAATCAGAATCAGAATCAAAGTGATTCAAAAAATAAAATAGATAAAAATGATGAAATTCAACTATTTAACTCACATTTTTTAGATATTAATCAATTACAAAATCTAACACCATATCAAATTCATAAACAAACTAAAGACTATATAATTGGTCAAAAAGAATTTAATAACTTTGTAAAAAATAATAATATTGATTTTACTCTTTATGATCATAAAGAATATCAAAAAAACTATTGAGAACTTGCCTCAAAATTAGGAGAATATGGAAACATCGGAGAAGATAAAATTAGTAGAACTAAATTTTATAATCCACACATTCCACTTTCTTATTCAATAAAACAACAAAAACTAGAACAATTAAAAGATGAAGAAATTAGAAATTTAACTACTACAGATTTTGACTTTAAAAACCTAGTTAAAACAAATCCTTTTGGGTTTTTACCATCAAATTTAAGTCAGCTATTATCTTATGCTAATTTTGAATCACTAGAAAAACTTTTTAAAATAAAAGATATTATTTTTTTAAAGTCTAAACATGATGATATTAAAGGAAGTTTTGAGCTATTGATTAAAACAAAAAATAAAAAATATTATTATAAAACTGATAAAGATAAAAATAATTTTTTAAAAACTAATAATGATTATTTTAAATACATTCATGAACGTAGTTTTCAATTAGAAATTAATGTAAAACAATGAGTTATTGATCAAGACGAAAAAACTTTAAAAGAACATCCAAGATTAAATTTTGCTAATGCTTCAGGAACTGCTTGAGTAATAGATAGAATTGACAATAAAACTGATAAAGATAATTATGAACTTTTATTAGCTACAAATATTCATGTATTTAGTTTAAGAAAAACTTTTGATAAAAGTATTTTTAATAATAAAGTATCAGATCAAAAATGAAAAGAATTTCCTGTTGGATTTTATGATGGTAAAAATACCAAAGATACTGATGACAATAGAAATATGAAAGTTTATTTAAAAGCTAATAGAACAAAAAAAATAGATAATAAAAACGGTTTAGTTGAAACAGATGTTGATAAAAATAAATCATTTGATGCTTTTGATGCTTATTCACAATATTTAGTTGCTCCTTACTATACACCTAGATATGGTGCTGATAATATTTATTTCAAAGATTTTAATAAAAAGTCTTTGTATTTCAAAGATAATGATTATTTATCTAAAACCAATAATTCTGGTGCTGATTTTTTAACTTTACGTTTAAAGATTGAAAAAAATAAATTAAAGCAACTTCTTCCAAGCCTAGCAGAAGTAATTGACAAAAAAGAAGAAAAAGATTGATACATTAAGTTTAATAAAAATAAATTTAGTCCTTTACAAACTCAATTTTATGCAGGATATCCAAAGAACTGAAATCCTTTTATAAGTGGCACTCAGTTTAGAGGACTTAAATCTGAAGGTGGCCTAATTTCAACACAAAGAAAGATTTTAGAAGATATTTACTTTAGAGATATTTGACTAAAATATGATCAAAACAAAAATAAGGAATACAATTCATTAAATAATAATTGACAAAAATATGAAAAACCATTTGTTGACAAAGAACATGGGATGAATCTAACAATTGCTGACCAATTTTCAACTTTATATACAAACATTCCTTTTGGTCAACTTGCACTAAAACAAGGTGCATCTGGATCTATGGTTATCGATTCATCATTTAATGTAATTGGAATTTTAAATACTGAAGTTCAAGACGTTCCTGGAAGTAAATATATTTCAATTCCACTACCTGACTATGCTGGAAAAAAGTTTACTTTACCTGCATATGTGCAAACTAATGGTGTTATTCTATTTAATTCACTAAGTAATGATTATTTAACAAAAAATAACCAATCACCTAAAATAATAGATGGATTAATAGAAAAATTAAAAAAGGATAAGTTAAAAACTATTAGTTTGAATCCATAAACTTGTTTAAAAGCCTTATTTTTTTACTTTAGTACTTTTCATTAAAAAGTAAAATAATATACTTATTATTGAATAGTTTAAAAAAAAAAAAAAAATTAGAAGGACAGAAATGAAAATAGCCGGATTTTGAAGAAGAGTTTTTAAAAGTCTTATTGACTCTTTAGCATTAGTATTTACTTTAGGTATTTACCTAATTATTTTTATTATTTTATATATTAAAGGTAGCCCATCTTGAGGAATGAGAGCAACTGGAACTAAATATAGTAGTAATAAAATGTTTAAACTTGCATTATGAAGACTTTTATTCTGATTATTACGCTTTTTAACACTTGGAATTCTACTATTTATTGATTTATTTAGAATCATTTTAAAAAAGGGAACTTTTGCAGAAAAAAAAGCTGACAATTTCATTGTTATAAACCAAAAATAAAGAAGTTTATACTTCTTTTTTTATTTAGCTTTAATACTAATTAAAACCCACATTGTAATATCTAAAAAACATTAATATAATTAAATAGTTTATAGAATACAAATGTATGAGGGTTAAATAATTATGAAAAAGTTATTTAATATATTGGGTCTTAATTTTTTATTAATTTCAACAATTATTTTTAGTGCTTATTTAAAAAATAACGATTTAAATAACTCTAATTTAGTTTTAAAAAGCCAAACTTCAGTAGAACTTGAAAAACTAAAAAAAGAAGTTATGGAATATAAAGAGCTATTAGATCAAGAATTTTCTTCTAATAAAAAATTACTAGAAGAAAATAAAGAATTAAAAGCTAAATTAAAAGATTATTTAAAAATTAAAACTGAATTATTAGAATTTAAAGAATTTTTAAATAATGAATATAATTCAAATAATGAACTTTTAAAAGAAAAAGAAAAACTTAAGATTAAGTTAAAAGAATATGAACAACTATTTAAAGTTTTAAATAGTGATGAAAAATACTTTAAAAATAATGATCCTTCTCAAATTATTGATTTAATTAATGAGTCAAAAAATAAACTAGATTCAAATCAATTAGATAAAACACAACAAATAGCAATTAGTATTGGTGCTGGTTTAACATTACTAGCAATATCAATTTGTGGAGCTGTGGTTGGTTTAAATAAAAGGATTTTTAAAAAATCTAAAAAGATAAGTAAAATAATAATTACTAGATAAATTGTTTTTAAATAAACGGCATAGCCGTTTTTATTATGTTTAAATAGATATTTTTACTCTATTAATTTATAATATGTTTTTTAAGGAGAAATTTTTATGAAGATATTTGATTATGATGATGTGCAGCTTATTCCTGAAATGTGTATTGTTAATTCAAGAAAAGAATGCAATACTACTGCAACTTTAGGAAAACATACTTTTAAATTGCCTGTTGTGCCTGCAAATATGGCAACAATAATTAATGAAGAATTAGCTGAAAAATTAGCAAAAAATGGCTATTTTTATATAATGCATAGATTTAATGTTGATCAAATAAAATTCATTAAAAACATGAAAGATAAAAACTTGATAACTTCAATTTCTTTAGGTGTTAAACCTGATGAATATAAATTAGTAGATCAAATGGTTGAACAAAATTTAATTCCAGATTATATAACAATTGATATAGCTCATGGTCATGCTTTAAGTGTTAAAAATATAATTAGTTATATTAGAGAAAAAATGAAAGATCAAGTTTTTATTATTGCTGGAAATGTAGCAACACCAAAAGCAGTTAGAGATTTAGAATTATGAGGAGCTGATGCTACTAAGGTTGGAATTGGTCCAGGAAAAGTATGTATTACTAAATTAAAAACAGGTTTTGGAACTGGTGGATGACAACTATCTGCACTTAAATATTGTGCAAAAACTGCATCAAAACCAATTATTGCTGATGGTGGATTAAGAGTTCATGGAGATATTGCAAAATCTATTAGAATGGGTGCTAGTTTTTGTATGATTGGAAGTTTGTTTGCTGCACATTTAGAATCACCTGGAAAAGAAGTTGAAATCGATAATTGTATTTATAAAGAATATTATGGATCAGCTAGTGAATATAATAAAAGTGAAAAACGTTATGTTGAAGGTAAAAAAGAACTAATTAAAATTAGAGGAAGTATTTTTGATACTTTAAAAGAAATGACTGAAGACTTACAATCATCAATTTCATATGCTGGTGGAAAAGATTTACAAGCAATAAAACGTGTTGATTATGTTTTATTAGGTGATTATAAAGATTAATATCTACTTAATTGAATAAGACTTAAAAATATAATATAATTATAACGCCGCGATAAGAATAACATCTGAACGAGTTAGGACCGGAAGGTAGCAGCTATAAGGAAAAGTGTTCTGTATTGCGGTTTTTTATTTGAAAAACTATGAGTGATTTTAATAACATCTTAGATCTAATGATCAATCAATCTAAAAAAGCAATTAAACATAATGATATACCAGTTTGTTGTTGTATTATTGATAACAATAACAATATTTTGACTATGTCTATTAATACAAGATATAAAAATAAAAATATTTCTCAGCATGCTGAAATTAATGCTATTAACAAACTAATTAACAAACTAAATACTTTTAATTTATCTGAATATAAACTAATTACAACTTTAGAGCCTTGTATGATGTGTTATTCAGCAATTAAACAAGCAAAAATTAATACTATTTATTATTTAGTTGATAGTTATAAATTTGGTATTCAAAATAACTATAGTATTAATGATCAAAACCTTAATTTAATTCAAATAAAAAACCACAATAAACAATCAGAATACATTAAATTATTAAATAATTTTTTTATTAACAAAAGATAATTTTTCTAATATAAACTACTAGTATTTGTTTATCTAATCAAGTACTAATATAAGATAAAATTATATTAGTTGGAGGGTAAAATGAATACAAATAAACAATCTTTATATAGAACATATAGACCAAAAGATTTTAATAGTGTTGCTGGTCATAATAACATAAAAGAAATACTAGAAAAACAAATTAAAGATAATAGAATAAATCATGCTTTATTATTTTCTGGTCAAAGAGGAACTGGAAAAACAAGTGTTGCTAGAATTTTTGCAAAAACTATTAATTGTTTAAATTTAACAAACTCAACAGCTTGTGAACAATGCAATAATTGTAAATTAGCAAATCAAAACCAATTAATCGATATTATTGAAATCGATGCTGCTTCAAATAATGGTGTTGATGAAATTAGAGAAATTAAAAATTCGGTTTCAACTTTACCATTAAATAGTAAATATAAAGTTTATATTATTGATGAAGTTCATATGTTAACAAAACAAGCTTTTAATGCTTTATTAAAAACTTTAGAAGAACCTCCAGTTTATGCAATTTTTATTTTAGCAACTACTGAATTTAATAAAATCCCTCAAACTATTCTATCAAGATGTCAAATTTTTAACTTTACAAAAATTGATAAAAATTCTTTAAAAAACCGCTTGCAATATATAGCAAATCAAGAAAATTATCAGATCGAAAAAGAAGTTTTAGATGAAATATTTTATCTTTCAGAAGGTTCTTTAAGAGATGCAATTAATATTTTAGAACAATTAATGTTAGCTACAGATGATCTAATTACTATAAAAACTCTAAAATCAATTTTTCTAATTGCAACAAAACAAGAACAATTACAAGTTATTCATCAATCATTAAATAATAACACTAGTTTTATAATTTCTTATTTTCAAAAAGCAAATGATCAGGGAATGAATTGAGATGTTTTTGCTTTAGGTTTAATTGAGATTTTAAAAGAAATTATTGAATATAAACTAACTAATAACACTGAGTTTTTAAATATCTTAGAAAAAAATGAAGTTGAACAATTTAATAATATAAATGTTAATAATCTCTTTATACTAGCTGATAATCTAGCTGAAGCTTATTTTAAAACAAAAGCCGCTAACATTAGTTTTAATTATTTATTATTAAGTTTATTAAAAACAATTAATTCAAATAATAACAACTTACAAGCAGTATCAAAAACTATAAGCACAAAACAAGTTGAACAAAATCAAGAAATTTTAAAACCAAATGATATAACACCTGAAGTTTTAGATGAACCTATAATTGATGAAGCTATAATTGATGAACCTGTTATACAACAACCTATAATTGATGATTTGTCATTAACAAAAGATCTTGAGGATCAAACCTTAATTAAAAACACTATTGAAAATGACAAACCACTAGATAGTACTAATTTAGATGATCCAATTAATGAGTTTGATTTTTATAATCAAAAAGAACAAACAATAGATGAGATTTGTAAAACTCTTAGTGAATTAAAAATAAAATTTAATATTCATATTTCTCAAGCAATAGATAGTAAAGTAAAAATGCTTTTTAATGAAGATTTAATTAGTATTTTAATAGAAACTAAAAACTATAAAAATCAAATCCATAATATTGAACAATTACTTGAAGACTTATTTTTACAAAATGATGATCAATTAGTAAATGCCCAAATAGCTTCTGAATTATTTATGTTATTAGATAGTAAGATCATTTCTTTAACTAATGATGTAATTGTTTTAAAAACTCAAACAAAAGCACAAGCTAACTTAATTAATGATTCAATGTTAGATAATCATGTTTTACAACAAATTTATAATTGATTTAAAAAACCATATTTAATTTTTGCTATTGATAAAATGAAGTGAGATGAAATTAAAACTATTTTTATTGATTTAAAAAATAAAAATAAATTATCTGAATATAGTGAAATTAATTTAAAACAATTAAAAGAAAAATATTTAACTATTAATGATGAAATTGATCAAGATTTAATTAATAAAGCTAAAGATCTATTTAATGATGATTTTATGATAGGTGATTAAAATGTTAGAAACTACATTTGATGAAATTATTGAATCAATTAGAACAAATCAAGGTTTAACTAAAAAAACATCAGAAAGATTATTAGTTGATTTATTAATAAATAAAGATAAACTAGATCAATTTATTGATCAATTAAATAAAGCAAAACAATTAATTTCAACTTGCAAAATATGTGGGTATTTAAGTGAAAATGATAAATGTTTAGTATGCAGTTTAGAGAATAGAAATCAAAATATAATTTGTATAGTTTCAACAATTTTAGATGCAAAAAACATTGAAAATACTAATAAATACAAAGGGGTTTATCATATTTTAAATGGTGAAATTAATCTAAATAAAAACATTACATTTGATAAATTAAACATTAGTTCTATTTTTAAAAGAATTAATGATAATACTGAAATTATTTTAGCTTTAAATTCTACTTTTGAAGGTGAGTTAACTGCTAATTATTTATACAAATTACTAAGTACTAAAAACATTAAAATTACAAGATTAGCTAAAGGAATACCAATGGGAGCTAGTTTAGATTATATGGATGAATTCACTTTACAAAGTGCATTTCTTAATAGAAAAAAATATGGAGAATAATAATGTTTATTACATTTGAAGGAATGGATGGTAGTGGAAAAACTACTGCTTTATTAAAAGTAAAAGAAGAACTAGAAAGATTAAATTATCAAGTTTTAATTACAAGAGAACCTGGTGGAGAAGCTATTGCTGAACAAATTAGACAAATTATTTTAGATAATAAAAATAAAGATATGGATGCTTGAACTGAGGCTTTATTATTTATAGCTTCAAGAAATCAACATCTACAAAAAGTAATAAAGCCAGCTTTAGAAAAAAATATTATTGTTATTTCAGATCGCTTTATTGATTCAACTAGTGCTTATCAAGGAAGTGCTAGAAATATTGGTGTTGATGTAGTTAGTGAAGTTCAACAAATTGTTTTAAAAAATTGTTTACCTGATCTAACATTATTTTTTGATGTTTCTTTTAGTGAAGCTGAAAAAAGAATGCAAATAAGAGGAGAAAATTCAAAAAATAGACTAGATAAAGAAAAAAGTGATTTTAAACAAAAAGTATATCAAGGTTATTTAGAACTAGTTAAAAATAATCCCAAACGTATTAAAGTAATTGATGCTAATCAAGATATTGATCAAGTTTATAATCAAGCTATAAAAATAATTTTAGAAAAGCTTAAAGAAAATGAAAAAAGAACAAGTAATTAGCAGATTAAAAAAACTAATTGACAATAATAACTTATTTTCAAACATTATTTTAAATTGTAAAGATGAACAAACTAGTTGAGATGTTATTTATCAAATTATTTATTATGCTTTTAATAAGAATGTAAGTGATCTTGATTTTAATAAATTAAAAGATCAAATACAAAATAACACACATGTTGATATACTAACTATTGGAAATAATATTAATATAACAAATCAAGAGGTATTAGATCTAATTAATAAAATGTCTTTATCAGCAACTGCAACACAAAATATTAAGTTTTTTATAATTAAAAACGCTCAAAATCTTAAACAAAGTGCTGCTAATTCTTTATTAAAATTTTTAGAAGAACCACCTATTAATACTTATGGAATTTTACTAACTAATAATTATAGTGAAATTATTAATACTATTTGATCACGTTGTCAGTTAATTAATATAGACAATGAAACTAAAATAGATAATAAGCTTAATAAATTTGAAGAATTATTAATATCTAAAAATAAAGATGAGATTTTATTATTTAATAAAGAAATAAAAGCTATGAATAAAAATGAACTAATTAAAATGATTGATGATGCATATAATAGAACTATTATTTATCAATTTACTAATTTAATTAGTTGTACTTTAGAATTATTAGATGATCTAAAATTTTTACCACTTACAAATATAGCTATAGATAATTATTTAATTAGAATTGTAGAACAAATTTAATGAAAGTTTTAAATGATTTATTAGGATATAAAAATAGAAAATTATATCAAGATAATAAGATGTTTAATTTTACTTTAGATAGTGTATTAGTAGCTAGATTTTGTAATTTAAATAGTAAGAAAAAAAAGATTTGTGATTTTGGGACTAATAATGCTGTTATTCCTTTGATTTTATCTAAATACACAAAAGCAAAAATCATTGGAGTTGAAATTCAACATAAAGCAGTTGAAATAGCAAAACAAAATATTAAGTTAAATGGCTTAGAAGATCAAATTGAAATTGTACATGCTGATATTAAAGAGTTTAGTAAATTACATAATCAAGAATTTGATTTAGTTGTATGTAATCCTCCTTTTTTTAAAATGGATGGTAATCCTAAACTAAAAGAAATTTCTTTAGAAGTTGCTAATGCTAGACATGAATTATTAATTACTTTAGAAGATATTATTAAAAGTGCTTCTAGATGTTTAAAAAATAAAGGTAATTTTACTATAGTTCATAGAAGTGAAAGACTAAGTGAAATTATTAATTTATTTTATAAATATAATATTTATCCAAAAAGATTAAGATTAATTCAATCTAAAAAAATAGATAATGCAAAAATGATTTTATTAGATGGAATATATCAAGGAAATGAAGGAATGGAATTATTACCAACTTTAATTACACATAATGATGATGAAACTTATACTGATGAATTGTTAAAATACTTTCACGACTAGTATATTAAATACTAGGAAGTATTATATAATTCAAATAGAAAGAATAAGTATATGGATGTTACAAAATTAATTTTAAAACTTGATCAATTATCAAAAGAGCACTCTAGTGCATCTGGAATTACTAGTAGAATCATTTTAGATAACATTGAATTAATTACTAATTCAACTATTTCAAAAGTAGCTCAAATCACTTATACTTCTCCAGCTACTATTACTAGATTTTGTCAAAGACATTTAGATATTTCAGGGTTTAGTGAACTTCAAACTTTATTAAGAGTTTATTTAAATCAACAAGAAGAACAAAATAGACTTTTACTTCAAAACAAAGATAAAAAAATTTCTAAATTTGAAGAAATTAGTAAAGCTATTAATGCAACTGATGCTTTAATTGAAACAAACCAAGTTGACAAGCTAGTTAAAGCAATTTATAACACTAAAACTGTTGCTTTAATTTCTTATGATAATAGTGTAAATCATGCTGTTACTGAGCTTGCTGAAAAGATGAATCTAATTGGTATTCCACCAGTAATCATTAATCAACAAGATTTATTAGATTACTATACTAAAATTTCTGATTCATCTTGAGTATTTATTGTTATTTCTCACTTTGCAGAAAACATTACTACTTATCAATCAATTGTTCAATTAAAGAAAAATGGTTCTAGAATTGGATTAATTTCAATGAATAAACCAAACAAATATTCTAGTGTTTGTGATTATTGAATTAAATACGCAGTTACTGATGCTGACCCATTACAAAAAATTAAGCATTCTGCAAACTTTTCTTTACTATATGTTGTTCAGGTTCTATTTAATAGAATCTTAACTAAAGATCACGACCGTTTTGAAAAAATAATTAAAACTTTAAAAATTGAATAATTATGAGCTTGTTTAATATTAATAAATCTAAAAAATACCTAATAGCAGTATCAGGTGGACCTGATAGTGTTTTTTTATTGTGTAATGTTGTTAAAATAGTTGATCCAAATAATTTAGTAGTTTGTCATGTTAATTATAACTTTAGATCAGATTCAAACAATGATCAAATGATTGTTACTAATTTATGTAAACAATTTAATTTAAAACTAGAAATATTAAATATAAATAAAGATTATAGTTTATTAAAACAAAATTTTGAATCTTGAGCTAGAGTACAACGTTATGATTTTTTTAATGTGATTGCATCTAAATATCAAATTTATAATCTGTTAGTTGCTCATAATTTAAATGATTTAATTGAAACTTATTTATTACAATTACAAAGAAATAATTTAGTTGATTATTATGGGTTAAAACCTGTTAGTCATTATAAAGATCTTGTAGTCTATAGACCTTTATTAGATATTAAAAAATCTGAAATTCTTAACTATTTAAACACTAATAAAATTAGTTATGCAATTGATTCAACTAATAGTAATACTAAATATCAAAGAAATAAAATTAGAGCAACTTTAAATGAAAATAACTTTACTAAAATCTTAGATCAAATTAATAAATCAAATAATAATTTAAACAGCACAAAAAAAATAGTTGATAACTATTTAAAAAATAATATTATTAATAACGAACTTAATTTAACAAAAGAACTTTTTTTATTAGATCAAACTTATATTCAAAGAATAATTTATACATACTTTAAATTAATTAATAAAGAAAATCTATTATTAAATAGAAGTAATAAAACTATTAGTGAAATAGTAAAAAGACTAATTAATTCAAATAAAAATTATTGAAAAATTAACTTAAATGATCATAGTTTAATTAAAGATTATAATAAGTTATTTGTTATTAAAAATAGTTTATTAGAACCAAAAACTATTATTATTAACGATTTAAATGATTTAATTAATCAAACAAGTTTTAAAAATATTAAAGAAATTGAACAAATCATTTTAAGAGATAAAAATTTTAGTTATGTAATTACAAATAGCTATGAAATGTATAAATCAATAACAACAATTGCAAATAAAAAAACTAACCGTTATTTTATAGATAGAAAAATAAGTTATAAAACTAGGTTGTTATCACCTGTTGTATATAATGTTAAAGATAAAGTTATTTTAAATAAAATTAAAAAGCATTATTAGTTTTTGATTCTCTGATTTGATTATTTTGATTACATAAATTAATCAATTTTTTAACAACACTTGATTGATTAATAATAGTTTGACTACAAATACAAGGTACTTTTTTATGTATTTGTTCAAAAACAACATCTGCTTGTTGGTATCAAGATTTATTTGAATGATTTAAAAAATGACACATACTAGCAATACTTCCAACAAAATAATCAGCATATCTAATTAAAGGATGAGAATTTGATTCAAACTGAACAACTTTTATTTGAATATCTTTAAAGTGTAAGTTTCAATAAAATTCTGTTTTTATATATCCTTCTAAAGCTTCTAATTTTTGTTGTTTATTTTTAGTTTTGATCATTGTTTTCCTTTGATCAATATAAACTTTTATATTTAAAATATCTTTATTATTAATTACTTTTTGACTTGATAAAGATTTAATAGTTCTTTCTATTAAATTTTTTACCATCATATTATAAATTGCTTCTATTTTGATTTCTTTACCATACTTTGAATCTCAGTTTTTTAAACTACTAACCATAGCAATATTAGTTTGGTTGTTGAATCTAATTTTTGATGATAAGGCCTTTTTATTACTTAAAGATAAACTGTTTCACTTAACTTCTTTTTTGCTATCATAAGGTTTTAAATCAGTTTCAACAGTGTTTCTATATTCTCTAATTGATTTTTCAGTTTTTAAAATATTAGATTTAATTTTAGATTCATGAATTTGAATATTTGAATAATCAGAATCATTTAAATAAAATCCACCAACAACAAAAAAATCAGAAATAGCATTACCACTTTCATCTAAATAAAAATTTAAATAATAAGTCATAAAATCACCACTTTAAAAAAAGGAGACATAGTCTCCTTCCAGCATAGGGGTGCCCGTACTCTGCACTTAATAGTACATACGATCAAGATATTCTTCATTCCCTACGTCTTACCAATATTATAATAACATAGAAAATACCAATTTAAAAACTACAATGATAAAGCCGTCATTATTTATATTTGGATGTGATAATATTAAATATTATGGACATTAAATAGACTGGAGAAACAGATGAACAAAAAGAAGAAAAAATCTACGTTTTGGTTTTGAATAATTCTAATAGTAGGTTTTATAATTTTACTATCAGTTATTAGTATAACTTCTAGAGGAACTACTCAAAATTTAACTATTGAACAATTAAATAATTTATTTGATCAAGGTAAACCATTTAATAATGTTGTTTTGCAGCGTAATAATATCCAAGGTATAGATATAATCACTGGATGATATAACAATGGAAGTGGTTGAACTAAATTTACTGTTAATACAAATCCAAATGCTATTAATGGTTTTAGTGATGCTTTTAAAAATTTTGTATGACGTTCTAATACTACTCGTTATACTGAGTCATCTTGGTTCTCATTACTTTCATCATTATTACCAATGCTAATTTTAATTTTATTCTACATTGGTTTATTTTACTTTATGGCTAAAGGTGGAGCAGCTGGTGCTGGTGCTAATGGTTTATTTGGTATGGGTAAAAATAAAGCACGTAGAGAAAAATCTAATGTTAAATTTAGTGATGTTGCTGGTATTGAAGAAGAAAAATCAGAATTAGTAGAACTAGTTGACTATTTAAAACAACCTGCTAAATATGCATCAGCTGGTGCTAGAGCTCCAAAAGGAGTTTTAATGGAAGGACCTCCTGGAACAGGTAAAACTTTACTAGCAAAAGCTGTAGCAGGTGAAGCCAATGTTTCTTTCTTTTCTATAGCTGGTTCAGAATTTGAAGAAATGTTTGTTGGGGTTGGTGCAAGTAGAGTTAGAGAAATGTTTAATGAAGCTAAAAAGGCTGCTCCTGCAATTATTTTTATTGATGAAATTGATGCTGTTGGTAGAAAACGTAATTCAGCAATTGGTACAGGAACAAATGAACAAACTCTAAACCAATTATTAGTTGAATTAGATGGATTTGAAACTAATTCAGGAATTATTGTAATGGCTGCAACTAACCGTGTTGATGTATTAGATCCTGCTTTATTAAGACCTGGTCGTTTTGATAGAGTTATTCAAGTTTCTCTACCAGATATTAAAGAACGTGAACAAATTTTAAAACTTCACGCAAGAAATAAAAAAATTGATCCATCAATTGATTGACATAGAATTGCTGAAAGAACTCCAGGATTTTCAGGTGCACAACTTGAAAATGTTTTAAACGAAGCTGCTATATTAATGGTTAGAGAAGGTAAAACTGTAATTGGTATAAATGAAATTGATGAAGCTATTGATAGAGTAGTTGGTGGACCTGCTAAAAAATCACGTGCTATGACAATGCATGATAAAGAGATTGTTTCTTATCATGAATCTGGTCATGCTTTAATTGGATTAAAACTAGAAAGTGCTTCAAAAGTACAAAAAGTTACAATTATTCCACGTGGTAATGCTGGTGGTTATACTATAATGACTCCAAAAGATGAAACACTATTTTCATCAAAAACTGATCTATATGCTATGATCGCTGGATATCTAGGTGGTAGAGCTGCTGAAGAAATTAAATTTGGTAAAGATAATGTAACTACTGGAGCTCATGATGACTTTGATAAAGCTACTGCTATTGCTAGAAGAATGGTAATGCAATTTGGTATGTCAGAATTAGGTATTACTAAATTCTTAACTATGGCTGATGAAGCTTATGGAAAAACTGAAGGTAGTTATTCAGAAAAAACAGCTGCTAAAATTGATGCTGAAGTTGAAAGAATTCTAGAAGAATCATATAAATTAGCTATTAAAGTAATTAGTGAAAATATGGAAACTTTAGAATTATTAGCCGAATCATTAAGAGTATTAGAAACTATTACAGCTGAACAAATTGATTACATCAACAAAAACAAAAAACTTCCAGAAGCTGTAATTCATGAAAAAGAAAAATACAAACAAGAACAAGAAAAAATAAATTCTGGAAAAATTATTGATTTAGATATCAATGATGTTAAAGAAGAAGATAAAGAAAAATAATAATATAAACAAAAAACCAAGATTTACAAATCTTGGTTTTTTTTAATCTTTTAATGCATTGATTGGAATTACAATAATTCCATCTTCTTTTCTTTTATATACTAAATTACCAAATCCAACTATTATACATTTATTAATAGGTGGTTTATTTTTACTTCTAGTTATAGCATCAATTGCTTTGTTTAATTGCTTTGCTGCTTGTTCTACTTGATTAAGTCCCAATTTTATTTCAATAGCACATCATTCACCATTTTTAAATTCAATGACAGCATCTAATTCATTATCTAAATAATCTTGATAATGATAAACTTTAGCATCATTTGCTTGAGCATAAACTTTTAAATCTCTTATCACTAATCCTTCAAATAATAAACCATATAAATTCAAATCACTCATTATTTTATTAGGTGTTAAATCTAATAAAGCACAAGCTAAAGATGGGTCACAAAAGTATCTTTTTTCTTGTCGTTTTACTCTTAAAGAAGATCTTGGATTTAAAGAGTAAGGTTCTAAATTGCTAAATAAGAACATATTATTTAAAAAATCCAAATATTTAGATAAAGTAGGACGTGAAATTGAATCAACTTCATTTTGAGAAATATCATTAATTATTGAACGCTCACTAACAGTAGTAGATACATTTCTTGCTAAGGATTTTAAAATCAATTTAATATAGTTTGAATTGTATGCATTATCATTTTCATCTAATAATTTACTTTCTAAAATAGAGTCAATATATGACCTTGGTAACACTTCACAATCATCAAAACTAGTTTTTATATTTTTAGGTCATCCACCTCTAACAATAAGATAAGCTAATTTCTTAAAATCTAATTCATCAACATATTCAGTTTTAATATCATCTAATAAAAGATCTTTAAGAGATAGTATGCCAGTAGAATCTCCCGACTCAAATAATGTCATGGTGTTCATTCTAAGTCTTACAATTCTTCCAGCTCCGCTATGTAATACACCTTTATGGGTTGGAGTTGATGAGCCAGTTAAAATGAAAAGGCCATTTTTACTATATTTATCTACTTCTTCTCTTGTAGCATCTCATAAACTAGGAACTTCTTGTCATTCATCTATCATTCTTGGGAACTCTCCTTTTAACACATATTCAGGATTAAGAATAGCTAATTGTCTATTAGAAAAAGCATTAGCTGCACTACCAACAAGAAATTCACTATTTGAGTTTTGTCTCGATGTTCATGTTTTACCGCATCACTTAGGCCCTTCAACGCAAATTGCACCTGCTATTTTAAGATATTTTTGTATAATTTTATCCATTATTCTAGGAATATAATTATCATTGTTTATTTTCATCATAACCCCTCTTTTTATCGAATCTTATTTAAGTTTCACATAAATATTTGTAGAAATAATTGAAATTATTTTACCAAATTAGTTAATAAAAGTTTACCAAATTTGACATTAAAAGTTTACCAAATTTGTCGAATTTAATGTAAAAAATATTTTAAATTCTTTAGCATTTTTGTTAAATATCTTTTTAAAATATGTTTAATAGCTATGATTTTAAGTCAATTTTAATTTTTTGATTTTTCATAAAAAACACATTACTAAGGCGCATTTTAAAACAATAAAAAAGTGAAGTCTTTAACTTCACTCTGTTATAAATTTATTTTATATAAAAGCTATACTACTAATTACAACTCATAAAGGTAACATTATAACTGCTAATAAAGTTGTTAGTGTTGAACATTGAGCTGCAAATTCATCACGCATTTTATATTGAATAGCATATAATACTACAACTGTTGCTGGTGGAGTTGCAGCAAGTATTACCATTGAAACTGCTACTTCTTTTGAAACTACTCCAGTTTTGTTTAATGCTAAGAAAATTAAAAATACAAATAAAGGTAATAAAACTAGTTTTTGAATACTAAATATTCATACTCATTTATCTTTAACTGCTTTTTTAATATCAGAACTTGCTAAAGTAATACCAATCGCAATTCAAGTAATAGGGGCTGCTAAGGCACCTAGTTTTTGAAGTGGTGTATGAATTATTGGTAAAGTTTTACCAAACTCAAATCAAGCAACACCACCTTTTTCAACTGTTTTAAAGTTTTCTCCAAAACTTTGACCTGGAATTAAAGTTGTTAATCATAAGATTAATCCTAAAAAAGTACAAATAACTATAGGATTAACAAATGTCTTTTTCATAGCATCTTTAAAGTTTTTCTTTGATCATTTAACACCTGAAATCATCATAAAGCAAAATGAATATGAAAATACTCTATAAGCAATATTTCAAATGTTAGCAGCTACGAACCCAGAATTTGGATAAATAGCTTGGATAATTGGAAATCCAAAAAATGTAGTTGAACCAAAAATAATCATCATTCACATAATTAAAGCACGACTTTGACTCATTGAACCATCAGAATTTAATGCTTTATTATCTTGAATCATTTCTGCTGATTTTTTAGCAAAATTTGGTGCAAATTTACTTCATAAAAATGCAATAAGATTTAAAAGAATATAAAATGCAAATGAAACTCCTAAAACAACACCTTGTTCTTTTAATTGTTGAATGTTTGCAGTTTTCATAAATCCAGTTAAAACAAGTGCTGGAACTGCAATTGTCATAACTACTTTAACTAATCCTGCTTTTCATTCCTTTTTTAATATGTTTGCTTTTGTTAAGCCATAACTTAATAAAATAGTAACTATTGTAGCAACAATTGCTCCTCATAATTTTTGATTAGTCATGGTCTGAATAAAAGCTTCTTTAACCCCGTTCATATATCTCCTTAACTCATTCTATAATTTATTTTTGCAATCCCCAGTTGTTAAATATTCATTTAAATTATCTAATGAGTATTCGATCATATTTGAGGCTGCTTCATCTGTATATGAACCAATGTGTGGTGTTAATAAAACTTTTGGATATAAATCTAATAATCCTTTAATAACTGGATCATCTATACTATCTAAAGTTTTAAATAAATAATCTTTTTCTGTATTTCAAACATCTAATCCAGCTCCAGCTAATTTATTAGATTTAATAGCATCTAAAATAGCTTGTTCATCTTGGATTTGACCACGTGAAGTATTAATTAAAATAGCTCCATCTTTCATTTTACTAATCAATTCTTTATTGATCAGTTTATCGTTTTGCCCTTTAATATAAGGCATATGAAAACTTAAAATATCAGCATTAGCTAACGCATAATCTAAATCAACATATTTAATTACATCTTCAAAATTACTATTTGGTTTAATATCATAACCTAAAACTTCACAACCAAAAGCTTTAAACATTTTAGCTGCTTCATAACCAATACGTCCAGTTCCAATAATACCAACAACACTATTTTTTAATTCTTTAGAAAATCCATATTGATCCATCTTAAAGTTTTTATTAACTGATTGATATGCTCAATAAGCTGATTTTCTAGATAAACTATGAGCTAAACTAAATGCCAATTCAGCAATAGCAGTTGGTGAATAAGAAGCTACTCTAGCCATTTTAAATCCAAGTTCGTGTCCTGTTGGAATATCAATGTGATCAAATCCAACTGTTCTAGTAAAGACATATTCAACACCTTGATCTTTAATAGCTTGTAATAAAGTTTTATCTAATTTATCAGCACCTCTAACAATAACACAATTATGATCTTTAATTAGATCAATTCTATCTAGTGTTAAAACCCCTTGAGCTAATGTTAATTCATAGTTGTATTTATTTTTTAGTTTTTCAAAAAATTGAACCTCTGAATCTCTTACCCCAAAAAATATAACTTTCATATATTCTCCTGTTTATTTAGGTATTTTAAATTTAGACATAAAATATCTAATAAACAATTTTCAAAGACTATACTTACTTTTAATAAAATTTCTAAAATTTATATTCAAATTTATCTGATACATCATGCCCTTAATTTAACTATTTACCATACAATAAAATTATATAATTTCCCAAATTTAAATTTTTATTAGCACCAAGAATTAGAAAGTAATCTTGTTTTATTTATAATAATTTGATATTGTTTAATACTTAAAATAAAAAATTTAATAATTTAGAACATAAAAAAATACAAGATTTCTTGTATTTTTATTTAGATTTAAATATCTTATTTTTAGTTTTCAAATAAAAATCTTTTAAGTCTCTACGATAATAATAGCTAACTCCAGAACCTACTCCTAAAATTGTAGCAGAACCTAAAACACCCATTGTTATAGCTAATGTTTTAGATGATTTCTTATTAGAAGAATTTATAGTATTTTGATTAGATGGAATTGTATAAATATCATTTTTTAAATCATTTGAACTATCATTAGTGGTTTTTTCAGTTTCTGTAGTTTCATTTTCAGTTATAGGTGTTGTAGAATGATTATTATTTTCATCATTTAAAGGTTGGTTATTTATTTCATTTTTAATATCTTCAGTTGGATTATTATTCTCGCTATCTTTAGGTGACATACCATTTAATTCGGATTCAGAATTTGATGTTGGATTATGTTCTATTATTTCATCGCTTCTTGGCGAAATGTTAGATGAATTATCAGGTTGATCAGCAGAAGAACTAGTTGTAGAAAATGTTGTTTCTTCTACCTTTCACATAGGTTGTTTAGATTCTTCTAATCCAAAATTATCTTTTTTTACATTCTTTTTTAATATTCAACTATTTAAATTTTGGTTAAAACTAGAAGCATTATAAAACATTTTTTTCATATTAGTTACTTCATTTAGTTTGTTGTCCCACTTTAAAGGTTTTTCTCCATTATTAAATTTTTCAGCATTAAGAAACATTTTTTCCATAGTTTTTACTTTAGAAACATCCCAACTTGATAAGTCTAAGTTAAATCCTTTTGAATAAGCAAACATTTCACTCATATTTGTAACTTTTGAAGTGTTTCAATCTTGAATACTCTTATCTGTAATTTCTCTTGTATTATAAAAAGTGCCACTCATATCTACAATATTACTAGTGTCTCATTTAACAGTCCACTGTATATCATTTGTTCTTGTAACAAAGGCGTTTTTCAAACTCGTAATTTCTCTTGGTAAATCACAAGCAATGATTTCTACATTATATGGTATATGTTCAATTCTAACTAAATTACCTTCTTTATAATAACCTATTTCTTCTAATTTATTTCCTCCTGTTATTTTATGTCTTTTAAGATAATTAACATTAAGACTTATTGTTTCCATACTTGAATAATTATCTTTACTACTTAAGATTATTCCTGTTGTTATTAAAAAAATAGAACTACTAATACTTAACATAGCCAATAACTTTTTCATTAAATTTACTCCTGATTACTTATTTGAAAAACATTTTTTATAGTATGCAAATTATATTATTTTTTTTTTTTTTTTTTCAATAGTAAATAAAAAACCAAACACAATGTATTTGGTTTAATCTTTTATTATTCATCAACTTCGCTTAGCATTGTACTTGGTTCAGCATTTCTTACTCTTTTTGTTGAAACTCATAAAGAAGTAAAGAATGATACTAAAATTAGTAAAATACAAAATACTACTGATACTCAATATACATTAATTGGAATTGAAAAGCCATTTGCTGAAAAGACTTTATCAATTATTGAAGTACTACTAAAGACAATTATTGTTGTAATAAATGAAATTAATAAACTAAATATAGTAGCTATTCCAAGTGTGTAAAACATTACTTGAGTATTTGTATAACCCATTGATCTTAACATTATCATAAATGATTTATATTGAGAAATATAAATATCAGTTATTAGCATGATTAATAATGAAGCACATAACATAATGGCTGTAATTATAATTATTGCTATATAAATAGCAGTTTTAGCTATTTGATTTAATAGTTGTTTAGTTTCAAAAGTAAAATCAACATCAACTATACCTGCTTTATAATCACTTAGATTCATTAGATCTAAAATTGCAATTCCTAATCTTTGTTCTGAAATTAATGAAACTGAACTAGTAATAATTAAAGGCTCACTAGAATTTGAAAATATAGTATTGTAATAATAATGTGGTGAATAACTAAACGTGTCTTTTTGATTAATAAACGCTTGTTTTCAAGGATCCTTATTATTTACTTTTAATCAATTTGTAGTTTTATAAGTATTAAATAACTCACCTTTTTTAATAATTTTAGAAGTATCAAATGGGCGATAGTCATAATTAGTTGATCTACTAATATCAAATCCATACAACATATTAGCTAAATCAGAATCAACTAAAGCATAAGCTTTTCCATAAATATCAATATCATCAACTTTTTGTAATTTGATTTTTAAATCTTTATTTACATAACTAACATTTTTATCTTGTAGTTTTAAAATTGCTGGAATACTTTTTCTTTTTCCAACAGCTCTTCTATAAAAATGAGGAACTGAATTTAATAAAATATTTGGAATAGATTTATCAGCTGAAGGTGGATTAACTCCAAGAATTTTTTTAGTATTATTATCTAAAATAAAATACTCATAATGATTATTTGCTCATTTTTCTTGTTGAATAGAAAAATCATAAGGTCTAATAGCTAAATAAGCTGTATCAGATTTAAGATCTTTAATTACTGATTGTCAACCATTTTTAACTGATTGTGGAACTAAACTAGCATTTAGTTTTTTAATAGCTGGATATTTATAGTTTCTTGTATGATCATCAGTTTTATCTAAATCACTAATAACTCTTTTAATATCTAATCCGTGTTCTGCGCTTTCACTTCATCCACTTGCATATAAAGCAAAGTCTTCTCAACTAACTTGATTAGTTATTGGAACAAATAATAATAAGTTTCTTAATTGATAATATGGTCTTATAAATGATTTTGTAATTTGTCCATTATTATTAACTACAAAATCACCAAATAAAGGAGACTCATCAACAATATTTTCATGTTGTTTTGCAACTAAAGAATTATTTGAATTATTAGATCAAATATCTATAACTTGTCTTTGAGTAAATTTATTAACATCTAAATTATAAGGATTTAAATAGTAGTATTTTTCATTATCATTTTCAACCACTTCATATCCATAAGAAGAACTGTTGTTTTTATTATTAATAATTTGAATTGGTTGATCTTCTCATTTAGTATGTTTATTTACATATTCAGTTTTTAAATAATCTGAATCATCATATATTCAAGCTTGTTTTGGTAAAACATTAAAATCATTATTTCTTGTTTTATATGATAATTGAATATTGTTTGCAGATAAATTTGAAATGATATTATCACCAAATTTATTTAATTTATAATTTAAGTTTTTATTAACAATGGTTGGAATAGTTAAAGTATTTGTTTTGTGATCATAAACTTTAATATTATTTAAATAAATATCATTGTTTTGATTTTTATCATAAGGATTATTAATAATTTGATAAAGTTTTTGAACTTGATTATTTGATAAAAATAACTGATTTTTTTGTTTATCACTTAACTTATAAGTTTGTTGATTTTTATCTAATCCTAAAATACTATAATTAGTTTCAACATTATTTGATTTAGGTTTAAAAATAGTTGCTAATTGATCTTTTTGTGGAATTATAGTTTGTTTTTGTCAACCAAAAGAAAATTGACTTCTTCTAGATTCACTTGTTAAATAAGATTTAATAAATGAAGGAGAATAACCTAAAATTAAATTTAAAATTTTTTCTTTTCATTCACCTGTAGTTTGCACTTTATCTTTAAAAATAGTCTTTAAAAGTTCTCCAACAAACTGAGTTAAAGGTTGAGTAACATTATTAGTTTCTTTAACTTTATCTATGTCATTTTTAAAACGTTCGTTTAAATCAGCATCATTTAAAATATAAGCATAAAGTTGTTCTATTGTACCAATTGAAATACTTTTACCATTAGAAATACTAATTTGATATGAAGCTCAATCTAATAAGTTTTTATATAAATTAGAAACTCCAGTTTTTAAATATTCTTTAATAATTGATTTATATGGAGTAAGGATTTCAGCATTATTAGAATCATTGTCTTTATTAGTATTAATTTTATAAATTAGTTGAGGTAGAACTGAAGAGTTTTGATTTGATAAAGTATAACTATTTGGATTTTCATAATAATTAATAGTTCCACTAGGATCTTTAATTTCTTTATAAGTATTATCAATTTGTTCATGACCATTTCAAAAATTAAATACATCTTTTCCTAATGGACTATTTGATAAACTATTATAAATTTCATACTGATTATCATAATTAACTTTTTTAAAGTAATTATCTTTAGCATATTTAGTAACACTAGGAATAGCTACACCAGCTGAAACAAATAAAGTTCCAACAAACACTAATACTAATAACAAACTAAATGGTTTTTTACCAGATTCAGTTAGTTTTAACATTAATAAAGTAGCAAATCTAGGTTTTTTAAAAATACGTTTATGTAATCAATCTGTAATTTTTGGTTTAGATCATTTCTTAGAACTTTTTATAATATCTAGAACTGGTTTTTTAATATGAAATAAAGCAACTAAAAATGAAAATACTCCAATTAAAACTCCAAAAATAATAATAGATATTAAAGGAGCTAATCAATCATAAATTAATACATTTGTCTTAAAACTAAAATAATCTTTAAAAATAGCAACAAATGGAACTTGTAACATTGTTCCAGCCATTCAACCTAAAGGTATTGCTATAAAAACTAAAATCACAGCATATGAAACATATGATCATGAAATAGTTGCACTTGAAGCTCCATTTGCTTTTAAAATACCGATTTGTTTAGAGTTTGCTTGAATTGATTTAATAACTCCAACAAATACAGCTAATGCTGAAACAAGAGCGATTAAACTAGCCGTTAGAAATGTAGCTAATGAATATCAAAATGCAATTTTTTGATATAAAGTTCAGTTTAAAGAATATCAAGAGTTACTAAATTCATGTTCTTGATAAAATGTTTGAATTTCAGTTCCTTTTTGTTTAGCTAAAATATTATCTCTGATTCTATTTGCTACTGAAAAATGATCAAAAAAGACATTTTTAATATTTAAAGAATTATTTTTTTTAATTAAAAAGAAATTAAATGTTGAAGTTTGATCATTTCCTGTTGCTGAATTTCCATCACCTAAAATTTGATTAATAGTTGCAAAGTCAGCATATATTAAACCACCAGAATCAGATTTTGGTAAAGGAACATTTGGATCTGAAGTTGGAAAAAATGAATATGTATCAACAGCATAACCTGTAACAATTAATCCTTTAGCATTACCTAAAGTTAAACGATCACCAATTTGAATTTTATTAGCTTTTGCAAATTGTTTACTTATTGTTATTTCACTAGCACTACTTGGAGTTTGTCCATCTAAAATTATGTAATTAGTAAAGTCTTTATTAGTAATATCAACAATTCTAAATGTTTTTTTAGTAATTGGGTCATTAAATATAGTTTCAGGTCTAATGTATAAATCATAACCATTAGCTAAAGCAGTCAGTTTATGATGAGTTAAAAATGCAGCTGTGATTGGAAAATCTGAAGCAACTGTTGTTTCAAGATCATTTGTTTTACTAGTATAAAAATTAACAGATTTTTCACCAATGTTTGCAAACGGATCAGCATTCATAGCTAATATATCTACAAAACTATTATTTTTAAATATTTCAGGTAGTTCTTTTACATTCTGAGAATAAATATTTGAATTTGAAACAAAACCTCTTAGTTCTTGAGTTTCACTATATTGAACAACGTTTTTTATATCAACTTGATCACCAAAATTTTGATAAGTGATTTGAAGTGGTCTTAAAATTCCTTTAAATCCTTTTCTAACTAACTCATTAAAAAAGTTTTGATCTTGTGAATTTTGTTCTTTATTTTCTGAACTTATTAAAAAATTCATTTTGTTAAATTCATTGCTTGAAACTGTTGAATCAAAAGTTAAAGTATAAAGATTATTATTATTTGCAATGTACTCTTCTTTATATGAAGCTTTGTTATTATCAAAATATTTACCAAATAAGAATTCATAAAAATATTTATGAATATTGTCTTTATTAATATTTGATTGTTGAGCTAATTCACTATCTTTATTTTGTAAAAATGTTTGAATTGTTT
This sequence comes from Mycoplasma mycoides subsp. capri, assembly GCF_018389705.1. Lineage (NCBI taxonomy): Bacteria > Bacillati > Mycoplasmatota > Mollicutes > Mycoplasmatales > Mycoplasmataceae > Mycoplasma > Mycoplasma mycoides. The sequence continues at coordinate 46,010 of NZ_CP065581.1, read as the reverse complement.
TAAAGAAATATTGAGAAAGTGACTCAAATGCATAATATGAATAAAAATAAGTTTTTAAATCATCTGGATTAGATTTTTTTAAATTTTCAATTCTTTGTTTATCTTTAATAAATTCTGATCAGTTACTTTTAATATTTTTTTCTTTATTATAAAAATGTTTATATCAATCTGGATTAGATAAAGTGTATCTTCCAATTACAGTATTTTTAATAGCTGGATCATTCTTAGATAATAATTCAGCCATTGTATTAAAAAATGCATCATTTATAGCAAAGTCAAATTGTTCTTGTTCTTTAGATAATTGTTTTATATCATCAAGATTTTCTTTGTACTCAAAAACCTCTTTTTTCTTTGCTCAAGCATCTTTAAATTCTTGTGAACTTGTTGTTATTATTAAAAGGTCTTTGTTTTTGTATATATCATTAAAAGCTAAATTAAAATTATCATAACCTTCATCTTTAAAACCAGTATATTGCTTATCTACAAAATCAAATATAGGAATAAATAAAGGATCTCCTTTTTCAGGTTTGGCTTTACTTCCAACTGTTATTTGATATGTTGAGTCAAATTTTGGCGATTTTTGGTTATTAACAACTTGATCATAAGCTGAGCTTAATCTTTTATTAGTAGTAAAAGAAATTGTTAAAATACTTGAAGCAATGAAAGTCAAAACTACAATTACAACTAATTGAAGTTTAAATTTTAAAATTCATTTAACCCCTTGTTTTAACATTAGATATAAATTCTTCATGACAACTTCTTTTCTATTGTTAATTATTAAAAGTCAAAAACTATGCCATATTGAGCATAGTGAACCATAATAATATAATATAATAATAAAATGTGATTTAATATTACAACTATAAATTTTTTATTCAATTTAATAGGTAAATCAAAATGTTAAAGTTTATTAAAAATAATAAGTGATGAGTAGCTATAATTTCTGTTTTTGCCATCTTTTTAAGTAGTTTTGGAATTTTTGCAAAAAGCTATGTTGATTCAAGCAAACAAAAAATAGTTAACAAAGTTCAAAATTATGTCCAAGCTAGCTCATATGCAGTTCAATCTAGAATCTTAAAAGAAACAGAAAATCTTAATGAAGATTATCTTAATCAAAAGATCGGAAAAAAATCTTTATCAGATGAGTTTAATAATGATTTTATTTGACGACCTAATAATACTAAAACAACTTCAATTGATACTATTTCTGATCTTTGAAATACTTATTTTGGTTCACCTAATAATGTATTAGATAAAAATTTACAAATACAATATAAAAATAATAATGAATATAAAAATATAGAAAATTCAAAAGGAGAAATTACTCCTCAAAATATTGACTTTTTATTTAGTATAAGCAAATCTCTTGAAAAATTTTTAAATGGTTTTGCACCCTCTTTAGCTTCTTTAGGATTGTCTTTTATACAAAATACAGTTTTAAATAATAGAGAAAAACCTAACTTTAAAAACTATAAAGATGGATTAAATAAGTTTGCTGATGTAATTGAAAACAATAAAAATTTATTTAGTTATTTAGGAAAAATTTTAACTCCAAAACAACTAGAAAAAGATTATTATAATAATTTAACTGTGCAACAAGCTTTAATTAAAAATATTAATCAAATAGCAGCTGCTATTTCAAATGATCATCAATTTAGTAAAGAAGTAAAAGAAGATAAAATACCTGAAGCTTTAGACAAATTTCTAACAGAACTTGGTCTAGATTCTTTAAGTGAAATTATTGGTGAATTAATTAATAGTCAAAATGGTTCTACAAATTTAACACAGACTTTTAATAAAATTAAAAACATATTCACGTTAAAAAACTTTGAGAATTTAAAAACAAAAGCTTTAGAACTATTAGATAGAATTACACCACACTTAGCAACCTATTTATATTCTGAAATCTTTTTTGGTTTGTATTATGCAGCTAACCAACATATTAAAGACCCTAATGAATTGTTAGTTCAAAAAGTTGATAGTAATAAATTTTTAGCTTTAACTAATAATAAATTAGACTTAGGTATTTTATTAAATGGAATAGAAGTAATATTAAAGGATAAAAAAGGATTTGAAAGATTTTATAATTTTATTTTTAAAAGATTTGATGAAAATAAAATTTTTAATAATTTAAATAATATAAGTTCAAATAAAGGAACTGGTAATTTAATTTATGACTTACTAAATTGATTAGAAGACAAACTAAATGGTTTTTCAAATGGATTAAACATATTAATTAGATTTGCTGAAATAGCTTTAAATGATTCTAATATTATAAAAACTATACAAGAAAAAATAGTTAGTTTCATAAAAGAAAAATTACCAAAAATTGATAGTGGGACATGAAAAGTTGAATTCAAATCTGAATCAATTGAAATATCTCTTAGTTTTTTAGGAATCAGAACCCCTTTATATTTAAAAGCTAATTTATTTGGACAAACAGGATTATTGAGTCAAGTAATTAATATTTTAAAATCATTAAATAACTTCGTAGATTATTTATCTGACTGATTTTTTAAATATATAAAAAATACATTTTATTTAAAAAGCTCAGATAAACTATCAGTGTCTTTATTACAAAAATTAATAAATGATATAGATGCTTTACTAAAAGATAATAAGAATATACATATAACAATTGCTCAAACTCTAACAACCCTATGACCTTTTGGAAAACCAGATGTAGAAATAAAAACTATATATGATTTTTTAACTCTTCCTTATAATAAAGAATTTTTAAATGGACTAGTTTATAAAAGGGCTGAAAATGATATAAAACCAGCAGTAGAAAAGTTTAAAACTTTTTTAGAATCTTTAAAAACATATAATTTCATAACTGATCCAACAAAACTAAAAAAGCAATTCCCACAATATTTAGAAAATCTATCTAAATATATTAAAAAATATGAAGAAATAGAAATCACTGATTTCAACTTATTAAATAGTCTTTATGAAGGAAATATAATTTCTGATTTTGCTTTAAAATGAATTGAGTTTTTAACAAAAGACATTAATAAAGAAGACAACTCAATATTACCTATTTTAAGAGCTATTTTTAAAGATGAAAAACTTGAAAAACTAGAACAAACTAAAAATAAGTGAACTACTAAAATATCTGAACTTGCAAATAAAATTAAAGACTTTGAAAACATCACAAAAATTAAAAATATCAAAATTAATTTACCTGAAGATTTCTTAAAACAATTTGGATTAGAAAGCTTAAACACTCAAACAATCTATCAACTTATACAAACTTTAACAACATACTTTAATGATTATTTATCTATAAATTCTAATAAAGTAATTGGATTAAACATATCAAGTATTGGAAAAATATTAACTGCTTTAACAATAAAAGTTAGTGTTGAATATAATACTAAAAATAAAAATAAAAACTTTTTATATGATAAAGATCCATTAAAAGATAAATCAAAAACTCTTTTAAAAGCACTAGCTTATGGATTTGATACTCATGATAATTATAGTGATAATATAGTTAATATTAGTAATATTAGACCTAGTGAATCTTATTATAATTGAGATAAAATTGATTTTTATATTAATGGTTCAGATAAACCATTTACTATTAATAGAACTAATTTAAAAGAAGATCAATCATATTCTCCTTTACATATTTTATTAGGTATTGATGTTGATAAAACTTCTTATATTAAAGATTCATTAGGGTATGTATTTGGTACTTTATTTGGTGGATTATCAGCAAGTGATCCAAATTATAATCTTTCAATTGAAAATAAAACTGATGCAACTTCAATTTTAAATGTCTTTAATTATGTTTTAGATAAAAAAGATAAGCAACTTAAAAACCAAGAAGATCAAATTGCAACTCAATATTATGATAAAAGTGCTTGATCAACTAAAATCTTAAATAGTAATGAAAATGAGATTAATTATCAGTTAAAAAGATTAAAAACTTCAAATACAACTAAATCAAAACAATTAGGAACTAAATTTGAAGTTAAACTATTAAAAAATAAAAATAATTCTTATTGAACAATTAATAAAATTATTGCTCTTGATTACAAAACAGCTTAAAGCTGTTTTTTTATAAACTTTTAAAAAATTAAAATTGTGTTATATTAAACATAGTAGTAATGTCAATAGATAAATTCTATTTATTTGTGTTTGTTGGTTGTAATTAATTAAAGGTGAACCAAATGTTAAAGTTTATTAAAAATAATAAGTGATGAGTAGCTATAATTTCTGTTTTTGCTATCTTTTTAAGTAGTTTTGGAATTTTTGCAAAAAGCTATGTTGATTCAAACAAACAAAAAATAGTTAACAAAGTTCAAAACTACGTTCAAGCTAGCTCATATGCAGTTCAATCTAGAATCTTAAAAGAAACAGAAAATCTTAATGAAGATTATCTTAATCAAAAGATCGGAAAAAAATCTTTATTAGATGAGTTTAGTAACGATTTTATTTGACGACCTAATAATACTAAAACAACTTCAACTGATACTGTTTCTGATCTTTGAAACACTTATTTTGGTTCATCTACTAATGTATTAGATAAAAATTTACAAATACAATATAAAAATAATAATGAATATAAGAATATAGAAAATTCAAAAGGAGAAATTACTCCACAAAACATTGATTTTTTATTTAGTATAAGCAAATCTCTTGAAAAATTTTTAAACGGTTTTGCACCCTCTTTAGCTTCTTTAGGATTATCTTTTATACAAAATACAGTTATAAATAATAGAGATGATCCTAATTTTATAAACTATAAAAATGGATTAACTAAATTTGCTGATCTAATTGAAAATAATAAAGATTTATTTAGTTATTTAGGAAAAATTTTAACTCCAAAACAACTAGAAAAAGATCATTATAATAATTTAACTGTACAACAAGCATTAATTAAAAATATTAATCAAATAGCAGCTGTTATTTCTAATAAAAAAGAATTTAGTAAAGAAATAGAAGCAGATAAAATACCTGAAGCTTTAGATTATGTTTTAACAGATTTAGGTTTGGATTCTTTAAGTGAAATTTTAAGTGATCTAGCAACTAGCCAATTAGATCTTAAAAACTTAGACAAACTTTTAGAAAAAATTAAATTTATTTTTGATTCAAATAATATAAAACAACTAAAACAAAAAGCACTGCAATTAATTGATAAAACTATGCCTTATATAGCAACTTATTTATATTCTGAAATCTTTTTTGGTTTATATTATACAGTTCATGAAGAAATAAAAGATCCTAGTGTTTTATTAGATCAAAAATTAGACAATAATCATTTTTTAGCACTAACTAAAAACAAACTAGATTTAAGTATTTTAATAAATGGTGTTTTAAAAGTTTTAAAAGATAAAAATAGTTTTAATAGGTTTTATGACTTTATTTTTAGACGTTTTGATAAGAATAAGATTTTTAATGATTCAAATTCTATACTTTCAAATATTGGTACTGGTAATTTAATTTTTGATTTAATCAATTGAATTGAAAGTAAACTAAATACAATTTCAAATTCATTAGATATATTAGTAAAATTCATAGAACATTCATTAAGTGATGAATCTCTTAAAAAAACAATTGAACAAAAAATAATAAATATTGTTAAAACAAAAGTTAATGAACTAGGTAAACCACTAGGTGAATGAGAAGTTAAAGTTAAAAATAACACACTAGAAATATCAGCTGGTTGACAATGATGAAGATTAGCAAGTATTACAGCAAAAATTGAATTATTTGGTGAAAATGGAATTTTAAAAACTATTTTAAACACTATTAAAAATGTACAAATTTCACTAAATAGTTTGTCTTTAAATATTTCAAAATACTGAAAAGAAATTTTCTTTTTATCAAATGATATTAATTTAGATTTGTCTATTATAGTAAAAAACATATCTGAAGTTATTAATAGTTTTAAAAATATTTTAGAGAATAAAAATTTAATAAGTGTTAAGGTCTTTGGTCCTTTTTCTGTTGTGTTATTAAATATAGAAAAAGTTTATGACATATTAGAAATGCCTTATAAAAGTAGTGCGTTAAAATGAATTTTACAGACATTTGCAAAAGATAAAATTAATCCTTTATTAAATAAAATTAGATCTGTAAATCAAACTCTTGTAAAAAATAAATTTATACAAAAAGAAGAAAAGATAAAAGAAGAATTTTCAAAATACTTAAATAATTTACAAGAGCATTTAAAAATTTATAATAGTTCAACTGAATTGAAATTTAACTTATCAGAAAGTTTATATAATGGTAATGTAATACTAGACTTTGTTTATAAATGAATTAATTTTTTACTTCAAAAAACTGATGATAATAACAACCCACTACTATCTATAATTAGACTAGTAATAAAAAATCAAAACCTTGAAAATTTAAAAGCAATAAAAGAAAAATGAAATTCTAAAATTCAATCTTTTGCTAAAAAAATACAAGATTTTGAAAACATATCAAAAATAAGAGATCTAAAAATCACACTTCCAGAACTATTATTAAAACAATTCAAAATAGAAAGTTTAAATAATAGAACTGTAGTTCAACTTTTAGAAATTTTAGCTAAATACTTTAATGATTATTTAACTAAATATCCTAACAGATCGATTGGATTAAACATATCAAGTATTGGAAAAATTCTTACTGCTTTAACAACAAAAGTTGGTGTTGAATATAAAAAAGAGTTACAAAAGTATGATTTTATGTACAATAAACTTTCAGATCAAGATAATAGAAAAACTATTTTAAAAGCATTAGCTTATGGATTTGATACTCATGATAATAGTAGTGATGTATCAAAAGATGCCTTAAATCATAGACCAAAAGAATCATATTATAATTGAGATAAAATTCATTTTTATACTAATGGTTCAAATATTGCTTATACTGTTAATAGAACTAATTTAAAAAACGATTTATCTTATTCTCCTTTACATATATTATTTGGAATAAACCCTGATAAAACTTCTTATATTAAAGATTCATTAGGTTATGTATTTGGTACTTTGTTTGGTGGATTATCATCAAGTGATCCAAACTATGAATTATCAATTGAAAATAAAAAAGATGCAGTTTCTATTTTAAATGTCTTTAATTTTGTACTAGATAAAAAAGATAAAGAACTTAAAAAACAAGAAGATCAAATTGCAACTAAATATTATGATAAAAATGCTTGATCAACTAAAATCTTAAATAGTAGTGAAAAAGAAATTAATTATCAATTAATAAGATTAAAAACTTCAAATACAACTAGATCAAAACAACTAGGAACTAAATTTGAAGTTAAATTATTAAAAAATAAAAACAATTCTTATTGATCAATTAATAGAATTATTGCTCTTGATTACAAAACAGCTTAAAGCTGTTTTTTTATAGTTATAAACTACTTTATTTTTTCTATAAGTCAATATAATGGTTTTGGTATAATTTATTAGTTAGAAGGTGTTTTTATGGATCTAAAAATAAGAGCAATTAGTAATAAACATAACTTAAGAATTTCAATAGTTGATATTTCTGAAACAATAAAAGAAATTACAGATTTACAACAATCAAACACATTAGCTAATATGGTTTTTTCTAAGTTTGTTTGTTGTTCAACTTTAATTGGAATGCAGTTTAAAAATAAAGAAAAAACTTATGTTAATTGAAATGCACCCGCTTCTTTAACTAAAACTATGATAGCTGAATATCATGATAGTAAAATTAGAGCTTATATACAAAATAAAAATGTAAATATTGACAATTTTAATAATAAAGATCTTAACGAAATTATTTGTTTAATTGCTTCTAATAAAGGTGATTTAATAGTAAGTAGAGATTTAAATTTAAAAGAACCATATGTTTCAAATATAGAAATTGAATATGGAAATATTGACTATGATTTTATGAAGTATTTTAATCAATCAAATCAAACTAAATCATTTATAACAACTGAAGTAAAATTTGATGATAATTTAGAAATTAAAAAAGTAGTTGGAATTTTAGTTGAAATGCTTCCAAATCATACAAAAGAAGATTTAGACTATATTTCACAAAAATTAGGTAATACAAGTTATGTTAAAGATGTACTAGTTAAGTCAACTAATTATTATGCTATTGTTAAAGAAATTGATAATGATGCAACTATTTTAGATCAATCAACAATTAGTTTTGAATGTACTTGTTCTTATCAAAAAGTTTTATCAACATTAAATCTTTTAAACCAAAATGATTTAAAAGATATTATTAAAGATAATAAACCTGTAGAAGTTGTATGTGATTTTTGTAATCAAAAATACCAAATACAGATACAAGACGTGATAACATTATTAAATTAAATTATGTTAAAATCTATTAGAATTATTGTTTTATAAAGAGGGTAATTATGGCTAAAGACAAGAAAAATACTGAAGTGTCTATTAACATTGAACAAATCCAACCAATTAGTAAAAAAGACCCTGATTTTGAAGAAATAAAATCATCAAAAAAACCTAAAAAAACTAAAACTATCAAATCAGAACCTGTTTTATTAGAACAAATGGATCAAAGAGAATATATTGTTATTCCAAATGATCAAAAATTTGAACCAGGTATTAAAGGATTAAAACAAAAACAAAAACTTCAAAAACAACTAACTAATAAATATTCAAAAGACATTTTAAATAAAGGACATATAATCACAACTCAAAACTATAAACCAAATTTAGATAAACACATTATAGAATTAAAAAATGTTCAAAAATCTTATATTACTGGTGATCTAGAAACTCCTGTTTTAAAAGGAATTGATATTAAGTTAGACAAATCAGACTTTATTGTTATTTTAGGTCCTTCTGGATCTGGAAAAACTACTTTTTTAAATATTATTTCAGGTCTAGATAAAGCTAGTCAAGGAGATGTTTTTGTTTTAGGATCAAATCTTTCTTTACTAAAAGACTCTCATATGACTAAGTTTAGAAGAAGAACTGTTGGTTTTGTTTTTCAACAATATAATTTATTAACTAATTTAACTGCTAAAGAAAACGCTGAAGTTGGAGAAAATCTTTCAAGTAAAAAAAATGGAATGTCAATTGATGAAATTTTTGAAACAATTGGTATGAAAGATCAAATGCATAAATATCCTCACCAAATGTCAGGAGGACAACAACAACGTGTTTCAATAGCAAGAGCTCTAGCTAAAAATCCTGATATTTTATTTGCTGATGAACCAACTGGGGCATTAGATGAAGAAATGGGACGTAAGGTTCTTGAAATTTTAGTTAAAGTTAATAAAGAGTATAAAACTACTGTTATTGTAGTTACTCACAACCCAAACATTGCAAAAATTGCAAACACTGTAATTCATATTAAAAACGGAATTATTGATAATTTAGAACATAATCCAAACCCAGCAGATCCACAAACTATTGAATGATCATAAAAAAATGCACCACCTGGTGCATTTTGTTTTTTATTATTAAAAAGTTCTAGCAGCTTCTATAACTTCATCAATAATTGTTTCTACTCTTTGTTCTGGAGTTAATTGTAATAGTGGAGCTACTTTTACTCCTGCTAGTAAAACAGTTTTGTTAAATTCAATTCCTAAAAATCTCATAGCACCTTCAACATATTGAGTGTGTTGACCTCAAGGATATCATCCTAATGGTGCTCCTTGAACTCCTAAAATTTGAGCTTTTAAATTAGTAATTAAACCAATTGCATCTCCTTTTTTAGAGTATTTGTATGAAAATGTTTCATTAGCAACTGAAACGTGATCAATAAATGATTTTAATGTTACTGGAGTTGAAAAATTATACATTGGACAAGCAATAACTAATTTATCTACACTTTTTAATAAATTAATATATTTTTTAGTAACTTCTTGTTGATAAAAAGTTGAAAATGTTTCTGAAGTTAAAATACTAGTTCCAACTTCATCTTTATTTAAATCAACAATAATAATTTCGTCATCTGGGTTAAATTTTTTATATTCTTCTAAAAATCTATTAGTTAAAGCAACAGAATTAGATACTTCATCTGCTTGAGCAGTTGTTTTTAAAACAAGAACTTTACTCATGTTTTACCCCTATTGTTATTTTATAGTTAATATCAATAATTTGTTAGTTAATTATTAACTTAATAATTGTTCCTAACTTATATTTTATTACTAGTATAATTTATTATTTAATGTATAATCAAGATATTATTAAAAAAGATTTAAGTTGTATTACTCGATCTATTAATAATTTAGATTGGAGGTAATATGAACACTGGTATAGTTAAATGATTTAACGATGAAAAAGGTTTTGGTTTTATAACTAATGATTCTGATAATAAAGATGTTTTTGTTTATTTTTCAAATATTAATGTAAACGGTTATAAAACTTTAGAACAAGGTCAAAAAGTAACTTATGAATTAAATAAGGGTATAAAAGGACTAGAAGCTTTTAACGTTTCAATCACAAATAAATAGTTATTTATCAATAGTTAATCAAATATCAGATAGTATCTGATATTTTTTATTTTCTAATTAAAATATTTTAGTTATAATTATATTCTTGTTTATGTTTTTAAGTTGTATTAGTAGTATGTTTTTTATATAATTCATATGAGTTAATTTAAAGTAATTAGCTCCTTGGCTGTTTAGCCCAAAAGACCATAAGGAGGAATAATCTAAATGATTAAAAAATATGAAGTAATGTATATTTTGGATCAAGATGTAAAAGATACAAAAGAATTAGTGACTAAATTAGATGCTATTTTAGCTGAAAATGGAAAAATTCTAGAATCTAATGATTTAGGTTTATTAGATTTTACTTATGAAATCAATCATAAGAAAAAAGGTTTTTATCATGTAGTTATTGTTGAAGCTACAACTCAAGCAATTAAAGAATTTGAACGTATTGCAAAAATTGATAAAAACGTTGTTAGAACACTAGTTTTAAATACAGAAAATATCCAAAATTATGAACAATCAGTTGTTCTTTCAAAAACTGATATGACTAAATATGAAGAAGAACAACGTGAAAAGAAAAACTTTAGAAAGCCATTTATTAAAAGAGAAGAAGCCGCTGTAAAAGAAAGCAAATAATTAAGGAAATTATGAATAGAGTAAATTTGGTAGGTAGAATTACAAGAGATTTAGAATTAAGAGTAGCAAAAAACGGATCTAAGTTTGTTTTTTTTACAGTTGCTGTTTCTGAATTTTCAACTAAAGAAGAAAAAACTAATTATATACCTTGTTCTGCATTTGATAGAACTGCTGAAAATATGGTTAAGTATTTATCAAAAGGAAGTTTAATTTCAGTTGAAGGAAGAATTACAACTAGAAACAATCAAACACCTGATGGTAAATTTGAAACAATTGTAAATGTATTAGCTGAAAGAGTTAATTTCTTAGAACCATCTAAAAATAGAAATAATATGACAACTGAACAAAACGATAATTTCACACCTAACCAACCTACTCAACAAAATAGCGATTCATCATTTGATGATTTAGTAGTTTCAGATGATGATGAACTTTCAATTTTATGAGAATAAGTAGAAAGGTATAGTTTTCATGCAAGTTAAAAAAATTAAAAAAAGAAAAAAAGTTAATTTTTTCCAAAAAAACAATATTAAATACATCGACTACAAAGATATTGAATTACTAAAAAAATTCATTTCACCTAATGGTCAAATTTTACCAAGAAGAATTACAGGAACTTCTCCAAAAGATCAAAGACAACTAGCTTTAGCAATTAAAAGAGCTCGTCAAATGGCTTTATTACCATACGTAATTGAATAATTTAATAAAATAATATAAAGCAAAAAGCTGCCATAAAGGCAGCTTTTTTGCATGTTTAATAAATCAGACTTTAGCTAAATAGTATAATAACCTTTTAAAAACAAAGATTAATATCAAAGTTTGCTGTTGCCAGCAATTTTAGTTTATCACAAGCTTTTAAAATATGCTATATATTTTTTAAAAAGGCTTTTTGGCAATGTTTTACTAATTCTTTTAATAATATTAAGATGATATAATAAAGATATAATAGTGATATAATAAGATACAATAAAGATATAATAAGACTATTTATAGATATATTAAAGATATAATGGAGATATAGATGATATAATAAAGATATATTAAAGATATAATAGTGATATAATAAATTCTTTATTAAAATAGATAATTTAAGGGGTAGGTTATATATGTTTGGCAGAGAAGGTGAACAAGTAGAATTTAAAAAAAGTACAGCAGAACTAAAAGAAGCTGTGATTTCATTGTGTGGAATGTTAAATAAAAGTGGCCGTGGATCTGTTTACTTTGGAGTTAAAAACGATGGAACAATTGTTGGTCAACAAATTGGAAAAACATCAACAACTGATATTGCAAATGAAATAAAAAATCATATAAAGCCAAATATATATCCTAATATTGTTGTTTTAAAAGAAAACAACCTAAATTATATTTCTGTAGAAGTAAATGGTACTGAAAGACCATATTCAGCATATGGAAAATATTACACAAGAGTTGATGAACAAGATCAAGTTATTGATAATAATGAACTTAGAAAACTATTTCAAACTAATGAATTTACTAACTTAACTTGAGAAAAAGAATTAACAAAATATGGTGAAGATGAAGTTGATGAACAACTTTTAATTAACTATGTAAGAAAAGCATATGATTTAGGAAAGTTTCCTCATCTTTTTAATTCAGTCAAGGAATCCTTAATAAGATTAGACTTGATGGAAAACAATAGATTAAATAATGCTGGTTATTATTTATTTTCAAAAAATAAACCGATAACTGTAAAGCTAGGAAAATTTTTAACAGATGAAAGAATAACTCTAATTGATAATATTAGATTTGAAGGAAATATTTTTGAATGCATTAATAGATCTATTGAATACATATTAAAAAACATAAATCAAGTTTATGTTTATGAAGATTTAAGAAGAGTGCCTCGCCCAGAAATTCCAGTTAAGGCAATTCGTGAAATTGTAGTTAATAGTTTTGTTCATATGAGAATAACTAGTGGTGATTATAACGAAATATCTATTTTTCCAAGTGAAGTAAGAATTTATAATCCTGGTCATTTTCCATTAAATACTATTCCAGCAAATTTCGCTGAAGGTAAAATTTCATCAAAACCAATGAATCCACTTATAGCTACTACATTATATAGAAATAACCTTGTAGAAAATTTTGGAACAGGTTTTCAAACTGTATTTAGTTTATGTGAAAAAAATAATATTAAATACTCATATGATATTTCAAATTTTGGTTTCACTTTTAGTTTTTATAGAAAAAAAACTGATAATGAATTTTTAAGTGTTCATGAAAATAGTAAAAATATAGAATTTGAAAATAAAAATATAGTAAAAAATATGAACTTAACTTCTTTAGAAGAAAATATTTTAAACTATTGTGATAAAAATGAAAAAATTTCATCATTAGCAGAATTAGCTGATGAGTTTGACATGGCTTGAATAACAATGCAAAGAGCAGTTAGTAAATTAGTTAAAAAGAATATATTAAAAAGAGTTGGTTCAAATAAAACAGGTTACTGAGTACGCATTGACAAGTAATATCTTTTTTATATATCATTTGTATATCTTAAAAAAAATAAACGTAATAATAAGATATATTAAAGATATAATAAGGATATAATAAAGAAATAATAAGATATATTATTGATATAATACATTTGTCTAAAGATATAATATAGATATAATAAAGATATAATAGCAGCGCCAAAAGCGCTTTTTTATTTTAATAATTTTCTGATGTAAAAATATTTACAACATATTGTAAATATTTACAACCTGAGTTAATATAATTTCAGGAGGCGAATGTTTGATGAATTCAAAAGTTCAGATGACTCACAAAGAATGAGCAAATAAATTTAAACTTAAAGTTCAAAAAACTGGGTCTTTTATGGCTGGTATGATTATGCCATCAATTGGTGTTCTACTAGCTTGAGGACTTTGAACAGCTATGTTTTTATATGATTTTGATCATAATAAAAAACTAGGTTGATTTGATGTACCAATGTTAGGAAGATTAGTTGAACCAGGAATTAAATGACTTTTACCAATATTAATTGCATTTAATGGCGGTAGATTAGTTTATGGTTTAAGAGGTGGAATGATTGCAACTTTTATTATAGTTGCAACAATCACTGGTACTGATCATATTTATAGTCATTATATTTGACAAAAAGTAGGAGATAAATGGGTTCATCCTGGTTCACCAAACCAATTTATTGGTGCTATGATAGTTGGACCTTTATCAGCATTATTTTTAAAAAAAGTAGAAAAATTATATTTACATAAAATTAATCCAGGCCTAGAAATGCTAGTTAAAAATTTTGGATTAGCAATTTATGCTATATTATTAGGTTTAGCTGTATTTTGAAGCTGAGGATGAATAATGTGAGGTATTACTTTTGTAATGATCTCAATTATTAAATTATTTGGTGATAATAAATGAGTTGCTCCTTTATTAGGTTTTTTTACTGAACCAATTAAAGTATCATTTTTAAATAATGCTTTAAATCATGGTGTTTTAGGACCTATTGGTTATAATGAAATTCAAATTCAAAGATCAAATGGAGTTGCAAATCCTAGATCAATCTTTTTCTTATATGATCCAAATCCTGGTCCTGGTTTAGGCTTATTATTAGCTTATATTATTTTTACTAAAAAAGAAGATAGATATAATGCAGCTGCTAGTTCACTAATTCATACAATTGGTGGAATTCATGAAGTATATTTTGTATTTATTATTAAAAAACCAAAAATGCTATTAGCTACAATGTTAGGTGTAGTTGGTGCACAATTTATTACTTCTTATTTAGGAGGAGGAACTATAGGAACTCCAAGTCCAGGTAGTTTAATTTCACTAATTGCTTTATCTAATGGAACACATGCTTTATTAATTAATTTATTAGCATTTGTTGTTGGTACATTAATAGCATTTGGAGTTAGTGTTTTATTGTTATTAAAAAATAGAAAAAATCTACAATCTGAATCAAATCAAGGATTTAAAATCACTGATGAAGGTATTGAATTTAATGAACAAGACTCAGATCAAAAAACAATAAAAAATAATAACAATATTAAAAAAATTGTTGTTTGTTGTGAAGCAGGAGTAGGATCTTCTGCAATGGCTGCTGGTTTAATTAGAAAATGAGTTAATAACAATAATTATGATATTCAAGTATCAAATATAGCAGTTAAAGATTTAAAAGATGAATATGATGTTGTTATAACTATGAAAAGTTTTAAAGATTTTGCGTCTCAAAAAGCTCCAAACGCTTTAATATATCCTGTTGAACAATTTATTGGTAAAAATACATACGATGATTTATATAAATTAATTGAAAATAAACAACAAAAAACTAAGGAAGAAAAATAATGAAAAAAGTTGCTATTGTTGCAGGTGGAGCTAAAAGTTTAGGTAAATTTCTAGCACTTGGTCTTGATAAAAATAATTATCAAGTTGTTGTTTTAGATTTAAATAAAGAAAAGCTTGATCAATTAAAAGAAGAAAATCAACAAATAGATACTTTTGTATGTGATTTAACCAATGAAAAAGATGTAATTAATGTTTTTGAACAAATTGAAAGTAAATACAAAACAATTGATACATTAGTTTATAATGCAGGATGAGCAAAATCAACAAAAATTACTTCATTTGAATATCAAGACTTTATTACAAGTCTAAAAATTAATTTAGATGGATATTTTTTAACAGCAAAACAAGCAGCAAAAATAATGATTAAAAACAATACAAAAGGTAATATAATTCAAATTAATTCAAAATCAGGAAGAGTTGGTTCTAAATATAATTCAGGCTATTCAGCAGCTAAATTTGGTGGAGTTGGATTAACTCAAAGTCTAGCTTTAGATTTAGCTGAACATAATATTAGAGTTAACTCACTGATGTTAGGTAATCTTTTAGATTCAGAAATGTTTGAAAGCTTAATCCCACAATATGCTAAAAAACTAAATATTAAAGAAAGTGAAGTTAAACAATACTATATTAATAAAGTTCCTTTAAAAAGAGGATGTAGTTTTGAAGATGTTTTAAATGTTTTATTATTTTATATTTCAGATAAAGCTAGTTATTGTACAGGTCAATCTATTAACATTACAGGAGGTCAAGTAATGTAATGTTAGAAACTAAAAACATACATTTAAATAAAACATTTAATTCAAAACAAGAATGTCTAGATCATTTAAAAGAACTTTTAAAACAAGAAAATGTTAGTTTAGAATATATTGATTCAATCAATAAAAGACAAGAAGCTTGTTCTTTTAACATTGGAAGTAAAATAGCAATTCCTCACGGAACTTATGAAGGTATGTTGAGTTTAAAAAAGTCTTTAATCATTGTTATACACTTACAAAAACCACTTATTTGAGATGATTCTGAAGTACAATTAGTTATAGGTTTAGCATTAAAACAAGAAGATCAAATTGATATGTTACAAAATATCGCAATTAATGCTATGAATGATGATTTATTTAATGACTTATTAAAAAATCCAACAATAGATAAAGTTATAAGTTTTTGTACAAAACAATAATTAATAATAAGTATCAATATTAAGGGTGATTACATGGCAATAGATTTATTAACAAAAATTAAAGATTTTATTCAAACAGATTGTAGTCAAGATTACAAAAATATAGGTACTTATTTATTAAAAAACTATACTAATATTAAGAATTTAACAATCACAGCAATTTCTAAAGAATGTCATACAAGTCCTAATAAAATTACAAGATTTGCTGAAAAGCTTAACTTAAAAGGTTTTAATGAATTAAAATTCAGATTAAATGATATTTCAAATTCAATCATTATAGATAATGAATTAATTCCAATTAGTTCAAGAATTGATGATAAAGCAAAATTTTATAACGACTATTTTGAAATACTTTTAAACTCGATTAAACAACAACAAATTAATTTAAAAACTCAACCAATTAATGAAGTTGTAAATTTAATTAATAAAGCTAATAAGATTTATTTATTTGCTTTTAATCTTTCATATAATGTTTCAAAAAATTTTATTCAACGTTTACGTTGGTATCAAAAAGAAGCAATTAGTGAATCAGATTATATTTCTATAAAAACTTATTTAAATATTATAAAACCCGATGATTTAGTAATTTTAATTACAATATCTGGTGAAAATGAATATATTAAAAAGATTGCTGAATCATTAAATAAAAAGGTAAAAATTATAGGAATTGGTCCAAAACAAAGTTCAATGATTAGTTTATTTGATAAATATTTATATTTTGAAACTGATGAATCAGAGTTGTGAAGTATTAATTCAATTAAAGCTCAACTTGTTATTCAATTACTAGATTTTGTTTATGTTAAATGATTAAAAAGCACTAAAAGAAAATAGATGAATTTAATTCACTTTGGAGCAGGAAACATCGGTTGTGGTTTTATTGCTCCAATTTTAAGCTCTATTGTTGATCATATTTATTTTGTTGATAACAATATTGATATTGTTAATAAAATAAATACTCAAAAATTAATTAAAATACATACTTCAGATAATAAAAAGATAACTATAACTAACATTTCAGCTTGTCTATTAACTGATTTTATAAATTATAAAAATACTTGGAATGAAGTTAGTTTATTAACTATTTCAATTGGAATTAAAAACTTAAAACATATTATTTATTATGTTAATCAATTAATAGATTATAAGATCAAAAATAATCAAAAATTAATTATTATGTGTTGTGAAAATGGAATTAGAGTTAGTAGCTTATTTAAGTCTTATTTTTCTAATTTAAACAATAATATTTATTTTATTGATGTTTTAGTTGATAGGATAGTTAGTAATAAAAACATTCTAAATGATTATTTAGAATGTGAAGATTATTATTTATGAGTTGTTGATAAAACTCAATGACCAAGTGATTTTAAACAAATACCTAACTTAACTTATACAAATAATTTTGATATACAAATAACTAAAAAGATTTATATGTTAAATGCTTTGCACTGTTCTATAGCTTGGTTTGTTTTTAAAAACTTTGATTTAAATAAGTATTTATATGTTTATCAAGCTTTAAAAAATAATAAAGTAATTGAATTTGTTAATAATTATTTAAATGAAGTAATTTTAGTTTTAAATCATAAATATAATATTAGTTTAAACGAATTGAATGATTATAAGATTCAAATAATTAAAAGATTGAATAATAGTTTTATAAAAGATGATCTTAAAAGATTAGCTAGAAATACTGAATTAAAGCTAAGTAAAAATGAAAGAATTTTAACTATTTTAGACTATGCTAAAACTTATAATTTAAAACACGATACACTTTTATTAAGCTATCAAAACAGATTAGAATATTTAAAGAATAATAGATAAAAAATCAAAAAATCTAGATACAGTCTAGATTTTTTTAGTATCAAAAAAAATTATAATAACTACTTAAATCTAAAAATTTATTAAATAATTACTAATACACTCGAACTTTTTTTATCAATTAATCCGATAAAATAAGACTTATGAAAACAATAAAAATATTTGAATTATTTGCAGGTATTGGTTCTCAATATAAAGCATGCAAAAACATAGAAAAAGAATTAAGTATAAAAATAGAATCAGTTGGTGCCTGTGAATGATATATTGATGCAATAATTGGATATATGTCTATACATTATGGAAACACCACTCCTGAATTAGAACTTTCTAGAGAAGAAATGTGTGAACTATTATCAAATTACAGTTTTTCTGCTGATTCAAAACATTTAATTAGAGGTGATTATTTTAATAAAATGAAATTGGAAAAACTACAAGCTTATTTCCCTTATTTATATGGTTTTGTTAATGACAAATACTTTAATAAAAAATGAAAATCAACTAAAAAAACTAAATTTTTAGGGGGGGGGCGAAATGTCACACAACTAATATTAAAGAACTTAATACTCTTCCTAAAAATATTGATATCTTAACTTATTCTTTCCCTTGTCAAGATATTTCACAACAAGGTGTTAGAAGGGGAATTAATGAATACACTAGATCAGGTTTATTATATGAGGTTGAACGTATTTTAAAATTAAACAGAGATAATTTGCCAAAAGTGTTATTACTAGAAAATGTTAAAGCACTCACTAATAAATTGTTTTTAAAAGATTTTAATAAATGGTTAAATGCACTTGAAAATCTTGGATATAAGTCTATTTGAAAAGTAGTAAATTCTACAGATTATGGTTCTTGTCAAAATAGAGAAAGGGTTTTCTGTATATCTTATTTAGATAAACAAAAGAATTTTACTTTTCCAAAACCCTTAATAACAAAAAAAGAAATAGACTCAATAATAAAAAATGATGATGATATGAAAGAATGTAATCATTTATTAAAGTATTTAAATAATGATTTCAAACCAACACAAAATAACATAACTAAGACTAGACTAGATAAAAAATATACTAATTTTAATTCAGAAGCTTATGTCTATTTAGCAAAGGGTTATGGGCCTACTTTAACAGCTAGTGGAGCTAATTCAAGGCTGAAATTTTATTTTCCGAAAACTAATCAGTTAAAATACATATCGCCAAGACAAGCTTTTTTATACATGGGATTTGGTAAAAATGATTACTTATCAGTTGCTAAACAAAGCTTATTAAATGAATCTAAACTATTGTTTTTATGTGGTAACTCTATATCAATTGAGGTACTAGAAGTTTTATTTAAAGAGGTGATCTTATGCCTTATTTAAATAATATTTACAGAATGAGTTTTACAACAAAATCAAATGAATCAGAAAAATCTAAAAGCGCTTATGCAAGTGGTTATATTGATATAGTTGCTGATTTTTCAACTGATATTCCTTACATTTCTTCTTGATATATTTATTTTAATGAATTAGCAATTGATCTTTGCACAACACCATCATGGTTTATAACAAAACCTAAAAATTTTAGACAAAGAGAAAAATTGTTTAAAACTATACGAAAAACTCAACTGAGAAGAAAAAACCAAAATTTTAATAATTTATATAAATTAAGTCTTCCTGAAATTACTTGAGTTAATGACTGATTTAACAAAAATTATGATTCAAGTATAAAAAATATAATTTCTATTTTAAAAGGTAATAATGCTGGTGGTACTTTTAAAGATGAAAATCATGCTGAAATGTTTATAACTAATTTAAATTCCAAATACAATAAGTACAAAAATAATCTAATAATGTTTTTAGATTTAATAACTATGACAGATTACATTTATAGAAATGAATTTTATGAAAAACAAAATTATGAATATAGAATAGAAGATATAAATTTGTTTATCGATAAAATAAATAATTATGATTATATAGAAGTGCTAAATTTAACTATTAATGATAAAAAAATGAGTCTAGATAAAAGAAGAAGTGAGTTTTCAGCTAGATCAAAAGTACTAAAATATGCTATAAAAAATAGAATAAAATATTTATCAAAAGCATTAAAAACAATTGACAAAGAACGTTCGAAAGTTTCAAAATTTAATATAAATGTTTTCGAAAAACTTAATTTCTATACATATGAAAATGCACATATTCTAGATGTAAGTAGAGTTAAGGCAAACATTTCTTCTATTATAAAACAAGTTAATTTTTCATCTAATAAAAAAGACATTAAAAAGGCAATAGAAAAGAATTGTGACTATATATTTAACATAAAAAGTATTGCAGATAAAAATAATTTATTAAATTTACCTGTACAGGCTCATAGATGATTTGACGACAATTATTTTACTTACAATGAGCAAGGAGAATGCTATTCGCTTAAAAAAGATTTTAATCCTAAAGAACATAAAGAATTACAAAATTCTTTAATTATTAAAAAAGATGAGTATTTTAAAGACAGAATCAAATATATAAAACTAAGAAATCAGTCTAGAAATTATAATATCAATAAGTAGAAAGAATTAATTAAAAACTAATGAAAAACCCGGATTTAGTCCAGGCTTTTAATATCTTTAGATTCTTATTAAATTGATGTTGTTGATGAAATTTTTAATTTCAATGTTTTTGTATTATATGAAGAAAATGAGGTTAAGTCACTTAATCCGGTTGCAAAAACTGGGACTTCTAATTCAAAATCAAGAGTTATCTTTTTATCTTTTACTGATAATAAAATATTTTTAATCGAATCATTATTGATCATAGTATTAAATGGATATAATGACATATTATGTTTTAATCCTAAAATAAACTTGTAATCGCTATTCTTGCTTTTTCTAAATGTTAAGGTTTCTTTTGAATCATATATATGATTATCATTATCAGTTAGACTAATAGTCAGATGTTTCAATATCTGATCTCCTCATATTCCCCTAGAATCAATACCAAAATCTAAAAGATTATTTTCTTTTGTTATATCCAAATGTAGATCTTCTAAATTTTTTTTAATACTTTTGTCAGTTATTATTTTCTTTAGATCAGCTGGTGTTAATGAAACATAAAAAGGATTTTTGCTAGGATCATCAGTATTTACTTTTCTAAATTCTTTAAAGCTAAATTCTTTAGAAATTCCAGGCTCTTTTTCTTTATTATCTTCACTATTATTGATTTCCACTTTTAAAGTTAATGTTCCATTGATATCATCAAATCCAGCACCAACTAACTTATAAACATATAGTTTTCTGTAATTTTCGTTAAAATCAAATAGCAATTCTTTAGTACCAACACTAAAACCTACAAATTTATCATTAAATAAGTTAGTTGGTTTATTTATTAATCCTTCAAAATTAATTGCATCTTTGTCTGTTTCTTGCAAACTTTTATAGTTATTAGTATTTTCTGCATATAACAACATATATGCTAAAATAGAAGGATATAAACCACTTAATCTTGAATCTACTGTTTCTTTTGGTTTAATATAATCATATTTTTTATTTTTATTTTTGTCTATTTCTGTTACTTTAAATCCTGTGAAACTAAATTCAAGAATTCTAAAATTATTCTCTTTTGTAAACTTAATTTTTACTTTATCAATTACTCCTTTTTTAGAAATAAAGTCAGGATCTTTATTTGGACTTTCTAAACTTAATTTATATTCCCTTTTAACATTTTTGTTAGTGTTGTAGAAAACAGTTGTTATTGTAGATAAATCATTTTTTAACATAGATCAAGCTGATATAGGGTCTTTTTGTTTATATATTAAATAATTGTCAAATGACAATTCCTTTTTTATTTTATCTAAGTCAGAAAGGTCTACATTATTAATTTCAGGTTGATCGTTATGTGGTTGAACATTATTAGGATTATCACCTTGAGGTTTTATATCTGGCTGCTTTTCTTCAGGTTCAGATGGGTCTTTGTTTTCACTTGGATTAGTTGAATCAGGTTTTTTATGATCTGGATTGAAATTATTGTTTGAATTATCATCGTTATTATTAGGTTTTATATCATCTGGTTTTAGTGGTGTTTTTGGAGTGTTTTCACTTGGTTTTTTAGGTTGTTTCTCACTTGAATTAGTTGTTGAACAAGAAACCACACTTAAAAAACTAATTGATGATATTGGTAATATAGATAATAATAATTTAGTTGCTTTTTTCATAATATATCTCTCATTTCTAATGACATATATAATTAATCAATTAAAGCATTTGTAGTAATGTCTAGTTTTAATATATTTGTATCACCACTTGTTGCATGAGAAGTTAAATCACTAGTTGTTGATGCAAATATAGGAATATAAACTTCAAAGTTAATTGTCACTTTATGTTTTTTATTTTCTTTATTAATTGTTAAATAAATGTTTTTAATTGAATCATTATTAATTATAGTATGAAATGGATATAAAGATCCTCCTCCAGCTAATCCTAATATAGAAGTATAATTATCTTTTTTATTATTTTGAAGACTCAAAGTTTGTGTTACCCTATATAAATTATTTTCATTATCAATTATTTGAACTAGTAGATTTTTAAAAATTAGTTGCTTTGCATGCTCTTCTTTTATCAACAACTTATCTTCTTTTTGCTTTCCTGATTTCAAGACTTCTATTTTCTCTTTAAAAACATTATTTTTAATCATATCCTTAAAACTATTTTGTGGTAATAATAAAGATAATACGTTTTTATTTGGATTTTTTAAATCAATTTTTCTAAATCCATCAAAACCAAATTCTAAAGTTTCTGAATATTTGCTAGCCATTGTATTGTTTTCTTCTATATTTTCAATTAATAATTTTAAACCTAATTTACCATTAACATCATCATAACTAACAGCAATTACTTTATCTTTATAAAGTTTTCCTAATTCTCTATTATATTCAAGCAATAAGTCTTTTAATGCAACAACATTAAGATTAATTTCTGGGTTTGCAAATAGGTTAGGGTTATTATTTTCTAGTTCCTCAAAATTTATTGAATCTTTTTGCATTAGATCTTTATAATTTTTAGGTTCTTGGGTATACATAATCATATATGCAACTAGTGATGGATATAAACCAGTTAATCTACTATTTATTTTTTCTTTTTTCTTTATATAATTTTTTTTACTATTTTTATCTTCTTTATCAGGAGTTTTTTGAACTACTTTAAAACCAGTAAAAGTAAACTCAATAATTTTAGATTTTTTATCTTTTTTATTAGTAAATTTAACTTTTACTTTATCTATCAAACCTTTTTTAACATCTTCTTTTTCATTGCCGTCTAATTCTAAATTGATATCATATCTTTCAAAAATATTTCTATAAGTACTTGAAAAAATAAGTTTAATAACTGAGCCATCCATTCTTAAATGACTTAGTGCAGTTGTAGCATCTTTTGATGTATAAAAAGTAAACCTTTCAAATGAAATTTCTTTAGGTAATTTGTCCAGATCAACAAATTCATCTTTATTTATATTAGGCTGATCAGCAGGTTGATCGTTATGTGGTTTAACATTATTATTAGAGTCCTCACCTTGAGGTTGTTTATTTGGTTTTTTTGATTGATTTTCTTCAGGTTTAGTTGAATCATTTTCAGGAGTTTTTGGAGTTTCATTCGGTTTAGATGGGTCTTTACTTTCGCTTGGAATAGTTGAATCAGGTTTTTTAGGAATTATTGGTGCTTTTTCTTCTGATTTATCAGGTTTATTATTATTAGAATTTGTTGTTGAACAAGAAACCACACTTAAAAGACTAATTGATGAAATGGGTAATATAGATAATAATAATTTAGTTGCTTTTTTCATAGTTATCCTTTACTTTAACCAATTCTAGTAGACGCATTAATTTTGTATTCTAATGTTTTATCTTGACTTGTTGAATGAGATGTTAGATCATTTAGATTTGATGCATAAAAAGGTATGTTAACGTTTAATTCAATTTCTAATTTATTTTGCCCATCTTCATTAGTGATAGTAATAAAAATATCACCTATTGAATCTTTATCAATTTTTGTATGTAATGGATATAATGATGTTCCGTCATTAAATGCTATTATTGTATTGCTTTCTCCACTCTTATTACTGTAATCTAATTTTAGTGACTGTGTATCTCTATATATATGATTCTCATTATCTACTACATTTAATATTAATTTTTTAAATAATTCATTTTTTATAAAATCATTGTTTGAAATAGATATCTTCTTACTAAATTCTTTAGATTCTATTGCCTTATTAATATCTGATTTTAAAGAACCTTTAGTAGCAAGATCTTTTAAATCACTTGGTAGTAATGATAAAGATAAAACATTATCATCTTGATTATTAAAGTTAGTTTTTCTAAAGCCCTTAAAATTAAATACTTTTGTTATACCTGGTTCACTTAAGTTGCTATCTTTTCTATTTTTAATTTCTACTTCTAAACCAAGTTCACCATTAATATCATCATATTTTGCACTTGTTATTTTATCTTCATATTTAGTTCTATCATTTTCATTATATTCAAATAGCAATTCTTTTGTCCCTACATTAAAGCCAACAAAACTTTCATCAAAGAAGTTAGTATTTTTATTTTTTAATTGGTCAAAGTTTATTGAATTTTTATTTCATTGAATTTCTTCATATTTTTTATTATCTTCAACAAATAATAACATATAAGCTAGTAATGAAGGAAAAAGACCAGATAATCTATTATCTACAGATCTTGGTTTTATATAATTATCTTTATTGTTCTTTGGTTGATTTGGTTTTATCTCTTCATTTTTCTTAAGACCAGTAAACATAAACACACGTGTTATGGTTTTACCTTCTTTTGTAAATTTAATTTTTACATTACCAATAACACCCTTTGAATGATCAAATTTAACAGCACTTGTGTTTTCAAAACTAATTTTATATCCTTTAAGATTTTTAAAAAGAATATGACTAAAAACGGTGCTATCCTTTTGCAAATCTGATCAAGCCGATTCTAAAGGCTTATTTTTGTAATTAGTAAAATGTTCTAATGAAATTTCTCTTGGCAGTTTATCTACATCAGAAAAATTCACTATATGAGTCTCAGGTTGATCAGCAGGTTGATCATTATGTGGTTGAACATTATTATTAGAATCATCACCTTGAGGTTGTTCATCTGGTTTTTTAAGTTGATTTTCTTCGGGTTTTTTAGGATCTTCACTAGGTTTAGTTGAATCATTTTCAGGCATTTTTGGAGTTTTATCAGATTCCATATTATTTGAATTTCTTGTTGAACATGAAATTACACTTAAAAGACTAATTGATGAAATTGGTAAAATAGATAATAATAATTTAGTTGCTTTTTTCATAATTATATCCTCACTTTAACTTATACAAATTAATCAATTAAAGCAGTAGAATTTATTTTTAGTACCAATGGAGTTGAAGCACCTGTTCCAGGAGATTTTAAATCACTATATCCAACTGAATAAATAGGGATTTTAATTTCAAAATCAAGTATAACTTTAATTTTATTATCCTCTTCTTTATTGATTGTTATAAAAATATTATCAATAGATTCTTTTGTAATTCTGGTATGAAATGGATAAATTGACATATGTCCAGCTAGACCCAATATTGATTTATTATCATTTTTGCTGTTATTTAAAAGACTCAATGATTGAGTAGAATTATAAATATGATAAGAATTGTCAAATATATTTATTAATAAGTATTTAAATATTTCATCTTTTAAACCCGTACCAGTAGTTTGTTCAAGTGGTATTTTTACTCCATATTGATCATATGGTTTTAGTAATTCTATAGTTTTTTTCAAACTTCCTTTTTGTACCATTTCTTTTAAACTATTTTGCAACAATATAAAAGATAAAACATTTTTATCTTCATTTTTAAAATCTATACTTCTAAAACCTTTAATATTAAATTCTTTTATTAAAACGCTTTCTTTTTCGGTTTTTGGATTATTCTCTATATTTGAAATTTCAATTTTAAGTCCTAATGTTCCATTTATATCATCATATTTAACTTCAGTTATTTTATCTTTATAAAGTTTAGATAATTCATAATCATAATTTAGTAACAACTTCTTAGTTACTTGATTAATTCCCTGATAATCACTTCCAAACAAATCATTATTTGGATAATTCAATTCATCAAAACCTACTGTTTTTCCTTTTTGTTCTAGTGATTTATAACTTTGTGAATCTTCAGCATACATTAACATAAAAGCAACTAATGAAGGATATAAGCCTTTAAATTTACTATTTAATTCGGATTTTTCTTTTATGTATCTCTCTTTATTGTTAATTACTTTTTCGCTTGTTTTAAACCCCATTAAAGTGAATGAAATTACTTTGTGTTCATTGTTTTTAGTAAACTTAACTTTAACTTTATCAATTAAACCTTTTGCAAAATTAAATACAGGAATATCATCTTCAAAACTTAAGGTATATTTATTTTTTATATTTTCATATTCTCTATATAAAAGATTAGAAAAGGTATTTAAATCATTCTTTAAATCAAATCATGCTGATCTAGGATCTTTATCTGCATATAACTTAATAGATTTATATGATAGCTCAGTTTTGATTTTATCTAAGTCATAGAAATCCACTTTATTAACTTCAGGTTGGTCAGCAGGTTGATTATTATGTGGGTGATTATTATTAGGATGATCACCATGTGGCTGTTCATCAGGTTTTTTAGAATCTTCTTCAGGTTGTTTTGGGTTAGTATCTGAAGTATTTGGAGTTTTATCGGGTTTAGATGGGTCTTTATTTTCACTTGGAATATTTGAATCAGGTTTATTATTAGGTTTTTTATCATCTGGTTTTTTAGGAATTATTGGGTCTTTTTCATTTGGTTTTTCAGGCTTTTTATCTGGTTGTTTTGCATTTGAATTTGTTGTTGAACATGAAATTACACTTAAAAAACTAATTGATGATATTGGTAAAATAGATAATAATAATTTAGTCGCTTTTTTCATAATAATATACCTACAAAATTTTTTCGAAAATATTATAACAACATAGCTAAAATATCTAAAATTAGTACATAATTTATCAAAAAAACTTAATTTTTCATACTTTAAATATTAATTACTTACAATATATTTTAAACAGGTTGAAATATATAAAAATATATAAAAGATATTCTTGGTAAAATAATACTTATGAAAGGATAATATGTCAAAGAAATTTTATATAACCACACCAATTTATTATCCTAGTGGTAATTTACATCTAGGTCATGCTTATACAACAACACTAGCTGATATTTTAAATAGATATAAAAAAGAACAAGGCTATGAGACTTTCTTTTTAACAGGTAGTGATGAACATGGTCAAAAGATTGAAAACAAAGCAAAAGAAGCTAATCTAACACCACTAGAATATCTAAACCCTAAAGTACAAGCTTTTAAAGATTTATGAACTAAATTAAATATTAATTATGATAAATTCATTAGAACTACAGATGATTATCATGAAAAAGCAGTTCAAAAAATCTTCACTATTTTATTAGAAAAAGGATATATCTATAAAGGACAATATGAAGGAATATATTGTGTTAGTTGTGAAGAGTTTTTAACTAATGAACAAATTGATGAAAATGGATTATGTAAAATTTCAAACACAAAACCACAATTAGTTAATGAAGATACTTACTTTTTAAAAGTTAGTCAGTTTCAAGAATTTGTGCAAAATGTTTTAAAATCAGACTTCTTAATTCCTGAATATAGAAGAAATGAGATGTTAAAAAATTTTGTTGAACCAGGATTAAAAGATTTATCAGTAACTAGAGTAAGTTTTAAGTGAGGTATTCCAATTACTGAAGATCAAAGACATATAATTTATGTTTGATTAGATGCTTTAAGTAACTATATAACAGCTTTAGGATATCTTCAAGAAGATGACTCATTGTTTAAAAAGTTTTGACAAAATGATGATTGTGAAATTTTACAATTAGCTGGAAAAGAAATTATTAGGTTTCACTCAATTTATTGACCAGTAATGTTAGAAGCTTTAAATTTAAAACAACCCACACATTTACTAGGTCACGGATGAATTTTAAATAAAAATACTAAAATGAGTAAATCTTTAGGAAATGTAATTGATCCAGTTAAAATTATTGAATTATATTCAGCTGATGCTTTAAGATTTTATATAGCAAATGATCTACCAACTGAAAAAGATGGTAATTTTAGTCTTGAATTATTTATTGAATCATTTAATGCTCATTTAGCTAATAATGTAGGTAATTTAATAAGTAGAACTCATAACATGATTAGTAAATATTTTAATGGATATATTGATTTAAATAATATTAATTATGATCAAGAATTAATTGATTTAGGTATCAAAACAATTGATAACTATATTTTTAATATGGACCAATATAAAATTAGTGAAGCTATTAAAGTGGTTTTAGAATTATCTAATGCATGTAATAAATATATTGAAACTAAAGCACCTTGAAATTTAGAAAAAGAAAACAAAATTGAAGAGCTAAAAACTGTTTTAGCTACTTTACAAAGAAATATTGCAATCATTTCTTATTTATTAAAACCAGTTTTAGTTGATTCATATAAAGATATGATCGAACAATCTGGATTAGAAAACGTTCAAATTGACTTTGAAAATCTTAAGAGTTTTTCTAATATTAAATTCAATAAATTAAATGATAAAAAGGTAATTTTTAATAGAATTAAAGAATAAAAATCTCAGACTTTTTCTGAGATTTTTTTGATCTTTTAAAACTTATTTAAAAAGATTTATAACTAGATCACAAAGTTTTAAATAATTCTATTAACAACAAAAAATAATCTAAATTGAAATACTAATCTATACAAAAAAAATATTTACATTAGTTTTTTTATTTAAATATATTTAAGGGGGTTATTAATGAAAAAGCTTTTAACAGTTTTAACAACATTCATTGGAATTAGTGGTTCAGTTTCAATGGTGATTTCATGTAAAGTTCCAACTTTTGCTGAAGGAATTTTAGGCCAAAGAGTTTTAGTTGTTACTGATGGAGGTAACATTAGAGATAAAACTTTTAATGAAAGTTCTTGAGAAGGTGTAATTAAATATGGGTCTCAAATTCATAGTAATTTTGATATTAAAAATGAATTAGAAGCAAGACAATTTAATTACAAAAGTTCAATTGGTGGGCACACTAAATGAGATGAAAAACAACATATGTTCATAAATGAAGATTATGAATATGCAAAACAAAATAGTAACAACTATGTAGAAACGCCCGATCATACAATTGATGCTTTTAGAACTTCTTATAATACAGCAATCTATAAAAAGGCAGATGCATTATTACTAGCTGCATTTGGTCATTTAGGAGCAGTTGATTATGCTGCTGATAGAATGAAAAAAGCTGGTAATAAAACTGTTGTCTTTTTAGATGCACAATATAAAAAAGATAATGTTATTTCAGTTATTTTTAATTCAGAACTAGCTGGATTTAATGCGGGTTGAGATGCAATAATGTGAGCAAATCTCCCCAAAATGACTAGTTTAAATAGTGGTGAATTTTCAAAAGAAGCCATTGATGCATCAAATTCTAAAACTGATATGGTCTTACAAGGTTCAACAACAGGTAATAAATACATATCAATAGGTATGTTTGGTGGAATTACTAACAAAAATGCTGTTGATAATTATATGTGAGGATTACTTGCTGCAATGCATGTTTATAATAATAAATTTGCAGGAAAAGAAATTGAATTAACAGATAATAAAAAACAAACAGTTAAATATAAACTAAAACCAGTTTATTATGCTAATTTAGGATCAAAAGCTGAAGTTGAAAAACTAAATGATGTTAATGAAAGTTCTTGATTTTCAAAAGGATTTGACGTTGGTGGAGCTAAAAAATCAGGAATAGTTGATTCTTTAATTAAAAATCAAGCTGATATTATTTTTCCAGTTGCTGGACCTCAAATTAATGATGTTTTAGAATCAACTGGTCATAAACCTTATGTTATTGGTGTTGATACTGATCAAGTTACAAGTGTTGGTTCTTCTAAAAAAGGTAATGAAACTAGATTTATTACAAGTGCAAAGAAAAACATTGTTTCAGCTTCAGTTTATGCTTTAAATAGAGCAAGATCACTACAAAAAGCTACTATTAAAGATAAAACATATACATCAAAACATGAAAAAGAAATTAAAGACGGAACAACTTTAGTTGGAGAACAAGCAGATTGATCTATTTCATCATCAAGAAAAGCAGACACTAAATGAAGTATTGAAAAAGTTAATGGTTCTTTAACAAATGCTGCTAACTTATCAGTTGAATCTATTGATTATTCAAAAGATAAAGCAAAAGAAATAGAAAAAAATCTTAAAGAAACACTACTTAAATCAGGTGAAACTTTTAAACAATACTTAACAAAAACATCATTAGATAAAGCATTAGAATCAATTTCAAAAAGCATTAAAGATGAAGAATGAGAAAAATTAACATTAAATAATAATGGTATAGCAGGAATAAAAAACTATTGAGAAATGTTAATTCAATCTACTAAAAAATAAGGAGCATAACTATGAATAAAGAACAAAAAATTGATTATGCTATTGAAATGCAAAATATTACTAAGACGTTTTTAAATGGTGCTATTGTTGCTAATGATGATATAACAATTAAAGTTAAAAAAGGTGATATACACGCTCTTGTTGGTGAAAATGGAGCTGGTAAATCTACATTAATGTCAATTCTATTTGGTTTATACCAGCCAACTTCTGGAACAATTAAAGTTAATGGCAAAGAAGAAATTATTTCAAATCCAATTAAAGCAAATAAACTAGGTATTGGTATGGTTCACCAACATTTTAAACTAGTTGAAGTCAATACAGTTTTAGAAAATATTATATTAGGTGTTGAACAAACAAAATCAAATATATTTTTAAATAAAACTAAAATGCGAGCAGAATTAATTGACATAATGAATAAATACGATTTATATGTTGATTTAGATGCAAAAATTCAAGATATTTCAGTTGGTTTGCAACAACGTGTAGAAATTTTAAAAGTTTTATATAGAAAAGCAGATATCTTAGTTTTTGATGAACCTACTGCAGTTTTAACTCCTCAACAAATTCAAAGTCTTTTACAGATTATGAAAAACCTACAAAAAGCAGGAAAAACAATAATTTTTATTTCACATAAAATGGATGAAATAAAACAAGTTGCTAATGTTGCTACTGTTATTAGATTAGGTAAAAAGATTGTAGATTTAGATGTTTCAATGGTTAGTGGGAATGAAATCGCTGAAGCAATGGTTGGTAGAAAACTTGTTGAAGTTAAAAACAAATATAAAAAACCCTTATCTGATGAACCTATATTAGATGTAATTAATTTAATAGTTAAAAAAGATACAAATCATAAAGTTTATGGACTAGAAACTTTTAATATAAAAGTTAGACCGGGAGAAATTGTAGCTGTTGCTGGAGTTGAAGGAAATGGCCAACGTGAATTAATTCAAGCAATAACAGGATTAGTTAAACCAGTTAGTGGTGGTATTGTTTATAAAAAGATAAACATTGTTAATAGTAATATTAAAACAAGATATGACATGGGAATGAGTCATATTCCAGAAGATCGCCATAAATATGGTATGTTATTAGACTTTTCAGTTGAAGAAAATATTGTAAGTCAAGAAATAGATAAAAAACCGTTTTCACAATTTGGATTTATAAACAAAAAAGCAATTTCTAGATATGCTCAATTAATTATTAAAGAATTTGATATAAGAGGTTCTAGAAATGGTACTGCAATAGCAAGAGGATTATCTGGTGGTAATCAACAAAAAGCTATTGTAGGAAGAGAAATTAAAAAAGATCATGATTTATTAATAGTTGTTCAACCTACTAGAGGACTTGATGTTGGAGCTATAGAAAATGTTCATTCTCACATTTTAAAAGAAAAAGAAAAAGGTAGAGCTATTTTACTAGTTTCTTATGATTTAAATGAAGTAATTGCTCTAGCAGATAGAATAGTTGTTATTAATGATGGAAAACTAATCGGTGAATTACCTGCTAAAAAAGCTAAAAAAGAAGAAATCGGAGCTTTAATGATTGGTCAAACTTTAGAACAAATTAAACAAAATCAAGTTACTAAAACAACAAAAAATAGAAAGGAGATGAAAACTAATGCAATCTAAAATATTTTGAACATTATCTAAAAAATCTAAATATTTATTTGGTTCAGATTCTACAAAAACTAAACTAAAATACATTAAAGGTTCTATTTTTTCAATTATTGTTGGGTTTATAGTTTCAGGTATTTTCTTATCATTTTTAAATATTAATCCATTTACATATTTTGCACTTTTATTTGGAATTAATTTTGATAAGAACTTTTATCAAATTAGTTTAAACTGAATGGCTGTATATATTGTTGCTGGATTATCAATGGCAATTGCTTTTAAAGCAGGAGTGTTTAATATTGGAGCATCAGGTCAAATACTAACTGCAACAAGTGTTGCTACAATTGTATTTTTTTCTATAAGTGGAAAAGATGCTAGTTCTATAACTCCATTTATGATTATTTTAATGTTAATAACTTGTATAATATCAGCTGCATTTATTGCTTTTATTGCAGGTATATTAAAAGCTTTATTTAACATACATGAAGTTGTTTCAACTATATTATTAAACTGATCAGTGTTTTATATATTTAAATGATTTTTTGGAAGATATCAAGATTTTTCTTCAGGATTATCTTATACTTCAAAAAATATTCCATCAGACCAATTAAGTATTGGATCAAATACAGTAATTATTCCTTTATTAATTGCTTTAATTTGTGTAGTTATTATTTGAATATTATTTTCAAAAACAGTTTTAGGGTTTAAATTAAAAGCAGTTGGACCATCAATAACAGGATCAAAATATATTGGAATTAATGTTAAAAGACAAATCATAGCATCACTAACTTTATCTGGAGCTGTTGCTGGAATAGCTGGATTTTTATCAATGTTTACAGTTTCTCCAAACAACTTCTTTGCTTCAAATAGTTTACCTACTTTAGGATTTGATGCAATTGCAGTTTCACTAGTTGCATTTAATAATCCAATAGGAATTATTGCTATTGGTTGGTTATGAGCAATTATTAAAACTGGTGGTGGTCCTATTTCATCTCTTTATAGTATTTCAACTCAAATTAGTGGTTTAATTTCTGGAATTTTAATTTACTTTACAGCTATTGTTTCAGTGTTTATTGCTTTTAAACCTTGAGAATTACTAAAAAATAAATACAATCTATATACTTCAAAAGTTAATAGAGAAATTTATTGAAAATTAAAACTATATACTTTTAAACTAAGACTTAAAAAAATCTTTTTAATTTTTACAAAAGAATACAAACAAGAAGTTAATAATAAATATCAAATTTATACTAAACAAAATCAAATAACAAATAAAACTTCAAATCCTCACCTATTTTGAAATGGTAGAAAAAACATTAAAATAGAATTAAAAAATGATTTAAAACAATCAATTTATTTAGTTAAATCTAAAATTGATGAAATTAAAAAATTTGTTGATCAAGATAAAAATTCACTTAATGTTAATGGATTAAAAAATGATTTAAATAAACAAGTTAACTTACTAGCTTCTAAATATATTCAAAATTTACGCGATCTTGATTTAGAACTAGCTGATCACAAATATAAAATACAAAAAATAATTTCAAGCATTCTAAATGAATATCAAACAAACATCAAACAAGCTAAAAAAACACATAGATTAAAAATTCAACAAATTAAAGTCTTTAAAGAAAGTCAAATAGGAATTATTACTTATAAATTTGATTCTCACAACAATATTATTGAAATTAAAGCAAACAAACTAAAAACTATTGCTCAACTTAAAGAACAAATCAAAAACATTAAATCAGAACTAAGATTAGAAAAACAAATATCTAATTTAAATAAAAGTTCAACTCAAACTAATAATTCTGAAAAACTTGAAAAAATTAAGCAACTTAAAGAACAAATAAAAGTTGTAAAAAAACAAGCTAATGCTAAAATTTTAGAACAAAAAAATAAATATAAAAATCAAAAAAATATAGTTAAACAAGAACAAGTTCAATTACAAGACATTTTACATCAATACAATAATTATTTAAATAAAGAAAAAGATCGCTTTAAAGAATCTAAAAAAGCTGCACTCGTATTAAAACAAAAGCGTTTACAAGCAATTGATATGAATCTTTCTCAAAGTGATGTTAATAAAGCAGTTAGCTTATTAAATGATTTAAAAACTTTAATTACAGATAATTTAGATTTAAATCTTAACAAACAAGCAATTAAATCTAATCAAAAAACTTTAAAAAATGCTTTAGAAATTAAATCTAAAATTGATGAAGTTTTAACACAAAATATAATTAGTGAATATGATGCACCAGAACATATTAAACAAAAATCAAAAATCAGTTTAACTACTTTTAAACTAATTACTAATCTTAAAAAACAAATTAGTTATGTTATTACAAGAGTTGAAGAACAAGAACTAATTGATAAATATCAACAATGAATTAGTCAAGCTAAACAAGTTGTACAAGATGAAAAAAATAACTACGAACAAATAATAAAAAAAGCACCAAGAAAAAATCTAGCTGATTTAGAAAATTTATTTAATTTAGAAAAGTCTTTAAAAGAACAAACTAATTTAAAAATTCTAAATTTAACAAACACAATGTTAAAGGAGACTAAATAATGACAATTTTATTTAATACTAGTATTTTAACTTGAGCATTAGCCTTGGTTGGTGTCTTATTATTTGCTTCTTTATCATCACTTGTTAGTGAAAAAGCAGGAGTAGTTAATATTGCAGTTGAAGGTATGATGATTATTGGAGCACTTGTTGTTTCAATTTTAGGAACATATCTTACATCAAATGATAATAAGAGTAATTATACTCAAATTCCAATAGTTTTATTGGCTGGTGTAATTACAGCTGTATTTGCTTTATTACATGCTTTTCCAGCAATTACATTAAAAGCAAATCAAATTATTTCAGGAACAGCAATTAATATTTTAGCTTTAGGATTAGGAATTTTCTTATCAACATCAAATTGATTTGGAAAACAATCTCAAGTTATTGCAAGCGGATATTCATCAATAGATGTTATTAATATTACTAAAGTAGTTAATGGTAAAACACAACAAGTTGCAAGTATGCTTCCAATTTGAACAATTATTGCAATTATTCTAGCAATTGGTTTATTTGTATTTTTTAAATATACAAAACAAGGAATGAGATATGCAATGGTTGGTGAAAATCCTAATGCAATTGACGCTGCTGGAATTAGTGTAACTAAATATAGATATCTAGCAGTAATATTATCAGGGTTTTTAGCTGGAGTTGGTGGTGGAGTATTTGTTGTAACTGCAGTTAGTGGTGGTGGTTTATTTAGTGGAAATATGTTAGGATATGGATTTTTAGGAATTGCAATTATGATATTTGGACAATGAAGAATTAGTTTTATTGTAATTGGTTCGATTATATTTTCATGACTATTTGCTTTAGGTCAACAAATAGGAACACTTTCAACAAATAAAACAATTCAAGCAATTTCAACTTTATTTAACACTTTACCATTTGTTTTAACAATACTAGCTATGGTTGCATTTAGTAAGACATCAAGAGCACCAGCCGCAGTTGGTGTACCTTTTGATAAAGCAAAAAGATAGCTATAAATTTAATAATAAAAAATCGGGATTTCCCGATTTTTTTGTTATATTTTAGTCTTCTTCAAAATCTTCATTTTCAAGACCATGTTTACGATATTCTAAAGTAATTGCATTGATTTCTTGATTATCTGTTAATCTAATTGCTTTAACTCCACTAGCATTTCTTGAAAGTGAAGGAATATTTGAAACTTTTGTTTTAATTAAGTTACCATCACTTGAAATGATCATAATTAAATCAGTTTCTCTAGCTCCAATAATAGCTTTGAACTTACCAGTTCTTTGGTTTAAGTTCATTACTTTTATACCTTTACCATTTCTTCCACTAATTCTATAATCATCAATTGGTGTCTTTTTAAATAAACCTTTATTTGAAACAGTAGTAATATGAGTTAATTTAAATGAACTAATTGCTCCAACTACAACATCATTATCTTCTAGTTTTAATGCTTTAACTCCTCCACCAACTCTAGATTGTGGATTAACTACGCTTTCTTTAATTCTAATTACTTTTCCAGACTCATTAGCAATAAATACAGTATCTTGTCCAGTTGTTGCAAATACTGAAACTAGTTGATCATTATCTCTTAAATTAATTGCTTTTTTACCATTTCTATTAATGTTTTCAAATTCAGAAATTTTAGTTCTTTTAATCATTCCTTTTTGAGTAACAAAAGTTAAATAATTAAATTTTTCTTTATTGTTTCTTAAAGGTAAAATAGCTGTAATTTTATCTTCACTAGTTAAGTCATTTAAAAAGTTAACAATTGGTAATCCTCTTGCTGTTCTTGAATAACTTCTGATGTTATATAACTTAGTTCTATAAACTTTTCCTGAATTAGTAAAAAATAATACTCAATCCTTAGCTTTTCCCATTGTTGCTATATCAATAGGATCACTTGGTTCTGCATTAACACTAACTCCACGTCCACCGCGTTTTTGAATTCTAAACTCATCAGGATTAATTCTTCTAATATAACCTTCTTGAGATAATAGAATCATTCATTTTAGATCAGGAATCAATTCTTCATCTTCAATATTAATCAATTCTTCATCAATTAATTCTGTTCTTCTATTATCTCCAAACTTGTCAGCTATTTCATTTAATTGATTTTTTAAAACATTATCTTGTTCTTCTTTTGTATTAATTAAAACATCTAAATAAGTTAAACGTTCTTTTATATTAGTCATTTCTAAAGTGATTTTATCTCTTTCTAAACCAACTAATCTTTGTAAACGCATATCTAAAATAGCTTTATTTTGTTCTTCATCAAAGTTATATTTATTAGTTAATTGAACTTTGGCTTCTTCACTAGTTTTAGAATTTTTAATAATATTAATTACATCATCAACATTATCTAAAGCAATATGTAAAGCTTCTAAAATATGATAACGCTTAGTTAATTTATTTTTTTCAAAAATAGAACGTTTTATAATAACACTAACTTGAAACTCAACATAGTTTTTAATAATAGTTTTTAAGTCTAATAAAACAGGTAAATTATTATTTAAAGTTAATAGATTAATTGAAAAACTTGATTGTAAAGCAGTGTATTTATAAAGTTTAGATAAAACAACATCAGGATTAGCATCTTTTTTTAATTCAATAATGATTCTAATACCTTCATAATTTGATTCATCTCTAATATCAAAAATACCTTCAATAGTTTTGTCTTTAACTAATTCAGCTATTTTTTCAATAATTTTAGCTTTATTAGTTTGGTATGGAATTTCAGTAACTACAAATCTATCGTGTTTTTTACTTTCTTCAAAATCAATTTTTGCTCTAATAATAACACTACCTCGTCCTGTTTTATAACCTTCACGCATTTTTGATCCATTAGTCATTAAAGCACCAGTTGGAAAATCAGGACCTAAAATATGATTGTCTAAAATTTCATCAATAGTAATATCATTATTATCAATATAAGCATTAATAGCACTAACTACTTCTTTTAAATTATGTGGTGGAATTGAAGTTGCCATTCCAACTGCAATACCCATAGTTCCATTAACTAAAAGGTTTGGTAAATAACCTGTTAAATAAGCAGGTTCACGTTCACTAGCATCATAATTATCAATAAATGGTACTGTATCCATATCAATATCTTTTATTAGATAATTTGATATTTTAGCTAATCTTGCTTCAGTATAACGCATTGCAGCTGCACCATCACCATCAATTGAACCAAAGTTACCATGACCATCTATTAAAGGATAACGATAAGAAAACTCTTGAGCCATTCTTACCATAGTTTCATAAACAGCACTATCTCCATGTGGGTGGTACTTACCAATTACTTCTCCAACTATACGAGCAGATTTTTTGTGTGGTTTATCTGAAGTAATTCCTAAATCGTTCATTGCATAAATAATACGTCTATGAACTGGTTTTAATCCATCTTTTAAATCAGGTAAAGCACGGCTTACAATAACACTCATTGCATATTCTAAGAAATCTTTTCTAACTTCTGTTGAAATATCAATAGGAGAAATTTTACCATGATAATGATCTTGATTTTCATTTAAAGAATCATTGTTGTTATTTTCATTATTCATAATTTTTCTACCTTTCTAAAAGTCTATATTTTCAACAAATTTAGCATTATCTTGAATATAAATTTTTCTTAATTCAGGATCTTCACCCATTAAATCTGAAAATACTTCATTTGCTAAAGTAGCATCTTCAAGTGAAATTTGTAACATAGTTCTTTGTTGTGGATCCATTGTAGTTTCTCATAATTGTAGTGGATCCATTTCTCCAAGCCCTTTATAACGTTGGATTGTGTATTTTAAATTATTAAATTCATTGTTTTTTAGTTCATCTAATTGACTATCGGTATATGCATAAGCTATTTTTTTACCTGCTTCAATTTTATATAAAGGGGGTTGAGCAATATAAATATGACCATTAGCAACCAATGGTTTCATATATCTATAAAAGAATGTTAATAGTAATGTTCTAATGTGAGCACCATCAACATCGGCATCAGTCATAATAACTATCTTTTTATATCTTAATTTAGATAGATCTAATTCTTCTTTTATTCCAGTACCAACAGCTGTAATAATTGATTTAATTTCATTGTTTGAAAAAGCTCTAGCTTCAGTTACTCTTTCAACATTTAATACTTTACCTCTTAAAGGTAAAATAGCTTGGAATTTTCTATTTCTTCCAGTTTTAGCACTACCACCAGCTGAATCTCCCTCAACTAAATAAAGTTCAGCTATGCTTGAATCTTTAGTTTCACAATCTGCTAACTTACCTGGTAATGAGAACGAATCTAATGCAGATTTTCTTCTAGTTTCTTCTCTTGCTTTTTGAGCTGCAATTCTTGCTTTTTGAGCATTAACATTTTTATCTAAAATAGCTTTAGCATCTTCTGGTGATTTTAATAAGAATTCTTCAAAAGCATTTCCAATAATTATATTAACTGCTTCTTTTGCATCAGGGTTAGATAGTTTAGTTTTAGTTTGTCCTTCATATTGTGGATCTGTATGTCTAACTGATAAAATACACATCATACCTTCTTTAATATCGTCTCAAGAAAATTTAGAAGGAGTTTTGTTATTTTTTATTACTGTATCAGCATATCTGTTAATATCTCTAATTAAAGCTTGTTTTAGACCATCTTCATGAGTTCCACCCTCATGAGTATTAATATTATTTACAAAAGTAATGATATTTTCTTGATAATCAGAATTATATTGAAGTGCCATTTCAACTTCAATGTCTTCATATTTTGAATCTACATAAAAAATATTTGGATTTATTTTATTTTTATTTTCATTTTTTTCTTTAATATAGTCTAAAATTCCATTTAAAAATAAATATTCAACTGTTTTTTCTATTCTTTCATCAGTTA
Source organism: Mycoplasma mycoides subsp. capri (assembly GCF_018389705.1). Classification (NCBI taxonomy): domain Bacteria; kingdom Bacillati; phylum Mycoplasmatota; class Mollicutes; order Mycoplasmatales; family Mycoplasmataceae; genus Mycoplasma; species Mycoplasma mycoides. The sequence continues at coordinate 6,128 of NZ_CP065581.1, read as the reverse complement.
AAGTAATTTTTAAACCTTTATTTAAAAAAGCTAATTGTTTAACTTTATTTTTAATAATTTCATAATCAAATACTACAGTTTCTTTAAAAATCTCTGGATCTGGTTTGAATTTAACTTTTGTTCCTCTTAAATCGGTGTGACCTAGTTGTTGTAGTTCTGATTCTTTAGTTCCACCTTCACTAAATAATTGATGATAGTGAATATTGTTTCTATAAACTTCAACTTCAACATATAAAGATAAAGCATTAACAACACTAGCTCCAACCCCGTGAAGACCACCAGAAATCTTATAACTTTCTGAATCAAATTTTCCACCAGCATGCAATTGAGTAAAAACTAAACTTAATGCAGATTTTTTAGTATCTGAATTAATACCAACTGGAATTCCTCTTCCGTTATCTTGAACAATAACTTCATTTTCTTTTGTAATTGTTACATTAATTAAATTAGCATATCCAGCCATTGCTTCATCAATTGAGTTATCTAAAATTTCTCATACTAAATGATGCAAACCTGTTTTTGAAGTTGATCCAATATACATTCCAGGACGTGTTCTAACAGCTTCTAAACCTTTTAAAACTTTAATCGATTCTGCACTATATTCTTGTGACATTTATTCCACCCTCTCACCAATTTTGCATAATAAAAAGCTCTTTTACAATAATATAATTATACCTTAAAAACCTATTTAAATTTAGCTAAAAGTCTAGTTTCAAAAAGCAAAATAAAACCCTATATCAATTGCTTGACATAGGGCATTAGAAAGTTTTTAAAATTGGAAAAAATTTCTATGAATTAAGGGATTTGTTCATCTAATATGAATGTATCGATGTAAAAAGATAACCACCAACTCTAATTATTTATCTTTTTACATATATTAAATATATCAACAATCTATAAAAATACAATACCTATTTTTTAATTTATTAAACTAACACTTTTAATAGAATATATTATTATTAAAAATCTATTTAACTAAACTTTCTCTTTCTGTTTTTTATAGGTCTTGAAAGAAAACTTATAACTACTGAAACTCACACAAATGGATTAAAACTTAAAATTCCAAATATGTAGAATAATAAGATTTTTTTCATTGTTTTACTAATCATTGACATATAAGTAAGAACTAGAAGAATTATTGAGTCAATTATTAAGAATAACAATATATAAATTAGATGGTTATAGTAATTACTTTGAGTTTTTTCTACAGTAAATTGGTTAAAAATACCCATCAATTTACTTCAAATTTCTTGAAGTCTTTTATTATTTCTTTCAAATAAAGGAAATTTTTGTCTATAAATTTCTTTTAATTTTTCAATATCTCTTAAAGGTATTTCACTTCTTTTTGAAAAATAATCTACTTCTTTTTTAATAGTTTCAACATTAGCAGTTATTTTTTTACCTTCTTCAGATAATTTCTTTGCTAAATCGGTAATTTTGGTAACAGATGCATTAACAGATCTAAAATCATTGTCTACACCATTTACAAGAGTTCCTAATCCAAAAGGAGATCCCAAACTTCTTCTAAATCTATTTGCAATTCCATTTCCTGTACTTTTTAAAGTTTCAATTTCTTTAGTGATTTGCTCTAAATGAGTAGTTACTTGTTTTTCATCTTCTATTACTTCTTTAACTTTTGGTTCTACTTTTTTACTTCTATCATTAAACTCATTAGCAAATTCAGTTACTTCTTTAACAATTGTTTTTATTTCATCAATTTTATTAATTAAGCTATCGCTTGAGTTTTTATCAGTTTCTCTTTTAACTTCTTCAACTACTTGTAAAGCTTCTTTATAAACTTCTTTTAGTTTAGGAATTGATGGTTTTATTTTATGAGCATTAGTAATTAAGTCTACTTTGTAATTGTAATATGTATAGCGTAATCCAAAAAATAAACTAGCAATAACAATTAAGACAAATAAAAAAATATGAGTAGAAATGTTTGAAAAAACTAAAGAAAATCGCATTAAGAATTGAACTTTAGGTTTATTTTTATCAGTTTTATTATTATTTTGTTCTAGATCATCTAAGGTTACTTCTTGATTGTTGAAATCTCTAATCATAATATGAACCTCTCATTTTTTAATATCTAAAATATTTACATTTAGATTATATAAATTTAAAAATTACTATTATAGATTAGGTTAAATAATTTTATATATTGGTCGATATCTAGTTGTTCTGGTCTTAAATTACTACTAATATTTAGCGTATTTAAATACTCTAATGCTTTATTTTTGTTTTGAATAATATTATTTAAGTTATTTAAAATAGTCTTTCTTTTATTATTAAAAAGTAATCTAACAAAGTCAATAAACTTTTCATCATTATTAACTTGTTTTTTATAAATATCATTAAAAGTTAAGCTAATAATTGCTGAATCAACTTTAGGAATTGGATAAAACATCTTTTTATTAACTACAAACTCAAAGCTTCTTTGACTATAAAACTGGCAAGCAATAGAAAGGTTATTATAATTATTTTCATTTTTATTACTACAAATTCTTAAAGCAACTTCTTTTTGCAACATAAAAACAGCTTTTGTAAGTAAATCACTAATTTGTAAAGTTTTAAATAAAATTTCACTAGTTATATAATAAGGTGTATTTGAAATAATACTTATGTTTTTATAATCATACTTACTTATTAGTTGTTTTAAATCAATTTCTAAAACATCAGCTTGAATAATTTCTAGATTTGAATGATTAAATTTGGTCTTTAAAATTTCAACCATATCTTTATCTATTTCAATAACTACAACTTTATCAAATCTTTTAACTAACTCTTTAGTTAAAGCACCTTTTCCTGGACCAATTTCAATAATTAATTGATCTTTATTTTGATCTAAAACATCAACAATTCTATTAATTAAATTTAAATCTGAAATAAAGTTTTGTCCATAGTATTTTTTAGCTTTCATTATTCACCTATTATTTTTTTAATATCATCAATTGAAACATTCATTCAGTTTAATCATTTAAATAAAGTTTTAGAACTAATATTATTATCAAAATTAAAATATTTACAAATAACTATTCTATTTGATTTTAAATAAAAATCATTGTTTATATAATCAGTTCAACTTAAAGAAACATTATTTTTATCATAAATAATTAGATTATCTAAAGCCTTTTTAATAGCATCATCACTAGCTTCAGCAATTCCAACTTTTTTACTAGTTTTACTTATATCATTTTTATTAATAAAAGCATTTAAAACTTTATTATCTAAATAATCTATAATAGTTTGTCTTATTTTTTTACCAGCTCCATCTGGATCAGTAAAAATAATTACTCCTGTTTTATTATTAAATTCTTTAATCATTTCTAAAGTCTTTTTATTTAAACTTAACCCTTTTGTTTGAATAGTTTTTAAATCATTTCCATAAATATGTTTTAATTTATCAGAATCTGTTTTGCCTTCAACAATTATAATTTGTTTAATTTTACTCATAATACTTATTTTAAAAAGAAAAATCCACTAAGTGGACTAATTTGATAAAAAGGTTGGAAGAATTACTTGTTTTAAGTGTTCATCATAAACATTATTAATCACAATTGGTTTAGTTGAATTAATTAGTTTTAATTCAATTCTATCTTCACTTAAAGTTTTAATTGCATCAATTAAAAATCTTGTATTAAAACTAATTGATAAACTTTTATTTCCTTCAATTACAAAATCATCAAAGTCTTCTTCATACTTTCCAACTTCTGAAATAAAACTCTTAAACTCAATTTTATCTTCATTAACTTTAATATTTACAATTGCTGGTAAACCATCATCTGCTACTAGATCAAATCTTGATAAAACTTTTAAAATTGATTTTTGCTTTACTGTAATAATAGTTTCAAATTTTGTTGGAAAAGCAATTTGAACATTTGGAAATCTTCCATCAATTAAATTAGATTGAAAAATAACATTATCAATTATAAAAGTAATGTATCCTTCAACAATTATAATTTTTAAATTTTCAGCATTATCTAATAATTTAGGTAATTCTAAAGCTGTTTTAAAAGGAATTGTTATGTCAATATCTTCATTATTATCACTTTGAATTTCTAAAATTTTTTGACTAATTCTAAATGAATCAGTTGTTGAAAAAATTGCTTGATTATTATTTAGTTTTAAATTTAAACCTGTAAGAATTAATTTTTTATTATTTTCATTCATTGAAACAAAAACTTGATAAATAGTTTTTTTAACTTCTTTAGGATTTAAATTAAATTCAATTCCTTTTTCTCTAAACCCAATTAAAGGATAATCTTCTGAATTTAAAACTCCAATACTAAAATCTGAATTATCAGTTTTAATAATTAATTCATTATCTTCAACCATTGAAAACACTACAAATTCATCATCTAGTCTTCTTAACATTTCTAAAACAAATTTAGGTTTTAATAAAACTTTACCTTCTTGTTTAACTTCTAAATCTGAATTTTGATTGTTTAAAATACTTTTAAATGAAAGAATTCCACTAGTTGCAATTATATGAACTTGATCAGATAAAACATTTAAATAAATACCAGCTAAACTAGGATTAACGTTTTTAGGATCAATTACTTTAGCTGCTTTTGATAAATTATCTAATAAAATCATTCTATTTATTGAAAAATTCATAATTACTCCTTTTAAAAACAAATTGTTTTTACTTTATTTTAGAAAATAATTGGGTTTGTTATATATTACTATTTCTAATATTTATTTCTAAATTATTAATATTATGAGGTTAATTTGTGGATAACTGTTAATAACCTAGGTTTAAATAGCTATTTTTATTATTTTGTTAAAATTTTGTTCTTCAAAATATCAACAGTCTTTTTTAATTGCTTATCTTTTTTTAACATTGTTTCTATTTTTCTTTCAGCATTAATAACTGTTGTGTGATCCCTACCACCAAATTCTTCTCCAATTTGAGCTAAAGTGTGATTTAAAATCTCTTTTGTTAAAAACATTGCTATATGTCTTGCTGTTACAATCGACTTACTTCTAGCCTTTCCATCAATAGCATTAACTGAAATACCATATTTTTCACTAACAACTTCTTTAATTTTTTTAACATTTAAAATACCTAATTTTGAAGTAGGTATATCTCTAAATAGATCAGAAATTATTTCTATAGTAATAATTTTTTCTTCTGGATTTTGTTGAGATCAAAAGTTTAATCTTGAAACGCTTCCTTTAATTTTTCTAACATCATCTGAATAATAATTAGAAATAAAATTAATTGCTTCACTAGTTACTTCTGATTTAATGTTTTGATTTTTAATTTCTTTTTTAATGATAGCTGTTGCTGTTTTATTATCTAGTTTTTGAATAGCAATACTTAACCCCATATTAAATCTAGTAATTAATCTATTATCAAAACCATTTAATAATTCAGGAGATTTATCACTTGAAAAAAACAATTGTTTATCATTTTCTATAAAGTTATTAAAAATAGTAAAAAATATTTCATTAGTTTTTTCTTTATAACTTAAAAACTGAACATCATCAATAATTAATACATCATTTTGACATACTTCATTTTTAAATTGTTCAATCTCTTTATGAGTTTTTTGTAATATATCAACTGCTTTTCTTGCAAACTCATCACCACTCATATAACTAACTTTTAGATCAAAAAAATTAGATTCAATATAGTTTTTTGCAGCCTTTAGTAAATGAGTTTTTCCCATTCCAGATTCACCATAAATAAACAATGGATTATAAGAAATTCCAGGGTTTTTACTTACGGTTTGAACTGCTATAAAAGCTTGTTCATTACTTGCACCGATTACAAAATTTTCAAATGTGTTTTCATTAATTTTTTTAACTTTTTTAGTGATGATATCAGAATGATCTTTATTAATTAGTTCATCTTTTTCTAGTTGTTTTTTATATTCTTGTTCGTATGTAAAACTAATATTTACAGGCTCTTTTAAAATATTTTTTATCTCATTTTCAATAGTTTGACGAAACTGTTTTATAGCTAACAAACCAAATTGTGATTTAACAACAACAATATAATCAGAAAACCCCTTTTTATGAATATTTATTGTCTTTATATAGTCGTTATACACGGATTCATCAATATTTTTATTAGCCATTAAACTTAGTTTAAGTTCTTTTAAAATATCGTTTACGTTCAT